>NZ_JARWKT010000005.1:0-343969 GCF_029846385.1 Cobetia sp. 10Alg 146
CCGGCAGCGGATGCGTACTTTACGCACGAACCGGCGTGAGCACAAGGGCTTTTTCAAGAGATTGTCATCACGCTGTCACGGAGCGTCACACTCCCTCTTCTCCCTATCCTTGCCCTCTATCCTTGCCTTGATGCCGAGGCACGCTCCACCAGGCCAAGAATCGACTGATAACTGAGCCCTGAGTGCTCACTCAGCCCTATCTCACAGGTGCGCGAGTTGGAGACACCATAGTCACAGTCGGCGACCACGTCCTTCAGCCCTTTCAGCGCCGAAGCATTGAGCTCCGGTGTCGCGAAGCCCTTGTCTCCCGCGAAACCACAGCAGGTGATCTCTTCCGGCACGACGATCTCGGTCGCACACTGGCGCGCCAGTGCCACGAAACGCTCCGCCAAGCCCATGCGAACACTGGAGCAGGTGACATGCACCGCGACTCTTGCCTTGAGCGGTGTGATCGAGAGGTGTGGCAATAGATAGTCGAGCACCAGCTGCACCGGCTCGACCAGCGTCAGCGATACCTCGAGATGTTCACGTGCGTAGGCCTGTGCCTGGGCGAGACACGGGCTGGTATCACAGAAGATCGGCAGACGCCCGCCATCGCTCGCTTCCACCAGCGCGGCTGCCAACTCGGCGGCCTTGGTATCCCCAGCCTCGAACTGGCCCTTGGACTGGAAGGCCATGCCGCAGCACAGAGCATCCACTCCCTTGGGCAGAACGACTTCGAATCCCGCCTTGTCCATCAGGGCCAGCGCCATCTCGGTGGCGCTGCGCGGATCGATGTCGTCAGTGGCGACCCCGAAGACACGCGTAGCACAGGACGGAAAATAGACGACATGCCCATTGGGCGTCTCGTTGCGCCCCAATGGCTGCGCCAGAAGTTTGAGATAGGGACGCGGAGCGGCGGCCGGCATGCTGGGGGTCCATTGCTGCACCCTGTCGCCGGAGACCTTGCGGGCGGCCTGAGTCAGCCGTCGCATGTTGCGCGTACCGACCACACCATGCAGCCCATCTGCCAAGCGCAAGACACCGCGCATGCCACTGGTGACATGGGTGAAGTGCTCGCCGGCCCAGTGCGCCACCTTCATCTTGCCCGGATGATCGGCACCGGCGTTCTCCTCGTGGCGCAGACCGCGGATCAGATCCCCGGTATTGATGCCGACCGGACACTGGGTCGCACACAGACCATCTCCCGCGCAGGTCTCCATGCCTTGATAGGCGTAATTCTTCTTGAGCGCCGCCAGCTGAGCGCGCTGCTCTTCCGTCGGTATATCGAGGGCGGCGAGTCGTGCGATCTCACGCCGGATGACGATGCGCTGACGTGGAGTGAGGCTGAGATTCTTCGACGGACAGACCGACTCGCAGAATCCGCACTCGATGCAGCGATCCACCAGCGGGTCTGCTGCCGGGAGAGGCTTGAGGTTCTCCAGATGCAGACGGGAATTGCGCGTCAGGATGACTTCCGGATTGAGCAGATTGTCCGGGTCGAAAGCCTCCTTGATACGCCACATCAGGGCGTAGGCCTCCTTGCCCCACTCAAGCTCTACATAAGGTGCCATGTTGCGACCGGTGCCATGCTCGGCCTTGAGCGAACCACCGTACTCCTGCCCCACCAGCCGTGCGACGTCATCCATCAATGCCTGATAGCGCTCCACCTCGCCTTCACGCTCGAAGCCCTGCGGGAAGACGAAATGCAGGTTGCCTTCCAGCGCGTGGCCGAACAGGATCGCCTGGGAGTAGCCATGACGCTGGAAGACCTCCGTCAGCGCCCCGACCCCTTCCGCCAGCCGCTCGATGGGGAAGGCGACATCCTCGATGATCACGGTGGTCCCCAGGTCACGCACCGCACCGACCGCCGGAAACAGCCCCTTGCGGATCTTCCAGTACAACGCATAGCGCTGCGCATCCTGGGTGAAGGCCCACGCTTCACAGGTCTCGATGCCTTCCAGCACGCGGGCGACCTCCGCCATGCGTGCCTCCAGCTCCTGCTGATGCGCGCCGCGCACATCCACCAGCAGCGCGACCGCCGCTTCCGGCAGGGTGCGCAGCACCTCCGGCATGCCCGGCGCGTCCTCGACGGAGCGCAGCGCCGCGCGATCCATCAGCTCCACCGCCGCCACCGGCGCCGTCTTGAGCAGCATGGTGGCGCGACAGGCCGCATCGATGTTCGGGTAGTAGACCAGCGCCGCCGCCTTGTGTGACTCCTCGATCACCGTGCGATAGGTGATCGAGGCGATGAAGCCCAGCGTGCCTTCCGAGCCGATCATCAGATGCTTGAGGATCTCGAGACCATCGGCATAGTCGACCAGCGCATTGAGGCTGTAGCCGGTCGTGTTCTTGAGGCGGTACTTGTGGCGGATGCGCTCCGCCAGTTCAGGGTCCGCCCGCACATCGCAGGCCATCCTTTCCAACGCTGCCAGCAGGCCAGCGTGGCTTGCACGGAAGGCCTGTACGCTCTTCGGCACCGCCGTATCCAGGCAGGTGCCATCGGCGAGAATGACGCGAATGTCCTCCACGGTGCGATAACTGTTGTGTGCCGTGCCGCAGCACATGCCGGAGGCGTTGTTGGCCGCGATGCCACCGATCATGCAGCTGTTGATGGAGGCCGGGTCCGGGCCGATCTTGCGCCCGAAGGGGGCCAGCAATTGATTGGCACGCGCGCCGATCACCCCCGGCTGCAGGCGGATACGACTGCCCTGTTCCAGCACCTGCGCCCCACGCCACTCACCGCCCAGCTGGATGAGCACCGAATCCGTCAGCGCCTGACCGGACAGCGACGTCCCGGCCGCCCGGAAGGTTACCGGCAGCTTGCGCGCTCGGCACTCGCGCAGCACATGCCCCAGCTCCTGCTCGTCATGCACGCGCACCACCAGCTGCGGCACCAGGCGATAGAAGCTGGCATCCGTGCCGTAGGCCAGCGTCCGCAACGCGTCATGAATCAAGCGCTCAGCGGGAAGGTGCAATGCCAGCGCCTCGCGCAATGCCAGATAGGCAGCTGCACGCTCAGTCGCCGATGGGGTCTCGCTCAAGGCATCTCGTGCAATGGCGTCAGGAGCAGTCATGGCCAATCTCTTTTTGAAAAAACGGTGTGGATGTCAGTCAGGGCAGCATCACGAAAAGGCTCTGTCACTTGAGCAATGGGTCACTCAGGCCAAGCAAGTGGAACGCCAGCAAGCCAAGCACGCCAGAAGCCAATAGATAGTAAGCCGTCGGAATCGCCGTCATGCGCAGGGTGCGCCCCTCACGCCCCAGCAGGCCGACGGTCGCCGAGGCCGCCACCACATTGTGGATGGCGATCATGTTGCCGGCCGCCGCCCCGACCGCCTGCAGCGCCACCATCAGCGCTCCCGAGAGCCCGAGCTGGGCAGCGACATTGAACTGGAACTGCGACAGCATCATGTTCGAGACCGTGTTGGAGCCGGCGATGAAGGCCCCCAGCGCGCCAATGCCGGACGCGAACAGCGGATACGCCTGACCGAGACTGTCGGCCACCACGTTCGCCATCACCACCGGCATCGAGGCCAGGTCGTTCAGATTGACGCCGGAGTTGATCAGGATGCGCACCATGGG
Organism: Cobetia sp. 10Alg 146; assembly: GCF_029846385.1. Classification (NCBI taxonomy): domain Bacteria; kingdom Pseudomonadati; phylum Pseudomonadota; class Gammaproteobacteria; order Oceanospirillales; family Halomonadaceae; genus Cobetia; species Cobetia sp. 10Alg 146. The sequence continues at coordinate 3,565 of NZ_JARWKT010000005.1, forward strand.
AATGGTGAACACCAGCACGAATCCGGCCCCGACCAGCGTGCGCCAGGATTCACTGGCCGCCGCCACCAGCTGACGCGTCTGCATGCGATGCAGCATCAGGGTGATCAGTGCCACGAAGACCATGATGCCGCCCGGCAGGTAGAGCGGTTGTATCGACCCCGACACACCGCTGGCCCCCAGCAGGTCCGTGGCACTGAACTGCACGCTGACCAGCCACGCCTTGACGTCGCCCGACACGCGCGAGGCGACCAGCATCAGCGCGATCAGGCCATAGGGCAGCCATGCCAGCCACAGTGGTAGCGGGCGTCTGCCGGCGGCGGCCATCTCGACCTCATCACGCTCCAGCGTCAGGTCGCCCAGCCAATGCCTGGGCCATTCAGCCTCGGGCGGAAAATCCCAGCTGTCCTTCGGCAGCAGAAAACCGACACGCGCCGCCGGCACCACGATGATCAGGCCGACCAGGGCACCGATCAGTGACGGGAATTCCGGGCCGAGGAAGACTCCCGCCGCCACGTAGGGCAGCGTGAAGCACAGCCCGGCGAACAGCGCGAACGGTGCGATCGACAGCCCTTCACTCCAGCGTTTCTTCGCGCCGAAGAAGCGCGTCATCATCACGGTCATGAACAGCGGCATCAGCAGGCCGACGATGCCATGCACGATGGCGACTTCCGAGGTGATCAGCTGCAGGAAGGCCTCCCAGCTGGAATGATTCGCCAGCAGCTGCTCGCTGAGGCTGGCCTTGTCGAGGCCTGCGTTCACGCCGATCACGATCGGCGTGCCCACCGCACCGAACGATACCGGCGTCGACTGGATCATCATGCCCACCATCACCGCCCCCAGCGCCGGGAAGCCGATGGCGACCAGCAGCGGCGCCGCGATGGCCGCAGGCGTCCCGAAGCCGGAAGCGCCCTCGATGAAGCTGCCGAACAGCCAGGCGATGATGATCGCCTGTACGCGACGATCCGGGCTGATGGTGGTGAAGGCACCGCGGATCACCGCGATCGCCCCGGAATGCTTGAGGGTGTTGAGCAGGAAGATGGCGCCGAAGATGATCCACAGCACCGAGACGGTGACCATCAGTCCCTGCAGCGTGGAGGCCAGAATGCGCGTCAGCGACATCTGCCACACGAAATAGCCGATGGCAGCGGTGACGAGGAAGACCAATGGCATGGCGCGGCGCGCGGGCCATTGCAGGCCGACGAGCAGGATGCCCGCCAGCAGAATGGGGGCAAAGGCCAGCAAGGCCAGGAGGGGCTCGGACATGACGGAAACTCCGCAGGCGAATTGTTGTGATTGTTGTCGGGCACAGCAGTGAAGCACTCGGGGTTGGCGCACCCTCTGGTCAGGTCTTCACATGAATTGGTCATACCAATTTACCTTGCTGCACCTCGGCATAATCTAGGCGTCGCCCTCATGGCGGTCAAACATCATGAGCTGCCTGATATCTAGACATTGGTCAAAGCACCATCGCCCTTTAAAATTGGTATTACCAATTGTTGGCAATCCCAATCAGCCACGCGAGGCGTGGTTGTCATACATATTGGTAAGACCAATGTCGGCTGTAGCGCGAAGTCGCCACACGCCACACTGATCCTCGGTCGCGCCTCTTCTGCATGCCGCACATCGGCTTGCAGCACTCGGCGCCACCTTTCACTCCTGCCGCAAGGACACTTCCATGCGTTACGCCCCCGTCCGCCAACCCCGTATCGCCGATGTGCTCACCGAACGCCTCGAGAGCATGATTCTCGAGGGCAGTCTGAAGCCCGGTGAGCGGCTTCCTCCGGAGCGCACCCTCGCCGAGCAGTTCGAGGTCTCGCGACCGTCCGTACGGGAAGCCATCCAGAAGCTGGCGGCGCGCGGGCTTTTGACCTCACGTCAGGGTGGCGGCACCTACGTGTCCGAAGAGTTGGCGCGCGCCTGGTCCGACCCGCTCAGTGCGCTGCTGGGTCGGCACTCCGAGTTCAATCTCGACCTGCTGGAGTTTCGCGACGCCCTGGAAGGCATCAGCGCCTATTACGCTGCCATGCGCTCCACCCCGGCCGACAAGGAGATGCTGCGTCAATGCTTCGAGACGCTGGAGAAGAGTTTCGAGGGACGTGATCCGGAACTGGAAGCCGGCGCGGATGCCGCCTTCCACCTCGCCATCGCCGAGGCCGCACACAACGTGGTGCTGCTGCACTCGATGCGCAGCCTGTTCCAGTTGCTGGAGAAGAGCATCGTGGCCAACCTGCGCCACCTGTTCGAGAAGCCCGAATCGCGTCCGCGCCTGATCCAGCAGCACCGCACCCTGTTCGAGGCGATCATGGAAGGACGCGCCGAGGACGCCCGCAACGCGGCCCACGAGCACCTGGTGTTCGTCGAGGATTCACTGCTGGAGCTGGAGCGCGCCGAAACCCGTGCACAGCGTGCCCTGCGCCGTGCCCAGGCCATGCCGGAGCGCTGAGGGTGCAACGCTGATGGATCAGTGAGGGTGGCCGTTCCCCCCCTTCCCCTTGAGCCCTTGCCCAGGAAGGCCTGCCGATGAAGGACACGCGTCTGCCTCACCACTGGCGTCTGCTGCTGGCGATCGTGCTACCGATCGGTCTGATGCTGTGCGTCTGGCAGGCGGTGGCCGTCGCGCGCAGCCAGTCACTCGAGCGCCTGACCCATGAAGCAGACAACGAGTTGCGCCTGACCGCCGCCAGCCTGCGTGGTCAACTGAGCCAGCATGCCTACCTGCCACGGCTGGTCGCCGAGAACGATCAGCTGCGCGCTTTCCTTGATGCCCCCGATGACCCCAGCGCCGAGATGGCACTCAATCAACGGCTGGATCGCATGCGCGCGCTCGCGAAGGTGTCCGACCTCTACCTGGTCAACGACGTCGGCACCACCATCGCCGCCAGCAACTGGCGCTCGGCATCCACCTTCATCGGCCAGAACTATCGCTTCCGCCCCTACTGGAAGGACGCCATCGATGGCGGCGAAGCACGCTTCTACGGGCTGGGGACCAGTTCCGGCGAGCGTGGCTACTTCTTCAGCGCCAGCGTGGTGAGTCCCCGCGGGCGGCGCGGCGTGGTGGTGGCCAAGGTGCAGATCGCCGCGCTGGAAGCGGCATGGCTGGATCAGAATGCCGACATCATGGTCACCGACCCGCACGGCGTGATCTTCATCGCCAGTCAGCCCGACCGGGTACTGCGCACGCTGGACCCCCTCAGTGACGAGACCCGCAACCGGCTGCTCGACACCCAGCGCTATGCCAATCAACGCCTGCGCCCCCTGCGGCTCTATCACCGTGAAGCCTTGTCCGATCTGTCGACGCCCGAGCCGCCCTTGCGTCTCGACGCCGTCACCACGGTCGAGCTGCTGCAACTGACGCCGGGCGATCTCTGGCAGCACGCCTGGTTGAGCCTGTCACGCCCGCTGCCGGACATCGGCTGGCGCCTGCATGTGCTCAAGCCACTGGCCCCGCTGCGCGGCAGCATCTGGCAAGCCGCCGGACTGGCCGCCGGTGGCTACGTACTGCTGTGCCTGCTGGCGGGGCTGGGCTGGCAACGGCTGCGCATCCTGCGCGAGCGGCGTCTGTTCGCCGAACGTGAACGACAGTCGCTCGCCGCCAGTCAGCAACGGGTGCGGGGCATCATCGACCGCACTCAGGCGGGGCTGTGCATCCTCGATGAACGTGCTCACCTGGTGTACCTCAATCCTACCGCCGTGGCGCTGTTCGGTTCGCCCTTGAGCGCCGATGCCTCACGGGACGACAGCCCCTGGCAGCCCAGCGCACGCGAAGGGCGTGACCTGCGCGAACTGTTCCTGCCGGCCGAGCGTGCGCTGCTGGACCACCTGACCCGCCCCCGCCCGATCGGGCCGCTGGAAGTGCATGGCCTGCGCAGCGGAGTGGCCGTGCCGCTGGAGCTGTCCTGCGCTCCGCTACCGAGCCCCAATGGCCCGCGCTGGCTGGTGACGGTCTTCGATGTCAGCGAGCGGCGCGCCCAGGCCGAGGCTCTCGCCCAGGCACGCGATGCCTTCGAGCAACGCGTGGTCGAGCGCACCCGTGACCTCGCTGCCAGCAATGCGCGCCTGAGCGCGGAAGTCGAGGAGCGTACCCGCGCCGAGCGTGAGCTGCGCGCGACCCGCGATGAACTGATCCAGACCGCCAAGCTGGCAGTGCTTGGCGAGCTGGCCGCCGGCATCAACCACGAGCTCAACCAGCCACTGGCCGCCATCCGCGCCTATGCCGAGAATGCCAGCGCCTTCCTCGCCCGTGCCCAGACACCTCAGGTCGAGAGCAACCTGCGCCAGATCACCGAGCTGACCCAGCGCATGGGCGAGATCAGCGCCCAGCTGCGCCAGTTCTCGCGCAAGAGTGGTGACCGCCTGGAAGCGGTCGACCTCGCCACCAGTCTCGACTATGCCCTGCGCCTGCTGCAGCCACGCCGTGATGCCCAGGCAGTCGACATCACGCGTGAGCAGAGCACCGCCCTGCCCAGGGTGCGCGCCGAACCGGTACGCCTCGAGCAGGTACTGGTCAATCTGCTCAGTAATGCACTGGATGCGCTGGCCGACAGGCCGTCAGCGCCAGCCTGCCTCCAGCTGAACCTGCATGAACGAGCCGGCAGTGAAGGCACGCAAGTGGTGCTGGAAGTGCATGACAACGGCCCGGGGCTTGCGCCAGCCCAGCTGACGCGGGTCTTCGAACCCTTCTATACCCAGCGCGCCGATGGCAAGGGACTGGGACTGGGGCTGTCGATCAGCGCGCGTATCGTGGCGGATCTCGGCGGCACCCTCGAGGCGCATCCCTCACCGCTGGGGGGCGCACTGTTCCGGCTGACGCTGCCGGCGTCGGGCACGCCATCACAGCCCCTTTCCCCATCCGCCGCCGCCAATTCACAGGAGCCGTCATGAGTGATGTCACGAATGCTGACATGCAGGTGCTGGTCGTGGATGACGAACCACATCTACGCGACAGCCTGAGCCAGAGCCTGATGCTGGCCGATTACCTCACCCGGCCGCTGGCCAGTGCCGAGGAAGCGCTTGAGATCCTGAACACCGAAGCCCCCTTCGAAGGCGTGGTGATCACCGACATCCGCATGCCGGGCATGGATGGTCTGAGCCTGCTGCGCGCTGCCCGTGAGCTGGATGACGAGCTGCCGGTGATCGTGATGACAGGGCATGGCGATGTCGATACCGCCGTCTCCGCCATGCAGGGCGGCGCCTGGGACTTCATCGAGAAACCCTTCGATCGTGAGCGGCTGCTGGACGGGGTGCGGCGTGCGGTGGCCGCCAGACGTCTGGCGCTGGAGAACCGCTCACTGCGCGAGCAGCTGGATACCCAGCGCAACAGCGCCGGGCCGCGCCTGGTCGGCAGCAGCGAGGTGATTCAGCGCCTGGATGCCCAGGTCTCACGGCTGGCGGCGGTGGATGCCGATACCCTGCTGTACGGCGAGACCGGAGCCGGCAAGGATCGCGTGGCCCGCTGTCTGCACGAGCGCAGTCTCCGTGCCAGCAAGCCCTTCGTGGCACTCAATTGTGGCGGCATGCCGGAAACGTTGATCGAGTCGGAGCTGTTCGGCCACGAAAAGGGGGCCTTTACCGGCGCCAGCGAGCGCCGGATCGGCAAGCTGGAACACGCCGACGGCGGCACCCTGTTTCTCGATGAGATCGAGTCCATGCCGATGTCGTTGCAGATCAAGCTGTTGCGTGTCCTTCAGGAGCGCAGTATCGAGCGACTGGGCAGCAATACACCGCGCCCCATCGACATCCGCGTCATCGCGGCCACCAAGCGTGACCTGCGTGAAGCGGCCAGCGCCGGCGACTTCCGTGAAGACCTCTACTACCGCCTGAATGTCGTCACGCTCTATCTGCCGCCACTGCGTGAGCATCGCGAGGATATCCTGCAGCTGTTCCGACACTTCGCCATTCTGGCCAGCGAGCGCACCAGTCTGGAGGTTCCGCCGCTGGATTCGCGTACGCTGCAGGCGCTGCTCGACCATGACTGGCCAGGCAATGTGCGTGAGCTGAGAAACTGTGCGGAGCGTCATGTGCTGCTGGGGGGACTGGAGGGCAATATCGGCGACAGCATGGCGGAGGGGCAGCCGCCGGGAGGGTCCGCCGAACAACGCAGCCTGCAGGCGGAGATGTCACTGGAAGAGAGCGTCAGCCAGGCAACCGAAGGGCAGGCACTGCCGACACGCATGGAGGCCTTCGAGGCCGCGCTCATCCGTGACGCGCTGGCCGCGTGCCGCGGACAGGTCGTGATGGCCTGCGAACGACTGGGACTGCCGCGCAAGACACTTTACGACAAGCTCAAGAAGCATGGCCTGAGTGCCGAACCCTACCGGCGCTGAAGCGCATGGCGGGCTGCGGGAGAGGTAGCCATCGTGTCAGACACCGGCCATCAGGCGAGACAGGCTGGCGCCGAAGACGGACAGCGGTCCCTGCAGGTGCATGATGTCCACCAGCACCGCCAGCGGCGGTAGCCAGGGAGTCATCGCGGCAATCACCGCCACCATCGCCAGCGAGTTGCCCGGCTCGCGGTAATCGAACAGCTTGAAGGCAGTGCCGAAACTCTTCTTGAGACGCGCTCCGACCATGTCGACGCTGTACATCTCATCCAGCAACAGATGGATCATGGCGCCGAACAACAGGGCGGCGCCCTGCCACCAGGCCTGCTCCTCACTCTGACCGAGCAGATGCAGACTGGCGGCCGTCACGCCCAGCGAGCACAGCAATGAGGCCAGCAGGGAATGCCAGATGCCGCGATGGACGGTGAAACGCTTGAAGATGGCGCTGGCCACATAGCGCACGCCCAGATAGGTCGCGCCGCCCGCCATCATCAGCGGCCCCGCCAGCAGGCGGTCCTGCAGCAGCAGCACGCAGGCCATGGTCGCCAGCACCGCAAACAGCGTGAACAGGATACGGATGGCGCGCGAGTTGTCGGAGTCGATGTCCGGCAGGATGCCACCGAAGGTCGTCAGGCTCGCCAGCGGCACACCCTCCGCCAGCGACCACAGGCCGCCTTGCCAGCCGGCCGCCGCCACGATACCGCCGGCAAAGGCTGCCACGGTGATATGGGTACGAAAATTGGCCATGAGATACGGGTCGCGAGCCCTCGACGATGTCACTGGACCAGTCACCACACGCTGGCACTGGATATATGTCCAGATTATGACGCAAGCATTTCATGAAAAACAATGGCTTGTCCGGGTTTGTGAGTGCAGATGCTGCCTCCACCGTCAACGCTCGGGAAATGCAGCCCCCGAAACGCGCACTCCCCCGCCAGCCAGGGCTGACGGGGGAGTGCTCTTTGCTGCGCTCGGGGAACTCCTTGAAGGAGGTTCAGCCGGCGTAATCCTCAGCCAGATGCTGATCCTTCAGCTTGACGTAGTTCACCGCCGAATAGGTGAAGAACTCACGCTCGCTGTCCTTGATGGGACGCAGCGCACGCGCGGGATTGCCCGCATACACATGCCCGCCTTCGAGACGCTTGCCAGGCGGCACCAGTGCGCCCGCCGCGATGATGACCTCATCCTCCACCACCACACCGTCCATCACGATGGCTCCCATGCCGACCAGCACGCGGTCATGGATGGTGCAGCCGTGCAGCACGGCCTTGTGGCCGATGGTGACGTCGTCACCGATTTCCAGCGGATGGCCGCCCGGATTGAAGTCGCTGGCGTGAGTGATGTGCAGCACTGCCCCGTCCTGCACGCTGGTACGCGCGCCGATACGGATACGGTGCATGTCGCCGCGGATCACGGCCAGTGGCCATACCGAGCTGTCATCACCGAGGGCGACATCGCCCAGTACGACACTGCTGGGGTCGATGAAAACCCGTTCGCCCAGCCGCGGCGTCAGGCCCTTGAAGGATCGAATGCTCATGCCTTGCCTCCTGAATTAGGCCACCAGCCTACTGCTCCCATCGTCATGATGCCAATAGCGCGGCAGCCTGAATCGCGTTGCGGTTTGCTCGACGACGCTCATTTCCCCGCCTTGCGGCACCGCCCCTCCCGAGGACTAAACGCCCTGCTCACGTAACCCTTGGCGGCCTACTTGAAGAAGCTCCACCCCAGCACGACCAGCACCAGCGGAATCGAGATCCAGCGCAGCACCCAACGCCAGCGACGGAAGAAACGACGCGACGTCCCCAGCCCCGCCAATGCCAGATTCTGCGGCATGATCCAGCCCGCGAAGATGGCGATCAGCAGGCCGCCGATCGGCAGGAAGAAGTCCGGCGGAATCGTCGTCACCACATCGAAGGCGTTCATCTCGCCCAGCAGGTGCACTTCCTTGAGGCTCGAGAAGGACAGCACCGACAACAGGCCCATCGCCCATACCGCGATGCCCACCGCCAGCGCGGCACGCCGACGTGTCATTCCCCAGCCCTGCAGCACCTCGACGATGGGCTCGGCGATGTTGATCGAGCTGGTCCAGGTCGCCAGCAGCAGCAACAGGAAGAACAGCGCCAGCAGCAGGCTGCCGCCCGGCAGATTGGCAAAGGCGATGGGCAGGCTGACGAACATCAGGCCGGGCCCGGAAGCCGGGTCCAGCCCCTGACTGAACACCGCCGCGAAGATGGCGATCCCCGCCAGCAATGCCACCCCGATGTCCAGCGCCGCCACGGCGATCGCGGCCGTCGGCAGACTCTGGCGCTCCGGCATGTAGGCGCCATAGGCCATCAGCGCACAGGCGCCGACCGCCAGCGTGAAGAAGGCATGCCCCATGGCATTGAGCACCACGTCCAGCGTGATGGCGTCGGGATTGGGCATGAACAGCCAGCTGATGGCGGGACCGAAGCCCGGAGTGCTGATGCTGTAACCGGCCAATGCCAGCAGCAGCACATAGAGCAGCGGCATCATCAGGTTGTTGAGACGCTCGAGCCCCGAGGAGATGCCGGCGGCCACCACGCTCATGGTCATCAGCATGAAGACGGTGTGGTTGAAGGTCATGGTGACCGGGTCTTCCAGAAAGGCACCGAAGGAGGCGCCGATCTCCGGCGGGCTCATGCCGCTGAAGTCACCCTTCAGTGAATCGACCAGATACTCGATCGACCAGCCCGACACCACCGAATAGAACGACAGGATGAAGAACATGGTGATGGCACCGAAGAAGCCCAGCCAGCGCCAGTTCGGCGTACGGCCGGCGCTGGTCGCCAGATGGGCGAGCGCCTGCATCGGCCCGCGCCGACCGGCGCGACCGATCATGATCTCGGCCATCATCACCGGCAGGCCCAGCAGCAGCACGAAGCCGATGTACAGCAGCAGAAAGGCCGAACCGCCGTTCTCGCCCGTCATGTACGGGAAGCGCCAGATGTTGCCCAACCCGACGGCAGCGCCGGTGACGGCCAGGATGAAGGCGCGGCGACTGCCCCAGCGTTCGGTGGTTTCGCTCATGTCTGCTCTCGTGGTGAAGAATCGATAGTCAATGAAGGCTCATCAGGGGCTGCAAGATAGCAGCCGCGTCGTTCAGGGCCAATGCGGGCTCGGCTCGGGCGTCCCACGCGGAGAGGTCCGGGCCGCCTCCTATCGGGTCGATAGATTGAATAACACGCGCCAAGGCCTCACATTCTAGGTATCCCCGCGGCGACGGTGACACCGTTCTCGTGGCGCCTCCGATGCGCCAGTCTTCCTTTACCGTTCACCGCTGCCGCCCATCCGAATGACGCGAGGTACACTATGTCGATCAATCCCCTGCTGGAACGCAACACTCTGCCCCCCTTCGACACCCTCAAGGCCGAGCATGTCGAAGACGCGATCAGCGAACTGCTGGAGCACAACCAGCAGGAGATCGAGCGCCTGATCGAGGCCACCCGCGACGACACGCGCTGGGACAACTTCGCCGCGCCGCTGGAAGCGCTGGGCGACCGCCTGAGTCAGGCCTGGTCACCGGTCTCGCACCTCAACTCGACCATGAATTCCCCCAAGCTGCGCGAGGCCTATCAGGCCTGTCTGGCCAAGCTGTCGGCCTACTCCACCTGGGTGGGTCAGAACAGCGATCTGGCTGCGGCCTATCAGCGCCTTGCGGACAGCGACGAATTCGCAAGCCTCGATGAAGCCCAGCAGAAGGCGATCACCAACAGTCTGCGCGATTTCCGTCTCGCCGGTGTCGATCTGCCCCAGGACAAGAAGCAGCGTTATGGCGAGATCCAGGCGCGCCTGTCCGAACTCTCCAACACCTTCTCCAACCATGTGCTGGATGCCACCCAGGCCTGGCACAAGGATGTCGAGGAAGAGGCGCTGGCGGGCGTGCCGGAAAGCGGCCTCGCGGCGCTCAAGGCCAACGCCGAGGCCAAGGGGCTGGAAGGCTATCGCATCACCCTGGACTTCCCGAGCTTCTTCCCGGTGCTCAGCTACGCCGACAACCGCGAGCTGCGCGAGGAGGTCTACACCGCCTTCGTCACCCGCGCCTCGGAAAAGGGTCCCAACGCCGGTGATTTCGACAACGGTCCGGTGATCGAGGAGATTCTGGCCCTGCGTCAGGAACTGGCCAGGCTGATCGGTTTCGACGATTACGCCTCACTGTCACTGGCGACCAAGATGGCCGACTCGCCGGCACAGGTCATCAGCTTCCTCGAGGACCTCGCGACCCGTGCAGTGCCCCAGGCGCGTGAAGAGTTCAACGAGCTGGCGGCCTACGCCACCGAAAGCCTCGGCATCGATGACCTGCAACCGTGGGATGTCGGCTACGCCAGCGAGAAGCTGCGCGAATCACGCTACGCGATCAATCAGGAACAGCTGCGCCCCTACTTCCCGGCGCCGCAGGCCATCGATGGACTGTTCGAGGTGGTCAATCGCCTCTACGGCATCACCTTCCAGCAGCGTGAAGTGCCGGTGTGGCACGACGACGTCAGCTACTACGAGGTGATCGAGAATGACACGCCGATCGCCGGCTTCTATCTCGATCTCTATGCCCGCGAAGGCAAGCGTGGCGGCGCCTGGATGGATGAGTGCCGCGTGCGTCGTCGCCGCGAGGATGGCAGCCTGCAGTTGCCGGTCGCCTATCTGACCTGCAACTTCACCCGCCCGGTGGGTGGCCGCCCGGCGCTGCTGACCCACGATGAAGTGGTCACGCTGTTCCACGAGTTCGGCCACGGTCTGCATCACATGCTGACCCGTCAGGAAGTCGCCGAAGTCTCCGGCATCAATGGCGTGGCGTGGGACGCCGTCGAGCTGCCCAGCCAGTTCATGGAGAACTTCTGCTACGAGCGTGAAGGGCTGGATCTGATCGCGCGTCACGTGGATACCGGCGAGCGCCTGCCCGACGACATGCTCGAGCGCCTGCAGGCGGCACGCAACTTCCAGGCGGCGATGACCATGGTCCGCCAGCTGGAATTCTCGCTGTTCGACTTCCGCCTGCATCACGAGCTCGACACGCCGTCCGCCGGCGATGTCCAGACGCTGCTCGACGAGGTACGCAGCAAGGTCGCCGTGGTCCCGGCGGTCGAGTTCAACCGCTTCCAGAATGGCTTCAGCCACATCTTCGCCGGCGGTTACGCCGCGGGTTATTACAGCTACAAGTGGGCCGAAGTGCTGTCGGCGGATGCCTTCAGCGCCTTCGAGGAAAGCGCGGTCTTCGACACCGCCACCGGTCAGCGCTTCCGGGAAGAGGTACTGGCCAAGGGTGGCTCGCGTGATGCCGCCGAGCTGTTCCGCGCCTTCCGGGGCCGTGACCCGCAGGTCGATGCCCTGCTGCGTCACTCCGGTATCGGTGCCCAGGCGGCCTGAGCCTCGCCCAGACGCCGGTCTTGATGACGGCGCAAGCCTGATCACACACCGCTGTCCCTGCGCCCCTGACCTTTGCCGGTCGGGGGCGTATCATATGGCGCATCGTCCGCCTGACGCTCGCATTGCCCGATGCCGAGCGGCCTGACACAACCAGATCCTGACTGGAGGCACCATGTCTACCATCAAGCGCTTCATCGCGGGTGCCGTCTGCCCACGCTGCGGAGCAATGGACCGCCTGCGCACCTGGGAGCAGAACGAGACACGCTACCGTGACTGCGTGTCCTGTGACTTCTTCGAGCAACAGGCCATCGAGGAACCGCCCACCCTCGAGGAGCTGTCCACGCGCGTGAACGCGCCACGCGACGAGCCCGCGAGTGATGAGGTCCAGCCGGTGCGTATCCTGGACCCCGGCAAGCGGCATTGACCGCATGTGATATCGCGAGCCCCCCGTGGAATCCGTGCTTGCTGCATGAAAAAGCCCCGCCAGATGGCGGGGCTTTTGCGTATCAGCTCGACGGACTGTCAGCTCGACTGGCCCACGGCTTTCATTTGACCACGCCGCAGGCAACGCGCGAGCCGCCACCGCCCAGCTTGGGCGTATCGGTGTAGTTGTCACCGCCGGAGTGGATCATCAGCGCATGACCGCCGAGATCGCTCTCCTTGAGGCGCGGAGCCAACACCGGCAGCGAGATCTTGCCATCGGCATCGACGCTCAGCGCCGGAAGATCGCCCAGGTGGCCATCGCCATACGGGCCCTGGTGGGTGCCGGTCTCCTCTGGGTCGAAGTGGCCACCTGCCGCGGCACCGGCCACGGCCTCACCGTCCTTCTCGGCGGGTTCGCAGCTGGCATTGGCATGCAGGTGGAAGCCATGGATGCCGCTTTCGAGCCCTTCGATCTTCGGCGTCAGCAGCAGACCATCAGCAGTGTCCTCGGCCATGATGCTACCGACGGTCTCGCCGACCCCGTCACTGCTGACACGATGCATTTCCACCTCGGTGGCCGCCTGGGCGACACCCCCGAACAACCAGGCACCCAGCGCCACCGCAGCGGCGCTCTTGAAGGGCTTTCTGGTAGATGACGCAAAGGATGCCGTGTGCTGTGTCTCGTGATTCATGAGCAATCTCTCCTTCACTGAGGCCGGCTCCACTGCCGACGCCTTGAGTGGCTTGCGGGCCGCTGTCGCAAGCGGCTACCCCTCAGACCTCAGGGCGAGAGACGTCACATTCAATGCAATTCTGCCAATGACTTGCCGCGCACGCCGGGCGAGCACACCTCAGCGAGAAGAGATCCCCAGGTTTTCCAGCACCTTGAGACACGGCCCGGCCTGGTTGAGGGTATAGAAATGCAGACCCGGCGCGCCGCCATCCAGCAGACGCTGACTCATCCGCGAGATCACCTCGGTACCGAAGGCCTGGAGGCTCTCGCTGTCATCGGCGTAGCTCTCGAGCTGCCTGCGAATCCAGCGCGGAATCTCGGCACCGCAGGAGTCGGAGAAACGCGCCAGCTTGGTGTAATTGGTGATCGGCATGATGCCCGGGATGATCGGCTGCTGGATGCCCAGATCACGTGCTCGCTCCACGAAGTGGAAGTAGGCATCGGCATTGAAGAAGTACTGGGTGATGGCGATGTCGGCCCCGGCATTCATCTTGCGTGCGAAGTTCTCCAGATCCATACGGTAGTTGTCAGCCTGCGGGTGACACTCCGGGTAGGCCGCCACCGCGATCTCGAAATGATCGCCGGTCTCCTCGCGCACGAACTCGACCAGCTCATTGGCGTAACGCAGCTCGCTGCGCGAGCCCATCCCGGACGGCAGATCCCCGCGCAACGCCACCAGACGCTTGACGCCCTGCTCGCGATATTGCGCCAGGATCTCGCGCAGCTCGCCGCGGTCACTGCCGACACACGACAGGTGCGGCGCGGTACAGATGCCGCTGGCGCTGACCGACTGCACGGTGTTGAAGGTGCGCTCACGCGTGGAGCCACCCGCGCCATAGGTGACCGAGAAGAATGCCGGCTCCAGCGCGGCCAGGCGGTCACGGACACCCATCAGCTTTTCATGTCCCACCTCGGTATTCGGTGGAAAGAACTCGAAACTGATGCCTGAGGGGTGTTCGCTGACGCTCATGGGGCGGCCTCCTGGTCGGTCGTGTCCGGCATTGATGTTCTTGTGCCGCACACGTCGCGGTGTGCGTGCTGCCGTGTGACGCTGCGCTGATGACACAAGCACGCGCACGGTGCATGTCATGCATCATGACCTGCGCCTCGATCCACGGCCAATGAAAGGTTTTCGCCTCAACATCAATATCATTCATATAAGAATCTGCTTTCTTATAACCACAACGCCTTACCCGACTCACCTGCTGCGCGACATCTTCCCTGCGGCCTGAGCAGGCGCCGTTTTCGAGATGACGTCGGCACATGACTCACGGCATGATGGCTCGCACGCCCCCGCCCCGCTTCACAAGGAACCGTGATGGATCACCTGGATCTGCAGCAACCGCTCTGGATGCTGATCACCTTCGTTGCCATCGGCGCACTGTGCGCCCGCAAGCTGGCCATCGACCCACGCCCCATCGCCACCTTGCTGATCTACGTGATCGCGCCGCTGACCTTCTTCCGCGGACTGGTGCTGGGCGAGCCCTCCTTGAGCGATCTGGGTCTGACATTGGGCCTGTTCACGCTGTCGAGCCTCATCTGTCTGCTGGTGCGTCCACTGGCCGCGAAGTTCTTCCCGCCGCAGGAGGCCGCCTTGCTCGCCTTCTCTTCCGGCACCGGCAACACCGGCTACTTCGGCCTGCCGGTCGCGATGCTGTTGCTGCCGCCGGAAGGCGTGACCCAGTACCTGTTCTGCCTGCTTGGCATCACCCTGTATGAGTTCACGCTGGGCTTCTACGTCAGTGCGCGCGGGCAGTTCTCGATGCAGCAAAGTCTGGTGAAGATCGCGCGGCTGCCGCTGATCTACGCCTTCATGGCCGCACTGCTGGTCGGCACGCTGGGGCTTCAGGTGCCGGGGGCGGTCATGGAGGGGCTCGACTACTTCAAGTACAGCTACACGGTGCTGGGCATGATGATCATCGGCATGACGCTGGGGGGCATCAGCCTGCGCGAGGTCGACCCGCGCTTCATCCTGGCCGCGACTGCCCTGCGTTTCGTGATGTGGCCGCTGCTGAGTCTGGGCAGCGTGATGCTGCTGGGCAGCCTGTTCGCACTCGACCCGGTACTGGCGCAGGTCCTGCTGCTGCTGGGGGTGGTGCCGATGGCCGCCAATGTGGTCGTGCTGGCCATCGAGCTGAACATCCAGCCGGCCAAGGGCGCGATCGCGGTGATGCTGACTACCCTGGCGGCCCCGCTGATCATCCCACTCTACCTGTCATGGATGCTGACGATCAGCGGGCTGGGGTGAGGCTCAGGCCCCGGCCATCTCGGGGGTGACGGCCTCGGTGGCGGGTGGCACGGCCTGACGCGGCATCACATGACGCGGGGCGCTTTCGAGAATCTGCCCCTGCCAGTCGATCAGATGCAGTGCGCCGTCGCCATCTTCCGCCAGCGCAGTGCAGTGCTCTACCCAGTCGCCGTCGTTGCAGTAGAGCACGCCATCCTCGACCCGAAAGCCCGCCTGGTGGATATGCCCACCGACATAGCCATCCAGGCCTTCGAGACGGGCCTGGCGCATGGCCGCCTCCTCGAACTGGGCCACGTAGCGCTGGGCGACGCCACTGCGGCGCTTGAGCGCGCTGGCCAGCGACCAGTAAGGCAGACCGAACATGCCACGCGCGCGGTTGCACCAGCGATTGAGCGACAGGATGAAGCCGTGCATGCCATCCCCCAGCGTGAGCAGCCACGGCGCGATGCGCACATGGGTATCGAATTCATCGCCGTGGGAGACCAGCAGGCGGCGCCCGCTGCCGGTGGTGTGGATCGCGCGCCGCTCGATGCTCACGTTGTGGAGCTTCAGACCGCACAGACGACGGAAGGCGGCATCGTGATTGCCGGGAATGTAGATGACCTCGCAGCCACTGCGTGCCAGGCGCAGTACCCGCGCCACCAGCGCCTGCTGGTCCTTGTCGAGCACCGCACGCTTGCGCATCGCCAGCAGATCCACGATATCGCCGACCAGATACAGACGCTCAGGGCGCACGCGCCGCAGCAGCTTCGCGAGCAGCGCCGCCTGACAGTCCGGCGTGCCCAGATGCACGTCCGAGATGAACAATGTCCGCACCTGGCCGAGTGACGCATGCCGTGGCGCCGCCTCTGCAGAAGACGCCGGAGAAGACGGGGGAGCGAAGTGCGGCACGGGCATGTCAGTTACCTCTGATCAATCACCTCGGGATCGGCGAGCGCAGACAGACATGGCTACGCCCCGGATTGCCGGACCAGAGTGACCGCGTGCGATGACGCCTCCATAACAGGACCATGACCGGGCGATGACAACCCGCCGCTCACGCCTGCTGATTGCTCCCCTTTACCACCGCATGCCGGCCGGCGCGCTTCTGGCGGTACATGCGATCATCCGCGATGTGGATGAGATCCTGCACGCTGATCTCGCCCTGCAGTACCGAGTCATGCGTGACCCGCCCGATGCTCACCTCGACCGGAAAGGCGATCTGCTCCTCGAGACGTTGCGCCTCCAGGTGATGCATCAGCTGATTCGCCGCCTGCTGACTGGCCATGTCGCAGGCCCCGGGCAGCACGACCAGAAACTCGTCTCCGCCCAGACGGCAGGCCATCCCTTCCTCTCCCGCGGCCTGTGCCGCGCCTGCGGCGACCAGCTGGATCAGCCGGTCCCCCTGGGGATGGCCAAAGGTGTCGTTGACGTACTTCAAGCGATCGACATCCACGAACAGGATGGATAGACACCGGCGTTCTCGCAGGCTGGCGGCCAACGTCCTGTCGAGAAACTCGAGACCACAGCGGCGGTTGGGCAGGCTGGTCAGCAGGTCATGGTTGGCACGGTATTCCAGCTCATGCTGCTGCGTGAGCAGCTGCTGATTCATGTGGCTGAGCTCGGCGTTGCGCACCTCCAGTGCCCGGCGCAGCTTGACGGTACGCAGGAAAGTGGAGCTGCGGGCGTGCGCCAGCGCCGGCGCCATGATCATCGTCGCGATCATGTAGGCACCTCCCGCGCCGGCAAGGTCCTTGAGCGAGAGCGGGCTCAGCCATAGAAAGAGCGGCAGATAGCCCAGTATCAACGGCAGACTGCTGACCAGCTGGTACCGCCAGCCCCACACCAGCCACGCCGGCATGGCGATCAGCATGGAGGTCGAGAAGCTCAGGTTCCACAGCGATAGCGTGATGGCATCCTGGATCATCGTCGCGCCGAAGCAGAAATACAGATTGGCGCAGACGGCGCCGAGCAATGCGATATCGTCGGGCCGACGTGGCTGGCGACGCAGTAGCGTCACACACAGCACACAGACACCGAGAAGCAGAAAGCGCCCGAGCCACAGAGTCGGCCAGGCGTCAGGGACCTGGAAGTAATCGAACAGCAGAAAGCACGCCAGACCCGCCATCGCGAACAGCACGAAGGTATGATTGAGTCGCGCCCGATAATGGCGAGACTCCTCATCCTCCATCTCACTGCATGGCATGAGGTGATCATGGAACGACACGGCACGTCCTCTCGGAAAGCTGGGGCATGGCCTCATGCTACACCTGCCGCCAGCCTCCCCCTATCCCGACGGCTCGCGTCCCGCCAACGCTACTGCCACGTGTCCTGCCGGCGAGATGCACTCAGGGCCCGATACCGGGAAGGTACGGGCCCTGAGCGTCTCGACGTGACTCGCGCCTTTCGCCTGCGGTCAGACGACCTTGCCGCGTGAACCAGCAGGCACATAGATGCGCGCGGAGGCGGCATCTCCCAGCCAATATCCCGAGAAGATGCCATACAGCCCTGCCGCCATCAGGCCGCCGATGAACAGCGTGAAGTGGGTGATGTCACCCAGCGGCAGGAAGCTGATGACCAGCGTCACCGCCGAGGAGGCCAGCAACGCCTTGACCGCCGCGACATTGACGCCCTTCTCGAAGAAATACTCTCCCTGCGCGCTGTCGGTAAACAATGCCCGGGTGTTGATGCCGCCCTTGTGGATCAAGTAGTGATCGAACAGGATCACGCCATACACCGGACCGATGGCCGCGGCGAGAATGCCCACGGTGTACTGGATGATTTCCGGATTGTTGAACAGATTCCACGGCGTGATGAAGATGGAGCCGACGGCGGCGAGCATGCCGCCCATGCGCCAGCTGATGCGCGACGGCGCCACATTCGAGAAATCGAACGCCGGTGACACGAAGTTGGCCACGATGTTGATGCCGATGGTCGCCAGCACCAGGGTCAGGATACCCAGCGCCGCCGCGACACCGTTGTCGATGCGCGCGACAGTCTCCATCGGGTCATGCAGCATCTCGCCGAAGATGGGCTGGGTGCCGGACACCACTACCACGGTGATGACGGCAAACAGCAGGAAGTTGACCGGCAGGCCCCAGAAGTTGCCACGCTTCACGTCACCAGGCGTGGCGCAGTAACGCGAGAAGTCACCGAAGTTGAGCGTCGGACCCGCGAAGTAGCCCGCCACCAGGGCCGCGGCGATCACCATCTGCCACAGGGCATCACTGCCGGAGAGTGTCTTGCTGCCCAGCGTGAAGCTGATGTTGTCCCAGCCGGCCTGCCAGACGATCCAGCCCGCCAGCGCGAACATCACCACATAGACCGCCGGCCCGGCGAAATCGATGAAACGGCGCACCGCGTTCATGCCCCACCAGAACACCAGCGCCTGCAGCACCCACATGAACAGGAAGCAGTACCAGCCAAGCTGCGAGAGGCCGAGGTACTGGACCTCGGTCAGCCCCTCCAGCGACGGCACGTAACGCAGCAGCACCAGCATCAAGGCATGTGCCGCCAGATACGTCTGGATGCCGTACCACACCACCGCGATCAGCCCGCGGATGATCGCCGGGATATTGGCGCCATAGATGCCGAAGGACTGGCGGCAGACCACCGGAAACGGTACCCCCGTCTGCTGGCTGGGCCGCGAGACCAGATTGGCGAACACCTGCACCACCAGAATCCCCACCAGCATCGAGACCAGAATCTGCCAGCTGGCCAGGCCCAGGGTGAACAGACTGGCGGCGAAGACATAGCCACCGACACTGTGCACGTCGGACATCCAGAACGAGAAGATGTTGTACCAGTTCCAGTTCTGCTCGCAGGGCGCGAGGTCGTCGTTGATGAGCCGCTTGCTGGCGTTGCTCAGGTCAGGGGGAGTCTGGGGTGTCATTGTTGTCTCCAGAGGGGGCTTGGTGCCCGAGTGGACGTTCCGTCCGTGGGCCGGTCACGAGGCATCACGCCTCGCCATGCCTATCCCCCTATCAACAAGCATGCCAATGAAACACATGTTGCGGCTTTTCAATCTCCCAGCGTTTCCCCCAACCCCCGCTCTGCCTGCACCTCCTGCCAGTAGTGCCTCTCAAGCCGAAATCGCTGCCCCCTCAAGCACCATCGATTCCCCCTGAATTCGCCATATGCACCACCAGGGCGCACCAACGATGAAACGAACGTTGCTGAAGCGGTGATTGCCCGTCTGGCACGAATGCTGCTCACGTATTGACCATCCTGCTCGAACGTCTCACCCATCCCCGCGAGCCGAACCTCATCACAGGAGACACGCGCCATGTTGCGTCTCAAGGTCATCAATCCCAACACCAGCCAGGCGATGAGCCAGCAGATGGCGCACTCGCTGCAACGACAGCTCGCGGACGACGTCCGACTCGAGGTACTGACCGCCGAGCATGGCGCCCCCAGCATCGAGACAGCCGTCGAGGAAGCCATGGCGGTGGTCGCGCTGCTGAGTCTGATCGCCCGGGACAGGGAAGGCCTGCTGGACACGCCCCCCGCCGATGGCTATCTGCTGGCCTGCTTCGGTGACCCCGGCCTTGAGGCCTCCCGCGAACTGAGCCCCGTGCCGGTGATCGGCATCGCCCAGGCCGCCATGCACATGGCCACGCTGGCGGCACCCTCCTTTGCCATCGTCACCAGCATGACCAGCACGCTGCCGATGTCCGAGCAGCTGCTGGAGCGCTATGCGATGCGTCCGCTGTGCAAGGCGCTGCTGGCCTGTGACGTCCCGGTACTGGCGCTGTCCGAGGCACGCACTCCCCCGCAGGCGCTGCTTGAGAGCTGTGAGCAGGCCAGGGCGAGCGGTGCCGGCAGCATCGTGCTGGGCTGCGCCGCGATGGGCCCGCTGCGCGACGCCATCGCTCGGGATATCGGTCTGCCGGTGGTCGACCCGCTGCTGGCGGGACGGGATCTGCTGCTGACATTGATGCGCCAGCCCGCCGTCACCCGCGCGGCACCGGGCGGCGAGGCCAAGCCGCTCAGCGGCGTCTTTGCCCGGGGGCTGGCCGCCCTCTGACCCGCCATTGCGATGCCCTTGGCTTGCCTCTCTCGACAGCAACGAAAACGCCCCCTCACTGCTGTCAGTGAGGGGGCGTTTCTCTTGGCAGGCTCTGACTCAATGCTGGTCGTGCGGCGCCTCCGAGCGAGAGCGATCCCCGACGACTGCGGTCACCAGCTTGCCGATGCTCAGGCCCTGCACGAGGATCGAGAACAGCACGATGATGTAGGTGGTAACCACCAGCGGCTCGCGGAAATCACCTTCGGGAATCGCCAGGGCCAGTGCCACCGAGATGCCGCCACGCAGTCCCCCCCAGGTGAGCACGCGCGTGGTGCCGGCCCGGAAGGTATACCAGCGCCGCAAGATGCTCAGCGGAATGCCGATCAGCGCCAGACGCGAGAGCAGGATGACCGCCACCA
This sequence comes from Cobetia sp. 10Alg 146, assembly GCF_029846385.1. Classification (NCBI taxonomy): domain Bacteria; kingdom Pseudomonadati; phylum Pseudomonadota; class Gammaproteobacteria; order Oceanospirillales; family Halomonadaceae; genus Cobetia; species Cobetia sp. 10Alg 146. The sequence goes on from NZ_JARWKT010000005.1 coordinate 24,074, forward strand.
GCGCCAGGGCGATGCCGATCGAGGTCAGGGTGATCGGCATCAGCACCAGCTCGAGACCGATCAGCACGAACAGCACCGCGTTGAGGATCTCGTCGACCAGCTCCCAGAAACCGTCCAGATAGCGGCGGGTGTTGTCGGACATGGCGCCATCACGCGCCATGTTGCCGATGATCAGCCCCGCCACCACCATCGCGATGGGGCCGGAGACGTGCAGCGCCGAGGCCAGCGCGTAGCCGCCCAACACCAGCGCCAGGCTCAGCATCACCTCGACCTGATACTGGTCGATGCTGCGCATCAGCTGATAGACCAGCGCCCCCAGTGCCAGACCGAGCAGAATCCCGCCGCCGGCTTCCTCGAGGAACAGGAGCCCCATGTGGCCGAGCTCGACCTCACCGCTGCCCGCCGAGGCCGCGCTCAACAGCGCGGTGAACAGCACCACCGCCACGCCATCATTGAACAGTGACTCGCCGACGATGCGGATCTCCATGTCGGCAGGCGCCCCGGCGCTGCGCATGATGCCGAGCACGGCGATCGGGTCGGTGGGCGAGATCAACGCGCCGAACACCAGGCAATACAGGTACGGCACCTCGATGCCGGCCCACTGGAACAGCCACCAGGCGGCGGAGCCGATCACCAGGGTCGAGACCAGCACGCCCAGCGTGGCCAGCAGGCCGATGGAGCGGCGATAGGCCTTCAGACGCGAGAGATCCACGTGCAGCGCACCGGCGAACAGCAGGAAGGACAGCATGCCGTCCATCAGCAGGCTGTTGAAGTTGATGCGCCCCAGCCAGTCTTCCGCGATGTCGGCCACGACGGTGGTCACTGCGAAGTGATCCAGCCCGATCACGCCGAGTGACAGCACCAGACCGATGGCCATCACGCCGATGGTCGGGGGCAGGCGCAGGACCCGGTGGTTGAACCACATGCACACGGCAGTGATGGTAATGAACAGTGCAGCGAGATTGAGCATCCGAAAACGATCCTTTGCAGTGGCGCCGATACCCTGGCGGGCATGACGTCCTTGTCATTCGTCTTTCATACGAGCTGGTGTGGTGAGCCACTCGCGTGGCCAGCAGCGCTGATCGTGACTGCCAGCACTGGCCGTGACTACCAGAGATCGCCGTGACGTTCACGGTGACAGAGATAGAGACGCAGCTCGAACTCACGTTGATGATACTCCGGCTGCATGTGACAGCAGAGTCGATAGAACGCCTTGTCGTGGGCCTTCTCGCGCAGATGCGCCAGCTCATGGACCACGATCATGTTCAGCAGCGGCTCCGGCAGGCGCCGAAACAACGACGAGATGCGGATCTCGTGCTTGGCCTTGAGCTTGTTGCCCTGCACCCGCGACACGAAGGTGTGCAGCCCCAGGGCGTTGTCGATGACGTGAATCCGGTCGTCATAGATCACCTTGCTGATCGGCGCCGAGCTGCGCAGGTACTGATTCTTCAGCGCCATGGTGTAGTCATGCAGCGCACGGGCCCCCTGCAACTGATGAGGCTCGGAATATCTAGCGAGAAAGAAGGCTGCCGTCTTGCCCGACGCCAGCAGTTCACTCGCCTGCTGTTGGATCTCGGGGCCGTAGCCCTTGAGATAGCGTAGATCAGCCACTGGGCCTCTCTCCTGTTGCTGTCCCACAAAGGGTCAGACCTGCGTGTCAGTCGTGCAGAGACAGGAAAACCCGCCGAAGCGGGTTTTCCTGTCATGACACTGAGCCGGTGGGGGCGAGATGCTCCTCCCCTGCCAGGCCTGTCGAGCTGACGACCTTACAGGCCGGCAGCAGCCTTGAGGCCAGCGGCACGGTCGGTCTTTTCCCACGGGAAGGCGGTGAAGGTTTCGGTCTTCTTCTCGCCGGTCACGTCGGTCCAGCTGTAGCTGTGCTCGAACGGCTCACGACCGAAGTGGCCGTAGGCAGCGGTCAGCTGATACATCGGGTGCGCCAGATCCAGCATGGTGGTGATGGCATACGGACGCAGGTCGAAGTGCTCGCGCACCAGCTCGACGATCTTGGCATCGCTGATCTTGCCGGTGCCGAAGGTGTTGATCGAGACGGAGGTCGGCTCGGCGACACCGATGGCGTAGGAGACCTGGATCTCGCACTTGTCGGCCAGACCGCTGGCGACGACGTTCTTGGCCACGTAACGACCGGCATAGGCGGCGCTGCGATCGACCTTGGACGGGTCCTTGCCGGAGAAGGCACCACCACCGTGACGGGCCATGCCGCCGTAGGTGTCGACGATGATCTTGCGGCCCGTCAGACCACAGTCACCCACCGGGCCACCGATGACGAAGTTGCCGGTCGGGTTGATGTGGTATTCGGTGGTCTCGGATAGCCACTCGGCCGGCAGGACCTGCTCGATGATCTCGCGCTTGACCATCGCGCGCAGGTCTTCCTGGGAGACTTCCGGGTCATGCTGGGTGGACAGCACGACGGCTTCGACGGCGACCGGCTTGCCGGCTTCGTCGTAGCGGAAGGTGACCTGACTCTTCGCATCCGGACGCAGCCACGGCAGCATGCCGTTCTTGCGCAGTTCCGCCTGACGCTCCACCAGACGGTGAGCGTAGTGGATCGGCGCCGGCATGAAGGAGTCGGTCTCGTTGGTGGCATAGCCGAACATCAGGCCCTGGTCGCCCGCGCCCTGATCTTCCGGCTTGGTGCGATCGACGCCCTGGGCGATATCGACGCTCTGCTTGCCGATCAGGTTCAGGACACCACAGGTCTCGCCGTCGAAACCGACATCGGAAGAGGTGTAGCCGATGTCCGTGATGACACGACGTACCAGCTCCTCGAGATCGACCCACGCGCTGGTGGAGATCTCACCGGCCACGATGGCCACGCCTGTCTTGACGAGCGTTTCGCACGCCACGCGTGCCTGCTTGTCGCGCGCGATGATGGCATCGAGCACGGCATCGGAAATCTGGTCGGCAATCTTGTCCGGGTGCCCTTCGGACACGGACTCGGATGTGAAGAGTGAGTATTCGCTCATTGGTCCTCGACCCTCTTTTCGGATGCGGGGATGATTCGGCCACTGACGGCAGATGGCTGCTTGAGACCGAGTAGAAACACGCTTGCGGCGCACGTTGAGGACTGACACAGACGGCCCGGCCTCGGGGGGGCGAGTTTACACGCCACTTATGTGAGTGCCTAGCGCCATGCGGACTGCACGACGGCCGTTTCGAGACCTTTTTGCCACAAGAAGGACACCAACCGGCATAAGTCAGCAAGACGCATGGACGGCTGCGGGGCCCGGATGCGATTTGCCGCGCCCCGTCATCTCGGTGACAATACTGGCCCGGAGATCGCGTACGGGCGAAGCTTCGTACGCACAAGGTTCACGCGACGCACTGTCCTTTCCGGCGCGCTGCGCACCACAGGCAGAACGCCGTGATTCATTGCCACACTCTTGACGCCCCGCAGGCGAGGAGCTATTGCATGCCTTCCCGTTTTGACCTGGCCAACGCCATCCGTGCACTTTCCATGGACGCCGTTCAGAAGGCCAAGTCTGGCCACCCCGGCGCCCCCATGGGCATGGCCGACATCGCTGAAGTGCTCTGGAACGACCACCTCAAGCACAACCCGGCCAACCCGAACTGGGCCGACCGTGACCGCTTCGTGCTGTCCAACGGCCACGGCTCCATGCTGCTCTACTCCCTGCTGCACCTCACGGGCTACCAGCTGAGCCTTGAAGATCTGCAGAACTTCCGCCAACTGCATTCCAAGACCGCCGGTCACCCGGAATACGGTTATGCGCCGGGTATCGAGACCACCACCGGCCCGCTGGGCCAGGGGCTGGCCAATGCCGTGGGCATGGCGATCGCCGAGAAGACACTGGCGGCGCAGTTCAACCGTCCCGGCCACACCGTCGTCGACCACACCACCTGGTGCTTCTTGGGCGATGGCTGCCTGATGGAAGGCATCTCCCACGAGGTCGGCTCGCTGGCCGGCACCCTGGGTCTGGGCAAGCTGATCGCCCTGTATGACGACAACGGCATCTCCATCGATGGGGAAGTCGAAGGCTGGTTCACCGATGACACCGCCAAGCGCTTCGAAGCCTATGGCTGGCACGTCGTGGCCAACGTCGACGGCCACAAGCCGGAAGAGATCAACGCCGCCATCGCCCTGGCCAAGAGCCACGACGACAAGCCGAGCCTGATCATCTGCAAGACCGTCATCGGCTTCGGCTCCCCGAACAAGGAAGGCACCGAGTCCTGCCACGGCGCTCCGCTGGGTGACGACGAAGTCGCGGCGACCCGCGAGAAGCTGGGCTGGACCCACGCACCCTTCCACATCCCGGAAGACATCTATCAGGGCTGGGATGCCAGCGAGCGCGGCGCCAAGCTCGAGAGTGACTGGGATGCGCGCTTCGCCCGTTACGCCGACGCGCACCCGGAACTGGCCGCCGAGTTCACCCGTCGTCTGGAAGGCAAGCTGCCGCACGCCCTGAGCAGCGAGAAGATGATCGAGGACGCTCAGGCCGCCGGCGACAGCCCGGCATCGCGCAAGGCCTCCTTCGAGTGCCTGAACCAGCTCGGCCCGCAGCTGCCGGAACTGCTCGGTGGCAGTGCCGACCTCGCCCCGTCCAACCTGACCTTCTGGAAGGGCGCCCAGGCGATCACCCGCGAAGACTTCAGCGGCAACTACCTGCACTACGGTGTGCGTGAGTTCGGCATGGGCGCGATCATGAACGGCGCCGGTCTGCACGGCGGCTTCATCCCGTACGGCGCGACCTTCCTGATCTTCATGGAATACATGCGCAACGCCGTTCGCATGGCCGCCCTGATGGGTCAGCAGGCCGTCTACGTCTTCACCCACGACTCCATCGGTCTGGGCGAAGATGGCCCGACGCACCAGCCGATCGAGCAGCTGACCAGCCTGCGCACCACGCCGAACCTGTCCACCTGGCGTCCGGCGGATGCCGTGGAGACCGCAGCCGCCTGGGATGCGGCCATCAAGCGTCACTCCGGCCCGACCGCGCTGATCCTGTCGCGTCAGAACCTGCCGCACCAGAACCGCGACAAGGCCCAGCTGGCCAACATCAGCCGTGGCGGTTACGTGCTGAAGGACGCCGCCAACGGCCAGCCGGAACTGATCCTGATCGCCACCGGCTCCGAAGTCGGTCTGGCGATGGATGCCGCCGCCGAGCTGGAAGCCGCCGGTCGCGCCGTGCGTGTCGTGTCCATGCCGGCCACCGACCTGTTCGATGCCCAGGACGCGGAATACCGCGAATCCGTGCTGCCGTCCTCCGTCACCGCGCGCGTGGCGATCGAAGCCGGGCATCGTGACTACTGGTTCAAGTATGTCGGCCTGAACGGCGACATCATCGGCATGGAGACCTTCGGGGAATCCGCGCCGGCTGGCGACCTGTTCAAGCACTTCGGCTTCACGGTCGAGAACGTGGTCGAACGCGCCAACACGCTGCTGGGCTGATCACCGCCTGACTCACCCCGTCCATGACGGAGTGGGATGCAGATCGACGCCGCCGCCTCCCGATGGGAGCGGCGGCGTTTTCGTCTGTGCGACACTCGAGAAGCCCTCCACCGTCACCGGCTGTCGCCTGTAGTCGACGCGCTCCATGTCAGTCACAGCTTGATGACACGATTCATCCTGCATGAACGGTCATTCTCCGGCGATCCAGCCCTCGACAGACAGCGTGGATGGCGACTACACAACCCCTCCAGTTGGGTAGTGTGACTACGTGTTCTTAGACGAAAAAAACCAGAAATCAGGCGCTTGCGCGCCTTTCGCTCCCTCCGCCCAGCAAAGCGATGCGCTACCATGGACCCCCTGAAAAACACTCGGAACGAGACCTCATTGAGCCATCAGTCCCCTCTGCCCACCTCCGACGCCTCCCAGGAGGCCAGCATGCGCCTTCGCCAGGGGAACTCCCCCTTGCGAGTGGCCATCAATGGCTACGGACGCATCGGTCAGTGTGTGCTGAGAGCGCTGGTGGAACGTGAAGCACGTGGCGAGACGCTGCCACTGGAAGTGGTGGCGATCAACGAGCTGTCAGACCTGGACACCATCACCTATCTGACACGCTACGACACCACCCATGGCCGCTTCCCCGGCACGGTGGAGCAGCGCGACGGCCAGCTGGTCGTCAACGGCCATGCGATCAGCATCCTGTCCGAGGCCAATCCAGACTGCCTGCCCTGGCGGGCACTGGGGATTGACCTGGTCCTGGAGTGCTCCGGCAGCTTCAAGGACCGGGCCACCGCCGAGCGCCATCTGTCGGCAGGCGCGGGACGGCTGCTGTTCTCCCAGCCCGGCGATACCGACGCCGATGTCGATGCCACCATCGTGTGCGGCATCAACCAGTCGGCGCTGGCCCCCGCCGGGACAGGGCAGGACGCTGGCGGCATGCGCATCGTCTCGGCGGCGTCGTGTACGACCAATTGCCTGATCCCGATCCTCACGGTGCTGGAGCAGGCCTTCGGGCTGGAGCGTGGCGTCACCACCACGGTGCATTCGGCGATGAACGACCAGCCGGTGATCGACGCCTACCACCAGACGGACCTGCGCCTGACGCGCTCCGCGATGAGTTCGATCGTGCCGGTGGATACGGGGCTGGCCAAAGGCATCAACCGCCTGATGCCGCATCTGGAAGGACGCTTCGAGTGTCTGCACCTGCGGGTGCCGACCATCAACGTGTCCTGCATGGACATGTCCATCGAGGTGAAGCGCGACGTGAGCGCGGACGAGGTCAATGACCTGCTGCGCGAGGCCTGCGCACGACGCCTGCAGGGCCTGATGGGGTTGAGCGAGGAGCCGACGGCGTCCATCGACTTCAACCACGATCCGCGCTCGGGTATCGTGGATGCGACCCAGACCCGTGTTGCCGGCGGCCGGCTGATCAAGATGCTGTGCTGGTTCGACAACGAATGGGGCTTTGCCAATCGCATGCTGGACGTCGCCACCCATTGGCACGCCTGCGAGATGACAACGCCTCTGGCGACGGGAGCTCTCTCCACCGATTCACGACCAAGGAACCCGTCATGAACGTGCAAACGATGACCGCCCTCGACCTGTCAGGCAAACGCGTGCTGATCCGCGAAGATCTCAACGTGCCGGTTCGCAATGGTCAGGTGACCAGCGACGCGCGTATCCGCGCCAGCCTGCCGACCATCACGGCGGCCCGCGATGCGGGAGCGCGCGTCATGCTGATGAGCCATCTGGGCCGTCCCACCGAAGGGCAGCCGGAAGAGCAGTTCTCTCTGGCACCGGTCGCGGCACACCTGGGCGAGCTGCTGGGCAGCCCGGTGCGTCTGATCACCGACTATCTCGACACGGCACCGGACGTCGCCGAGGGCGAGGTCGTGCTGCTGGAAAACGTGCGCTTCAATGCCGGCGAGAAGAAGGACGATGAAGCGCTGTCTCGCGCCTACGCCGCCCTGTGCGACATCTACGTGATGGACGCCTTCGGCACTGCGCACCGCGCCCAGGCCTCCACCCATGGCGTGGCACGCTTCGCCCCGGACGCCTGCGCCGGCCCGCTGCTGGCTGCCGAACTGGAAGCCCTCGAGAAGGCACTCGCCGCGCCGCGCGCGCCGATGGTCGCCATCGTCGGCGGCTCCAAGGTCTCCACCAAGCTGGACGTGCTCAAGGCGCTGTCCGACAAGTGCCATCAGCTGATCGTCGGTGGCGGCATCGCCAACACCTTCATCGCCGCCGCCGGTTACAACGTCGGCAAGTCGCTCTACGAGGCTGACCTGCTCGATACCGCTCGCGCGCTGATGGACAAGGTCGAGATCCCGCTGCCCACCGACGTCGTCGTGGCCACCGAGTTCTCCGACAAGGCCGAGGCCATCGTGCGTGACGTTGCCGACGTGCGTGATGACGAGATGATTCTGGATATCGGCCCGGACACCGCCTCCCGCTTCGGGGCGCTGCTCAAGGATGCCGGCACCATTCTGTGGAACGGCCCGGTGGGCGTGTTCGAGATCGACCAGTTCGCCAACGGTACCGAGAAGCTGGCCATGGCCATCGCCGAGAGCGACGCCTTCTCCATCGCTGGTGGTGGGGACACCCTGGCGGCCATCGACAAATACGCTGTCGAGTCCCGCGTGTCCTACATTTCTACCGGTGGCGGTGCCTTCCTCGAGTACGTGGAAGGCAAGACGCTACCGGCCGTGGCGGCATTGGAAGCCGCTGCAAGCTGACCCGGGCTGCGCTCGAATGGCGCAGCGACAAGGTCCTCATCGACTGTCCCGGTACCCTGAGCCAGCCACATGCCCGGGGTACCCGGTAACTGGGTCACGGTAACAGGGCCATCCTCTGCCTGCGGCACAGGGTGGCCAGACGCTACTCCCTTTTCCATTCCCCAAGAAGACAGGTGATGTCATGGCATTGATCAGCATGCGCCAGATGTTGGACCACGCAGCCGAGTACGGATACGGCATTCCCGCGTTCAACGTCAACAACCTCGAGCAGATGCGCGCCATCATGGAAGCCGCCGACCACACCGACTCTCCGGTGATCGTCCAAGCCTCTGCAGGCGCTCGCAAATACGCCGGCGCGCCGTTCCTTCGCCACCTGATTCTGGCCGCGATCGAGGAATTCCCGCATATCCCGGTGGTCATGCACCAGGATCACGGCACCTCGCCAGCCGTCTGCCAGCGCTCCATCCAGCTGGGCTTCAGCTCGGTGATGATGGACGGTTCGCTGGGGGAAGATGGCAAGACCCCGACAAGCTACGAATACAATGTCGATGTGACCCGTCGCACCGTCGAGATGGCCCACGCCTGTGGCGTGTCCGTCGAAGGCGAGCTGGGTTGCCTCGGCTCGCTGGAAACCGGCATGGCCGGTGAAGAAGACGGCATCGGTGCCGAAGGCAAGCTGGATCACGACCAGATGCTGACCGACCCCGAAGAAGCCGCCGACTTCGTCAAGAAGACCCACGTCGATGCCCTGGCCATCGCCATCGGCACCTCCCACGGCGCCTACAAGTTCACCAAGCCGCCGACGGGTGACACCCTGTCCATCCAGCGCATCAAGGAAATCCACGCCCGCATCCCCGAGACTCACCTGGTGATGCACGGCTCTTCCTCCGTGCCGCAGGACTGGCTGGAAATCATCAACGAATACGGTGGCAAGATTCCGGAAACCTACGGGGTTCCGGTCGACGAGATCGTCGAAGGCATCAAGCACGGTGTGCGCAAGATCAACGTCGATACCGATCTGCGCCTCGCCTCCACCGGCTCCATCCGTCGTTTCATGGCCCAGAACCCGTCTGAATTCGACCCGCGCAAGTACCTGAAGGAATCCGTGAAGGCGATGCGCGACATCTGCATCGCACGCTACGAAGCCTTCGGTGCTGCCGGCCACGGCAGCAAGATCGACCCGATCAACCTCGAAGCGATGTTCGAGCGTTACCACCGTGGCGAGCTGGACCCGAAGATCAACTGATCTGACGGCCATGCGCACGACGGCATGAACGAAAGGCGGCCCGCAGGGGCCGCCTTTTTTTGACGCATCAGGGTGCCGCTGCCGACGCGCACGGGTATCCTTTCCTCAGACACCGCCGACAACGCATCATTTTTCTGGTACCGCAGGAGACATCATGGCCTCGCTCAAGGATCAACTTTCCGGGCTTGTCTATTCCACTGAACACGGCGCCACCTGCCCCGAATGCCGCCGCGCCGAAGCCGACTGCGAGTGCGCGGACCTCGCCGAGCGCGAACGGCTCGACAGCCTCGATGGCGTGGTGCGTATCCGCCGCGAGACCAGCGGCCGCAAGGGCAAGGGCGTGACCACCGTGAGCGGGATTCCGCTGGCGGAGAAGGAACTCAAGGCGCTTGCCAAGACTCTCAAGCAGCGGTGTGGCACCGGCGGCAGCCTCAAGGACGGTATCGTGGAGATCCAGGGCGATCACCGCGAGACGCTCAAGACCGAGCTGACGCGACGCGGCTATACCGTCAAGCTGGCCGGCGGCTGAACCTGCACGCCCCGGCATCCGTCTCATCAGACATCTCGGTTGGCGGCGTATCGCCGACCGCACAAGGGACCTCCATGCTGAAACTCTCCATGCCTCATCCTTCCCGCTCTCTGGCCATCGGCGCACTGCTGCTCGGCACGCTGGGGCTGGCGGGCTGCATGACCGGCCCTGACTTCGCTCAGCTGGAGGCACGCGTAGTGCCACAGCAGGCCTTCCAGGCACCGGGTGATGCGCTGCTGGAGGTCCGCCTGGTGGATATCTCCAGAGCCGATGCACCGGCCAACCTGATCGCCAGCACCCGCTTCGGCGGTCTGCGCCAGGGGCCTTTCCCGGTCAGCCTGCAATATGATCGCAATGCCATCGAGGATGGCCATCGCTATGCACTGCAGGCCGACGTGCGCAGTGACGGCAAGCTGTACTGGATCAATGACAGCGTGGTGCCAGTACTGGACACTACCCACAACGCAGCGCAGGGTGAGGTCGAGGTGCCGATCGTGCCGCTGCCACGTGCGCTGGGCCACTGAATACGCTCCCCTCTCCTGTAGATAGGACATCCCGATGGATTGGCTGGAATACCTGTTACCTGTCTTCTTTCTCACCCCGCTGGGCGCCATCGCGCTGGTGGTGCTGGGCATGCGCGGCCTGCATGAGCGCCGCATCCAGTCACCCCTGACCCGCCGCCAGCTGCGCGAGCCGGGCCAGAGCCTGCGAGACCGCCTCGATGACGCCTTCCAGTCATTGTTTCTCGATGGCGCACTGGGACCGCTCATCACCCTGAGCCCGCTGATCTATGGCATGGGACGCATGGTGTTCGGCGAAGAGCAGAACTGGCTGGAGTGGGCGGGCTATGGACTGGCCTGCGCGCTGTTCGTGTTGATCTTCGCGCTGCGCCTCACCCGCCACTTCCAGCGTATTCGCAAGTTGAAGCTGGGGCTGGCCTGCGAGCTGTCCATCGGCCAGGAGCTGGATCAGCTCATTCGCCCGGAGCAGTTGAGCAGCGTGGTCTATCATGACGTCCCCGCCGACGGCTTCCATATCGACCATCTGGTGCTCACGCCGCTCGGTGCCTATGCCATCCGCACCAAGGCGCGCTCGCGTCCGCTGGATGCTCTGGGAGCGATCAAGAACGAGGTCAAGCTGGAGGATGGGCGTCTGCACTTCCCCGGCGGGCGCGAGCGCAAGCCGCTGCGCGAGACACGCGTCGCGCGTGACTGGACTGCCGCCTGGCTCAAGCGCGAGTGTGGTGTCGAGGTACCGGTACACGGCATTCTGGCGCTGCCGGGCTGGCAGATCATCCGGCGTGGTGAACAGCGCAAGGGAGACCCGGACGTCGTCAATGGCGAAGGGCTGGCCGAGTGGCTCAGTACCCATTGCATGACCCCGGAGGATGGCTGCCCGGCGCTGGATGAGGCACTCAAGCAGCGCATCAACGAGGCGATTCTGCTGCGGGTACAGGCCGAACGCATGGCAACGCCCTAGGCCAGCGACTGGCGGTCTCCCATCCGCCCGTCACAAGGACTTGCCAAGCGGGCCGGCGCGACGTTAAATACGCGCCGGTCCAGCCCTGGCTCCTTGATCGCGCCATCGCAATGATGGCGCTTCTGGCGACATACCCCCCATGAAACTCATCACCTTCGACGCATTTCGCACCCTCGGTATTGCCGGCGTTCGCTACATCAAGCCGGAACGCATGCTGGATCACCTCGACGAGATCCGCGCCGCCGACATCCTGCTGTTTCCCGAATACTGGCAGATCACCACCCTGGTCTACGGCCTGGGAAAACGCATCTTCCCGAGCCTGCCCAGCTACGCCATCGGCCACGACAAGGTTGAGCAGACGCGCGTCTTTCAGGCCATCTGCCCGGACAATGTGCCGCCCACCGAGATTCGGGGTGCCAGCCGTCAGGCAATCGACGACATCGAGGCACGCTTCGGCTATCCGCTGATCGTCAAGGAAGTGAAGAGCTCCATGGGGGCCGGGGTGAAGCTGATCCAGTCACGTGGCGAGCTGGAAGCCCACGCAGCTGAGCACCCGGTGCTGTATGCCCAGCCGCGGCTGGATATCGATCGCGACCTGCGTATCGTGGTGGTCGGTGGCGAAGTCATCACTGCCTACTGGCGCGTCACGCCGCTGGGCGGCTATCGCTCCAACGTCAGTCAGGGCGGCGAGACGGCCTATGACAACATCCCGGCGCCCGCCATCGAGCTGGCGCTGCAGCTGGCCGAGGCGCTGAGTGTCGATCACGCCGGCTTCGATATCGCGATGGTCGATGGCCATCCGATGGTCTTCGAGTTCAATCGTCTGTTCGGCAACCAGGGCATTCAGGACAGTTCACGGCGTATCGGTGCCGCCATCAGTCGCTATCTGGCCCTCGACAATGACGACAAGGACCCGACGCCGCCGGTGCTGACACCGCGCCGCTCCCGCAGCGAGACACTGCAGGAAACCGCCTGAGTCATCGCCCCTGAGACTCACCAGCCCATCCAGACGACAGAAAGCCGCCCCGAGGGGCGGCTTTCTGTCGTCGGCGGCCTGATCCTTCAGGCCGGCCGGATCACAGTCGGGATGGACGGCTGTGCGGGTCGCCTTCGACATGATCCTTGGGCGTGTCCTGCTGCGGCTTGCCCGCCGCAGGCACGTCCTCGTCCGGAATCTCCCAGGTGCCCTCTTCCGTCCAGGGGTCGTCTTCCGGGAATTCCTCGATATTGATCTCCTTGACCGTGTAATCCGGCTGATAGCGCAGGTCATAGTGCGCGGCGCGCACGATGGAGATGCACAGCAGCAACGCCACCGCCAGCAACGGCACGCCACCGATGATCGAGGCCGTCTGCAGGGTTTCCAGCCCGCCGACGAACATCAGCACGATCGGCATGAACGACAGCGCGAAGGCCCAGAAGAGACGGTTCCAGCGCATCGGCTCCTCATCCACTTCCTTCTGGACCACGGCCGCCAGGATGTAGGAGATGGAGTCGAAGGTGGTGGCCGTGAAGATCAGTGCCAGCAGCGTGAAGGCAAAGATCACCACATAGTCCAGCGGCAGGGTATGCAGCATGGCGAAGATGGCAGCGGTCGGGCTCTGCTCGTTGAGTATGGTCACCACGTCCAGCTCACCTGACAGCTGCAGGTACAGGCCGTAGTTGCCCATTACCATGAAGAACAGGAAGCAGCCCATGGTGCCGAAGAACATCGAGCCCGCCACCATCGCGCGAATGGTGCGACCCCGCGAGATGCGCGCGATGAACAGCCCCACGCTGGGCGCGAACACCAGCCACCAGGCCCAGTAGAAGATGGTCCAGTCCTGCGGGAAGTGGGTGTTCTCGAAGCCCTTGAACTCGGCGAACGGCTCAAGCCAGGTCGCCATGTGGATCAGATTGCTCATCACGCGCCCCAGCGCGTCCAGACCGGTATTGGCCATGAACAGGGTCGGACCTGCGATGAAGATGAACAGCAGCAACCCGACCGCCAGCCAGAAGTTGATGTCCGACAGCAGCTTGATGCCCTTCTTGAGCCCCACGTAGGCGCTGTAGCCGAACAGCGCGGTACACACCAGCAGCACGACGACCTGGGTCATCAGCGACTTGGGTACGCCGAACAGCTCATGCACCCCCTCGTTGATCATCGGAGCTGCCAGACCGAGCGTGGTCGCCCCGCCACCCAGCATGCCGAAGACGAAGCTGATGTCGACCAGCTTGCCCAGCCAGCCACGCGCCAGCTTTTCGCCGAGCACCGGCATCAACGCCTCGGAAATCTTCAGGACACTGTGGTGACGCACGTAGTAGAAGTAGGCGATCGGCACGGCGGGAATCAGATAGATCGCCCACGCCAGCGGCCCCCAGTGGAAGATACCGTAGGCGGCGGCCCATTCCGCGGCCTCCGGTGTCTGGCCTTCCACATGGAACGGCGGCGACTGGTAGTAGTAGACCCACTCGATCATCGACCAGTAGAGGATGGAGGCCCCGATACCAGCGCAGAACAGCATGGCCGCCCACGACACGATCGAGAACTCAGGCTTCTCTTCGGCGTCGCCCAGCTTGATCTGCCCGATATCACTGAAGATGATGTAGATCATGAAGCCACCGGCTCCGACACCCAGCATCAGGTAGAGCACACCCAGCTTGCTGGTGACGAAATTCTTGGCCGCCGATACCCACATCGCACCCTGCTCGGGGAAGATGACCAATGGCAACGTCACTGCCAGCAGCAGAAAGATCGAGCCGAAGAAGGTCGGCTTGTCGATCATGTCGAAGGCCTTCTCTGGCTTGTTCTCCGCGTTGGCAGCGGTTCCTCCGGGGGGTTTCTTGCTCATAAATAAGCCTCGTTTATCGTTATTGCCCTGCATGATAATAGCTTATCATGAATGAAAAGTGACCTGCGCGTTCACACTTCGTACAAAGCTAGTACAACAACTCGATAGGCTACGTAAAGAAAATTTACCGCTTGTCAGCGCAAGGACGTCACGCGAGACAGCAGCCGGCCAGGATCACGTCGACGGAGACATCGAGGAAAAAAGGAAAAGAGGGACGGAGGGAAAGCGGGAAAGAGGAGTTGCCTGAACAGATGGGGCGCGTGACCGGCAGGAGGCCGGCAAGGCAACGCGGAAATGACACGGCAGACCACGACTGCCCGGCACGGCTTGCCGGACAGTCGTCATGCTCGAGCGGATGGCTCAGTCGCCGCGCAGGCGGCCACCCATCTCCTGAGCGAGGTCCACGGCGAAGTGATCGGTCATGCCGCCGATGAAATCGAGCATGCGCCGGTAACTGCGGTAGAGATCCCAGTCACGCGTCGGGGTGTTCTCGCCGATCAGCGCCAGCACGCGCTGATGCTTGAAGCTGGAGCGCCCCGTGGTGTGCAGCTCATGGGCAGCCCCGATGAAGGCTTCAAGCAGGATGCCCAGCGTGGTGTAGGCGCCGATTTCCAGCTTGGCCTTGCGCTCGTTGCGAAAGATCTTCTGGCGCGCCAGATTCTTGGCTTCCCGCACGCCCCAGCCGAGATCGGGATGACACAGATCCAGCAGGTCCTCACTGAGGGTGCCCGCCAGCAATTCCGCCTCATGCTGCACGAAGGCCTGGGCCACGTCATTGACCGCCCGCTCCATCGCCGCGCCCCTGAGGGCCGCCACCTTGCGCCGCTGTGACGTGCCACGCGCGACCATGTCGTCATACTCCCGCGGCGCGCCACCACTGATGCCGGTCAGAATCTCGTAGACCTCCTCGAACTGCAGTATGCCCATCTCGAGGCCATCCTCGAGATCGAGCAGCGCATAGCAGATGTCATCGGCGGCCTCGACCAGCCATGCCAACGGGTGGCGACACCAGCGGCCATCGTCACGCGCCAGCAGCCCGCAGCGCTCGGCCACCTGATCCAGCAGTTCACGCTCACTCTGGTAGCAACCGAACTTGCCGCCTGCCGTGGCGTGCTTCACCGTCCAGGGATACTTGAGCAGGGTGCCCAGCGTCGCCGCCGTCAGGCGCATGCCGCCATGAAACTGGTTGTATTCGATCTGGGTGACGATACGAAAGCCCTGGGCGTTGCCTTCATAGGTGAGCAGGTCTTCGCGCTCGGCCTCGCTCAGGCCTGACAGACGCCCGTGGTCACTGGCGGCCTCTGCGGCAAACCAGTCACGGATGGCATATTCTCCGGCATGCCCGAAGGGTGGGTTGCCGATGTCATGTCCCAGACAGCCGGTCTGGACGATGACGCCGAGGTCGGCGGGCGTGACCCACTCGGGCAGATGGTCCTTCAACTTCTCGCCGACCATCATGCCTAGCGAACGCCCGACGCAGCCGACCTCCAGGGAGTGGGTCAGACGCGTGTGGATGTGGTCGTTGTCGGTCAGCGGATGCACCTGGGTCTTGCGACCCAGCCGTCGGAAGGAGCCCGCGAACACGATCCGGTCGTGATCCTTGTGGAAGGGCGTACGGCCCATCTCACGCGATACGGTGCCCGGTGCGTCATGCAGGCGACTCGGCTCCAGCAGTCGTTCCCAGTTCATTGATGACATCAGGCAACTCCTTGGCAGGCGCCCGAGAAATGACGCCGGCGAGCAGACAACGGTGAATGACGGGCAGAAAAAAAGAGAACAGGGATTGTGGCACCCTGCTCTCTTTCTCTCCAGACCGCTGGGCGGTTCTCCTGTCCGCCCAGACGGTTTCTCGACCCGCTCAGGCGGTTCATCTCCCGCTCAGCCTGATGATAAGGGCGCTCGAGACTGTCTGGCGCCGGGGCGGCTCAATCCTCGGCCAGTGCCGGCAACAGCACCTTGAGCTTGCGCGTCAGCGTGTTGCGTCCCCAGCCCAGCAACTCGGCGGCTTCGCCCTTGCGACCGCCGGTATGCTTGAGCGCCGTCTCGATCAGGATGCGCTCGAAGTCGGGCACCGCCTCTTCCAGCAGATGGGTGTGGCCGGCGGCGAGCGCGCGGTCCGCCCACTCACGGAAGGCACCACGCCAGTCCCCGGACGCGGCCTCGGTGCCACTGACGTCACGCAGTTCCGGCGGCAGATCCTCGACCATCACCTCGCGGCCCGAGGCCATCACCGTCAGCCAGCGACAGGTGTTCTCCAGCTGGCGCACGTTGCCCGGCCAGTCGAAACGCGTGAGGTGCTTCTCGGCCGCCTCGGTGAGCACCTTGGGGTCCGTGGCCAGCTCGCGTGCGGCTTCGGCGAGGAAGTGCTGCATCAGGCGCGGGATGTCCTCACGGCGCTCTGACAGCCGCGGCAGGTGGACGCGGATCACGTTGAGGCGGTGGAAGAGATCCTCGCGGAAACGACCATCCTCCACCAACGCCTCCAGGTGCTGGTGGGTCGCGGCGATGATACGCACATCCACCTTGACCGGCGTGATGCCCCCCACGCGGTAGAACTCGCCATCCGCCAGCACCCGCAACAGACGTGTCTGGGTTTCCGCCGGCATGTCGCCGATCTCGTCTAGGAACAGAGTGCCACCATCGGCCTGCTCGAAGCGTCCGCGACGCAGAGCGGTGGCACCGGTGAAGGCACCCTTCTCGTGGCCGAAGAGCTCTGACTCCATCAGGTCCTTGGGGATCGCCGCCATGTTCAACGCGATGAACGGCTTGGCCTTGCGGGGCGAATGCTGATGCAGCGCCTGGGCGACACGCTCCTTGCCGGTCCCGGATTCGCCGTTGATCAGTACGGTGATGTGCGACTGGGACAGGCGACCGATGGCCCGAAAGACCTCCTGCATCGCTGGCGCTTCCCCGATGATCTCCTTGGTCAATCCTTCCGGCACCACCGCGGGGGCCATGGATTCCCGCGCGTGCGCCACGGCGCGCCGCACCAGCGCCAGCGCCTCATCCACATCGAAGGGCTTGGGCAGATACTCGAAGGCACCGCCCTGATAGGAGGCCACGGCACTGTCGAGGTCGGAATGGGCCGTCATCACGATCACCGGCAGGTCCGGATAACGCTCGCGGACTCGTGCCATCAGATCGAGGCCATCGATACCGGGCATGCGGATGTCGGTGATCAGCACATCCGGGCACTGTCGCATGATGCTGGCTTCTGCCTGATCCGGGCGCTCGAAGCTTTCCACCTCGAGGTCAGGCTGGGCCAGAGCGCGCTCCAGTACCCAGCGGATGGCGCGGTCATCATCGACGATACAGACGCGTGCAGTCTCGCTCATGAGGGATCTCCAGAAGTGCCGGCAAGTGGGATTAATAGTCGGAATTCGGTATGGCCGGGGCGCGAGTCACACTCGATCAACCCCTGATGCTGGTGCAGGATGCCCTGGGCGATGGAAAGCCCGAGCCCTGAGCCTTCGGCGCGCCCCGAGACCATCGGGTAGAACAGCGTCTCGCGCAGCGCCTCGGGAATGCCCGGGCCGTTGTCGCTGATCGCCAGCTCGCAGACCAGACGATGGCGCTCATGACCCAGCGTGAACTGCCGCCGGGCCCGCGTGCGCAGGGTGATCTCCCACGGCGCCTCATTGCCATCGGCTGATTCGGGCTGCGGCTGCTCATTGAGGGCCTGGGTCGCGTTGCGCGCGATGTTGAGCACCGCCTGGATCAACTGGCCTTCATCGCCGATGACTTCAGGAAGGCTCGGGTCATAGTCGGCCGTCAGCTTGATGTGATGCCCTTCCGCCGCCAGCAGGGAGCGCACCCGCTCGGTCACCGAGTGGATATTGACCGGCGACTGCAGCGGTGGCCGATTCGGCCCCAGCATGCGATCGACCAGATCGCGCAGGCGATCCACCTCCTCGATGATGATGCGCGTGAACTCCACCATCTGCGGCTCCGGCAGATCGCGCTCCAGCAACTGGGCCGCGCCCCGGATACCGCCAAGCGGGTTCTTCACTTCATGCGCCAGCCCGCGTGTCAGCACCTTGACGGCTTCCTGCCGAGCGATCAGCGCCTCCTCGCGGGAGATCTGCATCAGACGATCACGCGGCTCGATTTCCACCAGCAGCTCATTGGCGCTGACCGGGGTCGCGGTGAAGTCCACCGTCAGCGGCTCGTTGGCCGCATTGACGATCTCGGCCTCACGCTGGGTATAGGGATGCTGTTCTTCCAGCGCCTTGCGCAGCACCTTGATGGGCTCTTCATCCAGCCCGGTCAGATGTTCAGGGGAGCTGCCCTTGACGCGCACCAGGCTGACCGCCAATAGCGTCTCGGCCGCCGGGTTCAGCCATACCACGCGCAGCTGTGCATCCAGCACCACCACGGCAGTATTCAGGTGTTCGAGCAGTCGTTGATGCATGCCTTTATCCGCCATTCGCAGTACGTCTCCCTGTTCTGCAATAACCGCGCCAGTCTGGTGCAAATGCCGCGTGCATGGCACCCGCGCCGATGCACCTCTTTCGGGCGTCGATTTGAAGCACCATTATGGTGCACCAAAGGATCGCACTGCCAACCCGATGCAGCAGACCTGCTCATCAGCGGGCGTGCTGCTGCATCGCGGGCGATACCGTTGCCAGACCTGGCGACAAAAAAGGCCACCCGAAGGTGGCCTGATGACCTGGCGCGCGAGTCACGTGTCGTTCGCAAGCCAGGAGGGCTGTCACCCCCGTCTCTCAGCCACCCCCGGCATTGGCCGGGTTGTTGGGATTGCGCGGGAGATTGACGCTGGCGCGTTGCACGTAGACCACTCGGGGCTCGGTGGTCTGGCGCACTCGTCCGGAGGCATCCAGCAGCTCCGCCTGGATGACGTGCTTGCCACGCTCGAGCCCCGGCACCATGAAGACACTGCTGTTCATGGCCGATTGCGACGGCGCGCCATCCACGGTCACGCGTACCTTGTGCTCGGGACGCAGCTGCGGCTCGATGGCCAGGCGCACCGCCAGGTTGCCGGCCTGCCCCGTGGGCAGCGTCTCTTCATTGCTCGGGCTCTGGATGAAGAAGCGGGTATAGCCACGGAAGCTGACATCCACGGCAGGCGCGGAGGGTCGGCTACGGGAAGCGGTCTCGGATGGGGAAGATGACACGCCACGCGAAGCAGGCGCGCGCGAGGGAGCAGACTCGGTGGAAGGCACCACACTCAGCGGCGTCAGCTTGACCTTGCTGCCGCCCGCCGGCTGATCACTGAACACCACGTTGCCGTTGGCATCCACGTGCCGGTAGACCTGAGCCGCCTCGAGCTCCGCCGAGACGCTGCTCAGGGCCAGCACCGCTGACAGGCAGAGACCGAGCGTCGTCATGCCCGGCAGGCGAGCCATCCGCCGCATTCCCTTGACCGGCAAGGACCTGCTGTCACCCACTGAACCAATGCCACGCGAAGAAGAAGTGAAGGGCCACATCCGGGAATTCCTGAAGAAGTCATGGGAAGCCAGAAGCGCGCATCCGCTCCTGCCAGTCGTGTCACTCACTCGAACGCTACCAGCCAGCGTGCCAGAAGTGACATATCCTGCTGCCAAGTTACAAAGCTTCCCGCGTTGATACCAGCCCTGCTTGTTGCGACGCGACTTTCCGCGACGGGTCGCGGGTCCTGGACAGCCGGGAGTCAGCTCTTGGAGCACATGTCTCAGAAACGAGAACAGGGCCATACCTGTCGGTATGACCCTGTGTGTCTCGCCTCACGCATGCCCCGCGCTCAGACTGCTCCGGGCGGGGCCGTGAGCGACATGCGCCGTCGGTAGATCAGACGCTGTAGTACATGTCGAATTCGAGCGGGTGAGTCGCCATGCGCAGGCGCTGGATGTCTTCGCCCTTCAGCTCGAGGTAGGCATCGATCATGTCGTCAGTGAAGACGCCACCCTGGGTCAGGAACTCACGATCGCCGTCCAGCGCGGTCAGTGCCTGTTCGAGGCTCTCGGCCACGGTCGGGATGGACTTGGCTTCTTCGGCCGGCAGGTCGTAGAGGTTCTTGTCCATGGCATCGCCCGGGTGGATCTTGTTCTTGATGCCGTCGATACCGGCCATCAGCATCGCGGAGAACGCCAGGTACGGGTTGGCCGTCGGATCCGGGAAGCGAGCCTCGACACGCTTGCCTTTCGGGCTGGCGGTGTACGGGATACGGATGGAAGCGGAACGGTTGCGGGCAGAGTAGGCCAGCATGACCGGGGCTTCGAAGCCCGGCACCAGACGCTTGTAGGAGTTGGTGGACGCATTGGTGAAGGCGTTCAGCGCACGAGCGTGCTTGATGATGCCGCCAATGTAGTAGAGGGCCATTTCGGACAGACCCGCGTACTCGTCACCGGCGAACTGGTTGTCGCCATCCTTCCAGAAGGACTGGTGAACGTGCATGCCGGAACCGTTGTCACCGACCAGCGGCTTGGGCATGAAGGTCGCGGACTTGCCGTAAGCGTGCGCCACGTTGTGGATCACGTACTTGAGTTCCTGAACCTCATCGGCCTTCTTGACCAGGGTGTTGAACTTGACACCGATCTCGTTCTGGCCGGCGTTCGCCACTTCGTGGTGGTGAACTTCGACTTCCTGACCGATGGCTTCCAGGGTGTTGCACATGGCAGCACGGATATCGTGGAAGCTATCGATCGGCGGGACCGGGAAGTAGCCGCCCTTCAGACGCGGACGGTGACCCAGGTTGCCGCCTTCCGGCGTGGAATCGGTCGCCCATGCACCTTCTTCGGAAGAGATCTTGAACATCGCGCCGTTCATCTCGTTCTTCCAGTGCACTTCATCGAAGATGAAGAATTCCGGCTCCGGACCAAAGAAGGCAGTATCGCCCAGACCGGTGGACTTCAGATATTCCTCGGCACGCTTGGCGACGGAACGCGGGTCGCGCTCATAGCCCTGCATGGTGGCCGGCTCGATGACGTCACAGCGCAGCACCAGAGTGGTGTCTTCGGTGAACGGGTCAAGGAAGGCAGTGCCGTCATCCGGCATCAGGATCATGTCGGACTCGTTGATGCCCTTCCAACCTTCGATAGAAGAACCATCGAACATCTGACCATTCTCGAAGAATTCTTCGTCAACCGTGCGCGCCGGGATGGAGACGTGCTGCTCCTTGCCCTTGGTGTCGGTGAAGCGCAGATCAACCCACTTGACTTCGTGTTCTTCAATCAGGGCAAGTGTCTTCTCAGCCATGGTAATTCTCCGATGGAGCCGGCGGCTCGGTTGCAGTTGGTGTCAGCGTTGTCTGTTCAGGTCTTTCGTTGTCTGTCTTTTTTCTCATGGTCAGCCAATGGATGCCAGCCATGAAGAGGATGACCTGATAATGCATCGAGCGTGCCAGAATGAAGCACACCAGAACATCAACAACAATAACTAACTGAAAACAATGAAGAAATACATGCACCCAAAGATGACATGCTGGATTTTGCAGCGAGAAACATGACCCCACAAGGTGCAGAAAAGAGGATTGCGCAGGCACGAATTATCATATTGGTGCATCAAAAAATGCCTTGGCACCAATATGGTGCACAGCGAGCCATCAGGCCGATCTGACCGGTCACATCAGCCTCACGCTGGCCGCGTCAATTCGAGAGAACTCGCTGTCGATGACGGTCTTTTTCGCTCGTGATCGTCATGGCAGCCCCTGGCCACAAGTTTTTTTTCATCTGTCACAAGCGCGCGGAAAAGACTTGAGAGACAATCATTTGGGCACTTCAGGCCAATCCATGGCCCTCACTGACCCGCCTCGTGAATGCACGATGCTGGCAGGAGGCATGCCATGCCCCCTATAATGCGCCCCAAATCACAAGCGCCCGGTACGCGAGCGCCCATTTTCCGCACAGGTTCCCGTCGTGATCGAGAAACTTCGCAACATAGCCATCATCGCCCACGTTGACCACGGTAAAACTACCCTGGTCGACAAGCTCCTGAGTCAGTCTGGCACCCTGGACCGCAAGGCCGAGGGTCAGGAACGCATCATGGATTCCAACGACCAGGAAAAAGAGCGCGGCATCACCATTCTCGCGAAGAACACCGCGATCCAGTGGAACGATTACCACATCAACATCGTGGATACCCCTGGGCACGCTGACTTCGGTGGCGAAGTCGAGCGCGTGATGTCCATGGTCGATTCCGTGCTGCTGCTGGTCGATGCTGTCGATGGCCCGATGCCGCAGACTCGCTTCGTGACCCAGAAGGCATTCGCCCAGGGTCTGAAGCCGATCGTCGTCGTCAACAAGATCGACCGTCCGGGCTCTCGTCCTGACTGGGTCGTCGACCAGATCTTCGATCTGTTCGACAACCTGGGCGCGACCGACGAGCAGCTCGACTTCCCGATCATCTACTGCTCTGCCCTCAACGGCATTGCCGGCATGGATCCGGAAGACCTGCAAGACACCATGGACCCGATGTTCCAGTCCATCGTCGACATCGTCGAGCCGCCTAAGGTCGAGCTGGACGGTCCGTTCCAGATGCAGATCTCCGCACTGGACTACAACAGCTACGTCGGCGTCATCGGTCTGGGCCGCATCAAGCGCGGTTCCGTCAGCCCGGGCCAGCAGGTTTCCATCGTCACCAAGGAAGGCGCTGTCCGCAAGGGCAAGATCGGCCAGGTCATGACCCACATGGGTCTGGACCGCGTGCAGACCGACAAGGCGACCGCCGGCGACATCGTCTGCATCACCGGTATCGAGAACCTCGCGATCTCCGACACCATCTGCGACACCGCGACCGTCGAAGCGCTGCCGCCGCTGACCGTCGATGAGCCGACCGTCTCCATGACCTTCCAGGTCAATGACTCTCCGTTCGCCGGTCAGGACGGCAAGTTCGTCACCAGCCGCAACATCCGTGAGCGTCTGGATCAGGAACTGATCCACAACGTCGCCCTGCGCGTCGAACAGGGTGAGACGCCGGAGAAATTCGTCGTTTCCGGCCGTGGTGAGCTGCACCTCTCCGTGCTGATCGAATCCATGCGTCGTGAAGGCTTCGAGCTGGCCGTGGGCCGCCCGGAAGTCATCATCAAGGAAATCGACGGCAAGAAGCAGGAGCCGTACGAAGAAGTCATCATCGACTGTGAAGAGCAGCACCAGGGCTCCATCATGGAAGAGCTGGGCTACCGCAAGGGTGAGCTGACCAACATGAACCCGGATGGCAAGGGTCGTGTGCGTCTGGACTTCATCATCCCGTCACGTGGTTTGATCGGCTTCCGTGGCCAGTTCCTGACCCTGACCTCCGGTACCGGCATCCTGACCAGCCGCTTCGATCACTACGGTGACCTGAAGGAAGGCGCAGGCGTCGAGCGTCGCAACGGTGTCATGATCTCCATGGTGCCGGGCAAGGCACTGTCCTACGCCCTGTACACTCTGCAGGAGCGCGGCAAGCTGATCATCGGTCACGGTACCGAAGTCTATGAAGGCATGCTGGTGGGTATCCACAACCGTGCCAACGACCTGGTCGTCAACCCGACCAAGGCCAAGAAGCTGGATAACATGCGCTCCACCGGCAACGACGAGAACATCGTGCTGACGCCGCCGATCCGCTTCACTCTGGAACAGGCGATCGAGTTCCTGGATTCCGATGAGCTGGTGGAAGTCACTCCGCTGCACATCCGTATCCGCAAGAAGTACCTGAAAGAGAACGAGCGCAAGCGCGCCAGCAAGTAAGACGCTGCCCGTGCAGCCCTCCACCCCATGTGGAGGGCAAGCCTGAAACGCAAAAGACCCGCCTCCCGGCGGGTCTTTTGCGTTTCAGGCGTTAACAACGCCACTTCCCTAATACTCGAGCATGTCATTGCAGATAGTGCGTCGCCATTAGGGCCGGCAGTTTCCCCCCTCAAACGTCCGTTCCTTGGCCTAACGCGTTCTAACCTCTTAAATGTGAGTCATATCAAGCTTCTGTTGTTGCGCATATCGCAGTGCTGCTCTCTTCCACCCGGCGATAGTGGTTTTCGGATGCGCCAACTTGTTGCCCGCAACGGCCAGAAGCCGCAATAGAAAACTGGAACCTGTTTATATGGCAACAGATTATTTCAATGCGTCACTTTCATGCGACGCAATGAAGTCGCGCCTTTCGCGGACACTGGGGTCAACGCATCCGAACAGGTATCTTCTGCCGGAGCTTTTTTCATGCCTACCCAGCATTTAAGAAGTCCTCAGCCATCACAGGAAGCCCGGAACCGGGTCATCTTCCCGATCATCAATGACGCCTGCCACGCGTTGCCATTGCCAGGGCCCTCTCCAGCAATCTCGCATTTCGGCGCCATAGAAGACCCGTATGAAAGGATTCATCAATGAGCATCAAGGAACGCCTGGAAACCCTGCCCTGGGACACGCTGGCACGCTACCGTCTGATCGAGATCATCGCCCTGTGGGAAGGCCGCGTCACGTCACGTCATCTGGGCAACGCCTTCGGGATAGCACGCCAGCAGGCGTCACGCGTCATGAAGACCTATCGCGAGACCGTCGCCGAACACAATCTTGAATATGATCCCGTGATCAAGGGCTACCGCCCCTCCGCCAATTTTCACCCGATGCTGACGCGGGGTGAGGTGGATGAATATCTGCAGCTGCTCGGCAATCATGACAATCTGAATCCCCACTTCACCGGACTCGGACTCGGTCAGGCCAACACCGAGGCGCTCCGCTTGCCGTCCCGCAGCGCCAGCCCGCCCGTGGTCCGGACATTGATTGAAGCGGCCAGCCAGGGAGCACGCCTGGAGGTCACCTACGCCTCTTTGAACTCCCCTCAGGGGGAAGAGCGTATCCTGTGTCCACATACGCTGGTCTATGCCGCAGGTCGCTGGCATGTGCGGGCCTTCTGTGAGAAGAACCGGGCTTTTCGCGACTTCGTGCTGTCTCGATTCCGCGATGTCCCTGAGCTGTTCGGCGAGGCACTTGAAGGCAGTCAACGTGAATTCGATGACGGCTGGGAAACCCGGGTCACCCTGCGCCTGGGGGCAGACCCTCGCCTGACGCCAGATGAGCGTGGCCTGATCGAACAGGACCACGGCATGGTCGACGGCGAGCTTCACCTGCCGACTCGCGGCGCCCTCGTCCAGTATGTGCTGCGTGAGCTGGGCATCAATCCGGATTATCTGGATGAGTCGCCCCGTGCGCAGCAATTGGTGGTGTTGAATCATGCCGAGATCAGCGACTGGTTGTTCGTCAGCTCCAGCGCCTGAAACGATGGCTTGCAGGACTATCCAGCGCTGAGTGAAGTTTATATGATGACTTCTGCACACAGTCCTTCGCCTACCCGGCGGAGGGCTGTTTTTTTGGTAACTCGCCAGGCCTTGTCAGCAAGGCGCGGATACCACACCTGACAGGAGGTCACATGGCCACACTTCCCTCGATCATCATCAATCGTCTGGATGCCGAACGCCTCGAGCGCCTGATTGATCGCGTCTCGGCTGCCGACCGCCAGGTGGCGGAACAGCTTGAGGACGAACTGGAGCGCGGCGATATCGTCGAGCCTCACGAGGTGCCCGCCGATATCGTCAGCATGAACAGCCGCGTGGAGTTCACGGATCTGACCCGCCAGCAGACCCTGATACGCACGTTGGTCTATCCGCACGCCCTGTCAGACCAGCAGGATGGCCTGTCAGTACTGGCGCCTCTGGGAGCCGCTCTGCTGGGGCTGCGGGTCGGTAGCCTCATCGAGTGGCGGCTGCCGGATGGCAGCCTGCACGAGGTACGCATCGAGGCGCTCCACTACCAGCCGGAAAGCGCGGGCGATCTGCACCGCTGATACCGCCTAGCGCATCAGCAGGCGGCGGATCAGACCATGGATGGCGCGTGCTGCCGGCCCGTCGGCATAGGGCGGATACATCAGCTTCGCGCCATTCATGCGCCCCTTGGCAAAGACGCCCTTGGCCTTGCTCAGCGTCTGGAATCCTTCCCGCCCGTGGTAATGCCCCATGCCGGATGGCCCGATGCCGCCGAACGGCATGTCATCCTGCGCCACATGCAGCAGGGTGTCGTTCAGACACATTCCGCCTGCATGCGTGCCCTCGGTGACCCGCTGCTGTTCGTGCTTGTCGTGGCCGAAGTAGTAAAGCGCCAGCGGGCGTGGGCGCGCATTCACGTAGGCCATCGCAGCGGACAGCTCATCCACCGCCGCGTCCGGCAGCGCGACAATCGGCAGCAGCGGCCCGAAGATCTCCTCCTGCATCACCCGCATCTCATCCGTCACCTCAAGCAGTGCCAGCGGCGGCATCAGACGCTTCTCGACCAGCGCCGGGTCATCCCAGTCAGGGCTGTCGAGCAGTGGCCTGAGCGTCGCACCCTTGGCCAGTGCATCCTCGAGCACTTCCCTCACGCGCTGGTATTGACGCTGATTGATGATGCGCGAGTAATCCTGCGTCTCGGCGAAGCGCGGATAGAAGCGCTGGAAGCACTCCCCCAACGCCTGAACCAGCGACTCGATCTGATCTTCCGCACACAGCACGTAATCCGGAGCGACACAGGTCTGGCCGGCATTCATGCCCTTGCCGAAGGCAAGACGTGAGGCCGCCTCGCGGCGCTGCGCATCGTCCGCCATCAACTGGCGCGACATGATCACCGGCGACTTGCCGCCCAGCTCCAGCGTGACGGGGGTCAGATTCTCCGCCGCGGCGCGCATCACATGCCGGCCCACCGCCGTGCTGCCGGTGAACAGCAGATGGTCGAAGGGCAGTGCCGAGAAGGCCGCCGCGACCTCGGCCTCGCCGGTCACCACCGCGACCTGCGCTTCCTCGAAGGCATCCGCGAGCATGCCGCGCAGCGCCTCGGCGGTTTCCGGCGTGAACTCGCTCATCTTGATCATCACCCGATTGCCGGCGCTCAGCGCGCTGATCAAGGGGCCGATCGCCAGATACAGCGGATAGTTCCACGGCACGATGATGCCGGCCACACCAAGTGGCTGGTAGACGACACTTGCACTGGCTGGCTGGAAGGCGGCGCTGACGTGGCGCTTCGAGGGCTTCATCCAGCCCTTCAGGTGACGGCGTGCATGGCGAATGCCCTCGTAGCTCGGTACCAGTTCCGCCAGGCGTGTCTCGTGAGCACTGCGATGACCGAAATCTCGGCTGATGGCCGCGACCAAGGCCTCCTCGTGCGCCTTGAGCGCATCACGCAGCGCTGCCAGCCAGCCACGCCGCTCCTCGGCACTCGGCATCGGCGCGTGGGCGAAGGCTGCTCGCTGAGCGTCCAGCAACTCACGCATGCGAGCCATCTCGGCCTCTCCCTCGTGGTCTGATGAGGCAGTCGCAGCGTCGGAGGTGGCAGGCAGGTCGTCAACAGCACGGGGGTCTTCAGGGGAAGCAGGCGTCATGAGCGTATCCGGTGGGAGCTGTCGAGAATGACAGACGTCGTCGTGGCTCACTCCGTTTTAGAACACTCGTTTGATGGCGTCAAAGAAAGTCTGCACGACAGTCCACGCAAGCCAGAATGCAAGAAGCCCCCGCACCGTGAGGTGCGAGGGCTTCTCGGATGTCATCCTGCCGATCGGCCGATGACGGAATTCGTTGGCGCGCCCAGCAGGATTTGAACCTGCGACCCCTGCCTTCGGAGGGCAGTACTCTATCCAGCTGAGCTATGGGCGCGCATGCCATGGTTGCGGAGAACCAAGGCGCGCTTATGGTAACGTCTTGATTCTACGTTGTCGAGATATCACGCCCGTCACACGGTTGCCGCCCCCTCGGCCAGCGCTATACTGGCTCGATACACAGCCTTCAAAAGGTGCACCTCATGCAAGCTCGCCAGCCATCCGCGTCATTCCTCACGCGCTCATCCCTGCCGGTTTCCCTGAGCGCGATGCTGTTCAGCGTGCTTGTCAGTTCACAGGCGCTAGCCGCGGACAATTCGCATGACGCCATCGCCGAGCGCCTCAAGCCGGTGGGTGAGCTATGCCTGAAAGGTGAGAATTGCGCAGGTGACATGGCCGGAGCGGGCCAACAGCCGTCTGCGGCGGCAGAGAGTGACTCCGCCAGTGCTGCCAGCGCGATCGACGGCGAGAAGGTCTACGGCGGTATCTGCATGGCCTGCCATACCACGGGCGCGGCCGGCGCACCGCGTCTGGGAGAGGCCGGCGACTGGGAAGCGCGTCTCGCCAAGGGCGACGAGACGCTCTACACCCATGCCATCGAAGGCTTCAATGCCATGCCGGCCAAGGGCGGCAACCCGGCGCTGTCCGATGAGGAAGTGAAGGCCGCCGTGGACTATCTGCTCGACTCCGTGCGCTGACCCTCGAGCGCGACTAACCGAGCAGGGAACGCAGGCCCGCGATGGCATCCCGTCCGCGGGCCACCTTCTTCTCCTGATCCTGCGGCTTGTCGGCACGCCCTTCCCACTCGAGATCCTCGGGGGGCAGCTCGTCCAGGAAGCGACTCGGCACACAGTCCATCATCTCGCCATAGGTCTTGCGCTGCCGGGCCAGTGTCAGCACCAGCGTGCGCCGTGCCCGCGTGATGCCGACATAGGCGAGGCGACGCTCCTCCTCCACCGTCTCCATCTCGATGGAGTTGCGGTGCGGCAACAGGTCTTCCTCCAGCCCCATCACGTAGACGTGCGGGAATTCCAGGCCCTTGGAGGCATGCAGCGTCAAAAGCTGCACACGGTCCGAATCGTCCTCCTCGGCCTGCTGCTCGAGAATGTCGCGCAGCACCAGACGTGAGATGGCCGCCGCGACATCACCGGTCTCGGTGTCACCGACCATCGCCTCGCTGCCCTCAAGCTCTTCCACCTCCTCCTGGGGATTGCCGCTGATCGACTTCTCCAGCTGGTCGATCAGGATCCAGACGTTGGCCATGCGCCGCTCGGCGATCTTGGGGGCACTGGCGTTCTGATACAGCCAGCCCTCGTAATCCACTTCATGAAACAGCTCGCGGATCGCGCTGATCGACTGACCGGCATCCATCTCGCGGCGCACGCGGTCCAGCGTGTGGGTGAAGCGGCCGAGGCGGTCCAGCGCCCGCTCGCTGAGCTGCTCGCGCAGGCCCATCTCGCTGCAAGCGGCGTAGAGTGACACGCCACGCCCGGTGGCGTAGTTGGCCAGCTTCTCCAGCGTGCCCGGCCCGACTTCGCGTCGCGGCACGTTGACGATGCGCAGGAAGGCATTGTCGTCCGCCGGGTTGATCAGCAGACGCAGATAGGCCATCGCGTCCTTGATCTCGTTGCGCCCGAAGAAGGAGGTGCCGCCGGAGAGCTTGTAGGGAATCTGATAGTGCTGCAGCTTCAGCTCCAGCAGGCGCGCCTGGAAGTTGCCACGATAGAGCACCGCGAAATCACGCCACTCGGCGCCTTCCTTGATGCGCCGCGTCAGGATCTCCCCCGCCACGCGCTCGGCCTCGGCCTCTTCGTTGCGATTCATGATGATGCGGATCGGGTCGCCATCGCCCATCTGCGACCACAGCGTCTTGTCGTAGACGTGCGGGTTGTTGGCGATCAGGGTGTTCGCCGCGCGCAGGATGATGCCGGTGGAGCGATAGTTCTGCTCCAGCTTGATCAGATTGAGGCGCGGGAAATCCTCGCCGAGGGTGACGAGGTTCTCGGGGCGCGCGCCGCGCCAGGCGTAGATGGACTGATCATCGTCCCCCACCACGGTGAAGGTCTGACGCTCCTGCATCAGCATCTTCACCAGCAGGTACTGGCTGATGTTGGTGTCCTGATACTCATCGACCAGCATGTAGTGGATGCGCCGCTGCCAGCGCGCCAGCACCTCGGGATGGTCACGGAACAGCACCACCGGCAGCAGGATCAGGTCATCGAAGTCCACCGCGTTGTAAGCCTTGAGATGCCGGTTGTAGGCCTCGTAGATCACCGCGGCGTACTGGGCGTCTTCATCCTCGGCATGCGACAGCGCCGCCCCGGGCAGGATGAGGTCATTCTTCCAGGTGGAAATCTGACTCTGCACCGCATTGATCTGCTCGGCGTCGGTGTCGGCTTCCTTGTGCATCAGTTCCTTGATCAACACCTTGGCGTCATCGGTGTCGAACAGCGAGAAGCCCGGCTTGTAGCCCAGTGTCTTCAGCTCGCCGCGGATGATGGTCAGGCCGAGGGTGTGGAAGGTCGAGACGATCAGCCCGTGGCCCTCGCGGCCCTTGAGCATCTTGCCGACTCGCTCCTTCATCTCGCGCGCCGCCTTGTTGGTGAAGGTCACGGCGGCGATGTTGCGTGCCTTCATGCCGCATTCCTGCACCAGATAGGCGATCTTGGTCGTGATCACGCTGGTCTTGCCGGAACCGGCCCCTGCCAGTACCAGACAGGGGCCATCGATGGCGCGCACGGCTTCCTGCTGGCGGGGATTGAGCTTGGCGAGGCGATCACGGATCTCGGTCATCACGGTGTCCTGCTGGGCGAGGAAATCAATCGAAGAAACATCTCTGGTGGTGCCGGGCACGACCGGGCAGCGCACTCAATCGAGCTGCACGGCCCCGGCAAAGTCGAGCTGACGCCAGCTCTCGTAGACGACGACGGCGACGGCATTCGACAGATTCATGCTGCGGCTGTCGGCCAGCATCGGCAGGCGCAATACCTGCTCGCGGGGGAGACTGTCGAGCATCGCCTGTGGCAGGCCGCGCGTCTCGGGGCCGAAGACCAGCGCATCCCCGGCCTGGAAGCTGGCCTCATGCGGCGCGGTGCGGCCCCGCGTCGAGAGCGCGAAGATCCGCGCAGGCTTCACGGTTGCGACGAAGTCATCGAGGCAGGCATGGCGCTGGACACGTGCCCACTCATGATAATCGAGTCCGGCACGCCGCAGGCGCTTGTCCTCCAGCTCGAACCCGAGCGGCTCGATCAGATGCAGGCGAAAGCCGGTATTGGCGCACAGGCGGATGATGTTGCCGGTATTGGGCGGAATCTCGGGCTGATAGAGCACGATATCGAGCATGAGCGAACTCGCGGCAGATGACGAAATAGGGCGTTGGCAGGCCAGCATTCCCCTCATGGCAGCACCGCCCGCCAGGACAACGCAAAGCGGGCCCCGAAGGGCCCGCCATCTTACCGCAATGCGCATCCGTCGCGCAGGGCGGGAATCAGAACTGCAGACGCATGCCGACCAGCGGGCCGGAATCCAGCGTGCGCTCGTCACGGTTGTCGAAGTCCGCCTTCACCTTGCGGTAGCCGACATAGCCTTCGACGTTGTCGATGACCTGGTAGCGGGCGCGCAGGCCGTACTCGTAGCTGTGCTCCAGCTCGTCGCTGGTCACGACGTTCGGGGTGACGTAGCCATAGCCACCCAGCGAGACGCGCGGCGCGCCCGGCAGGTAGTAGTAGCCATAGCCGCCCAGGCCCAGACCGCCGCCGTCACCGTGGTCGGTGTCGTACTGGCTCCAGCGTGCGCCGAGGCCCACGTCGTATTCGCTGGTGCGCTCGGTGCCCAGCAGCTGGACGTGACCGGCGGTGACATCATCGTGGTCATCGCTGGACAGGATACCGCCGCCGAGCTGGACGCCGTTGCTGATCTCGCCGTTCAGCTCGCCCTGGACGGCTTCACTGTTGAGGTTGAGATCGGCGTTGCCGGCGAGTGCCGGGGCGGACAGGCTAGCGGCAAGGATAGCTGCCGAAAGGCCGAGAATGTTACGGTAAGCTGTCATGTGCATGTCTCTCTACGTGACTGGGAAATGTGATGTGCGCGGGTCATGAGCGCTCTCAGGCGCTCTGGAGACCGTACTGCGCACGATAGTCGCGGATAGCTGCCGCGTACCCAGACAGTTCCTGCTGTGCGTATTGCTCAAGATACTCCAGCACCTGGTCGAGCGTCACGATACTGACCACGGGCATGGAGAAACGTGCTTCCACTTCCTGGATGGCACTGTTCGCTTTCAAGCCACCCTGTCCATCCGGAGCACGCTCCTGACGGTCCAGAGCGATCACGACCCCCGCCGCCATGGCACGCTCGGCGTGGATGATCTCCATCACTTCGCCGATGGCGGTACCGGCGGTGATGACGTCATCGATGATCATCACGCGGCCTTCCAGGGGCGCGCCGACCAGCGAGCCGCCTTCACCATGCGTCTTGGCTTCCTTGCGATTGAAGGTAAACGGCATGTCGCGCTGATGGTGGTCGGCCAGCGCGACGGCCGTCACGGCACCCAGCGGGATGCCCTTGTAGGCAGGGCCGAACAGCACGTCGGCCTCCAGGCCCGAGTCGACGATGGCGCGGGCGTAGAAACGGCCCAGGCGCGCCAACGCCTGACCGGAGCGGAACAGGCCAGCATTGAAGAAGTAGGGGCTCACCCGCCCGGACTTGAGCGTAAACTCGCCAAACCGCAGCACGTCCTGCTCGATGGCAAACTCAATGAACTCCCGCTGGTAGTCCTGCATCCGATATCACCTTTGAATTCGTTAGCCATTTACCAAATCGTCTAAAGCTCGGGTATCATACAGGCGCGACGAACCAGGGACCACGTATGAAAATCGCTACAGTTAACGTCAATGGTATTCGAGAAGCGGTCAGCCGCGGCTTCCTCGACTGGCTTGCCAGTCAGGACGCTGACGTCGTCTGCATCCAGAACCTCAAGGCCAAGAGCTTCGAGCTCGACGACAGCATCCTCTACCCGGAAGGGTATGAAGGCTACTTCCTTGACGCCGAGAAAGACGGCTTCTCGGGCGTAGGCCTCTACTGCCGCCAGATTCCCAAGGCCATCATGTATGGACTGGGCTTCGAGCAGTGCGACAACGAAGGCCGCTACCTGCAGGCCGATTACGACCGCTTCAGCATCTGCTCCTTCCTGATGCCTGACGGCAGTGATCCGGACGCCAAGGGCGCCTTCATGGAGCAGTATCAGGAATACCTCAGCAAGCTGCGCCGCAAGCGTCGTGATTACATGATCTGCGGCACCTGGCATGTGGCCCACAAGACCGTCGATCTCGCCAACTGGTCCGACAACCAGATGACGCCCGGCTTCAAGCCGGAAGAGCGCGCCTGGATGGATCAGGTCTTCGGCCCGATCGGCTTCATCGATGCCTTCCGTGAGGTCAATCGCGAGGCTCACCAGTACTCCTGGTGGCCGGCGCTGGACAGTGACCAGCCGCGCGCCCGTCAGGAAGGCTGGCGCCTGGACTATCAGGTCATCGACCCGAACCTGCGTCGTCACATCAAGGACGCATGGATCGATACCGACGCGACCTTCAGCGAATTCGCACCGGTGATCGTCGAGTACGACCTCGAACTGTGATCCGTCGCGTCTCGCCTTGAGCGCTCGGCCTCGGGCCACCCTGCCAGTCGCATGATGTGCCATCCGGCACTGACGAAAACGCCCCCACCGCGCAAGCGATGGGGGCGTTTTCCGTCGGGTCCCGAAAAAGGACTCAGGCCTCGGCGGGCATGCCCAGCGCCGCACGCTGCGCGGCGAACAGCTCCGCTCCGGTCCGCTCGGCGAGATCCAGCAGCGCGTTGAGCTCGGCGCGATCAAAGGCTGCGCCTTCGGCCGTGCCCTGCACCTCGATCAGCCCCTTGCCTTCCGCCATCACCACGTTCATGTCGGTATCGGCCTTGCTGTCTTCCGGATAGTCGAGATCCGTGACCGGCACGCCCTTGTAGATACCGACGGACACGGCGCTGACCAGACTCACCAGCGGGTCCGTCTTGATCTTGCGCTCACGCTGCAGGCCCTGCAGCGCATCGACCAGCGCCACACAGCCACCGGTGATCGCCGCGGTACGCGTGCCGCCATCGGCCTGCAGCACATCGCAGTCGATGGTGATGGTGTATTCGCCCAGCTTCTTGAGGTCCACCGCAGCGCGCAGCGCACGGCCGATCAGACGCTGGATCTCCACCGTACGGCCACCCTGCTTGCCACGCGCCGCCTCACGATCACTGCGGGTGTGGGTCGCCCGCGGCAGCATGCCATATTCGGCGGTCAGCCAGCCCTTGCCGGAACCGCGCAGCCAGCGCGGCACGCCCGCCACGACAGAGGCGGTGCACAGTACGCGGGTATCCCCGAACTCCACCAGCACCGAGCCCTCGGCGTGACGAGTGAACTCACGGGTCAGGCGGATCTCGCGCGGCTGCTCCGGGGTGCGGCCACTGGGGCGGATCACGTTGGCTTCGCTCATGGGGATTCCTTTGTTGCAGTCTTCGGGAGGCCAGAGTCTACACGCCACGCCCACGGGCGACGACCTTCACCGCACACCGGGCCGCCCGCCCGAGAGCACTGGGCGCTCAAGAGCGGCGAGCGTACACTTCAAGACAATCATCACGGACGCTTCATGCTCCGCCCCTTCTTCCCGACTGCCAACCGACAGGAGCACGTCATGGTCCACAGCATGACCGCCTTCAGCCGCCAGACCCATGAAGCCGACTACGGCACCCTGACACTGGAACTGCGCTCGGTGAATCAGCGTTATCTGGAACCGCACTTCCGCCTGCCCGACAGCCTGCGCGAACTCGAAAGCGCCTTCCGCGAAGGCCTGCGCAAGCGCCTCAATCGCGGCAAGGTCGAACTCTCGCTGCGCTTTGACGCCGAAGCCGGTGCCGACAGCCTCGCCGTCGATGCCAGACGCCTTGGCGAACTCAGTCGCGTGCTCGCCGAAGTCGGCCAGCACTGCCCGGACGCCCCTCAGCCCTCACGCCTCGCCCTGCTCGACTATCCCGGCGTACTGGTACGCGAAGGTGCCGATCAGGAGCGCATCAAGGCCGATGCCTTGAGTCTGTTCAAGCGCGCGCTGGACGAGCACATCGAAGGCCGCGCCCGCGAAGGCGAACGCCTCGCCGAACTCATCACCGCTCGCCTCGACAGCGTCGACAGCCACGTCGCCGAAGTCCGCCGCCTGATGCCGGACATCCTCGCCCGACAGCGTGAAACCCTGCTCGCCCGCCTCGAGGAAGTCCGCGCCACCCTCGACCCGCAACGCCTGGAAGCCGAACTGACCCTGATGGCCCAGAAGGCCGATGTCGATGAAGAACTCGACCGCCTCGACACCCACGTCAGCGAAGTCCGTCGTCAGCTCACCCAGAAGGGCC
This sequence comes from Cobetia sp. 10Alg 146, assembly GCF_029846385.1. Lineage (NCBI taxonomy): Bacteria > Pseudomonadati > Pseudomonadota > Gammaproteobacteria > Oceanospirillales > Halomonadaceae > Cobetia > Cobetia sp. 10Alg 146. The sequence goes on from NZ_JARWKT010000005.1 coordinate 59,256, forward strand.
CCATCGGCCGCCGCCTCGACTTCCTGATGCAGGAACTCAACCGCGAAGCCAACACCCTCTCTTCCAAATCCGTCGTCGCCGACACCACCCGCTGCGCCGTCGAGCTCAAGGTGCTGATCGAACAGATGCGTGAGCAGATTCAGAATATCGAGTGATATCCCGCCAAAGGAGTTAGCCGGATGAGCAGACCCGAACCATGGAGTGGTGAAGAAGTCACAGCGATTGTCGAAACGTACAAGAAGATGCTGGTTGCAGAACTGTGTGGCCAGCATTACGTGAAAACAGACCACAATCGTGAGCTAGCCGAGAAATTAAATAATCGCTCAAAGGCTTCTATCGAATTTAAGCATCAAAACATCAGTGCCGTGCTACGAGATGCTGACTGCCCCTATATCAATGGCTACAAGCCGATGAGTAACTATCAGGGCATGCTGGTCGATGTTGTTGAGCGCCACCTACTTCGTACTGAGCTATTCGATCAGGCAGCACGCAATGCAGCAGACCGGCCAGTCATTGATGCGCCGGCCCCAAGAGATATTTCCATCATTGTCACACCGCCGGAATCTAAAACACCTCAGACCAGCGTGCAGGAAGCCAAACAGCGTTACACGACGCCCACGCCGGTTAAGCGCGACTACTTGGCACGAGAAGCCCGCAACCATGCACTAGGGAGTGCTGGCGAGCGCTTTGTGGTGGCCTTTGAAAAGATGCGCCTTAGAAAAGAAGGCCTGACATCGCTAGCCGAGAAGGTCGAGCATGTGGCGGAAACCCAGGGCGATGGCTTGGGCTATGACGTCCTATCCTTTGATGCGGATGGACGAGAGCGCTGGATCGAGGTGAAGACGACGGCATTCGCCAAAGAGTGCGCTTTTTTCATCACGCCAAATGAACTCAAATGCTCGCAAGCCAATCCTGAGCACTACCATCTTTTCCGCATCTTTAGCTTCTTAACCCAACCCAACATGTACTGCTTGAGGGGGGATCTTTACCCGCAATTGACGCTCAATCCGCAAAGCTATCGCGCACACCTACTGTGAATGGCTGGCTCCCGTGTCCTAGCAATTGAAACTCTGCCCGACAGGCGCCATCTTGTCTGCATCCCTCAGCTGAGGGCATTTCCGCTCAAGGAGTCAGGCATGTCTATCGAACAAGTGCTGTACCGTGCAGAAGCCACTACCACTGGGGGTCGTGAGGGCAAGTCGCGTTCTTCCGATGGTGCGCTGGATGTCACCCTGAGCACACCGAAGGAGCTGGGCGGTGGTGGCGGTGAAGGCACCAACCCGGAGCAGCTGTTCGCGGCGGGTTACTCTGCCTGCTTCATCGGTGCCATGAAGCACGTGGCCAGCACTGACGGCGTGACGCTGCCGGAAGACCTGGAGATCACCGGCAAGGTTGGCATCGGCCAGATTCCGGCTGGTTTCGGTATCGAAGTCGAGCTGGATATCAGCCTGCCGGGCATGGACAAGTCCGAGGCGGATGCGCTGGTCGAGAAGGCTCATCAGGTGTGCCCTTACTCCAACGCGACGCGTGGCAACATCGATGTGACGCTGAACGTCAGCGTGTGATGACTGGCGACTGATCGCCAGACACGAAAACGCCGCCCCTCGGGGCGGCGTTTTTGATGGTGCGACACGCTCATTGCTCTCGAGCGTGCGAGCCGATCAGACGCCCTGCTCACGCGCCATGCGGCGGGCAATCAGCGGAGCGTTCCACAGGCTGGGCAGCAGAATCAGTGACACCGGCACGGCGGTGACGACGATGAAGGATTGCAGCGCATTGATGCCGCCATCGCCCATCGAGATCAGCAGCGCCGCGACCACACCCATCATCAGGCTCCAGAACACGCGCACGCCGCGCGGCGGGTTGTCATGGCCGCTCATCACCATCGAGACGGCATAGGTCATCGAGTCACCGGTGGTGGCGACGAACAGCGTGGTCAGCACCAGGAACAACACCGAGATGGTGAAGCCGAACGGCAGCTGCTGGGTGATGGCGATCAGTGCTGCCGGCAGGTTGAAGCCGGTGAACGGGCCGGAGACGCTGCCCGGATTGCTCAGCTCGAACGCCAGTCCGCTGCCACCGATGATGGTGAACCACAGGCAGGTGACCAGTGGCGAGATGACCGCGATCAACAGCACCATCTGACGCAGGGTACGGCCACGCGAGATGCGCGCGACGAACATCGCCATCAGCGGACCATAGCCGATGAACCAGCCCCAGAAGAACAGCGTCCAGCCATTCAGCCAGCCATCGTCAGCACGGAAGGTGGACATGGAGACGAAGTCGCCGACGTAGCGCACCAGCCCTTGCGGGAAGGCATCCAGCAGGAAGCCGGTCGGGCCCATGATCAGGATGAACAGCAACAGCGCGCCGCCGAGCAGGACGTTGGTGCTGCTCAGGAACTGGATGCCACGGGTTACGCCGCTCACCGCTGACAGGGTGTAGATGACGGTCAGCACGAGCAGCAGGGTGAGCTGGGTCGCGTAGGTATCGGGGATGCCGAACAGCGCATTGAGGCCATAGCTGACCTGCAGGCCGAGGAAGCCGATGGGGCCGACGGTACCGGCGACCACCGCCAGCACGCAGCAGGCATCCACCAGTGCGCCGACGGGGCCACGCATGACGCGGTCGCCGAACAGCGGGTAGAGCAGCGTGCGCGGCTTGAGCGGTAGGCCCTTCTCGTAGTGCAGGTACATGAAGATGATGCCGGTCAGGCTGCCGAGCATCGCCCAGGCCAGGAAGCCCCAGTGCATGAAGCTCTGCGCCAGCGCGTTGTAGGCGGCATCGGCGTTGCCCGTCGGGGCATCGGCGCCGAACACCGGCGGCGGCGAGGTGAAGTGAGCGATCGGCTCGGCCGCTGCCCAGAAGACACCACCGCCCGCCAGCAGCGTGCACAGGATGATGGCCATCCAGCGCAGCGTCGAGATATCCGGCGCGGCGAGTCCGCCCATGCGCACCCGTCCGGTGCGGCCGATGGTCAGCACGATGGCGATGACGAAGGTCGCCAGCATCAGCGCTTGCCAGTAGGCACCGAAGTAGTGGGTCGAGACACCGAAGGCACTCTGGATGAGCGCGGAGACACCGTCGAGATCGACCAGTGCGGCGATGGCGAACAGCGCCAGCACGCCACCACTGATGATGAAGACAGGCCAGTCGATACCTTGCGGGGAGTGTGCGGAATCAGCGGGGGGAGTTACCGGTGTGGCGGAGCCGGACGAAACAGTCCGGGAAGAATCCGTCATTAGTCAGCCTCTGGGCATGATCTGAGTGACGGTGCAGTGTATCAGTCGAGACAGAAGGAAATAGGCGATAAGCGGTTGTTTTTACACCTATGTAACGCGACGTATCATCAAGCCTACAGCCGTTTTACATTCTTGGCGCGCCGTAACAAGACGCATCCTTCGAGTCGTGCCCCTTCGCGCCGCTTGTGCCCTCACTCCCTCTCCTCATGAAGACGCCGCCCTGGAGGGCGGCGTCTTCTTTCTCGTCATCGGATGACATGGCCCTGCTCATCCTGCCGGGCGAATCATGTCGGGCGAACCATGTCAGCCAAGGTCATGACGGCCAAGGTCATGAGGATGAATCAGAGTCCTTGCTCGCGGGCCATCCTGCGCGCGATGCCGGGCGCATTCCACAGGCTCGGCAACAGGATCAGCGAGACCGGTACGGCGGTGACGACGATGAAGGATTGCAGCGCATTGATGCCGCCACCGCCCATCGAGATCAGCAAGGCTGCCACCACGCCCATGATCAGACTCCAGAACACGCGCACGCTGCGTGGCGGGTCGTCGTGCCCACTCATCACCATCGAGATGGCATACGTCATCGAGTCGCCAGTGGTGGCCACGAACAATGCCGACAGAATCAGGAACATCACGGACATGATGAAACCGAACGGCAGCTGCTGGGTGATGGCGATCAAGGCCGCCGACAGGTTGAAGCCGGTGAACGGGCCGGACACGCTGCCGGGATCGGCCAGCTCGAAGGCCAGGCCGCTGCCACCGAGAATGGTGAACCACACGCAGGTCGCCAGCGGCGACAGGAGAGTGATCAACCACACCATCTGGCGCAGCGTGCGGCCTCGCGAGATACGCGCGACCAGCATCGCCATCAGGGGTCCGAAACCGATGAACCAGCCCCAGAAGAACAGCGTCCAGCTGTTCAGCCACCCAGTGTCCGCGCGAAAGACCGCCATCGGCGCGATGTGTTTCAGGTAGTCCACCATGCCCAGCGGGAAGGCCTTGAGGAGGAATTCCGTCGGTCCCATGATCAGGATGAACAGCAACATCGCGCCGCCGATCAGCACATTGGCGCTGCTCAGGAATTGAATGCCGCGCATGACACCACTCACCGCTGACAGGGTGTAGACGGCGGTCAACATGGCCAACAGCACCAGTTGCGTCGTGTAGGTGTCGGGAATGCCGAACAGCGCGTTGAGCCCGAAGCTGAGCTGGATGCCGAGAAAGCCCACTGGCCCCACGGTGCCCGCGATGACCGCCAGCACGCAGCAGGCGTCCACCAGCGCTCCCGCAGGTCCACGCATCACCCGGTCGCCGAACAGCGGATAGAGCAGCGTGCGCGGCTTGAGCGGCAGGCCCTTCTCATAGTGGAGGTGCATGAAGACCACGCCGGTCAGGCTGCCCAGAACCGCCCAGCCGAGAAATCCCCAGTGCATGAAGCTCTGCGCCAGCGCGTTGTAGGCAGCATCGAGATTGCCCACGGCGGCGTCCGGGCCGAACACCGGCGGCGGCGAGGTGAAGTGGGCGATCGGCTCCGCCGCTGCCCAGAAGACGCCACCCCCCGCCAGCAATGTGCACAGGATGGTCGCCATCCAGCGCGGCGTGGAAATGTCCGGCGTGTCCAGGCCACCCAGCACCACCCGTCCCGTGCGACCGAACGTCATGCCGATGGCGACAAGGAAGGTGGCGATCATCAGCGCCTGCCAATAGGCACCGAAGTAGGCGGTCGAGAGATCGAAGGCATGCTGGATGAGCGACGAGACGCCCTCGAGATTGACCAGTGCGGCGATCACGAACACCGCCATCACGCCACCGCTGAGGAGGAAGACGGGCCAGTCGAGGCCCCGGGAGGAAGCGCGGGAAGGGGTAGGGGCTGCTGAAGTTGCGGCGCCGGACGAAAGGGTCCGGGTGGTATCCGTCATTTATCTGCCTCTGGGCATGGTCTGATTAGCCGGGCAGTCTATCAGCCACACCCTTGGCATCGCTGTGACAAGTCCATGATTTTACTGCTGTGTTACGCGAAGTATCACCAAGCCCACAGCGGCATTACATTCTGCCCAACACAAGGACACCGGATTGCCACTCGCCGTGCCTGCCAACTCCTGAGAGGATGAAGCTGACACGTGAGGCATTGCCTGCCCCGCCCCCTCCTTCATCCGCGATAGTGCTCCCTCGATACCATGACATCGCCTCGCCGCCGTGATTTCACCCCCTCGATGAAACTGCGCAACCAGCGCCTGCTTCAGGACGTGACCTGCTCCCGGAGCGCACCGCTCGATGTGGCCTTCGTGCTGCTGGAGCACTTCTCCCTCCCCGCCTTCACCTCCGGGCTGGATGCGCTGGTGACTGCCAATCTGCTCCGTGACGATCCCTTCTATCGCCTGCACACCTGTGGCCTGAACGATGGCAGCGTACGCAGCGATCTGGGCATCGACATCATGCCCGGCCTGACGCTTGCCGAGCTGGACCCCGCCCAGTGCGATCTGCTGATCGTGTGCGGAGGCTATCGCGTGATGCTGGAAGAGATCCCGAAGCTCAACGACCTGCTGCGCCGTGCCGCCCAGCAGGGCTGTCGCCTGGGCAGTCTGTGGAACGGCAGCTACTTCCTGGCCTCGGCCGGGGTGATGGAGGGCCATCGTTGCACCATTCACCCCGAGAACGCGGCGCTGTTCAGCGAGACCTTCCCCGCGCTCGAGCTGTCCCGAGCCCCGCTGGTCGTCGAGGAAGCGCGTCTCAGCAGCGCCAGCGCCGCCAGTGCGCTGGACATGATGCTGGAAGGCATGCGTCAGCGTCACGGAGAGGATCTGGCGCGCAGCGTCGAGGAGATTCTGGCCTGCGAGCGCCCGGCCACGCCCAGTCCGTGGCATGTCGAGCAGACGCTGCCCGCACCGGACAGTCACCTTCCCGAGGCACTGCGCTCCATCCTGGAGTTGATGAGCAGCAACCTCGAGGAGCCGCTGAGCATGACCGACATCTCGCACTGCGTCTCCCTGTCGCGGCGCCAGATAGAGCGGCTTTTCACGCGACATCTGGATACCACGCCATCTCGCCATTATCTGGAGATGCGCCTGACACGCGCCCGCCAGCTGCTGACCCAGGGCAATGCCAGCATCACCGATGTCACCGTGGCCTGCGGCTTCGTCAGCACCACACATTTCAGTCACTGCTTCCGGGATTACTTCGGCATGTCACCGACGCGCGCTCGCCAGAGATGCTGACAGTCCCTTGCCACTGATGAGCCCCAGAAACGCAGAACGCCGCCCCGAAGGGCGGCGTTCTGCGTTGCGACGTCTTGTGCTCACGGGGCTTTCACGGCCTCGCTTCATGCCCACATCAGGCGGAAGCCGTCTGCAGCTCGCGGCGCTCATGGCGCTGCCCGAGCAGGAAGACGATCAAGCCGGCGATGGCCATGGCCACCCCGACCAGGCCGATGGAGGAGTGGGACGGGCCATACGCGAAGGCCAGGCCACCACACCAGGCGCCCAGCGCATTGGCGATGTTGAAGGCCGCATGATTGAGGGTCGCCGCCATGGTCTGGGCGTCTTCCGCCACATCCATCAGGCGCATCTGCAGCGCCGGTGCCAGGCCGATGCCCGTGCCGACCAGCCCGACGAACAGGATACCGCTCCAGACACCGTCGGCGGCGAAGTAGAAGCCACCCTGTACCAGCGCGCTCCAGATCAGCACGGCAGGAATGGTGCGCATCAGGTCGATGTCCGCAGCACGGCTGCCGATCAGGTTGCCGATGATGGTGCCTACCCCGAAGACGGCCAGCACCATCGGCACCAGATTCTGGGACAGTCCGGCCTGGACGTTGAGCGTCTCCACCGCATAGCTGTAGACACTGAACATGCCGCCGAAACCGATGCAGGCGATGCCGAGGGTATAGAGCACCCGCGGCTTGATCAGCGCGGCCAGCTCGGTCAGCGGCGTCGCGTTCTGATTGCCTGCCTGATAGGGCACGAAACCACGCACCAGCACGGCCGTCGCCAGCGCCAGCAGGCCGACGAGGAGGAACGCGGAATGCCAACCGAACAGACTGCCGAACCAGGTCGCCGCTGGCGCCCCGATGAGAATCGCCACCGTCAGCCCCATCATCACGCGCCCGACGGCACGGCCACGCTCGCCGGCGGGAGCAGCATCCGCCGCCACCAGTGCGGCCACCCCCAGATAGACGCCATGCGGCAGCCCCGCGATGAAGCGCAGCGCGGCGAAGCTGGTCAGTGAGGGGGCCATCAGGCTGGCCACGTTGCTGAGCGCGAACAGCAGCATCAGGCCGATCAACAGGCCACGCCGCGGCAGGCGTGCGCCAAGCGCCGAGATCAGCGGAGCTCCGACCACCACCCCCATCGCATAGGCGCTGATGGCATAGCCGACCTGCTGGGATGACACCTGAAAGTCCGCGGCGATGTTGGGCATCAGCCCCATGATCACGAATTCGGTAGTGCCGATGGCAAAGGCACCGAGTGCCAGCGCCAGTTCGGCGATGCGCGGATGGCGCGCAACGGGGGAGGCAGACATGTCAGGGTCTCCTGAAACTTGAAAGGGGATATCACCCGTGTCCGTGCTCATCCGCAGCACCGCTGACAGGTGCAGGCCACGGATAGCATTGCCTGCGCATGGCTGGCGCTACGCAAGGCAAAAGACCGCGCGCCATTCATCATCTGCCAGGAAGGCGGGAATGAATGGCGCGCGGGACAGGTAACAGGTGATGCGCTCGTGCGTGGCGTCTCTCTTGGACGCCTGCTGCACGTCATGGCGCTGCTCTATCGTCTGGCATACGGTATGTGGCACCCCCCCCTCAAGTTGCCTTGGGCGAGGCGTCAGCAAACCGTGCGATCCCTCATGGGGCCGAGCCGACTCGCGGGCTGGCCGATGCTTGAGCGATCAATGAAATATACGACCATTGTTGCAGATAACGCCACGCCGGCCCAACCGATTCATCACGACAACTGTGGTGCCGGAAGTGCAACATCGGTACATGACACCGTCATGTCTGCCTGCAGCCCAAGCAGGGGTGAGTGTGCGATAATGCGCCGATTCAGCGACAGCAAGCGGATCCCTTCCATGTCTTCGACATCATCAGCACCCTCCACTGCCGCCAGCAACGCCCGTGGCACTCTCTACATCATTTCCGCGCCCTCCGGCGCCGGCAAGACCACACTGGTCAAGGCATTGCTGGAGCGCATGGACGGCATCGGCGTATCCGTCTCGCACACCACCCGCGGCCAGCGCCCGGGCGAGCAGGATGCCGTCAACTACCACTTCGTGGATGTCGATCACTTCAAGACGATGATCGAGCAGGGCGACTTCTTCGAGCACGCCCAGGTCTTCGACAACTTCTATGGCACCTCGCGTCCGGCGGTCGAAGCTCGCTTGAGCAAGGGCGAGGACGTCATCCTCGAGATCGACTGGCAAGGCGCCCAGCAGGTACGCGCCCAGGTGCCGGAAGCCGTCTCCATCTTCATCCTGCCGCCGTCGCGTGAAGCGCTTCTCGAGCGTCTGTCCGGCCGCGGTACCGATGGGGAAGACGTCATCGCCCGGCGCATGCGTGACGCCGTCAGCGAGATGTCCCACTACGACGAATACGACCTGATCGTCATCAACGATGATTTTACTCAGGCATTGGACGAGCTGTGCAGTCTGATCACCGCCGAGCGCGCACGGCGCCCGCGCGTCCAGGCGCGCCATGCCGCATTGCTGGACTCCCTGCTCGCCGGATGACGCCCGTGCACGAACTCCAGGCATGACAAGGACTTGTTGCGGCCTACGGTGCTGATCATGCGCGCTCTGGTCGCTTACGCCGCCGAGAGCGCGCCATGTCGCGTCACCGGATAGCGCCCTACTTGTCACGCCACAAGGGCGTCGAGTAGACTCGATTCCCTTTCAGAATCATTGGCCGCTGCGCTGTCTCGCCCCTGGCGGGCTGGCGCAGCGGCATTGTGCTTGCGTCGTGTGCGAGATACTGTCAGATGATCAGGGTATGCGGCCCCTAGCGGTCGCGGCACTCTGCGCTGATTACACGCCGACAGCGAACCCCCGAATATCCCGCTATTGAAGGTGCACTGCCATGGCCCGCGTAACCGTAGAAGATTGCCTCGAGAACGTCGACAACCGCTTCCAGCTGGTGATGATCTCCACTCGTCGTGCCCGTCAGCTGTCACGTGGCAGCCGCAACGCCCAACTGCCGTGGGAAAACGACAAGCCGACCGTGCTGGCCCTGCGCGAAGTGGCGGCGGGTCTGGTCAACCGCGACATCCTGAATGAGCCGGTCGAAGCTCCGATCCAGCGCAAGCCGGTGCTGCCGCAGATCGAGGACTGAGCCCCGGCTCTCCCTCTCCTGTACGTGTGCTGATCCGCACCTCCAACGTCGCGCCATCATGGCCATCACGCGGGGTGCGGGCCCGGAACCACCTTGAGCCAAGGCCGCTGAATGTTCACGATCGATGACCTGGCAGACCGCCTGGGCGGTTATCTTCCCGAGGAAGAGATCCGTCAGGTTAGGCGCGCCTTCTATTACGCCGAGCAGGCCCACGATGGCCAGCGCAGGCGTTCCGGTGAACCCTATGTGACCCACCCGCTGGCGGTGGCGAACATTCTCGCCAACATGCACATGGACCATCAGAGCCTGATGGCGGCCATGCTGCACGATGTCATCGAAGACACCAGCGTGACCTTCGAGGCACTGGCCGGCCAGTTCGGCGAGCCGGTGGCCTTGCTGGTCGATGGCGTCTCGAAGCTGACCCAGATCACCTTCGAGGACAAGGCCGTCGCTCAGGCCGAGAACTTCCAGAAGATGGTGCTGGCGATGTCCCAGGACATCCGCGTCATCATCGTCAAACTGGCCGACCGTCTCCACAACATGCGTACCCTCGGTGCCCTGCGCCCCGAGAAGAAGCGGCGCATCGCCCGTGAGACGCTCGAGATCTACGCCCGCGTCGCCAACCGCCTCGGTATCAACACCATCCGTGTCGAACTGGAAGATCTGTCCTTCCAGGCGCTGCACCCGATGCGCTCCGAACGCATCAAGCGTGCCGTCACCGCCGCGCGAGGCAATCGTCGTACCCTGATGCGCGAGATCCAGGCCAGCCTGCAGAACGCGCTGGAGCGCGATCAGCTGCCCGGCTCGGTGATCGGCCGTCAGAAGCATCTGCTGTCCATCTACCGCAAGATGCGTGACCAGCAGAAGCCCTTCAATGAACTGATGGACGTGTTCGGCTTCCGCATCATCACTGATGACGTGGACAGCTGCTATCGCATCCTCGGCGTGGTGCACAATCTCTACAAGCCGGTACCGGGTCGCTTCAAGGATTACATCGCGATCCCCAAGGCCAATGGCTACCAGAGTCTGCACACCACGCTGTTCGGCATGAACGGCATGCCCATCGAGGTGCAGATCCGCACCCGCGAGATGGAAGCGATGGCCAACAACGGCATCGCGGCCCACTGGCTGTACAAGGCCGGGCAGACCGACCGTCCCATCGGCGCGGGCAGCCACGCGCGTGCCCGCGAGTGGGTACGCGGCCTGCTCGAGATGCAACGCCATGCCGGCAACTCGCTGGAATTCATCGAGCACGTCAAGAACGACCTGTTCCCCGATGATACCTACGTGTTCACCCCCAAGGGCGACATCATGGAGCTGCCGCGCGGTGCGACGGCGGTCGATTTCGCCTATGCGGTGCACACCGATGTCGGCAACAGCTGCATCGCCTGTCGCATCGATCGTCATCTGGCGCCGCTATCCTCGCCACTGGAGAGCGGTCAGACCGTCGAGGTCATCACCGCACCGGGTGCCAAGCCCAACCTGGCGTGGCTCAACTTCGTCACCACCGCCAAGGCGCGTTCCGCCATTCGCCACTACCTCAAGCATCAGCAGCGCAGCGAGTCCGTGGCATTGGGCCAGCGCCTGCTGATCAAGGCACTCGCCGGCCTGGACATCACCCTCGAACAGCTGCCGCCCCAGCGCCTGGATACCCTGGCGGCGGAGCTTGAGCTGGAAGGCGGGCGTGATGATCTGCTCGAGTCCATCGGTCTCGGTACCCGCGCCGCCTACAGCGTGGCGCAGAGCCTGCTGAACGACAGGATGAGTCCCGCGGCACAGCAGCCCAAGTTCTCGGCCAAGGATGGCAACGTCCAGCCGGAGGACAGTGGCATCGGGCCGATGCAGGTCAGTGGCGGCGACAGCATGGTCACCAGCTATGCACGCTGCTGCCACCCGCTGCCGGGAGAGCCCATCATGGGCCACCTGTCAGCCGGCAAGGGCCTGGTGGTCCATCGTCAGGAATGCAGCAATCTGACCGAGCTGGCCAGCGATCCGGAGCGTGTCTTCCCGCTGACCTGGGCCGAGCAGATCGAAGGCGACTTCACCGTCGCCCTGCGCATCGAAGCCCAGACCCAGCGCGGGCTGATCGCCGAGCTGGCCGAACTCGTCACCGACGCGGAAGCCAATATCGAACGCATCGGTATCGAGGAGCGCGACGCACACCTGGCCATCGTCAATCTGACCCTGGCGGTACGTGATCGCATTCATCTGGCACGCATCATCAAGCGCATGCGCAACCTGTTGCACGTGGAGCGCATTACCCGCGTCATCAGTTGATCGGATTCAAGGCCGCGTCGTTCGCCACCGGCGGGCGGCGCGGTTTTCGTTTTTGGGACTTCCGCAAGGTCGTCCATGGACACAACGGGCCTCTGCCCGACACCTCGCCGAGACAGGCGAGCAGCGCACTCACAAACACAATCGCAATTCACTGTCACAAGGCAACTGGCACAAGACCAGTAGGAAAGACAGTCACAAGGAGCACAACATGAGCAATCGCGCGATCATCAACACCGACAAGGCACCCGCTGCCATCGGGCCGTACTCCCAGGCCATCAAGGCGGGCAACACCGTCTATCTCTCCGGCCAGATTCCGCTGGACCCGCAGACGATGGAAGTCGTCGAAGGCGGTATCGAGGCGCAGGCGCGTCAGGTGTTCACCAACCTGAGCGCCGTGTGTGAAGAGGCCGCCGGCAGCCTGGGCGACATCGTCAAGCTCAACCTCTACCTGACGGACCTCGATGACTTCGCTCGCGTCAACGCGGTGATGGAAGAGTTCTTCAGCGCGCCCTTCCCGGCGCGTGCCGCCGTCGGCGTCAAGGCACTGCCCAAGGGCGTGGCCTTCGAAGCCGAGGGCGTGATGGTCATCGGCGACTGATCACGGTGGATCTTGCCGCCTGATCTGCCGAAACGTCTGACCTGCTGAAACGTGGTCTGCTGAAACGACAGTGCCCGCCCCGGAAACCCGGGGCGGGCACTGTCAGTTATCGGGCCAGGCAGCCCTAGCTCCTCCCGGCGTCTCGACTTGTCCACAGCCGGTCAGGATGCGTCACGCGCGACCTCCTGTGGACAAGTCAATCGCCGTGCGGCGCTCAGCGTCCGGAAAGCTCGCTCTCCGGTACCGTCACGCCATGCTCCTTGAGCACCTCGGCATAGCCCTCGCGGAAGGTCGGGTAACGGAAGCGATAGCCACTCTCGAGCAGCAGCGCATTGCCGCAGCGCTTGCTGGAGCGACGCCGCAGCGGCGACTGGATCACCTCGGTGGATTCGACCTTGAGCTGACGTGCCAACCACGCCATCACCTCGTGCAGCGGTGCGCCATCACAATCGGTGGCCAGATAGATCGGCTCGACCGGCTTGCCCTCGAGACTCAGTGCGATGAGGTGCGCCAGCACCCCCGCGCAGTCGTCACGATGAATGCGGTTGGAGTAGAGTGGCGGATTGCTGGCGGCGATGCGCCCATCGCGCGCCTGACGGATCAGCATGTCGCGGCCCGGCCCGTAGATACCGGAGAAGCGCACCACGGTGCCATTGAGCGAGGAGTCGAGCAGGACCTGCTCGCCTTCCCGCATCAGCTGCCCCGAGAAGCTGGTGGCGTCGGTGGGGGACTGCTCGTCGACCTCTTCGCCTTCCTTCTGGGCGTAGACGGAGGTCGAGGACACGAAGAATACGCGTGTCGGCGGGTTGGCACGCGATTCCAGCTCCGCGACCAGCGCACGAATGCCATCGACGTAGGCGGCCCGATAGGCGTCTTCGTCGAAGTGGTCAGCGCTCAGCACGTGTACCACGGTGTCGGCATCTGGCAAGCTGGCCAGAGCACCTTCCGCGGTGATGTCCAGTGCCAGCGTCTCGATACCGAGATCCGCCAGCCTGGACACATCGCGTCTGACACCGATGACGTGCTGATCGGCCTTGAGCAGCTCGCGCGCCAGCGCGCTGCCAACGTCGCCACAACCGAGGATGAGACTCGTCTTCTTCACCTTTGCCGTGCTCCTTGGTAAAACGAATCGGTACCCACCGCATCCCAGGATGCCAGTTCCGGGCAGGAATCATGACTCTAACAGAACTCCGCTACATCGTAACCTTGGCCCAGGAGCGTCATTTCGGACGCGCCGCAGAGCGCTGCTTCGTCTCGCAGCCGACCCTGTCGGTGGCCGTCAAGAAGCTGGAAGAGGAGCTGGGAGTCGCACTGTTCGAGCGTTCCAAGTCCACCGTACAGGTCACACCGCTCGGCGAGAAGATCGTTCAGCAGGCCCAGCGCGTGCTGGAACAGTCCAGCGTGATCAAGGAGCTGGCCAATGCCGGCAAGGATCAGCTCTCCAGCCCGTTGCGCATCGGCGCCATCTATACCATTGGACCTTACCTGTTTCCGCATCTGGTGCCGGAACTGACGCGGCGTGCGCCGAAGATGCCGCTCTACATCGAGGAAGGCATGACCGGCGATCTGCGCCGCAAGCTCAGAAACGGTGAGCTGGACATCATCATCGTGGCGCTGCCCTTCACCGAGACCGACGTGCTGACCAAGACGCTCTACGAAGAACCCTTCGAGGTGCTGTTGCCATCGGGTCACGCGCTGCTCGAACAGGACAGCATCGCCAAGGAGCAATTGATCAATGAGCGTCTGCTGATGCTGGGCGAGGGCCACTGCTTCCGTGATCAGATTCTCGAGGCGTGTCCGGCCATCGGCCATCAGATCAACAATCCCGAGAATACCCTGATCGCCGAGGGGGGCTCGCTGGAGACCATTCGTCACATGGTCGCCTCAGGCCTCGGTATCACCGTGCTGCCCTACTCGGCCACCGGTACCGGCCATTACGAGAGCGGCGTGCTCGAGACACGTCCCTTCAAGGACCCCGCCCCCAGCCGCAGCGTGGCCCTGGCATGGCGTGCCAGCTTCCCGCGCCCCAAGGCGATTGACGTGATCAGCCAGGCGATCGCCGAGTGCTCGACCCGCGCCCGCCAGAGCAACGAGAACGGCATGCAGGGTTCCGCTTCCCAGAGCCACGAACCGGCATGAGCAGGGCGGGCACGGACGCCTCATCTGCCGGGCCCGCCAGCGCCGGTGTCTTTGCCACCGGCGCGCTGGCGCAACCGCTGGACAGCCTGAGCGGGGTCGGCCCCGCGCTGAGCGAGAAGCTGTCGCGGCTGGGACTGGAGCGCGTGGCGGACCTGCTCTTCCACCTGCCGCTGCGTTATCAGGACAGGACTCGCGTCACCCCCATCGGCACGCTCAAGAGCGGCATGGAGGCGGTGGTGGAAGGCGAGGTGACAGCCTGCGACATCGTCAAGGGTCGCCGGCGCAGCCTGCTGGTGCGCCTGCGCGATGGCAGCGGCATCCTCAGTCTGCGCTTCTTCCACTTCTCTCCCGCCCAGCAACAGCAGTTCCAGCGTGGCCACAGCGTGCGCTGCTTCGGCGAGGCGCGTGCCGGGGCCACCGGTCTCGAGATCTATCATCCGGAATACCGTCTGCTCGGTCAGGGCGCGGCCCCGGTAGAAGACCACCTCACCCCCATCTATCCGGCCACCGAAGGACTCAATCAGGCGCGCCTGCGCGGCTTGATCGGCCAGGCCCTCAAGCAGCTCGAGGAGACGCCCCATGAGCTGCCGGACCTGATCCCCGAGGCCCTGCGCGCACGCTTTCGCCTGCCCGGGGTGATCGAGTGCCTGCGTTTCCTGCATGAGCCGCCGCCGGATGCGCCCGTCGATCAGATGAGCGACGGCGTGCATCCCAGTCAGCGGCGTCTCGCCCAGGAAGAGCTGCTCGCCCATCAGCTGAGCCTGCGGCAGGTGCGAGCGCGCATCCAGCAGGATGGCGCCCCCTCGTTGAGCGCCAGCGGTGGCCTGAGCACCCGCTTTCTTGCCCAGTTGCCCTTCTCGCTGACCGGCGCCCAACGCCGTGTGCTGGATGAGGTACGCCGTGACCTGGCGCGCGAAGTGCCGATGCTGCGCCTGGTGCAGGGCGACGTGGGCTCGGGCAAGACGGTGGTAGCGGCAATGGCGGCCCTGATCGCCATCGGTGGCGGCTGTCAGGCCGCCTTGATGGCCCCCACCGAGATTCTCGCCGAGCAGCACTATCGCAACTTCCGCGAATGGCTGGAGCCGCTGGGCATCGAGGTCGCGTGGCTGGCCGGCAAGCTCAAGGGCAAGGCGCGGCTGGATGCCAAGGCGGCCATCGCCGATGGCCGGGCACGCATGGTGGTCGGGACTCACGCGCTGTTCCAGGCCGACGTGACCTTCCAGCGCCTGGGGCTGGCAATCGTCGATGAGCAGCATCGCTTCGGCGTGCATCAGCGCCTCGCCTTGCGCGAAAAGGGCGAGGCCGGCGGCCTGACCCCCCATCAGCTGATCATGACCGCCACGCCGATCCCGCGCACTCTGGCGATGAGCGCCTACGCGGATCTCGATCTCTCGGTGATCGACGAGCTTCCCCCGGGACGTACCCCGGTGCAGACCGTGGCAGTGGCCGACCCGCGGCGCCCCGAGGTGGTCGAGCGCATTCGCGCCGCCTGCGCCGAGGGTCGTCAGGCCTATTGGGTATGCACGCTGATCGAGGAATCCGAGGTGATGACCTGTCAGGCCGCCGAGGTGACGCGTGACGAGCTGACCGAGGCGTTGCCGGAGCTGTCCATCGGTCTGGTGCACGGCCGCATGAAGGCGGCCGAGAAGGCCGAGGTGATGGCGGCGTTCAAGGAAGGCGAACATGACCTGCTGGTGGCCACCACGGTGATCGAGGTCGGGGTCGATGTGCCGAATGCCAGCCTGATGGTGATCGACAACCCCGAGCGTCTCGGCCTGTCGCAGCTGCACCAGCTACGCGGGCGTGTCGGGCGTGGCAGTACCGAGAGCTTCTGCGTGCTGCTCTATCATCCGCCGCTCTCTCAGCACTCCAGGCAACGCCTGGCGGTGATGCGCGAGACCACCGACGGCTTCAAGATCGCCGAGAAGGACCTGGAGCTGCGCGGGCCCGGCGAAGTGCTGGGCACGCGTCAGACGGGACTGGCGGGGATGAAGATCGCCGATCTCGAGCGTGACAGTGACCTGATCGCCCCGACTACCACCCTGGCCGACGCCATTCTCACTGAGGCCCCCCAGGCCGCGGAGCCCCTGATCCGCCGCTGGCTGGGGGAGGCGGCTGGCCAATACGGCGCCGTCTGAGCGCCCTGCCCATCTGTCCCCCAACGCACTCGTTCACCTGGCCACTCGTTCACCTGGCCACTTGCCAGCCGCGCCAGCCCTCAGCTGGCGCGGCTGGCCTTGATCAGCTGGGTGCCGGCACTTTCCAGCGGCTGCAACAGCCGCAGCACCAGAATCAGCTGTGACAGCGCCAGGCGCCCGGTGGTGGACTCGACCTGCTCGATCTCGGCCTCCAGCGCCGCGATCTCATGATCGCTTTCCAGCGTGAGGGTGATCTCGCCGCCCGCCTCCAGCTGCTCACCCAATGCCGTCAGCTGCTGGCTCAGGCGCTCGCCATGGCGCAACAGCGTCTCGATGCCGCTGCTGGCGGACGAGGTGGATTCCAGTTCGCCACGATGCGCCGCCAATGCCGACAGATACCCCAGCGCGGTATGGGCATGGAGCAGGAAGCCGAAGCCCGGCTCCACGTCACGCCGGAAATGGCCCGGCTCCTTGCGCGCCGTCGCCAGCAGGCTCGAGAAGGCGGCGTCGGCATTGTGGGCATTGCGCCGCGCCAGGCGATAGGCCAGGTCATCGCGCTTGCCGTGGCGATACTGGGACAGCACCTCCCCCAGATAGCGCCCGCTGGTCTTGAGGCTGACACCGGCCTGACGATAGAGCTTGCGGCCCTGCCAGTCCGGCAGGATCAACACCACGGAAAGCCCCGCCAGCAGGCCACCGACCAGCGTATCGAACAGTCGCGGCCAGATGAGATCGAAGCCATCACCGACCTGGTTGAAGCAGGCCAGCACCATCAGGGTGATGGCCGCCGTCGCCAGGGTGTAGCGTGACCCGCGCGTGGCGAAGAACAGCACCCCCGCGACCACGGCGATGCCGGCCTGGAGGGTGGGGGCCGGGAACAGGCTGATCAGCGCCCAGCCGGCCAGCAGACCGATCAAGGTACCGACGATGCGCTGAGCCAGGGTGCGCCGGGTATCGCCGAAGCTGGGCCGGCAGACGAACAGCCCCGTCAGCAGAATCCAGTAGCCCTGGGTCGGGTGGACCGCCAGCAGCACGCCATAGCCGGCCACCAGGGTCGCGGTCAGGCGCAGTGAATGACGGAAGATCGGCGAGCGCGGGGTCAGATGGCTGCGAATGCGCTCGAGCATGTCCCGCGTGCCGTGAGGCGAGCGATCCAGCAGGCTGTTGTCGCTTTCACTGCTGCTGGCTTCCAGATCGCCGAGTCGCTCGATCTGCCCTTCGATCAACCGCAGGTTGCCCGCCAGCGCCTCCAACGCCTGCATCAGATGACGCCATTCAGGCCGATGCTGCTGCTTGAGATACTCGAGCGAGGCGTTGAGGTCTTCCAGCGCCTGCTGGCTGTCACTGGCCTCGAAGGGCTGACGCATCAGCAGCGCCCGGCCCAGCCCCTTGCAGGCGCCGCCCTGCTGCTCCAGCAGGCGCTGACAGCGGAACAGGATATCGTGGTGGAAGAAGGCATCACTGAGCTGGCCATAGGGGTAATGGCTCGAACTGGCCCGCTCATGAAGATCCTGGGCGATGAAGTAGAGCCGCAGGTAGCGATCCAGCTTGCTGGTGTCGCGCCGCCCGGCGAGACGCCGGAAAACCATCTCCTTGGTCTGGTTGAGCGCCACGACCACGCGACCATTCTGCTCCGCCAGCGCCAGACGACGCGCCGAGCGATCCACGTTGCGCAGTGGCTCGAACAGCTGAGCCTTGAGAATCAGATAGCGGCCCAGTTCACGGTAGAGGGTCGCCATGCTGTGCTTGAGCGGCTGACGCGAGAACAGCGCGCACCACAATACCGACAGCAGGCCATACCAGGTCGCGCCGATCACCAGCAGCAACGGCTGGACCAGATTGATGCCCAGTCCCGGCTCACGCAGCCACTCGGGCAGGCTGCGTTCCAGCAGCGCGATCTGCCCATCGCCATGCTGCTGCTCGAGACTGATCATGGTGTACACGGCCAGAATCAGCGAGGCGCGGGCGATGGCCCCGTAGCGGGCATCGATCGCCGCCAGCATCGGCAAGGTGAAGGTGGCCAGCGCCAGGCCGATCACGAAGGGCAGCGGCATGCCGAACAGCAGCTCCACCGAGACGGCGGCGATGCTGAAGCAGGCCAGTGTCATGCCCAACGCGCGCAGTCGCCCGCGCCAATGGTCATCCGTTTCCGCCAGTCCCGAGGCAATCACGCCGAGAAACAGCGGGATCACCAGCGCCATCTCGTCCAGCCAGAACCCTACCGCCATCACACCGCCCAGCGCGATGAGCATGCGCAGCGAATAGCTGAAGGCATCCAGCGTCCACAGTCGACGCAGGGAGTGGATGAGCGAGTGTTGCAGGGAGCGTGTCATGAAGTGTTCCGTGACCAGGGCGCGAGCAGCGCATTAGACTTTAGATTTATGCCGCTAGCATACCACCCTGTTCTGCCGTGTCCGATAGCTCCGGCTCACACAAGCGTTGGCAAGCGCTTCAGGCGCCAAACTCTCCGTCCGTGCCACTCTACCCACTCATGCTACCCACTCATGCCTACCCCGGATTTCATGGAGAATACCGATGCACCCACTCATCGAACGTGTCACTGGCGCCCTCGGGCTGTCACCGGAGATTGCCGAACAGGCGGTCGGCCTCATTCTCAAGTTCGTGCGTGAACAGGGCCCGGATGGGCCGGCGGCATCACTGCTGGGGGCCATTCCGGGCGCCGAAGGGTTGATCGGCAGCGCTGGCGAGGAAGCCGCCGAGTCCGGGGGCGGTGGCCTCATGGGCGGCCTGATGGGGGCGGTCAGTGCATTCACCGGAGGCAGCGGAGGGGGAGCACTGGAGCTGGGCCAGAAGCTGATGGGACTGGACCTGAACATGGATCAGGCACGTGGCGTGGCCGATGAGACGCTGAGCTATGCGCGCGAGCAAGCCGGCGATGGTGTGGTCGACCAGGTCATCGAGGGCATCCCGGGCCTCAAGCATCTGCTGTGACACCTTGCGTGCCCTCACGAAAAACGCCCCGCTGAGCAGATCAGCGGGGCGTTTTTTTCGGTCACTACGGCATGGCCGTCGGTTCAGCGAATCCGCTTGAGCAATGACTGCAGACGATTGAGCTGGGCGGAATCCCCGACCAGACGCACGCGCTGCTCCATCATGCCATTCAAGAAGGCCTTGGGAGACGGCTTGAGCAGGAAGGCCACCGCACTCTCAGCATCCGCGAAGCGCAGCTCAAGCTCCGTATCCACCGGCAGACCGGTGCCGGAGGTCACACCTTCCCGAGACATCCGATAATGACGCGCGATGCTCAGATCCTCCGTGGCAACGCCCCAATCCAGCGAACGCGTCTCGAGCTGAGCGCGAAATTCGGGGTCGCGCCGGAAGGCACGCTTGAGCAGCAGGCCCAGTACCCACAACAGCAACTTGAGCTTCATGGCGTCAATCCTTCCTTGAGAGGCGGCACGGTCAAGCGGTCAGCCGCGAACAGCCATCGATACCGTCCATGACAAAATGCCACCGGGCCCGAGTGGCGGAGCCGGTGGCATCGATACTGACATCGGGCAAGCATGGCGGGCCGCCACGCCAGCAGGGGCGCGGCGACATGGACCAGACTTACTTGGTCACCGCATCCTTCAATGACTTGCCCGGCTTGAAGGCCACTGTCTTGCTGGCCGGGATGGTCAGGGGTTTGCCTGTCTGGGGGTTCTTGCCGGTACGCGCTGCACGCTGACGCACCGTGAAGGAGCCAAAACCAATCAATGAAACATCGTTGCCCTTGGCGACCGTGTGGGTGATCTCGTCGAGAATCACGTTCAACACCTGACTAGCCTTGTCCTTGGACAGATCCGCACGCTCGGCGATGGCCGCAGCGAGTTCTGGCTTGCGCATGAAAAGCCCTCCTGGTTTGGCATTCTGCACGGGCGGCTCAGCCGCCGATTCATTGTTGTTCTTGCACGGATGTTGTTCTTGCACGGATGTTGCTGCACTTGCTGGCATTGCATGGCGCTTGGGCGATGCGATACCGGGTCCCCCTTTCACGGGGTGAACATCACCGGTAACACGTCGTCCCTGATTCTCGCCTGACGCTCTGTGACGGAAACTTAACTATCGTGCCTGACTACGCTGGCTTCAAGGGGTCTGCGACCATCGGCCATGGCATCGCCTAGCCTAGCAACGGCGGTGCCTGCCGCGCCAGCTCGACTTTCCTGCGAACGGAGGCGCCTGTCAACGCATATCCAATCAAGCGTTCGTTCGCATCGAGAGCGCGTGCATCGAGATCATCTCCCTCGCCCGTGATGTCCCAGCGCGCCACGGCCGTCCGAGGCGGGTAGGCCACGATGGGCAGCGCCGGTGTCTTGACCAGCACGGGCCAGGCCTTCCAGTCGAGCTCGACCGCCTCGCCGCACAGATTGGCGGCCAGCACCCGAGCCGCGGCCTGCAGGGGCTGCACGTACATGGCATTGACCCCTTCGACACTGGCGCAGTCTCCCAGCGCCCAGACATGCGGCCGGGAGGTCGCAAGGTGACGATCGACGCGGATGCCATCCCCGCCAGCACTCAATCCCGCGCCCTGTGCCAGCTTGATGCGTGGCGCGAGCCCCGTGGCCAGCAGCACCAGCGAGCCCTCCACCGCATGACCACTCTGCAGCACCACGCTGACAGGTGCCTGCGTTGCCTTGCCGGCGGTGATGGTCTCGACCATCTCGCCTTGCAGCCGACGCACGCCGATGGCATCGAAGGCCTTGCCAAGTCGCTGGCCGAGCGCCTGGGGAAGCAAGCCATCCAGCGGAGTGTCTTCCGCCGCGACCAGGGTGACCTCATGTCCTGCGGCTTTCAGGTCATTGGCGTATTCACACCCCACCAGACCGGCACCGACGATCACGACACGGCCACTCTCCCCCGCCTCACGCGCTGCCGTCAGCGTGGCGCTGAAGGCGGCGTAGTCATCGAGATCATTGATGCTCATCACGCGCGAGCCGACCGAGTCATCGATGGGGAAGGGTCGCCGCGGCGCGGCACCGAGTGCCAGCACCAGCTCGTCATAGGCCAGGCATTCCTCGCCCAGCCAGACCTGTCGCGCGTGGGTATCGATGCTCGTCACTCGCTGATGGGTGCGCAGCTCGGCGTCCAGTTCATCCACCAGGGCCACGGAGGTCTGCCGTGCCAATGCCCGGGCGCTCATGCCCTTGGCAAAGGCGGTGGACAGCAGAGGCTTGGCGTAATCGTGGCCACTGTCCTGACTGACCAGGATCAGTCGACTGTCCTTGTCACGCGAACGCAGGGCACGCGCCAGGCCAATGCCGGCCATGCCGGTGCCGATGATGACAAGGGTACGAGGGTCGCGCATGGCGCCATCTCCTGAGATCGATCCGAGAGGAAAAGAGGGTAGTCGGGCCCCAGCATACCAGCCTGCCACTGGCGCGGGCATGCTCACGCTGCAGGCCTTGCGGTTCGGGCGTGCTAGACTCGCCACTTGTCATCCTGACAGGGAATTCATCGTGGTCTGTCACTCCCACTCGGCAGCGTTTGCCGGCAAGATCGCCATCCGGGCCATGTCTCGCTCGGAACTCAGCACTCCCTGCGCTCACCAGAGAGCGATGGACTCGGCGGTCCGCCGCCACTGGCAGCCCGCCGCGAGCCTGCAAGGCGTCATGCCGGCCGGCTGGTGGCCATGGCTGTCCTCCAGCGACTCGCTGACCCAGCGTCTCGATCACGCCATGCGCATGCTCGATGGTCAGGGGCTGCGCGTGCGCCTGCTGCTGCAGGACACCGGCCCTGCCCGGCGGGATGAGGCGCGGATGCTGGGTATCGCGCCACGACGCCATGTCTGGCGGCGCGAAGTGGCCCTGTGTCATGGCGATGAGCCCTGGGTGATCGCGCGCTCGCTGGCGGCGCTGGACCTGGCCCATGGCCACCGTCTTTCGACGCTCGGCGAAGGCTCGCTGGGCCATTGGCTGTTCCGCCAGCCTGACCTGACCCGCAGCGCCATCGATGTCAGCCGGGCGCCACTGAGACTTGCCAGCACGCAGCCGCTGGCACGCACCGCCAGCCTGTGGATGCGCCGCTCGATGTTCTCGCACGGTCGCTTCCGGGTACTGGTCCAGGAAGGTTTCACCCCTCGGTTCCAGCACGCTCTGGAACTCTGATTCCCCACTGCCGTTCGATCAGGAGTCCTGATGTCAGCGTCATCCGCTTCCCGCCCGTCCAAACTGGCCGATTACCTCGCCCTGACTCGTCTGGACCGCCCCATCGGCACCTGGCTGCTGATGTGGCCGACCCTCTGGGCCCTGTGGCTGGCGGCCGATGGGCTACCGGACCGCGATACGCTGCTGATCTTCGTGGCTGGCGTCTATCTGATGCGTGCCGCCGGCTGCGTGATCAACGACTACGCGGATCGCCACTGGGACAAGCATGTCGAACGCACCCGGGATCGCCCGCTGACCTCAGGACGCATCACGGAGCGCGAGGCGCTGACCCTGTTCGGTGTGCTGGTCGCGGCCGCCTTCGTGCTGGTGTGCTTCACCAACCTGACCACGGTGCTGCTGTCGATCGTCGCCGTGCTGCTGGCGGCCAGCTATCCGTTCATGAAGCGCTTCCATCATCTGCCGCAGGTGGTGCTGGGTGCCGCCTTCGGCTGGGCGATTCCGATGGCCTTCGCGGCGACGCTTGAGGAGGTGCCGACCTATGGCTGGTGGCTGTTCGCGGCCAACCTGATGTGGACGGTGGCCTACGACACCGCCTATGCGATGGTCGATCGCAATGACGATCTCAAGGTCGGCATCAAGTCCACCGCCGTCCTGTTCGGCCGCGCCGACAAGCTGATGATCGGTCTGCTGCAGCTGGGCATGCTGGCGGTGTTGATCGGCATCGGCCTGCACCTGGCGCTGGGCATCTTCTACTGGCTGGGGCTGGCCGCGGCGGCCGTGACCTTCGTCTGGCAGCAGCGCCTGATTCGCGAGCGGGAGCGTGGCCCCTGCTTCCAGGCATTTCTCAACAACCACTGGTCCGGCCTGCTGATCTTCGCGGGCATCGCGCTGGCGACCTGGCCAGCTGCCTGACCCCTCTTTCCGGCCAACGGGCCCGAGTCCTCATCCGGTCTGCCAGCGACCTTCCTCGTGCGGCGAGGCGTGACATTCACGCCTTGAGAGAGTTGAGGGACTCGCTGGCAAGCCGGGCGGCAAGCTGCCAAGCTGGCGATTGTCATCTCACTGTCATATAAGCAGGTTGTAATCGTCATCGACTTGTCATTCTGGCGCGTGCGCCGACTGCTGCATGGGATCTAGCGATGAGCTCCAAGACCGTACTGATTGTCGACGACGAATCCTCGATACGCGAGATGATCGCCGTCGCCCTGGAAATGGCGGATTACCGCGTGCTGGAGGCCGACAATGCCCAGGACGCCCACGCCATCGTCGTCGATGAAAAGCCCGATCTGCTGTTGCTGGACTGGATGATGCCCGGCACCAGCGGGCTGGAACTGGCGCGCCGCCTCAAGCGTGACGAGACCACCGCGGAGCTGCCGATCATCCTGCTCACCGCCAAGGGCGAGGAAGACAACAAGATCCAGGGGCTCGAGGCCGGGGCGGACGATTACATCACCAAGCCCTTCTCGCCACGCGAGCTGGTGGCACGCCTCAAGGCCGTGCTGCGCCGCACCACGCCCAAGGGCGTCGAGGAGTCGGTGGAAGTCGAGGGTCTGATGCTCGACCCCGCCAGCCACCGCGTGACCGCACACGGCAACTCCCTGGAGGTCGGCCCCACCGAATACCGCCTGCTGCAGTTCTTCATGACCCATCAGGAGCGCGCCTACACCCGCAGCCAGCTGCTGGATCAGGTCTGGGGCGGCAATGTCTATGTCGAGGAGCGCACCGTGGACGTGCACATTCGTCGTCTGCGCAAGGCGCTGGGCGAGGGGCATCAGCACTTGATCCAGACCGTCCGCGGTACCGGTTATCGCTTCAGCGCCCAGGCCTGAGACGCGGATGCGCTACTGGACGAACGAGCTATGGCGGCTGGGCTATCTGGCGGGCGGCTTCGGGCTGGTCGGCGGACTGCTCGGCCTGCTGGGCTGGGGCCTGGCGCTGGGGCTGGCGCTGTACCTGTTCGTCCATCTCAAGCATCTCAAGAGCCTCTACACCTGGCTGATCACCAACCCCCATGAAGAGCCGCCGCCCGGCGATGGCGTCTGGGGGGATCTGCTCGATCGTCTGTATCGCTACCAGAAGGGTCAGCGTCAGGCACAGGAGCGACTGCGCAGCATCCTCAATCGCATCCAGGAATCCTCGGAAGCGATGCGCGATGGCCTGGTGATGCTCGACAACCACGGCGACATGGAGTGGTGGAACAGCGCTGCCGAGCAGTTGATCGGCCTCAAGGCCAGTCACGACCGCGGCCAGCACGTCACCAACTATCTGCGTGACCCCGTGTTCATCGATTACTTCAATCGTCTGGCCTATCGTGAGCCGCTGACCCTGCAATCGCCGCTCTCCGACAACCTGACCCTGCAGATCTCCATCACCCTGTTCGGTGACAACGAGCGCCTGGTGATGGTGCGCGATGTCACCCGTCTCTACCGTCTCGAGGAAATGCGCCGCGATTTCGTGGCCAATGTCTCCCATGAGCTGCGCACGCCGCTGACGGTACTGGCCGGCTACCTCGAGACCTATTCCGACTATGCCGATGACCTGCCCCCGCGCTGGCAGCGTGGCCTGGGACAGATGCAGAGTCAGACCGACCGCATGCAGCACCTCGTCGAGGATCTGCTGACCCTGTCGCGCCTGGAGACCGACGAGCTGTCGGGCGAAGGACGTCGCATCGACATGGCGCAGCTGCTGACGCGTATCCGGGAAGATGCCGAAGGCCTCTCGAAGGAGCGGCATGTCATCACGGTGGAGGTCGAGCCCGGACTGGCCCTGATGGGTGAGGAGCAGGAGCTGAGAAGCGCGATCTCGAATCTGGTTTTCAATGCGGTGCGTTACACGCCGGAAGACTGCCACATCACGCTGCGCTGCCAGAGCACCAGCGAGGGCGTGATGGTCGAGGTGGAGGATGACGGTGACGGCATTGATCCCGTGCATCTACCGCGCCTGACGGAGCGCTTCTATCGCATCGACAAGGGACGCAGCACCGCCACTGGTGGCACCGGGCTGGGGCTGGCCATCGTCAAGCATGTGCTGATCCGCCATCAGGGCCGCCTGGAGATCGACAGCCTGCCCGGCGAGGGCGCACGCTTCCGTTGTCATTTCCCGGTGGAACGCCGCTGCGCGACGACTGCCTGACGGTTGCAGCCCCACTGACACGAACGCCCCGCCGCGCCCTCTGCATGAGGTCACGGCGGGGCGTCGTGGTATCTGCGTTCGTCAACGCTCGCGATAAAGCCTGGCTCAGCGGCGCGGGGCAGGCAGCTGTCGGTAGTGGCTCTGCCACATCAGGACGGCACCCGCCACGGCCCCGGGAATGAACAGCAGGTTGGCCAAGGGCACCAGCGTCAGCACGAACACGGCACCACCGAAGGTCAGTGACGGCCACCAGCGCGCCTTGAGACGCTGCTTCATGTCACCGAAGCTGACCTGATGGTTGTCCATCGGATAGTCCAGATACTGGATCGCCATGCTCCAGGCCGAGAACAGCCCCCACAGCAGCGGTGAGAGCAGATTCAGGCCCGGAATGAAGCCGAGAATGAACAGCGCGATCATGCGGGGAATGAAGTAACCCAGTTTGGCCATCTCGCGCCCCAGCGAGTCGATCCCGATCTTCACCAGGCCACGCTCATCCTCGATCAGGGTGCCATCCAGACGATGCTCGACCTTCTCGGCCAGAATGCCGTAGAACGGCGCCGCGATCAGATTGGTCACCAGGCTGAAGGTGAAGAACACCGCCAGCAACAGACTCAGCACCAGCACCGGCCAGATCAACCAGCTCAGCCATTCCAGCCAGCTGGGTACCTTGAGCATCCAGTAATCGATCCAGCCCTCGAACTGGCTGAACAACAGCCACAGCGTGGCACTGTAGAGCACCAGGTTGATCGCCAGTGGTACGAACACGAAACGGCGTAGCCCGGGGGTATAGACCATGCGGGTCCCGCGGACCAGCGCCGATACGGCATCAATCATGCGACGTCCTCGTCATTTCGTGAAAGGCGGCTGCCCTCGGGCGGCCGGAGCCACACCCTAGCACTACCACCCGTCCCACGCAGCTGTCGGCGCATCGAATGGCAGACGCCCCGCGCTCCGTCGGCGGGACAGAGGCGGGGCGTCATCGGCAGACAGGCGTCAGGCCCCGGGGAAGGGGACTGCACGTCAGGGCTTGTCGAGATCCTGCGGCTGGAGGTCATGGGTGTCGGTGTGACGCACGTCCACGCCCTTGACCAGGAAGATGACGTACTCGGCGAGGTTGTCGGCGTGATCCCCGATACGCTCCAGCGCACGCAGAATCCACATCACGTTGAGCACCGGGGTGATCTGGCGCGCGTCTTCCATCATGAAGGTCATCAGCGAACGCATCGCGCTCTGGTATTCCAGGTCCACCGAGGCGTCCTCACGCAGGACCTTGAGCGCCAGATCCGTGTCGAAGCGGGCGAAGGCGGTCAGCGAGTCACGCACCATGCTGCGCACATGCTGACTGAGGTGACGAACCTCGACCATGCCACGCGGGCTCTGGCCGTTCTCGACCAGCGAGATGGCATTGCGCGCGATCTTGCTGGACTCGTCACCGATGCGCTCCAGATCGGAGGTGGCGCGAATCACGGCCAGCACCAGACGCAGGTCAGAGGCCGCCGGCTGACGGCGCGCCAGCACGCGGGTGCACTCGTCGTCGATCTTCAGCTGCATGTCGTTGACGGCCTTGTCATTGTCACGCACGCGTGTCGCCGTCTCGCTGTCACCCTCCAGCAGGGCCGTGACGGCATCCTGCAGCTGCTTCTCCACCAGACCGCCCATGGCCAGCAGGTGTGTCTTCAGCGCATCCAGCTCGTGATTGAACTGCTGGGATATGTGCTTGCCGTGCGAATCGCTGGTGATATCCATTACCCTCTCCCGGGAAGTCATCCGCCGAGGCAGGCGGTCTCTGACATGTGGCATTGATGTAGAAGCGCTGCAGCAGGGTCTGGCGCAGGCGGCTCCCTCCTAGCATGACGCCTCTTGATTGCAGTTATATTTCACTCGAGCGCCGGGACGCCAATCGAATCTCGCGCCGCGCTGAAATATCCACGACGCGATGGCCCATCCGCCAACGTCCCGCGCGAGACACGTGTCAGCCACCTGCAGTGCCGCTTCGGTGATCTCACCCGAAACGGCCGGTGATGTAGTCCTCGGTCTGGCGACGACGCGGGTTGGTGAACAGCTGATCGGTCGGGGCATATTCCACCAGCTGCCCTTCATGCAGAAAGGCCGTGGCATCCGAGACACGTGCTGCCTGCTGCATGTTGTGGGTGACGATGACCAACGTCAGGCGTGAGCGCAGCGAGCGGATCAGCTCCTCGATCTTGAGCGTCGAGATCGGATCCAGCGCCGAGGCTGGCTCATCCAGCAGCAGGACTTCCGGCTCCACCGCCAGCGTGCGCGCGATCACCAGGCGCTGCTGCTGGCCACCGGAAAGCCCCAGCGCGCTGTCGAACAGCCGGTCCTTCACTTCCTCCCACAGCGCCGCGGCCCGCAGACAGGATTCGACCTTGTCATCCAGATGGCGCTTGTCATTCTCGCCGACCAGCCGCAGCCCGAAGGCCACGTTCTCGTAGACCGACATCGGAAAGGGGTTGGGCGTCTGGAACACCATGCCGACGCGCCGGCGCAGCATGGGGACATCCACGCCCCGGGCATGGATGTCCTCGCCTTCCAGCCAGACCTTGCCGCTCAGGCGTGACTGCTCATCGAGATCGGTCATGCGATTGAAGGTGCGCAGCAGGCTCGACTTGCCACATCCCGAGGGGCCGATGAAAGCCGTCACGCGCTTGCGCGCGATGCGCAGGCTGATGTCGTCAAGCGCACGCCGTCGGTGACGCTCCTTGCCCACCTGCGCCTGATAATCGAGACACAGGTGGCGGGTTTCCAGGCACGTGTCCTGCGGATTGACGACCTCGGGATGCTGCGAGCTCGACTGGACGCTCTCACGTGCAGAGTCACGCTTCATTCGGTGGCTCCTTTGTAACGTTGTGCCAGCATGTGACGCAGGCGAATGGCACTCAGATTGAGGCACAGGATCACGACCACCAGCACCAGCGCGGTCGCGTAGACCAGCGGGCGACTGCTGAAGGCATCGCTGCTCTGGAAGGCCAGATCATAGACCTGATGGCCGAGGTGCATGAACTTGCGATCCAGATGCAGCCACGGGAAGCTGTCATCCAGCGGCAGGTCCGGTGCCAACTTGACCACGCCGACCAGCATCAAGGGCGCGACCTCGCCTGCCGCACGCGCCACCGCCAGAATCAGCCCGGTCATCAAGGCCGGAGATGCCGCGGGAATCACCACGCGCCTGAGGGTCTCGAAGCGCGTGGCACCCAGCGCCAGCGCGCCTTCGCGCAGGCGATGCGGCACCCGCGCCAGCCCCTCCTCCGTGGCCACGATCACCACCGGCAGCGTCAGCAGCGCCAGCGTCAGCGATGCCCACAGCAATCCACCGGTGCCGAAGGTGGGGGTCGGCAGACGCTCGGAAAAGAACAGTTCATCCAGGCCGGCCCCCAGCCCGTAGACGAAGAACCCCAGCCCGAAGACCCCATAGACGATGGAAGGCACGCCGGCGAGATTGCGCAGCGCGATGCGGGTCAGTCGCGTGAGACGCCCCTGATGCGCGACCTCGTGTAGATAGAGGGCCGCCATCACGCCGAAGGGCATCACCAGAATCGCCATCAGCACCACCATCAGCACGGTACCGAAGATGGCGGGCCAGATGCCGCCACTGCCTTCATTGGGCGAGCCGGAGACGAAGTCGCGAAAGCGCTCCAGCGTCAGCAACAGTCGTCCGCCAAAGCCCATGGCATTCGGCTGCCAGACATGGCGGATGTCATTCAGCGCGATGCGCCCCTCATGACCGCCATTGCCCCCGAGCAGCAGCTGGCCGGCGTCCAGGGCTCCCCGGAGGGCCAGCAGTTGCCCCTCACGGGTGATCAGTGCCTCGCGTGTCGTCTCGAGCTCCGCGATCAAGGAGGCATCCGCCTCGTCCTGCGTCGTGACAGGCCCTTGTCGAGCGGACAGTTGCTGCTGCAAGGCCAGCAGGCGCGCACTCAAGGCCTCGCTGTCAGCGCGCAGTGCCGCCAGCTGACGGCGCTGCCCCTCAAGCGCCGCCAACCGCGCATGCAGTGCCTCGGCATTCTGGTGCAGTGAAGGAGTCGGTGCCCCCGGGACCGCACTGTCGGAAGAGAGCTGCGGAGAATGATCCAGCTCACCGGTGAGCGGATCACTCAGCGCTCTGGCCATGCCATACAGCACTCGCCCGTCGCGCATTTCCAGCATCAGTGCCTGGCGAGGAAAGCGGATATTCTCCATCAGGGTATCCGGCAGCCACTGCCAGCTCGCCGAGGCCCCATCCTGAGAGGAGGTCTGCAGCAGCCACCAGCGCTGCGACTGTCGCTCACGTTGCTGATCACCGGTGTCCGCTGCCGAGGGACGCAGCTCCTCATGCATCAATTCGCCCAGCAGGTGACGGTTGTCCGCCGCT
Source organism: Cobetia sp. 10Alg 146 (assembly GCF_029846385.1). NCBI lineage: Bacteria > Pseudomonadati > Pseudomonadota > Gammaproteobacteria > Oceanospirillales > Halomonadaceae > Cobetia > Cobetia sp. 10Alg 146. The sequence continues at coordinate 89,577 of NZ_JARWKT010000005.1, forward strand.
GGCTCGCCACGGGTGGTCTTGAGCGCCGTGACGCTCTGCCCCGGCTGGGTGGTGAGTTCGACCTCGACCAGCCGTGAGGGCCAGAAGTGACTGAGCGAGCCCACCACCAGCAGGCTGATCAGCCCCAGCACCAGTACCAGCGAGACACTGACCGCCATGGCATTCAGCCAGCCCCAGGGGCCACCATCACGCCAGTAACGTGCCAGACGCGCCGTCACAGGCTCACGAGGTCTGAGCAACGAGGACGGCGGTACCGCATCAGGACGACTCATCCCCAGCCTCCACGTTGCGGCGGCATGAAGCGCAGCCGCAGCACTTCCGCCAGCGTATTGACCACGAAGGTGAAGAGGAACAAGGCCAGCGCGGCAAGGAACAGCAGGCGGTAATGGCTGCTGCCGACCTCGGCTTCCGGCAACTCGATCGCCAGGGTCGCCGCCAGTGAGCGCACTCCCTCGAACAGGCTGGCATCCACCAGCGGCGTGTTGCCGGCGACCATCAACACGATCATCGTCTCGCCCACGGCGCGCCCCATGCCGATCATCATCGCGGAGAACAGCCCGACGGCGGCAGCCGGCAGGATCACGCGGCGCAGACTCTGCCAGGGCGTCGCCCCCAGTGCCGCGGACCCCGCCGCCAGTCCGCGAGGGACTGAGGACAGCGCATCCTCACTGAGCGTGAAGAGTGTCGGCATCACCGCCAGCCCCAGCGCCATGCCGGTCACCAGGGTATTGCGCTGGGCGTAATCGATGCCGTGATGGGCAAACAGCCATTGACGGATGTCGCCCTCGAACCACCAGGCTTCCAGTTGATGAGCCAGCGTCACATCCAGCCACAGCAGCAGCATCAACAGCGGCAACAGCCCGAAGGCGGCCATGTTTTCCGGCATCAGACTGCGCAGTGCGCGCGGCGACAGGGTCCACACGAAACCGGCCACCATGGTGCCCAGCGGAATCAGTACCAGCCCCAGCAGCACGGCCATCAATTCACGCTCGACGAAGGGCGCGACCACCAGCGCCGCGATGAAGCCGATCACCACCGTGGGCAAGGCCTCCATCATCTCCAGCATCGGCTTGATGCGCGCCCGCTGGCGCGGGGCCATGAAACAGGCCACATGGATGGCACAGCCCAGTCCCAACGGCACGGCAAACAGCAGGCCGACCAGCGCGACCTTGAGCGTCCCCCACATGATGGGTACCAGCGACAGGCGGGGTTCATGGGCACCGGTGCTCTCCAGCTGCCAGATCCAGGCCGGTGCGTCACGCCCCTCATACCAGACCTTGCCGAAGATCGCGCCAAGCCCCACGACCTGATGCGGATCACGGATCTCGAGACCCGCATAGGCCTGTTCAAGAGCCCCCAGACCACCTGCCACGGACGTTGGCCGTGCCAGCAGACGATGATCCGCCTGCTGGAAGCTCAACTCGACTCCTGCCGCCACCTGTGCGGGCGACAGCCAGTCCACCAGCTGCCGACGACGCTCGGCCGTGGCGAGATACAGCCCGAGTCGGCCATCCGCGTCGAGTGCCGCGAAGCCCAACCCATGATGTGCCGCGGCGATGGTTCTCACCGGGGCCGACAGGCCACTGTCGAAGTCTCCCGCCTTGATCAGCGGGCTGGCATGCGCGGGCAGCAGGTAATGACTCAGTCCACCGCCGGCATCCCCCAGGATCAGGCTCTTGCCGCCGCGCAGGACACTCAGGGCGGTGATCGGCTGGGCAGCATGCTCCTGCCGGCCCAGCTTGCGGGCCAGAGGTACCTGGCCGGCGGACGCATCGTTCAACTGCCATTGAGTGAAGGCATGCGGCCCTGCCGTGACCAGCAACTGCCCCTCCAGGGCCGAAAGGCTGGCCGGGCCGGGCAGCCATTGCTGCTGCCAGCTGCCTTGCGGCGTGGTCGAGGCCAGTCTTGCCAGCCACAGACGATCACCTTGTCGATCGGGCATGCGCAGCCATAGCTGCTGTCGGCTCTGCGTGAGGTGAGCCTGCCGATGATCCAGTCCCTCGGGTACCTGGAGGGAACTCGATCGACGCAGACCGTCATCGGTGCGCTGGATCAGCTGCAACCGGTTGCCGGCCAGCCACTCGATCCGCCACTCGTCCATGTCCGCGGCGCGAGTGTCCAATGCTCGAGATTCCAGTACCTGCGAGCTGCTCGGCGTCGTGCCGGGCGGTTTGAGCAGCGGCCATGACACGCTGATCAGATAGCCGAGCATCACCACCACCAGAGCCATCACGCCAAGACCGGCAACCGTCAGCCACAGGCTTGCCAGGCGATCGCGACGCAGACGGCGAGATTGCATTCGTGAGGCTTCAGCAGCAGCCGGCATGAATATTCACCACAAGAGAAGAAGCGCGCGGGGAGGGATCACTCCCGCGAGCGAAAGATGGGGTCTGCCTCAAGATTATGTCCATGAGATGACAGCGAGATGACAAGCGTACTCAGAGACCCTCGCCCTCATCCAGCCCCAGACGTTCACGCCACTGGTTCAGCTGATCGTCCGGCAACGGTACATAGCCTTCCCGCAGGATGGCCTGTTGTCCCTGACGCGACATGATCAACGACAGGAACGCCTGCTCCAATGACGGCAGCGGCTTGTCTGGCACGCGATTGACGTAGATGTACAGGGCGCGTGTCAGCGGGTAACGCCCGTCGCGGATACTGGCCCGACTCGGAAATATCGCCATGCTGCCGGCGTCACGACTCACCGACAGCTGTTTGACCATGGGAGATGAGGTGCTGAAGCTGGCGTAGCCGATCCCGCCCGGCGAGGAGCCCACGGCGCCGATGATCGACGCCGACCCCGGTTGCTCGCTCACGTCCAGCCGGAAGTCGCCGCCACACAGGGCGACACGCCGGAAGGCACCGTAGGTCCCGGAGGTGGCACTGCGCCCGAAGCGGCTGATCTGACGCTCAGCCCAGTCTCCCGACAGCCCCAGTTGCCCCCACCGATCGGCCCGCTGACTGCCACACTCATGACTGGCCGAGAAGATGGCATCGAGCTGCGCGATGCTGATCGTCTCCAGCGGATTGCGGCGATGTACGAGGATGCCCATGGCATCCAGCGCCACGGGGACTTCCAATGGCGGATACCCGAATGCCCGGATGAAGTCCTGGCGCTCCTGATCGCTCATCGGCCGCGACATCAGCCCCACCCGTGTGGTGCCGGCAATCAAGGCAGGCGGCGCCGTCGAGGACCCCGCTGCCTGCAACTGGACCCGCACCCCTGGATGGTAGCGACGCAGCTGAGCCGCCCACCGCGTCACCAGCACCGAGAGGGTATCGGAGCCCACGGCCGTCAGGTTGCCGACGACCCCCGGCACGGGGCGATATTCAGGTACCTCGGCAAACGCGGGCACGACCGGCATCAGCAGGCAGGCCAGCAACGCAAGGCGACTCGAGAGCCAACGGGGACGACGCAAGGATGCGATGAAGAACATGACGATTTCAGGCCTGAAAGATGAATGATGCGCTCATTGGCGGTGATGACTATCGCGTTGTTCCTTCAACCCCTGCCACTCCTTCAATACCACTTCCCTGCGTGAGGCTGTCTCACCAGCGGCATTGCTGCGCCGAGTATCCTTCATTGCAACGTTGAGGCACGAGACCATCATGCTGCAATGCAAGAAAATTCCCGCTGCAACGCCTGGCGAGAGAGGACATCCCTTCCACTGGCAGAGTAGGATACCGGACATGAGATGCCTTTCGTGAGCCACTGCCCGCTCGGGCTCTCCTTCCATCGCCACTAGGCAAACCATCGACGCCAGTGCACCCTGAAGACATAACAACAAGACAGCGAGTGACGACATGCAAGCCCTGGATGATGCCCCGGTGCCGAACGGCACGCTGACGCTCAAGCTGATCGCTCAGCGTCACGATACCAATCTTTATGGCGATATCAGCGGTGGCTGGTTGATGCATCGCATGGATGAGGCCTGCGAGCTGGCCGCCGGCCGTGTGGCCAACGGACGGACTGCCACCGTCGCCGTGGAGGGCCTCGACTTTCTCTCACCGGTGCGCGTCGGCTCGGTGGTCAATATCTTCACGCACGTCACGGAAGTCGGACGCAGCTCGGTACGGCTCACGGTCGAGGTCTGGATTCGGCCGCCTCAGGAGCGCAACCATCGTGCGCTGACCAAGGTGACCGAGGCCAACTACGTGATGGTGGCCCTGGACGACAATGGCCGAATCCGCGCGGTGCCGGAACAGGGCAACGACGAGGAAAGTGTCTGACGTGATGGACACCGCCATTCATGAAGAAGCCGCCCCGAGGGGCGGCTTCTTCATTTCCCACCAGAGCCCGCCTGACACTGCCTGACACCGCCTGACGAGCGAGTCGCGATGCCCCCACACACGGCGGCGGGCGGTCACTTCAGCTCTCGCCCAGCACCCGGGCACGCGCATCAAGGAAGCCCTGTTCACCGATGCGCGTCCAGGGGGCGACCTGCTGCTGGAAGGCACGGTAGGACTCGTAGACACGCCTGGCGTCCTCATCCTTGGCGATGAACTCGTCCAGCACCTCGTTGGACGCCTTGAACAGCGCCGCGTAGACATCCTGCGGAAATTCGCGCAGCTCAACGCCATGTTCCTCGACCAGCGAGGTCAGGGCGGTGGCATTGCGCAGCGCGAATTCATCCACCATCGCATGATTGGCAATCCTGGCTGCCTGGATCACCACCTGCTGGAGGTCTTCCGGCAACGCCTGCCAGGCCTCGAGATTGACGGTGCCTTCGAGAATGGCGGAGGGCTCGTTCCAGGCCGGGGAGTAGTAATACTTGGCCACCTGATGCAGACCGAAGGCCAGATCATTGTAGGGACCGACCCAGTCGGTGGCGTCGATCACACCGGTCTCCATCGCAGTGAAGATCTCGCTGCCCGGCAGATTCACCGCACTGGCACCGATACGGTTCATCACTTCACCCGCGAGCCCCGGCAGGCGGATCTTCAGGCCTTTCATGTCCGAGAGACTGTTCACTTCCTTGTTGAACCAGCCGGCCATCTGGGTGCCGGTATTGCCCACCGCCAGCGGCTTGAGGTTGTGACGCGCGTAGATCTCGTCCCACAGCTTCATGCCATCGCCGTGATACAGCCAGGCGTTGGTCTCGGTGGTATTCATGCCGAAGGGCACGGCGGTGAAGAACTGGGCGGCAGGTACCTTGCCCTTCCAGTAATAGGACGCCGAGTGGCCCATCTGGGCAGTCCCGGAAGACACGGCGTCGAAGACTTCCAGCGCCGGCACCATCTCACCGGCCCCATAGACCTTGACCTGAAGACGACCACCGGAAAGCTTCTCGATCAGACTGGCGAACTCATTGGCACCGGTGCCCAGCGCCGGGAAGTTCTTCGGCCAGGAGGTCACCATCTTCCAGTGGATGGTTTCCTCCTCGGCGGCATTGGCCGTGGAAACGAAAGGTGCAGCGGCGAGACCGGCAGCACCGGCCCCCAGAGCAGAGAGAAAACGGCGGCGTTGCATGGGGCGTTCCTTGTTCGAGTTGTGGGCAATGCATGACGCGGCATCAAGACAGCAGACTGTCTGTCACTATGCCGTGACCCATGGATGGCCCACAACTGCACCAAGGCCGTAGTGCCGCGCCCTTCTCCGCGCGACGTCTCTTGCCGGTACTTGGCCGCCAGCGCCTCGCGTCAGCGCCTGCTGTCTAGAGGGTCAGCTCAGCACTTCCAGCTTGGCGAAGCCCAGCACCAGCCACTTGTCGCCTTCGCCCTCGAAGCTGATCTGGACACGCGCGCGCTCGCCCTGGCCTTCGGCGTTGATGACCACGCCCTCGCCGAACAGCGGATGACGCACCAGGCTGCCGAGCGACAGCGCCGGCATGTCGCCATTGGCCTCGACACTCTCCTGACGCGGCCCGGAGGGGCGACGATTCGGCGTGGCACGCTGGGTCGAGACCGGACGCGAGACCTGGCCACGCAGGCGCACTTCCTCCAGCAGCTCTTCCGGCAGCTCACGCAGGAAGCGCGACGGTCGCTGGAAGGTCTCCTTGCCGTGCATGCGCCGCAGCTCGGCGTAGGTCAGGTAGAGGCGCTGCATGGCACGGGTGACACCGACGTAGCACAGGCGACGCTCTTCCTCGAGGCGCCCCGGCTCCTCCAGTGACATCTTGTGCGGGAACAGCCCTTCCTCGACCCCGGCGACGAACACCACCGGGAATTCGAGCCCCTTGGCGGAGTGCAGCGTCATCATCTGTACGCATTCCTCGCCTTCGGCGGCTTCATGATCACCGGCATCCAGCGCGGCTTCGGCGAGGAAGGGCTCCAGCGCCTCGGCCCCTTCGCTGGGGGCTTCCGGGTCCATGCGCTCGCCCTGACTGAAGGCACGACAGGCGTTGACCAGCTCGGCAAGGTTCTCGAGGCGCGCCTGACCCTTCTCGCCCTTCTCGGCGGCGTGGTGCTCGCGCAGGCCGGAGACGTGGATGACGTGTTCGACCAGCTCATGCAGCGCCATGCCGGCGGTGTCGTTGTCGAGGCCATCGATGATGTCGGCGAAGGCACGCACGGCGGTGGCGGCGCGCCCCTTGAGGGCGCCATCGGAAACTGCATCGCTCATCGCCTGCCACATGGTCAGGTTGCCGTAGCGCGCACGCTCGCGCAGCTGCTCGACGGTGCGCATGCCGATGCCACGCGCCGGCACGTTGATCACGCGCTCCAGGGCGGCATCGTCCTCGCGGTTGTTCATCAGGCGCAGGTAGGCGAGCGCGTTCTTGATCTCGAGACGCTCGTAGAAACGCTGCCCCCCGTAGATGCGATACGGCATGCCCTGGCGGATCAGCGTCTCCTCCAGCACGCGTGACTGGGCGTTGGAGCGATACAGGATCGCGATCTCGTCGCGACTGTAACCATGCTCATTGACCAGTTCGCGGATGGTATCGGCGATGTAGCGCGATTCGTCGATGTCGTTGAAGCCGGCATAGACCCGAATCCGCTCGCCACGGCCGCTGTCGGTCCACAGCTCCTTGCCCATGCGCCCGCCGTTGTGGCTGATCAGGGCGTTGGCAGCCTCCAGGATGGCGCTGGAGGAGCGGTAGTTCTGCTCCAGACGCACCACACGGGTATTGGCGAATTCCTCGGTGAAGCGCTGGATGTTCTCGACCCGCGCGCCACGCCAGCCGTAGATGGACTGGTCATCATCGCCGACCACGGTCATGCACTCGCGATCGCCGGCCAGCAGCTTCAGCCAGGCGTACTGCAGGGTATTGGTATCCTGGAACTCGTCGACAAGCAGGTGGGCGAAGCGCTCGCGGTAATGCGCCAGCAGGTGCGGTGTGTCACGCAGCAGCTCCAGCGAGCGCAGCAGCAGCTCACCGAAATCCACCAGCCCGCCACGCTCGCAAGCCAGCTGATAGAGCTCGTACATCTCGACCATCTTGCCCATGTAGGCGTCGCCGTGGGTCTGGACCTGATGGGCCCGCAGCCCCTCTTCCTTGCAGCCGGCGATGAAGTACTGGACCTGCTTGGGCGGCCAGCGCTCGTCATCGACGTTGTGCTCCTTGAGCAGCCGCTTGACCATGCGCAGCTGGTCATCGCTGTCGATGATCTGGAAGTGCTCGGGCAGACGCGCCTCCTGCCAGTGGGTGCGCAGCAGACGGTGACTGATGGAGTGGAAGGTGCCGACCCACATGTGGCGCAGACTGCTGCCATTGAGCGCCTCGAGACGCGTGCGCATCTCGCGGGAGGCCTTGTTGGTGAAGGTCACCGACAGGATGGCATAGGGCGAGAACTGGTATCGGTCCATCAACCAGGCGATGCGATGGACCAGCACGCGGGTCTTGCCGGAGCCGGCGCCCGCCAGTACCAGCATGTTGCCCGGCGGCGCGGACACGGCCTCACGCTGATGCGTGTTGAGGTGATCGAGGAGGGGCGATTCGGACATGCAGGGCTCACCACAGGGCAGAGAAGTCGAGGGGCGGGGCAGCGGGTCGGGGGCTGCCCCTGTTCAGGCATCCACCTTATCACAGCGGCCTGCCCTGCTCTTCCCTGCACGCGTCATCCCTGACAGGTGACGCTTTTAAGGCACTCAGTGCGTATCGAAGTCGTGATCATCGATGCGCAGGGTGGCAAGGCTCTTCTTGACCGCTTCCAGCTGCTCCTTGAGCTTGGGACCACGTGCCTTGGCGACCCCCACCGCCAGCGTATCGACGATCACCAGATGCGCGATGCGTGAGCTCATCGGCGTATAGATCTCGGTGTCTTCATGCACATCGATGTGCAGCGGCAGCGTGACTTCATCCGCCAGCGGCGAGCCGCTGGGACACAGGCCGATGACGGTCGCGCCGGCATCCCGTGCCAGACGCACGCTGGCGATCAGCGCCTTGGTGCGTCCGGTCTGGGAGATGGCGACCACCACGTCGCGCGGCCCCAGCGTCACCGCTGACATGTTCTGCATGTGCGGGTCGGTGTAGGCGGCAGTGGAGATCTGCAGACGAAAGAACTTGTGCTGGGCATCGTGGGCCACGGCACCCGAGGCGCCATAGCCGTAGAACTCGACCCGGCTGGCGGAGGCCAGCGAGTGGATGGCACGTGCGACGGCTTCGGCATCCAGACGGTCACGCACTGACAGCAGCGTGCCGATGGTGGAATCGAACAGGGAGTGAGAGAACTCCGCCACGCTGTCGGAGTCATTCATCGAGAACTGGGCGAACTGGGTGCCCGTGGCCAGGCGTTGCGCCAGCTGGAGCTTGAAGTCCTGGAAGCCGGCAAAGCCCATCGCACGACAGAAGCGCACTACCGTCGGTTCACTGACCGAGGATTCACTGGCCAGATCGACGATCCGCATGTGAATCACCTCCTCCGGATGGCGGAGGACGTAACGGGCAACCTTCTGTTCAGAGCGGCGGAAATTCTCCATCCGGCTCCTCAGGTCGTCGAAGATGGCATGACTCACGGCACACTCCTTGCAGACTTCATGGGCATGCCTGAGCTTACGACATCCCCCGGGGGGTGTCGCCATCACAGGCGGTCTATGGTCACAATTTTGTCAAGTGAGCTATAGTAAAACGGTGTGGCGCCAGTGAAAGCCCACATCCTTTGGATGCCATGGAGGTCGAATCATGCGTAATTCAGAGCAGGTAGATACGCTCAAGAACGAGCTTCTCGATATTTTCATGACCCTCGGTGCCGACGAACATCAGGCCCGCAAGAAACAAAGCGCAGTCCGCCACCTCCGCGCCAGACGCGGAATCGAAATGCACAACGAAATCAAGCGCCTGAGCGAGGATTTAAGCGACATCGAAGTGCTGGAAACGGAAAGCGATATCGATACCCACTGATTCTCGGGCGGGGAGCGATACGCCTCCCCGCCGAGCAGTCCCCCACCTCCCTGCCAGCTCAGGGACGAGGGCTTCTGTCTTCCTTGCCGCCATCTCTGATGAGCATGGTCAGCCCCCCTCGCGACATTTTCTTCTGCCTTCGGGCCCTCAGCCTTCATTTCCCTCTGCAATGACTCTGCCTTCTGCCGCGCGCTCGCCACGGTGTCACTCTCGATCATCCTTCATCTTCACCGATACTCTCTGCCTCATTGTCATGTCATCGCCCAGGACGATGCACCAACAGGGTGCAAGTACACACCGACATGAACGTGACGTCCGCCATCTCCCACACTGAGCATCGAGTCGCCGCCAGGGTGTCGTGCACGGGCCATCTCGGCCAGAAACGCAAGAGGCTCGCCGGATAGGCGAGCCTCTTGTCGTTCTTCAATGCCGTCAGATCCGTGCTGACAGAACATCAGGTCAGCCTGAAGAGTGGGGCCGGGATTACAGGCTGGAGGCGAAGACCACCACCACGCCGATCGGGGCGATGAAGCGCGCCACGAAGCTCCACAGCTTGAAGGCCGAGTCGCTCATGTTGAGCTGACTGCGCACTTCATCACGCCCCATGAACCAGCCGACGAAGACGATGGTCGCCAGGCCGGTCAGCGGCAGCATCAGCTTGCTGGTCGCGTAATCGAGCAGGTCGAAGATGGTCATGCCCTCGAACTTGGCGAACATGCCCAGCGGCGCCACATCACTCCACAGATTGAAGGACAGGATGGTGGCGATCCCCAGCAGCCAGGTCGCGATCCCCGCCACCCAGGCAGAGGCCACGCGTGACATCGGCGTCTTCTCTTCCAGCCATTCGACGATGGGTTCCAGCAGCGAGATGCCTGAGGTCCAGGCCGCGAAGACCAGCAGCACGAAGAACACCACGCCGAACACTTCTCCGCCCGGCATGTGGCCGAAGGCCAGCGGCAGGGTCTGGAAGATCAGGCCCGGGCCCGCAGCGGCGTCGAGACCATTGGAGAACACCACCGGGAAGATGGCCAGCCCCGCCAGCAGAGCGATGACGGTATCCAGCACCACCACGATCAGCGCGGTACGCCCGATGTTGACGTCATCGGAGAGATAGGAGCCGTAGGCCATCATGATGCCCATGCCCAGTGACAGGGTGAAGAAGGCATGCCCCATCGCCGCCAGCACGCCATCCTTGTCGAGCTTGGAGAAGTCCGGTGTCAGCAGCCAGGCAGCCGCTTCCGCGAAGCCATCAGTGGTCGCCGCATACCCGACCAGCATGACCAACATGACCGCCAGCAGCGGCATCAGGATCTTGGCGGCACGCTCCAGACCACCCGCGACGCCCCCGGCCACGACCAGGATCACCATCAGCATGAAGGCACTGTGCCAGGCCAGCAGGGTGGTCGGGTCGCCCAGCAGACCACCGAACAGACTGCCTGCCGTGTCAGAGGTCAGGCTTTCGAAGCTGCCACTGGCGGCGTCGGCGATGAAGGCCAGTGCCCAGCCACCGATGACACTGTAGAAGGACAGGATCAGATAGGCGCCGAGCACACCGGCCACCCCGATCAACACCCAGGCGGGGCTACGCTTGAGGCGCGCACTGATGTGACTCATGGTCGAGATCGGGTTCTTCTGTCCCAGGCGGCCCAGCAGCCACTCGGACATCAGGATCGGCAGACCGATCAACAGAATGCAGACCAGATAGACAAGAACGAAGGCACCGCCGCCGCTCTCACCGGTCATGTACGGGAATTTCCAGATGTTGCCCAGTCCGACGGAGGAACCGACGGCGGCCAGGGTGAAGGCCAGGCGAGAAGACCACTGAGCGTGGGAATGCGGTTTGGATGACATGTGAGTCCCTGATTCGTCGCGATGATGCCAGCCACGGGTAGCGGCCTGTGGCATCTTGTTGTGCTTGTTGCATCATGCTGGCGAGACGGAAGGATGAACCGTGGCCGACAGGATGGCGTCGCAGGATCACTGCTGTGGTGCATCTGGCCGTCATCATGGCCGGATAGGCCCGAATGACAGACAGACTGGTGTCGATAGACACGCCGGAATGGACACGCTGCCCGCCCCGGTAAATATCGCCGTGGTAATGACAATAGGTAGGTAAAGTTACTCGATTGACCCGATATCTACCAGCAAGCCACCCTCAGACCATCGCCTCACGATAGAAAACAGCGACTGAGGCCGGCAGGTCACTTCCCCCGTCCCGCAAGACACTGAAGCGCGACAGGCAGCGGATGACGCTAGAAGAGACGTCCTTGTCCTTCCCCGGGGAAGGCACCGATCAATGGACGATCAAGCCGCTCCAGCACCTGATTGGCCAGACGACGTGCCAAGTCCGGAGCCGCCTTGTTGTCAGGAGTATGCACAAACAGGAAAGGGCTTTTCCCCTGATTTATCCACAGGGAAAGGCGGTCCACCCAGGGCTGGAAGAAGGCCAGATTGGTCGCGTCGTCATGATGCCCGATGAAGCGGACCAGCGGTTGGCGCGCGCTGGAGAACACATGCAATGGGCGATGCGGCTTTTCCGAGCGTGCCACGGCAAGCCCTGGATGCGCGGTATCGGGGCCACTGAAGAGTGGACGGACATCCAGCATCACGCGATCGACTCCGTGACTTATCAACAAGCGATTCAACTGTCGTTCCACCGAGCCCTTGGCAAAGAAACTCGGGGCACGGGGCTCCACGACCCAATCAAGGCCAGCACCCTCGACATGCGCGAAGAATTGCGCAAGACGCGGGAGTACCTCCTCCCCCAGGTCGCGTGGCAGCTGGATCATGATCGGCCCCATGCGCGACTTAAGCGGCGCAAGCCGCGCCAGGAATTCCGCCAGCTCCTCCTCGATTCCCTGAAGCCTCAACTCATGGGTCAGTCGTCCCGGCAACTTGAAGCAGAAGCGGAAGTGCTCGGGCGCCTGGCGGGCCCAGCTGGCCACGGCGCTCTCCGGCGGCAGAGCATAGAAGCTGGTATTGCCTTCGACACAGTCGAAGACCTGCGCGTAATCCGCCAGATGCTCGCGCGGGCCACTGCCCGGCAGCAGGCTGCCGCGCCAGTCATCGTTGGCCCACATCGCGAGCCCGAGATGAAGATGCCCCGCCTCGCAAGCTCTGTCATGGCCCGCAGCGTGCGGAACATTCGTCTCCGTCGGTGCGGAGGATGCATGAAAATGGTGCATGAAGGCGCCATAGCTAGAGGAATGTGAGGGTCAAAGACCCAATACACCGAATAATATCGTCTGCTAGAGCGACGTAAGCACAATAAAAACTGTCATCACGGCGTGCTATGGTCCGCTTCCTGCATGAACCGTCACAGGCGAACCACCCCTCGCCGCGACATCGCTTTCTGCCCGCCACAAGCAGGTCGGAAGCCATCATTGTTGACTGCCCATACCCCGGAGCCTGTCATGACTGCTTTCCAACGACTCATCCTGCGTGCCAACGACAGCCGCTCCCGTGCGGCCAATGCCATCACGCTGCGTAGCCTGATCACGCTCTTCGAGGGCTGTCTGCTGGTGGCACTCGGCGTGCGCCTGCTGCAGGCCGGCGGCTTGCTGGTCAGTGGTACTGCCGGGATGTCATTGCTTGGCTCGGACCTGACGGGCTTGAGCTTCGGCAGTCTGTTCTTCCTGATCAACCTGCCCTTCTACGGGCTGGCCTGGAAGCAGCTGGGGCTCAACTTCACGCTGCGCACCCTGGGATGCGTCAGTCTTCTCTCGGTCCTGACGGATCTACTGGCGGTCAGTCTGCCGCTGGGCGACGTCAATCTGCCGGTGGTGGCGATTGCCGCAGGCCTGCTCATCGGGCTGGGGGTCACCCTGCTGTTTCGCGAGAACGCCTCCCTCGGCGGACTCAACATTCTCGCGCTGGATCTGGAGCGACGCTTCGCCATCCATGCAGGCCGCACGACTTTCGCCTTCGACCTGCTGCTGATCGCGCTCGCCGCACTGGTCTATCCCTGGCCGCAGGTCATCTGCTCGGCACTGGCGTTCGCCACGCTGTCCTTCGTACTGGGGCGCTACCACCGCCGCACGCCTCAAGGCTCAGATGCCAGCACCACCGCTCAAGACGATGGCAAGCAAGTGCAGGCAGCTCACTAGCGGCGACCACGCCCGCCATTGGAGCCGCCGCCGCCCTTGTACGACGGGCTCTTTCCCCCGGCACTTCTGCCGCCAGGATTCTTCTTGCCAAAGGTCGTGTTGCCAGAGGACTTGTTGCCAGCCCCCTTGCTCGCCGCATCGCGCTCATCGCGACGCTCTCCGGCCTTGCCACGCGTGCGTGGCTTGAGGCCGCTCGCGAGCTTGCCCGCGCCATTGGCGCTCTTGCTGCCCGGCTGGGAGCCGCCCTTGCCGGCGCTGCTGCGTTCCTGATTGCCACGAACGGACCTGGACTCATCGGTACGCTCCCGCCGCCCCGCCCCTTCCTGGCGAGCACCCGAGCGTTGGCCTGTCTTGGGCTGACCTGAGCCGCGCTGATCCGAGCTGCGCTGGCCCATGGCGCGCTTGCTGCTGTCCTCGCGCCGAGCACCACCACGCCGGCCGCTATCCGTATCCTGCGCGGCACGCTGATGGCGCGCGGCAGTCGCGTGCTGGGAAGGCGTCGGCGCCTCCGCCAGTCGTGAGGCCTCCTCGGTACCACTGGAGCCTTCGATCATTCGATGGATGTCGTCCATCTCCTTCTGGGTGAGATAGCGCCATTCGCCGATGCCCAGCCCGTCCAGGCTGACATTCATGATGCGCACCCGCTTGAGCTTGAAGACCTCATAGCCCAGCGCCTCGCACATGCGGCGAATCTGGCGATTGAGCCCCTGCGTCAGGATGATGCGGAACACATAGGTGGAAATCTGCTCGATGCGGCACGGCTGGGTGATGGTATCCAGAATCGGCACGCCGGCTGCCATGCGCTTGAGAAAGTCCGGGTTGATCGGCTTGTCGACCCGCACCACATATTCCTTCTCGTGGGCGTTGCCGGCCCGCAGGATCTTGTTGACGATGTCGCCGTCACTGGTCAGAAAGATCAGGCCATCGGAGGGCTTGTCGAGGCGACCGATCGGGAAGATCCGCTTGGGATGGCCGATGTAGTCGATGATGTTGCCTTCCACGTGGCGCTCGGTGGTACAGGTGATGCCCACCGGCTTGTTGAAGGCCAGATAGACCGCTTCCTGCTTGGCCTTCAACGGCTTGCCGTTGACCAGCACCTCATCGCCTGGCGCGACCTTGGTGCCCATCTCGGGGACGACACCATTGATGGTCACTCGCCCTTCGGCGATATGGCGATCCGCCTCGCGCCGCGAGCAGAAGCCCGTTTCGCTGATGAACTTGTTGAGGCGGGTGAGCGATGCGTCGCGATCAGTCATGGCAGGTCACGTGCGTGCGCCGGGCGATGAACGCGCAGCGGACGTAAGAGGATAAGAAGGCAGGCGCACAGGATACCAAAAACGGCAGCCCTGAGGCTGCCGTTGGCACGATGAGACTGAGCTCATCTGCTGCTGCGCCAGACATGACGCAGCCGTCTTGCAATCACTCGACCGTGACGCTCTTGGCCAGGTTGCGCGGCTGATCGACATCGGTGCCCTTGAGCACGGCGACATGGTAGGACAGCAGCTGCAGCGGCAGAGTGTAGAGAATCGGTGCCAGCACTTCGCTGACATGTGGCATGCGCAGCACGCGCACGCCTTCGCTCTCTTCGAGACTGATGTTCTCGTCAGCGAAGACGAACAACTCCCCGCCACGTGCACGCACTTCCTGCAGGTTCGACTTGAGCTTCTCGAGCAGCTCGTCGTTGGGTGCCACCGCGACCACCGGCATGTCGGCATCCACCAGCGCCAACGGGCCGTGCTTCAGCTCGCCCGCCGGATAGGCCTCGGCGTGGATATAGGAGATTTCCTTGAGCTTGAGCGCGCCTTCCAGCGCGATGGGGAACTGGGTGCCACGCCCGAGGAACAGCGCGTTGTGCTTGTCGGCGAAGGCCTCTGAGAGACGCTCGATCTCGCTGTCCATGGCCAGCGCCTTGGTGACCAGTGATGGCAGCTGACGCAGCTCACGCACCACCTCGGCTTCCCCGGCCTCATCGCCACCCCGCACGCGACGCAGCGACAGCGTCAGCAGCATCAGGCCGACCAGCTGGGTGGTGAAGGCCTTGGTGGAGGCGACGCCGATTTCCGGTCCGGCCATGGTCATCAGGCTGAGGTCCGATTCACGCACCAGCGAGCTGCCCGGGACGTTGCAGATCGCCAGACTGCCGAGGAAGCCGCCCAGCGACTGGGCATAGCGCAGTGCGGACAGCGTGTCGGCGGTCTCGCCGGACTGGGACAGGGTGACGAACAGGGTGCCATCGGCCACCACCACCGGACGGTAGCGGAACTCGGAGGCGACCTCGACCGCCGCCGGAATGCCGGCCAGACGCTCGATCCAGTAACGCGCCACCATGCCGGCGTGGTAGCTGGTACCACAGGCGACGATCTGCACCTGCTTGACCTGACGGAAGAGGTTTTCCGCCTCGCTGCCGAAGCTGCGCACCAGCACGTGATCACCGTTCAGGCGACCTTCCAGCGTGGCGGCCAGCACACGGGACTGCTCGTGGATTTCCTTGAGCATGAAGTGGCGATAGTCACCCTTGGAGGCGGCATCCTGCGCGTGCTCGAAGGTCTGGACCGGGCGCTCGTTGGCCTCGGTGATCAGACGCTCGCCCTGCTCGAAGATCTCGATCTGCTCGGCGGTCATGCGCACCAGATCGCCTTCCTTGAGATAGATGAAGCGATCGGTGACCTGCAGCAGCGCCAGCTGATCGGAGGCCAGGAAGTGCTCGTCGATCCCGACACCGATCACCAGCGGGCTGCCCTGACGCGCGCCGATCAGCACGTCCGGCTGGGCACGATGCACCACGCCCAGCGCGAAGGCGCCATCTAGCAGGGCGACGGCCTTCTGGACGGCGGTCAGCAGGTCCTGGCTCAGGGTGTATTCACGCGCCAGCAGGTGGGCGACCACCTCGGTGTCGGTCTCGGAGGTGAAGACATACCCCTGACCTTGCAGCTCGCGCTTGAGCGTCTCGTAATTCTCGATGATGCCGTTGTGGACCACGGCCAGGCTGTCACCGGACTGGTGCGGGTGAGCATTGGCTTCACTCGGCGCCCCATGCGTGGCCCAGCGAGTGTGAGCGATACCCACGCGTCCCTTGAGCGGTGATTCTTCGAGACGCTCCTGCAACGCCGCGACCTTGCCCAGCGCACGCACGCGATTCAAGCGGCCCTCTTCGGACAGCACGGCCATGCCGGCACTGTCATAGCCACGGTATTCGAGGCGGTGCAGACCCTCGAGCAGGATGTTCTGGACGTTACGACTGGCGACGGCGCCTACGATGCCACACATGAGCAATCTCCTTATGCTGTTGCTGGCGCCACGAGCGGGGCGATCAACACCTCGACTCCATGAGCGCGAATCTGGTCACGCGCAGCATCAGGCAACGCGTCATCGGTTATCAGGGTACTGATGCTGGACCAGGCCAGCTCCAGGTTGGGAATGCGACGGCCCAGCTTGTGGGATTCCGCCATCACCACGACTTCTCGCGACACCTCGGCCATCACGCGTGACAGGCCGATCAGCTCATTGAAGGTGGTAGTGCCACGTTCGAGGTCCAGACCATCCGCGCCGAGGAAGACCTGGTCGAAGTCGTAACTGCGCAGCACCTGCTCCGCCACCTGTCCCTGGAAGGAATCGGAGTGCGGATCCCAGGTACCACCGGTCATCAGCAATACCGGCTCGTTTTCCAGCTCGCGAATGGCATTGGCCACGCTCAGCGAGTTGGTCATCACGATCAGGTCATCACGCCCCTTGAGCTCGGGGATCAGCACCACCGTGGTGGTACCGCTGTCGATGATGATGCGCTGATGGGCGCCGATACGGCTGGCTGCCAGGCGGGCGATGGCCTGCTTGGCGGCACTGACCGGTTCGTCATGCACCAGCAGTTCACGCGGCATGGCCACGGCGCCGCCGTAGCGCCTGAGCAGCAGGCCGCTCTTCTCGAGAAAGGCCAGATCCTTGCGGATGGTGACCTCGGAAGTGGCGAGTTCCCGCGCCAGTGCCTCGACACTGACTTCACCGTCACGTCCCAGTTGTTCGAGGATCTGGTGACGCCGTTGTGGTGTCAGACGCTTGGACATCAGGGCCCCCTATAAAGTTTCGAAACGAAAGATAAGTGAGGCATAACGAAACATCAAGTGAAAGACGAGACAGGATGAGACGATTCATTCCTGCACGCCGTTCCACAGAGCTGACCGCGATGACAAAACGGGGAGACACCTGTCGGTGCCTCCCCGTTTCTGATGCCCACCTTCACTCACCAGCAAGCATCGCGACTGAAGATGCCGTTCACTTCTTGGTCGGACGCGGCCATTCCGGCTTGTCGATACGCTTGCCACGCGCCACGCTCAACGCACCTTCGGCGACATCGCGGCTCAGGGTCGAGCCAGCGCCCACGGTGGCACCCGCACCGATCTTGAGCGGCGCCACCAGCGCGGAGTTGGAGCCGATGAAGGCATTGTCGCCAATTTCGGTTCGGAACTTGTTGGCACCGTCATAATTGCAGGTGATGGTGCCGGCACCGACGTTGACTGCCTCACCGAGGGTGGCATCACCGACATAGCTCAGGTGATTGATCTTGGCGTTCACGCCCACCTGGGCATTCTTGGTCTCGACGAAGTTGCCGATGCGCGCGCCGCGCGCCAGTTCGGTTCCAGGACGCAGACGGGCGAAGGGCCCGATATTGTTGTCACCTTCCAATACCGCACCATCGATGACGCTATGCGGCGCGATGTTGGCGCCGGCACCGATGGTGGCATTGCGGATCACGCAGTGGGCGCCGATGACCACGTCATCTCCGAGACTCACTTCGCCCTCGAAGACACAACCGACGTCGATGCTGATATCGGTACCGATGGACAGCTTGCCGCGCACGTCGATGCGCGCCGGGTCCGCCAGGCTGGCACCTTCGGTCATCAGGCGGTTGGCCTCACGACGCTGGAAGGCGCGCTCGAGATCGGCCAGCTGCAGACGATTGTTGACGCCCTGCACTTCCTCGACCGCCGCCGGCTGGGCGGTGGCGATGTTGACACCTTCGCTGGCCGCCATGGCGATGATGTCGGTCAGGTAGTACTCGCCCTGGGCGTTGTCGGCGGACAGCGCCGGCAGCCAGCGCTTGAGCTGGGCACCGGTGGTGGCGAGGATACCGGTGTTGCCTTCCTGGATGGCCAGCTGCTCCGGCGTGGCATCCTTGTGCTCGACGATGGCGCTGACGCGACCTTCGCTATCGCGCACGATACGGCCATAGCCTGTCGGGTCTTCCAGAATCACCGTCAGCAGGCCCAGAGTCTGCTCACTGACTTCGGCCAGCAGCGCCTCGAGGGTCTCGCGACGAATCAGCGGCACATCGCCATACAGGATCAGCACCTTGCCATCGCCGATGGCTTCCAGTGACTGGGCCACGGCGTGACCGGTGCCCTTCTGCTCTGCCTGAACGGCAAAGCTCGCGCCGGTGTCGGCCAGCTGCTGCTGCACACGCTCACCACCATGACCGATGACGACATTCAGATGCGCACCGTCCAGGCCTGCAGCGGTGTCAGCCACATGACGCACCATCGCCTTGCCTGCCAACGGGTGCAGCACCTTCGGCAATTTGGAACGCATGCGGGTGCCCTGGCCTGCGGCAAGAATGACGACGTCGGTACGCTCTGCACTGCTCATCGGTGAACTCCTGTAGAAAGCGGGTCTTCATACCTGAAGCCCCTGAAAATAATGGCGCCATCATAGCAGCTGAACCCTGAGCTGCCAGTGACGAGGTTTACCCACGGCCCTGTCGCCGAGAACAGACCCGCGAAAGCATCAGTCGCCCGCAAGACACCTGAGCCATCTCTCCGATGGGCTCGGCACCCTTCCTGATGAGCCCGGTCAGTCCCCGGCGTCACAGGAACGACCTTCGATGGCTAGAGGCATCAGTCCTCTCGGGCATAAAAAAAGGCGACCCGAAGGTCGCCTCTTTCCTGTCACTGGCCGTCATGGCCCAGTGCATCTCAGCGCGTGTGACGACGCATCTGCTGCACGGTGCGCAGCTTGGCCATCGCCTCGGCCAGTTCGGCCGTGGCGCGTGAGTATTCCAGTTCGGAAGCCTGATCGTTCATGGCCTTCAAGGCCACTTCCTTGGCTTCCTGGGCTGCCGCCTCATCCAGATCGTCGGCACGTACTGCGGTGTCGGCGAGGACTGAAACGAGGTTCGGCTGCACTTCGAGGAATCCACCACTGACGTAGTAGATTTCCTCGGCCCCACCCTGACGCTGAACGCGAATCGGGCCGGGTTGCAGCTCGGTCAGCAGCGGTGCGTGACCCGGCATGATGCCGAGGTCACCTTCGCTGCCGGCAGCCACGAGACGCTCGACCAGGCCGGAAAAGATGCCTTTCTCAGCGCTGACGATGTCGCAATGGACGCTCATAGCCATACCTGTTTCCTCATGCCTGAACAGGGAAATTACATGCCCTTGGCTTTCTCGACAGCTTCGTCGATGGTGCCGACCATGTAGAACGCCTGCTCCGGCAGTGCGTCATATTCGCCGTCCAGGATACCCTGGAAGCCGCGGATGGTGTCCTTGAGGGACACGTACTTGCCCGGCGCGCCGGTGAAGATTTCCGCCACGAAGAACGGCTGTGACAGGAAGCGCTGGATCTTGCGCGCACGTGCCACGGTCTGCTTGTCTTCGTCAGACAGCTCGTCCATCCCGAGGATGGCGATGATGTCCTTCAGCTCCTTGTAGCGCTGCAACACACCCTGAACGTTACGGGCAGTGTTGTAGTGCTCCTCGCCGACGACCAGCGGGTCGAGCTGACGAGAGGTGGAGTCGAGCGGGTCAACGGCCGGATAGATACCCAGCTCGGCAATCTGACGAGACAGTACGACAGTCGCGTCAAGGTGCGAGAAGGTGGTCGCCGGAGACGGGTCGGTCAAGTCATCCGCGGGGACGTAGACGGCCTGCACGGAAGTGATCGAGCCGGTCTTGGTAGAAGTGATGCGCTCCTGCAGGACGCCCATCTCTTCCGCCAGTGTCGGCTGATAACCCACCGCGGACGGCATACGACCCAGCAGTGCGGACACTTCCGTCCCTGCCAGGGTGTAACGATAGATGTTGTCGACGAACAGCAGAACGTCACGACCTTCGTCACGGAACTTCTCGGCGATGGTCAGGCCGGTCAGTGCCACGCGCAGACGGTTGCCGGGCGGCTCGTTCATCTGACCGTAGACCAGGGCAACCTTGTCGAGAACGTTGGATTCCTTCATTTCGTGGAAGAAATCGTTACCTTCACGAGTACGCTCACCCACGCCCGCGAACACGGAGTAACCGCTGTGCTCGGTGGCGATGTTACGGATCAGCTCCATCATGTTGACGGTCTTGCCGACACCGGCGCCGCCGAACAGGCCGACCTTGCCGCCCTTGGCGAACGGGCAGACCAGGTCGATGACCTTGATGCCGGTTTCCAGCAGCTCGTTTGATGCTGCCTGTTCCGCGAAGCTCGGGGCTGCACGGTGGATCGGCATGTGCTCATCCGCACCCACGTCACCCGCTTCATCGATCGGCTGACCCAGCACGTTCATGATGCGACCCAGAGTCGCCGTGCCGACCGGCACGGAGATCGGAGCACCAGTGCTCTCAACTGCGAGACTGCGCTTGAGGCCTTCGGTCGAACCCATTGCGATAGTACGGACCACGCCGTCGCCCAGCTGCTGCTGGACTTCGAGTACGGTCTCGCTATCGGCGACGTTCAGGGCGTCGTAGACCTTGGGCACTGCGTCCCGCGGAAACTCGACGTCAATCACCGCGCCGATGATTTGTACGATACGTCCGCTCATTCCTGGTTCCTCTTAAACCTGCGATTGAAACCTGCTTGCCTGTTGCCACGCTGTCATCAGACGGCGGCGGCACCGGATACGATCTCGGAGATTTCCTGAGTGATCGCTGCCTGGCGGGCCTTGTTGTAGACCAGCTGGAGGTCGTCGATCAGGTCGCCGGCGTTATCGGTCGCACTCTTCATTGCGATCATTCGCGCTGCCTGTTCGCAGGCGATGTTCTCGACCACGGCCTGATAGACCTGGGCCTCGACATAGCGCTTGAGCAGCTTGTCGAGCAACGAGACGGCATCCGGCTCATACAGGTAGTCCCATGTAGTGGGACCGGTTTCTTCGTCGTTCTGATCAGCTTCGAGAGGAAGCAGCTGACGCACGACCGGCTTCTGCGTCATGGTGTTGACGAACTCGTTGAACACCACGTACAGACGGTCGAGGCTGCCCTCGTCGAATGCGTCCAGCATGGCCTTGACGCTACCGATCAGATCCTGGGTACCCGGGGAATCCCCGAGACCGGACTTGGCGGCAAGCAGGTTGCCACCGTAGTTGCGGAAGAAGGTACCGGCCTTGGAGCCGAGGGCACAGAAGTCCACCTCGACACCCTGGTCGCGCCAGCTCTTCGCATGCTTGGTGACAGCCTTGAACAGATTGGCGTTCAGGCCACCACACAGGCCGCGATCACTGGAGACCACGATATAACCGACACGCTTCACATCGCGTTCCATCAGATACGGATGGCGATATTCCGGGTTGGCCCGGGCGATGTGTCCTACAACCTTGCGGATCTGATGGGCATAAGGCTGGCTGGCCGCCATGCGATCCTGCGCTTTACGCATCTTCGACGCAGCCACCATTTCCATGGCGCTGGTGATCTTTTGCGTATTTTTGATGCTCCCGATCTGGGAGCGAATCTCTTTTGCAGCTGCCATAGCGATCTGCCTTATTCATGCCACCCGAAGGGAAACGACAAGGCCCGGACTGGCCGGGCCATGTCACTTACCAGCTCTGGGTCGCCTTGAACTTCTCGACGCCAGCCTTGAGACCATTCTTGATCTCGTCATCGTAGCCGCCGGACTGATTGATCTTGTCCAGAAGATCCGCGTGCTCGGAGCGCATGTAGTCAAGCAGCGCTTTCTCGAAGCCCAGCACCTTGGCGACTTCGACGTCGTCCAGGTAGCCTTCGTTGGCCGCGAACAGCGAGATCGCCATGTCGGCCACGGACATCGGAGAGTACTGCTTCTGCTTCATGAGCTCGGTGACACGCTGACCGTGCTCGAGCTGCTTGCGGGTCGCTTCGTCCAGATCGGAGGCGAACTGCGAGAAGGCTGCCAGTTCACGGTACTGAGCCAGTGCCAGACGCACACCACCACCCAACTTCTTGATGATCTTGGTCTGGGCAGCACCACCGACACGGGAAACAGACAGACCCGCGTTGATGGACGGACGGATACCGGAGTTGAACAGGCTGGTCTCGAGGAAGATCTGACCGTCGGTGATGGAGATCACGTTGGTCGGAACGAACGCGGAGACGTCGCCACCCTGGGTCTCGATGATCGGCAGCGCGGTCAGGGAGCCGGTCTTGCCTTTCACTTCACCCTTGGTGAACTGCTCGACATAATCGGCGTTGACGCGTGCAGAACGCTCAAGCAGACGGGAGTGGAGATAGAAGACATCACCCGGGTAGGCTTCACGGCCCGGCGGACGCTTGAGCAGCAGGGAGATCTGACGATACGCCCATGCCTGCTTGGTCAGATCGTCATAGACGATCATCGCGTCTTCGCCGCGGTCGCGGAAGTACTCGCCCATGGTGCAACCGGCGTACGGTGCCAGGAACAGCATGGCAGCCGGGTCGGAGGCACCAGCCGCGACGATGATGGTGTGTTCCATCGCGCCGTGCTCTTCGAGCTTGCGCACGACGTTGGCGATGGTGGACTGCTTCTGGCCGACGGCGACGTAGACGCAGGTAATGCCCTTGCCCTTCTGATTGATGATGGCATCAATCGCGATGGCGGACTTACCGATCTGGCGGTCACCGATGATCAGCTCACGCTGACCACGGCCGATCGGCACCATGGCATCGATGGACTTCAGACCAGTCTGCACCGGCTGGTCGACCGGCTCACGGGCGATGACGCCCGGAGCGACCTTCTCGACCGCGTCAGTCAGCTTGGCGTCGATCGGGCCTTTGCCGTCAATCGGGTTACCCAGAGCATCGACCACACGGCCGACCATTTCCGGACCCACCGGCACTTCGAGAATGCGACCGGTGCACTGCGCGGTCATGCCTTCTTCGAGTTGCAGGTAGTCGCCCAGGACGACAGCGCCGACGCTATCACGCTCAAGGTTGAGCGCCATACCAAAGACGCCACCCGGGAATTCAATCATCTCACCGAACATGACGTCTGCGAGGCCGTGGATCTGCACGATGCCGTCGGAGACGCTGACGATGGTGCCCTGATTACGGGCTTCGGATGCGACGTCAAGCTTTTCGATACGCTGCTTGATGATGTCGCTGATCTCGGAAGGATTCAGTTGCTGCATGCCATGTCCCTCGGACTCAGGAGTTCAGTGCTTCGGAAAGCCGGGCCAGCTTGCCGCGCACGGAGCCGTCAATGACGGTATCTCCGGCACGGATGATGACGCCGCCGAGCAGCGTACTATCCACCTGAGTGGTAATGGAGATGTCGCGGTTCAGACGCTTGCGCAGGGCGGTGGCGAGCTTCTCTTCCTGCTCGCTTTCCAGTGCAAAGGCAGACACCAGGGTCACCTCGACACGCTGTTCCTGCTCGGCCTTCTGGGCCTCGAACAATTCGGCCACGGAGGGCAGGGCCGCGAGGCGGTCCTGCTCACCGAGAGTCCGGATGAAGTTGCGTGCGTTGTCGTCCAACGCGTCGCCGCACACGTCAATGAAGGTGTCGACCTTGTGCTCGGTAGAGAGCTTCGGGTTGTCGAGCACCGCCTTGACGGTCGCGTCGACAGCGACGTTCGCCGCTGTCGACAACATTCCGGACCAGGCCTCTAGCGCCTGCTGGCCGCGTGCAAACTCGAACGCCGCCTTGGCGTACGGGCGAGCCGCGGTGGAGGTAGACGTTTCAGCCATGGAATCAGTCTCCTCAGAGCTCAGCAGCGAGTTTGTCAATCAGCTCGCGGTGCTTGGCTTCGTCGATGGAGGATTCCAGGATGCGCTCTGCACCGATCACTGCCAGAGATGCGACCTGACCACGGAGCTCGTCCTTGGCCTGGTTGATCTCCTGGGTGATCTCTGCGCGCGCCTGAGCGACCATGCGCTCGCCTTCGGCACGGGCAGCTTCACGAGCTTCCTCGATCATCTGGTTGGAACGCTTGTGCGCCTGCTCAATGATGCTTGCTGCTTCTTCCTTGCTTTCCCGCAGTGTCTCGCTGGCTTTTTCCTGCGCCAGTTCGAGGTCACGGGTAGCACGGCTGGCAGCATCCAGACCATCTGCAATCTTCTTCTGACGTTCTGCCAGAGCCTGTGTGACCGGCGGCCAGACATACTTCATGCAGAAGAAAACGAAGACCGCAAAGGCGATGGCCTGACCAATCAGGGTTAAGTTCAGATTCACGCCAGCACCTCTCGCTTCACGATTGTTGGGTCATAAACACGGTTGGCCTGTGGCCAGCCGATGTTTAACCGACAAACGGGTTGGCGAAGGTGAAGAACAGCGCGATACCGACACCGATCATGGTCACGGCATCCAGCAGACCAGCGACGATGAACATCTTGACCTGCAGCTGCGGGATCATTTCCGGCTGACGCGCGGCGCCTTCCAGGAACTTGCCACCGAGGATACCGAAACCGATGGCGGTGCCCAGGGCGCCCAGACCGATCAGCAGGGAGACGGCGATAGCGGTCATGCCAAGAACTTGTGCTTCCATTGTGGAACTCCAGTTTTAGTCAAGTTTAAGTCAAGGGTTGAGGGTGTGAGCAGAGCTCGGAAATCTTGCCCCGCGCCACGAATGGCACGGGGCGGGTACATCAGTGATCTTCGCTGGCCATGCTCAGATAGACGATGGTCAGCATCATGAAGATGAATGCCTGCAAGGTGATGACCAGGATATGGAAGACTGCCCACGGGAAGTGGAGCGGCAGCTGCCAGATACCGACCAGCGAGATCAGAATGAAGATCAACTCGCCTGCATACATGTTACCGAACAGACGCAGCGCCAGAGAGATCGGCTTGGCGATCAGCGTCACGAATTCAAGCAGGAAGTTGACCGGGATCAGCGCGATCTGTGCCAGCTTGTTCGGGGTATTGAACGGGTGCAGCGTCAGTTCGGCCACGAAGCCCTTGAGGCCCTTGACGCGAATGGAGTAGAAGATGATCAGCGCGAACACGGACAGTGACATGCCCAGTGTGGCGTTGATGTCGGTGGACGGTACCACCTTGAAGAACACGTGAGCCGGATCGGCGCCGAACATCTCGCCAACCTTGGCAGCAACGCCCGGCAGCCAGTCGACGGGGACCAGGTCCATCAGGTTCATCAGGAAGATCCAGCAGAAGATCGTCAGCGACAGCGGCGCGATCAAGCGGGAACGACCGTGGAAGGTCTCCTTGACGGACTGATCGACGAACTCGACCATCAGCTCGACGAAGTTCTGCAGACCACTCGGCACGCCGGTGGTCGCGGACTTGGCGACCTTGCGGAACAGGCACAGGAAGATCAGACCCAGCCCGATGGACCAGCCCATGGTGTCCAGATGGATGGCCCAGAAGCCCATGTCGGAGGCTTCCTGGGCACTGTGCGCCATGGACCACCCGTGTTCGGGGTGGTTACCGAACGTCAGATTCTGCAGGTGGTGCTGAATATATTCGGAGGGACTCGGGTTGGTGCCTGCCATTACTCTGCCTCAGGTTCGTGTGTACGGTGTTCGCTTCACCAGCCAGGGGCCCAGCCAGTGAACCGCCATTGCCGCCACGTAAGCGCAAAAAAATAAAGCGGGGTTTGAGGGCGGCACTGCAATGAAGAAGAATGCAAACAATACGGCCGTCAAACCGAACTTACCGGCCTCAGCCTGATAGAAGGCCTTGACCATCGCCTGGGCGTAACGTGCACCCGTCACGCGCAATGAACGCCAGGCAAAGAACAGGTTGGGCAGCAGGCAGACCAGGCCACCACACAGGGCAGACAATGCCGCGCCGCTTCCCTTGCTCACCCAGGACAGGAGTACGGCACACAGAATCACCAGCGCCTGGCCCCAGAGAAGTCGCGCGACCTGAGGGCGTCGCAAGGCAGCGGGTGTCGTCTTGTGCATCGTGAACCTGTCCATCGCAGTGATGACTCTCGCCAATCCCTGTCACTGCGCATCCTGCAGCCGGGGAGCAAACTCGCCGGATTATAGGGGAGCGCCGCATCGCCATCAACCAAACTGCCGGCTAAATTCCTTGATCTTTCGCAAGCTTACGACCAAAGCCTCACCATCTTGCGTGAAACAGATGACAGTTGGCTTACGTTGACAGTCGCTTGCGATGCAGGCGACGTAGGGTTGCGCCTATCACAACCCGCCGTCAAGACGATCTTGCCGCTCCGGTCAGAGAAACGCACTTCATGGCCCTGCGACAATGCGTCACAGGGCCACGAAAACGACCAGAGAAGCACGGAAAGGCTCAATGTCAGCCGATCACCTGCACCGAAGGCACGCCATGCCTAGTGGATATGACCGAGAATGCCATCCAGCTCATCCAGGCTGGTATAGGAGATGGTGACCTTGCCCTTGCCGCTCTTGCCATGACGGATATTGACCGCCGCCCCCAACTGCTCTGACAGCCGGGTCTCCAGGCGCTGGATGTCCGCATCTGGCCTGGGCGCGGAAGGCTTGGTCTGCTCTCCTTTCTGCACGCTTTTCACCAGCGCCTCCGTCTGGCGCACGGTCAGCTCACGCTCGACCACCTCATGAGCCAGCTTGCGCTGACGTGCAGGACTGAGCCCGATCAGGGTACGGGCATGGCCCATGTCCAGCTCACCGCGTTCCAGCAGTGTCTGCACTTCCTGGTCCAGCGTCAGCAGACGCAACAGGTTGGCCACTTGCGCACGTGAGCGACCGACGGCATCCCCGACCTGCTGCTGAGTCAGTTCGAACTCGTCGAGCAGGCGCTTGAGCGCCATGGCCTCTTCGACCGGATTGAGATTTTCGCGCTGGATGTTCTCGATCAGCGCCAGAGCCAGCGCGATCTCGTCACTGATGCCTTCCCGGATGACGGCCGGAATGGTGTCCAGTTCCGCCAGCTGAGACGCCCGCCACCGCCGTTCACCCGCGATGATCTCGTAACGTCCTTCCGCGATGGGCCGCACCACGATGGGCTGCATGACCCCCTGGGCGCGAATGGAATCCGCCAGTTCTTCCAGCGCTTCCGGCTGGATGTCACGCCGCGGCTGGTACTTGCCACGTTGCAACTGCCCCAGTGGCAGGCGCTCGAGACGCTCGCCGGACAGCACGGCTGCCTCGGCCCCGGTATCCGTCGCACCACCAGCGGCATTCCCGCCGTCGGGCGACAAGGCGTCAGTCGTGGCCGCCGGCAGGGCGCCTTCGGCATCAGATTCGGCATGGCGGCGGCGATTGCCAGCGCCGATCAGGGCATCCAGGCCCCTTCCCAGGGCACGCTTACGCGTCATGGACCTTCCTCGGTGAAGTTACAGCGAGAGACGACGAATCAATTCCTTGGCGAGCACGCGATAGGCCTGGCTGCCACGCGAAAGACGCGCGTACTTGGTGACCGGCAGACCATGGCTCGGCGCTTCGGCCACCCGCACGTTGCGTGGAATGGTGGCCTTGATCAGGGTATCGCCAAAGTAATCGGAAAGTTGCTTGCTGACATCGCGGGTCAGACTGTTGCGGGCGTCGTACATGGTGCGCACGATCCCGAACACGTCGAGGGCCGGATTCACGTTGCCCTGTATCTGCTCGACGGTATCCAGCAGCGCTGACAGGCCTTCCAGAGCATAGAACTCGCACTGAAGGGGAATCAGGACGCCATGGGCGGCGGTCAGGGCATTGACGGTCAGCATGTTGAGCGAGGGCGGGCAGTCGATCAGCACCACGTCGTATTCCGAGGCGATCGGGGCGAGTGCCTCGGCAAGACGCCGCTCGCGCCCTTCGACATCCAGCAGGTCGACTTCGGCGGCCGTGAGATCGCCATTGCCCGGCAACAGGGCATAGCCGGCATCCGGGCAGTCGAGAATCACGTCGCTGGCCCGCAGTTCACCCAGCAGCACGTCCAGCACGCTGCCTTCCAGGTCATGCTTGTCGATGCCACTGCCCATGGTGGCGTGGCCCTGGGGGTCGAGGTCGATCAGCAATACGCGGCGATCGAGCGCCGCCAGCGAAGCGGCGAGATTGACGGCTGTCGTGGTCTTGCCGACACCACCTTTCTGGTTGGTCAGCGCGATGATCTTGGTCACGAGCGACTTCCTTGGTTCCTTGAGAAGCGGGGCCTTTGGCACCAGCCGCATGCTCACGAGGGCAGATCATGGATCTGCCCCCCCAGAGCCTCAGGCTGCCTGCCTTTTGCGCCCGGCACAATCCCTGCACGCGCCGCGAGACGAGCGGTCAGTCGCGTTTCAAGCGCAGAAGGTGACGTTCACCTTCTTCTCCCGGGACACACAGTCTGAGCGTCTCGACCAGCGAGACACCCGCCGGCAACCGTGCGATCTCGTCATTGGGGATGCGACCTTTCATCGCCAGCCATTCGCCGCCTTCTGCCAGTACGGCGCCTGACAGATTGACGAAGGCGTCGGTATCGGCGAAGGCCCGCGAGATAATCTGCTCGAAGGGCGCGCCATCATAGGCTTCGATACGCACCTGAGTCGGGCTCAGGTTGTTCAGGCCCAGCTCGTGGCCGGCCTGAATCTGGAAACGCACCTTCTTGCCATTCGAATCCAGCGGTACGACAGCGATGTCGGGACGCATGATCGCGATCACGAGACTCGGCAGGCCCGGGCCGGCACCGACGTCCAGCAGGCGTGGCCCGCTGATGTGGGGCAGCACGCTGAGGCTATCCAGCAGATGGCGCGTCACCATCGCCTCCGGCTCACGTACCGCGGTGAGGTTATAGGCGCGATTCCACTTGTGCAACAGCACCAGCAGCGTCATCAGCTGCGCATGCTGCTCATCACTCAGCGCCACTCCCATGGCGCTGGCACCGCGACTGAGCAACTGGGCGCAACACGCACGCTGCGTCTCGTTGAGCGTCTGACTCATTGCGCGACTCCCGTGTCAGCCGTATCGGTATCTGCTGGAGTCTCCGCCTTGATCAACTGCCGTTTCTTCAAGTGAATCAACAGGATGGAAACCGCTGCTGGCGTGACACCGGAAATGCGGCCTGCCTGGGCAAGCGTCGCCGGGCGCGCTTCATTGAGCTTCTGCTTGATCTCGTTGGACAGGCCATCGACGGAGTCGTAATCGAGACTGGCCGGCAATTCGGTGTGCTCATGACGACGCAGGCGGTCGATCTCTTCCTGCTGACGCTGGATGTAGCCCGCGTACTTGGCGGTGATCTGCACCTGCTCGGCGATGCGCCAGTCGTCGACTCCTTCCCCTTTCAGGCCTGCCACATCCGGATACTCGAGCTCCGGACGCTTGAGCAGCTCCATCAGGCTGGCTTCACGCTTGAGCGGTGAGCTGAGCTTATCGCTCAGCGGGGCCAGCTCCGGGCTCTTCGGCGTCAGCCAGGTGCTTTGCAGACGAGCGGTCTCGCGCTCGATCGCTTCGCGCTTCTGCTCGAACGCCGCCCAGCGCGCGTCATCGATCAAGCCGAGTTCGCGGCCCTTGGCAGTCAGACGCAGATCCGCATTGTCCTCGCGCAGCAGCAGACGATATTCGGCACGTGAGGTGAACATGCGATACGGCTCGCGAGTGCCGAGGGTGATCAGGTCATCGACCATCACGCCGGTGTAGGCCTCGTCGCGCAGCGGATGCCAGGCCTCGTCGTCAGTGGCGCGCAAGGCGGCGTTGACGCCTGCCAGCAGGCCCTGGGCACCGGCTTCTTCATAGCCGGTGGTGCCGTTGATCTGACCGGCGAAGTACAGATTCTTGATGAAACGCGTCTCCAGGGAGTGATGCAGGTCCTGGGGATTGAAGAAGTCGTACTCGATGGCGTAGCCGGGACGCGTGATGTGCGCGTTTTCCATGCCACGAATCGAGCGTACCACCTCGAGCTGCGTATCGAAGGGCAGCGAGGTGGAGATGCCATTGGGGTACAGCTCATGGGTATTCAGGCCTTCCGGCTCGATGAAGACCTGGTGGCTGTTCTTGTCGGCGAAGCGATGCACCTTGTCCTCGATGGACGGGCAGTAACGCGGCCCGATGCCATCGATGACGCCGGAGTACATCGGCGAGCGATCGAGATTGGCGAAGATGATCTCGTGAGTGCGCTCGTTGGTATGCGTGATGAAGCAGTTGACCTGCTCCGGATGCATTTCCCGACTGCCCATGTAGGACATCACCGGGCGCGGTGCGTCACCCGGCTGAGCTTCCATCTTGCTGAAATCGACGCTCTTGGCATCGATGCGCGGCGGGGTACCGGTCTTGAGCCGATCAACCCGGAATGGCAGCTCGCGCAGACGTGACGCCAGGCCGTTGGCGGGCGGATCCCCGGCACGTCCACCGGCATGGTGATCCAGGCCGATATGAATCACGCCACCGAGGAAGGTCCCGGTCGCCAGCACCACCGTGGTGGCGTGGAAACGGATGCCGGTCTGGGTGACGACACCCCGTACGGTCTCGCCTTCGACGATCAGGTCTTCCGCACCCTGCTGGAACAGCGTCAGGTTCGGCTGGTTCTCCAGCACGTTGCGAATCGCCGCCTTGTACAGCGCCCGGTCGGCCTGTGCTCGAGTGGCACGTACCGCCGGGCCCTTGCGGGCATTCAGCGTGCGGAACTGGATACCCGCCATGTCGGTTGCCAGGCCCATGGCACCGCCCAGCGCATCGATCTCCTTGACCAGATGGCTCTTGCCGATCCCACCGATGGCGGGATTGCAGGACATCTGCCCCAGGGTCTCGATGTTATGGGTCAGCAGCAGGGTCTGACGGCCCATGCGGGCAGCCGCCAGTGCGGCTTCCGTACCGGCATGACCGCCGCCGATGACGATCACGTCAAAGCGGTTCGGGTAATCCACGTTGGCACCTCGGGGTATCACGAAACTTGGATGAAGCGCTGTTCGCATGGTGGCGAATCAGGCAAATCGGCCAGACACGACGATGACTCGATGTCTGGATGAATCCGGGACTGACGAACGTCATGGCGAAGACAAGGCGCCGCAGACGGCATGAGCTCGACCCGATGGGGAGCCTGCAAGCCAATCGAATGACGTTCGGGCCGCACAGTATAAACCGCCTGTGGGTAAGCGTCAGGAGTTTTCCACAGTGCCATGGCAGGACGTGCCATGCAGTGGACTCGCGGATGTTTCTCTCAGGGCATCAATCACGACAGTGAGTCGAGCCCGTGTCGAGTGTGTGTGGCGTAGGGGATTTTCCCGAGGACTGGGTCGGATCGTCTTGCCGTTCGTTATCCCGAACACCTTGGAAAGTGAGCTTCCTCGAACCCGGTCTTTCGGGGTGTCCGAACGTCCTTCGGGTTTCCGGATAACAAGATTATATAAAGAAAAGAAAAAGGGGTTCTGTTGATGTTGTAACTACTGTTGTGGACAAAATCAGTGGGAAATCGACTTTATCTCTTAAAAATCAGTATCTTACGATGTTGATATAGTTGGGGAGAAAATGCGTGCTACCTGAGGACGCCACCGGTGGCTTCCTGTGGATGAAACACCGCCTTGTCCACAAGCCCAGTTATCCTCGTTTTCATACCGTGCTGGTACCGGACTTTTCTGCCCTGCTGTGCACAAGTGGCCAGTTTACCCACAACCCCTAGTGCTGCAAGGGCTAACGTACAGAAGGCCGCGGATGATGCCGCAAAATGTCCACAGAGGCAAATCGTCTTCACCTCGACACGCCAACTCTGTAGATAGTACGGGGATAAGCCGTGAGTGGATGGCTACGCTGCCCAGCAGTGGTGCCCTGAGAGATACGATGATACTGCTGTGGATAGTTGTTGGCGTGATTGAGGCTTGCATACCGGTGCCTGGCCGGCCAGACGACTCATGGGCTGACATCAGGCGTGTGTTATCACCAGCCACGGCCCCTTGCAGGTGATGTTTCGAGCGCCTTTCGCGTCAGGACATGCGGTGTCAAAGACCGGCCCTTCGGCGACTGATGAAGTGAATCGAGAGCCTCAGCGAGGCTGGGGGCGTGACGTGAGAGGCAGCCAGGGCGGGGCGAATCATCTGATTTCATTGCATGAAAAAAGCGCGAAATCGTCAGTCGAGATCGAAAAACTTCATTTCGAATGCCAGAATTCCCGTCATTCGGGCCACAACAGACACGTCTATTGCCAGGTGATGCTCTGGATTGGCCAGGAATTGCCTCTTCACTGCGTGGCATTCGGGCAAAAAAAAGCCCCGACCTGACGGTCGGGGCTTGGCCTCTCTCAAGAGGTGGTAGCGGGGGAGTCAGTGCTTGAGGACGCGTGCCAGGAAGCTCTGGGTGCGCGGATGACGAGGGGTGTCGAAGACCTCGCTCGGAGTGCCTTCCTCGACGATGCTGCCCTGGTGGACGAAGACGACGCGATCCGCGACTTCACGCGCGAAGCTCATCTCATGCGTGACGATCATCATCGTCATGCCGTCGCGTGCCAGCTCACGCATCACGTCCAGCACCTCCCCGATCATCTCGGGGTCCAGTGCGGAGGTGGGCTCATCGAACAGCATCAAGCGGGGTTCCATCGCCAGTGAGCGGGCGATGGCGACGCGTTGCTGCTGGCCGCCTGACAGCTGGCCGGGGTACTTGTCGGCCTGCTCGAGAATATTGACCCGCTCGAGCAGCGTGTCGGCCTGTCGCTCGGCGGTCGCCCGGTCACTGCCGCGCACCTTGATGGGGGCCAGGCTGACGTTGTCACGTACCTTCATGTGCGGAAAGAGATTGAACTGCTGGAAGACCATGCCGACTTCGGTGCGAATCGTCTTCAGCGCTCGGTGGCTCTTGCCGTGGGGGATCAAGGACTGTCCGTCCACTTCGATGCTGCCGCCCTGGAACTCCTCGAGGCCATTAACGCAGCGGATCAGCGTCGACTTGCCGGAACCACTGGCGCCGATGATCACCACCACTTCCCCCTGGGCGACCTCGAGATCGATGTCCTTGAGCACATGCAGGCTGCCGAAGTGCTTGTTGATCTTTTGCATGTTCACGATGGCGGTCATCAGGCGCTCCTGGCCGGCGCGAAGGGCTGGCTGATCGGGAAAGAGGAAGAGGGTGTCAGCGCGGTTGTCGCCTGGTGGGAAAGCACGGTAGAGATCATTGGCCCACCAGTCCGCGACGCTCCAGCATCCGTAGCCCGAAGGACAGGCTCAGCGTGATGACGAGGTAGAGCATGGCGACCATGAAGTAGGTTTCCAGCGCGTTGAAGGTGGTGGCAATGTAGATCTGGCCCTGACGGACCAGCTCACCGACACCGATCACCGAGAACAGCGAGGTGTCCTTGATGGACACGATCCCCTGATTGCCGAGCGCCGGGATCATGCGACGCAGTGCCTGCGGCCAGATGATGTAGCGGAAGGTCTGGGGGGTGGAAAGGCCCAGTGACAGTCCGGCCTCGCGTTGCCCGCGCGCGATGGACTGCACGCCACCACGCACGATCTCGGAGATATAGGCCGCGGAATTGAGGGCGATGGCAGCGATACCGGCGGTCAGGGCATCGATGGGCCCCCCGATGATCTGCGGCAGACCATAGAAGATGAACAGGACCTGCACCAGCACGGGCGTGCCGCGGAAGATCTCGATGTAGGCGGTGGCGACCCAGCGCAGTATCCGGCTGGGGGAGAGGCTCAGCAGGCCGAACAGGATGCCGAGCATGAAGCCGATGGCCAGGCCACCGAAGGAAATGGCGAGGGTCCAGGGGATCCCCTCGAGCAGGTACGGCACGGAGGAAATCGCCGCCTGCCAGTCAAACTGGAATTGAACGTCCACGTGGGGCTCCTTGGCACCATCATCTCGCGCCTCAGGACATGGTGAGGGGGAGCTCGTCAGGACAGACGCCACGGCCATTGGCATGCCGTGGCGTCCGGATGGCAGAAATCATGGTTCGTGGTGAAGAAGGCGTCAGAGAACTCTGGCGAGGATGGCGTTATTCGCTGTCGCTCGGCAGGGCGCCGAACCACTTCTGATAGATCTCGGCGTAGCTGCCATCGGACTTCATCTCGGCCAGTGCCTTGTTGGCGGCGTCGGTCCACTCACTGCCCTCGGTGAAGGCGATGCCGTACTGCTGACCTTCATAGAGCGGGCCCACTGTCTTCACGCGACCGTTGCCCTTGGTCTTGGCGAAGTAGCCGACATTGGGAGCGTCATAGAAGACGGCATCGACGCTGCCGGACATCAGTGCCATGTACATGTCGGCGCTGCCGGGATAGGGCGTGATGGTGGAGTCTTCCAGATTGACGGTGAGATAGTCATAGCTGGTGGAGCCGATCTTGGTGCCGATCTTCTTGCCTTCCAGCCCCTCGATGCCCTCGATGTCGCCATTGTTGGCCGCGGTCAGGATCCGCAGGCCGGAGTCGTAATAGGGGTCGGTGAAGTCGACGATCTTCTCGCGGGCCTCGGTGATGGTGATGCCGGCGATGGCGACATCGACGCTGCCGGTCTGTACGGCCGGGATGATGCCATTGAAGTCCATGGTCTTGAGATCGATATCGAAACCGGCGCGCTCACCGATGGCGTTGAGGATGTCGATATCGAAGCCGACCATCTTGCCGCTTTCCTGATCGAGCATCTCGAAAGGCACGAAGCTCGGGTCAGTCGCGGCCTTGAGGGTGACGGCATGGGCGGCACTGGCCATCAGGGTGGCGGCCGCGAGACCGGACAGCGAGGCCAGCAGGTGGGATCTACGCATTTTACATGCCTCTTTATATTTAGATTTTAGGATGTAGTGCGTTTTCAGAGTGACGAGAGCACAAGATCCCGTCAAGTCTGCGAGCGCCGCCATGCGGCGGGTTGGCATTCGCAACCTGCTGAGATGGCGAAAAAAAATCGCCCCCTATCGGAAACCGATAGGGGGCGATCAGGTGGCGGCATCGCGCCGGATGTCATGCTGCGCCGTCAGACCATGAAGGACGAACCACAGCCACAGGTGCTGGTGGCATTCGGGTTCTGGATCAGGAAACGCGCCCCGGCCAGACCTTCCTCGTAGTCGATCGTCGAGCCGACCAGATACTGGTAGGACAGCGGGTCGATCACGACCGCGGCTTCGCCCAGCTCGACCACGGTGTCGTCCTCAGCCATGTCGGTGGCGATATCGAAACCGTACTGGAAGCCGGAACAACCACCGCCAGTGACGTAGACCCTGAGACGCAGCTCCGGGTTGGCTTCTTCCGCGCGCAGCGCAGCGATCCGGGCCTTGGCGCTCTCGGATAGATACAGCGGCGTGGGGATGAAGCTTTGTGCTTCGCTCATGCGGGCCTCCTCGAAGGAGTCGGAGGCCGGGCGCTGAAAACAGCGCCCGGCACGGTATAGAGAACGGAATGCTGCCTATTATCCCTATATCCGAGCAAAAGGGTCAACTTTGTCTGACGTGCTGCCTTGCTGGCGACGCTGGCGGCTCAGGGCATCATCGCCGGCGCCCCGATGCCGGTCATCTCATCCAGGCCGAACATCAGGTTGAGGTTCTGGATGGCCTGACCTGATGCGCCCTTGACCAGATTGTCGATCACCGACAGCACGACCAGGGTGTCGCCATTGCCCGGACGATGCAGGGCGATGCGGCACAGGTTGGTGCCACGCACGCTGCGGGTCTCCGGATGGCTGCCCAGCGGCATGACATCGACGGCGGGGTGATCGGCGTAACGCTGCTCGAACAGCGCCTGCAGATCTTCCAGCGTACCGCTGAAGCCGCTCAGGCGCGGATAGAGAGTGGAGTGGATGCCACGGATCATCGGCGTCAGGTGCGGGACGAAGGTGAGGCCGACCGCGCTGCCTGCTGCCATGTCCAGCCCCTGGGTGATTTCCGGCAGGTGACGGTGACCGGAGGCGCCGTAGGCCTTCATGGACTCGCCGGCTTCACACAGCAGCGAGCCAACCTTGGCACCGCGACCGGCCCCGGAAACGGCGGACTTGCAGTCGGCGATGATGTTGTCGGTCTCGATCAGGCCGGCTTCCAGCAGCGGAATGAGCCCCAGTTGCACGGAGGTCGGGTAGCAGCCCGGCACCGCGATCAGACGGGCTTCACGGATGGCGTCGCGATTGACTTCCGGCAGGCCGTAGACGGCTTCGCCGAGCAGTTCCGGTGCACCATGCGGCTGGCCATACCATTCGGCCCAGACGTCGGCGTCCTTGATGCGGAAGTCTGCGGACAGGTCGATCACGCGGGTGCCACGGGCCAGAAGGTCGCCGGCCAGCGCATGAGCGACGCCATGCGGCGTGGCGAAGAACACGGCGTCACAGGCTGCCAGCACCTCGGCATCCGGCTCGCTGAACGCGAGGGTGTCGTAGTGGCCGCGCAGATTGGGGTACATCTCGTCGACACGCACGCCCTTCTCGCTGCGTGAGGTGATCACGGTCACTTCCACCTGCGGGTGGCTGGCCAGCAACCTGAGGAGCTCCACTCCGGTGTAACCGGTGCCGCCGACGATACCTACCTTGATCATGCTGCCTCCCCGCTTTCGAGCGGTGTCCTGTTGATACGAATGTGACTCGTGTGTCCGGCTTGCTGATGCGACCTTTTGCGGCCTGTGCGCGAGACAGGCGTTGCGCCATGCTGTGCCGAGGTTGTCGGATTGTGCACGGTCGCGACGGTGCGCAATCGATATGATACACAGGTGTCAGGCGGGCAGTAATGTGCTGCCGACATGGATGTTCATCGTCATCGTCAGTGCCTTTCAAGGAGTCGTGAGTGTCACGCCTGTCGCGCCCGCATCTGCCTCGTCCCAGTCTCGACAATTTCCGGCGCAAGCTGGCGGCGGTCGATGCCCTTCCCCAGCTGTGTCTGCTGGGACTGATCGCTGGCCTGCTGACCGGCTCGTTGATGGTCGGTTTCCGACTGTTGCTGAGCGCGGGGGCACTCGGCTTCATGCCGGATGACAGCCCGGAAAACTTCGAGGGCCTGGCGCCCTGGGTGCGCGCGTCATTGCCCTTGCTGGCCGTGCTGGTGATCGGCATCGTGCTCGGTCGTCAGCATCCTGCTCAGCGCAAGCTTGGCATCGGTCATGTCATCGAACGCCTGACCTACCATCAGGGCAAGATGCCGCTGCGTGCCTGGCTCAACCAGATCGTGGTCGGGGTCGTGAGCGTGCTGGGTGGCCTGTCCGCCGGACGTGAAGGACCGGCCATCCACCTCGGGGCTGGCGCTTCCAGCTGGGTCGGAGAGCGTCTCAAGCTGCCCAACAACAGTCTGCGAGTGCTGGTTGCCTGTGGCACGGCAGCGGGCATTTCCGCCTCCTTCAATACGCCGATCGCCGGTGTCATCTTCGCCATGGAAGTGGTGATGATGGAGTACACCCTGACAGGCTTCATGCCGGTGATTCTGGCTTCGACCGCGGGTGCGGTCGTCTCGCAGCTCGTCTATGGCGCCGAACCGGCGTTTGCGGTGCCTTCTCTGCTATTGCACTCGCTGCTGGATCTCCCCTGGGTCGTGATCACGGCACTGGTGATCGGGCTGCTGGCGGGAGGGTTCGTGCACCTGGCCCGGCAGCAGGAGCGTGCCGCGCGTCTGACATGGTCAGGACGGATGGCACTGGTGGGGCTCTCGACGGCCGCCGTGGCCTGGTGGTACCCGCAGGTGCAGGGAATCGGCTATGACAGCCTCGCCCAGCTGCTCGACGGTCAGCTGGCGCTGGATGTGCTGCTGGCGCTGGTCATCGGCAAGCTGATGCTGTCGGCGATATGCGTCGCCTGTGGAGTGCCCATCGGCATCATCGGCCCCGTCGTGGTGGCCGGTGCTGCCGCGGGTGCCCTGATGGGCATGCTGGGCGGCTGGATCTTGCCGGACCAGGCCTCGGACATCGCGCTCTACGCCCTGCTCGGCATGGCGGCGATGATGGGGGCAGTGCTTCAGGCTCCGCTGGCGGCGCTGATGGCACTGCTCGAACTGACGCATTCTCCCAATATCATCCTGCCCGGCATGCTGGCCGTGGTAGTGGCGGGGCTGACCTGCCGCCAGCTGTGCCATTGCCAGGGATTCTTCATCTCGACGCTGACGGCGCAGGGCTTGCACCCGCTTCAGCAACCCTTGATGCAGGCGCTTTCCCGAGTCGCGGTGCCGGCGGTGATGGAGCGCTCCGTGGTCAGCGTGCCGCGGCGCATCACTCGTGAGCGTGCCCGCGCCCTGCTCGAGAGCAAGCCTGTCTGGCTGGTGGTCACGCGCTCGACGCCGGAAAAGCCGATGGTGGCGCTGCCGGCGGCGGATCTGGTGCGTGTGCTGATGGATGAGCACTGGCGAGAGCAGGAAGCGCTCGACCTGCTCGAGATCCCCGCTCAGCGTCTGGATCTCGCCCCGATCCATCTGCAGGCAACGCTGTCGGAAGCCTATGAGCGGCTGCTGCCGAGCAATGTCGATGCGCTCTATGTGGAGCACACCACGGCCCCGATGATTCGCAAGATTTCAGGTATCATCACGCGTGATGCAATAGAGAGCTACTATCGATACAAGCCGTGAAAGGGGCGATCTCGACCCGAGCGTGGTTCAGGTCGTCGGTATCGGCGCTCGACACCCGGCAGGGCTTCGGGATGTGACCGGATACCGCATGTGCCCGGCGCTGCGAACATGGCACCTTGTCGGCCTGTCGAGATGAGTGACACTGCCCCTTTCCTTGTATCTTCCGCCCCTGACTGACGGAGTTTCCCCATGTATCTGTGGATCAAGGCGTTCCATCTGATTGCCGTGGTGTGCTGGTTTGCCGCCCTGTTCTATCTTCCGCGTCTTTACGTCTATCACGCCCAGGCGCGTGATGCCGGCGACATCAAGGCCATCGAGTACTTCAAGACCATGGAGCGCAAGCTCTACCGCGGCATCATGATGCCGTCGATGATCGCGACCCTGGTGCTGGGCATCTGGCTGCTGGCACTGGTGCCGAGCTTCATGAGCATGGGCTGGATGCACCTCAAGCTGGCCATGGTCGTGCTGCTGGTCGGCTATCACCATGCCTGTGGGCTGTACCTGAAGCAGTTCGCTGCCGATACCTGCAAGCGAACCTCACGCTACTTCCGCTTCTTCAATGAAGTACCGGTACTGATGCTGGTGGTGATCGTCATCTGCGTCATCGTCAAACCGTTCTGAGAGCCAGCGCTGCCATGACTGAGTGCCCAGCAAGACTGCCCTGTGTTCTGGTGCTGGCGGGACATGACCCCAGCGGCGGCGCGGGTCTGATCGCCGACAGTGAGGCGATTCGGGCCGGTGGTGGCTGGGCGCTGACGGTGCCGACGGCGCTGACGGTACAGAATTCCAGCAATGTCCAGGCAGTGATGGCGCAGTCAGGCGAGTCGATTCTGGCGATGGCGCATGCCCTGCTCGATGATTTTCGGCCTCGGGCGCTCAAGATCGGGCTTCTCGCCAGTCACGAAGCGCTGATGGCGACGGTCACGCTGATCGATGAACTTCGCCAGCGCTGGCCCGGGCTTCCGATGGTATGGGACCCGGTGCTCAAGGCCGGCGGAGGCCATGAGCTCTCCAGTGAAGCGCTGATCCAGCAGGCGCGCGAGATGCTGCTGGCGCGGGTGGATGTCATCACGCCCAATCGTGGCGAGCTTGCGCGTCTGGCAGCCTGTCCTGCGGGTGCCGGCGAGAATGAGCTCGCCGAGCGCTTGCTGATGGAAGGTGCAGGCGCCGTGCTGGTCACCGGGACTGACCCCCTGGATCATGATGACGCCTCGCTCTCTGAGCCATCCGTCACCCATCGTCTCTATCGTCGCAAGCATCGCAGGCTGTCTCTGGACTGTCCGCGGCTGCCGGGCAGCTTCCATGGCAGTGGCTGCACTCTCGCCTCGCATCTGGCCGTGCGCCTGGCTCGTGGCATGTCGCTGGAACCGGCATGGCGTGCGGCACAGCAGGCGACCTGGCAGAGTCTGGTCGCTGGCCGGGAGCGCGAGCTCAAAGGCCTTGCGCCCGAAGCCCAGCAGCTGCCCTGGCGCTAGCGGTCCTGCTTCTTTCATGCCGGCTTCCAGGCACTGCCGCGGCTGCATCCTGCCCGTGAGTCGCGTTAAGCTGTCGCCATCAAGCGCATCAGGTTATCCACAACGGCTGATGTCTCGCGGCTGGGTGCTCCCATCCTCGGCAGTTGTGGATAACGCGATGTCTCGTTTATCCACACCGTCTTGAGTCATCAACGACTCTTTCCCATTTTTCGCGGCCGTCGTGCCGCACCGTGTCCCTCAAGAGGTATGTCATGACCACGTCCGCTGCCCAGTTCGAACGCGCCAGCCGTCACATTCCCGGTGGCGTCAATTCGCCGGTTCGCGCCTTCAAGGGACTGCATCGTCCGCCGGTGTTCATCGATCATGCCAAGGCCGCCTATCTCTTCGATGTCGAAGACAAGCGCTATATCGATTACGTCGGTTCCTGGGGACCGATGATCACCGGCCATGCCGATGAAGACGTGCTCAACGCCGTGCGTGAGCGACTCGAGAGCGGTCTGTCCTTCGGTGCGCCCACCGAGATCGAATCCGAGATGGCCGAGCTGATCTGCGAGATGCTGCCAAGTCTCGACATGGTGCGCATGACCAACTCCGGCACCGAAGCCACCATGTCGGCGATCCGCCTGGCGCGTGGTTTCACCGGTCGCGACAAGATCGTCAAGTTCGAAGGCAACTACCATGGCCACTCGGACTCGCTGCTGGTCAAGGCCGGCTCCGGCGCCTTGACCCATGGCGAGCCCAGCTCCCCGGGCGTGCCGGCCTCGCTCGCCGAGCACACCATCACGCTGGACTACAACGACGCCGAAGGTGTGCGCCGTTGCTTCGCCGAGCTGGGTGATCAGATCGCCTGCATCATCGTCGAGCCGGTGGCCGGCAACATGAATTGCATTCCGCCGGTGCCGGGCTTCCTGGAGAGCCTGCGTGAAGTGTGTGATGCCCATGGCAGCGTGCTGATCCTCGATGAGGTGATGACGGGCTTCCGTGTCGCGCTGGGTGGCGCTCAGGCGCATTACAACATCACGCCGGACCTGACCTGCCTGGGCAAGATCGTCGGCGGCGGCATGCCGGTGGGCGCCTTCGGTGGCAAGCGCGAGATCATGCATCATCTCTCGCCGCTGGGCCCCGTCTACCAGGCGGGCACCCTGGCCGGCAATCCGCTGGCGATGGCTGCCGGGGTCGCGCTGCTGCGCAAGCTCCAGGCACCGGGCTTCCATGCCGAGCTGACCCGCAAGGTCGAGATGCTGTGTGACGGCCTTGAGAGTCGTGCCAAGGCCGCCGGCATCGCCGCGATCACCCAGCGGGCAGGTGGCATGTTCGGACTGTTCTTCACGGATCAGTCTGCGGTCACCGATTTCCAGTCTGCCACGCGTTGCCGCCAGGAGGACTTCGCGACCTTCTTCAACGGCATGCTGGCAGAGGGAGTCTATCTGGCGCCGTCAGCCTATGAGGCAGGTTTCATGTCCGCCGCCCACAGCGACGAGGATATCCAGGCCACTCTGGAGGCTGCCGAGCGCGTCTTTGCGCAGATGGCAGCCTCGGCCTGAGTCGGTCAGACGGTAGAAGCCGGTATCGACCCGCTCGGCAGGCTGCCGGGCGGGCTGCCATCCGGTACACTTGCCGCCAACGATAGCGATTGCGCTAATGACCCTATAGCCAGCTTGCCTTAGCGGAGATGACCTTGAGCCAGGCCCTGATTCGAGCCCTTCACACCGCCGATTGCTTCGATCACCCCGTGAAGGATATCGAAGTGCACGAGACGCACATCTCGTGGATCGTGCTGACCGGCGACTACGCCTACAAGATCAAGAAGCCGCTGGATTTCGGCAGCTTCCTGGATTTCTCCACGCTGGAGCGTCGCAAGCACCTGTGTGAACAGGAGGTGCGCCTCAACCGCCGTCTGGCACCGACGCTCTATCTGGATACCGTGCCGATTTCCGGTACGCCGGAGGCGCCACGCATCAATGATGAGAGTGCCGTCTTCGAGTATGCGGTGAAGATGCGTCAGTTCTCCAACCGGCACCTGTTCAGCGCCTTGCAGGCCAGCGGTGAGCTGTCGCTGGAGCTGCTGGACGACCTGGTCGATCAGCTGGTGGCCTTCCACGAGCAGGCTGAACGCATCCAGGGTGACAGTGATCTTGGCAGCCCGCAGATGGTCAGCCGTACCATCGACAATGAGTTCACGTTGATTCGCCCGCGCCTCGAAGAGGAGGCTGCGCTCAAGCGTCTGGCGCTGTTGCAGGAGTGGACGGAAGAGACCTTCCAGCGTCTCCAACCGGAATTCGAGCGTCGTTGGCAGGAAGGCTTCGTGCGCGAGACCCATGGCGACATCCATCTGGGCAACGCCGTACGTCACGAAGGCCGAGCCTTGCTCTTTGATGGTATCGAGTTCAATGAAGAGCTGCGCTGGAACGATGTCGGCTGTGATCTGGCCTTCCTGGTGATGGATCTGGAAGCCCGCGATGAGCCGGCCTTCGCCCATCACGCCCTGAATCGTTACCTGGAGCTTTCGGGTGATTACTCGCTGGTGCGTCTGCTGCCGTACTACAAGATCTATCGCGCGCTGATTCGGGCCAAGGTCGCGATGATTCGCTATCACCAGCCGGAGTTGAGTGACGCGGATCGTCTCGACGTGATGGCGGAGTATGAGCGCTATATCGAGCTGGCGGAGCGCTACAGCGAGATCCGCTTCCCGTACATGATCATCGGCGTGGGGGTCTCCGGTAGCGGCAAGAGTCGCTTCACCGAAGAAATGGTGCGTGAGCTGGGGGGTGTGCGCATCCGCAGCGATGTCGAGCGCAAGCGTCTGTATGGCTTTGCCGCGGATGCCGACACCGGCTCGGGTCTCAATGGTGGCATCTATACG
Source organism: Cobetia sp. 10Alg 146 (assembly GCF_029846385.1). Lineage (NCBI taxonomy): Bacteria > Pseudomonadati > Pseudomonadota > Gammaproteobacteria > Oceanospirillales > Halomonadaceae > Cobetia > Cobetia sp. 10Alg 146. The sequence continues at coordinate 132,799 of NZ_JARWKT010000005.1, forward strand.
CCGCAGGCGACGCATGCGACCTACGAGCGGCTGTCGAATCTGTCAGCCACCCTGCTGGAATCGGGAATCCCCGTGTGCATCGATGCCACCTGCCTGAAGAAATCACAGCGTGATCGTCTGCGTCACGAGGCAGAAGCCCGTGGCCTGCCCGTGCTGATGATCAGCTTCGAGGCCGATGAGGAGACGCTGCGCAGGCGCATCGTCAAGCGCAGTCAGCGTAGTGGCGAGGCGTCCGAGGCGGGGCTTGAGGTGCTGGACAAGCAATTGGCCAATCGTGAGCCGTTCGCTCCTGAGGAGCATGGTCAACTGATCCATATCGACACGACAGCGCCCAACGCTAACGTAACGTTGGCACGCTTGATCCGCGAGCAGCTTAGACTGCACTGAGCCCAACGACATGCTGAAAGGAGCATGGCGAGTGATCGTCATGCTCCTTTCATTTTTGGCAAATGCTTGCACGAATCCCCGATCTGCATTTGAGAACCCTGCATCAGATAAGGAAATACCATGCGTCATAATCTTGCACCTACCGCTGCCGTCGCCATCAGCCTTGCACTGCTCGCCGGTTGCTCAAGTCAGCCTTCCACGGCGGATCTGATGCGGGGGCAGGCAGAGGAAGCCAAGGCTGTCGCCCAGGTGCGCGATCAACTGGCCGACCAGTGGGAAGAGGGCAAGTCACTGGTCGCGGCAGGTGAGAAACAGATCGTCAGTGGTGAAGATCTCGTCGATGATGGAGAAGCCAATATTCGCAAGGGCCAGGCCTTGATCGAAAAGGGCAACAAGCAGATCAAGAAAGGCAAGGGCCGTATCACCAGTGGCAACAAGCAGGTCGCCCAGGGTCGCAAGATGGTGGATGAGAGCCTCTCGACCTATCGCCAGTCTTTCCCGGAACAGTCCGTGACACTGGAAAAGAAGTAACCCGCCATCGCGATAATCATTTCGCAGCTGATACTGGAAGGCCGCTGACATTCGTGTCGGCGGCCTTTTTCTTTGATGCCATCACCAGAGCTTAAAGACGAAAAACCCCGCTTGCGCGGGGTTCTGTAAGACATCTTGGCTGGGCGTGATCAGTACTGCATCACGCTCGCCACGTTGCCACCGCCGGTCTGGGTCACGCTGGCCGTGTTCATCGCACCGGACTGCACGACGTGAGCACGGTTGGCGACGAAGCTCAGGATGCCACCTGCCTGCTGAAGGACTTCGGAGCTGTGGCCAGAGCCAGTCTGTTGGACGCGGGCGTGATCGTTGTAGCCAGTCTGGGTGATCAGAGAGTCACTGTTGGTACCACCTTGCTCGACGATGGCGTAGTTGGAATATCCGCTCTGACTGTTGATGGCCAGATTCTCGCTTCCCGTCTGGCTGATGTCGGAGTACTGCAGCATGTCTGACTGAGTCACCCGCGCAGTGTTGTTCGCATTGCTCTGATTGACGAGCGAGTCATGGGAGCTGCCGTCCTGAGTGACTCGTGCGACTTGATTTGCACCGGCCTGGGTGACGGTTGAATCGATACGTGAGCCGGTCTGGGTCACGACGGCAAGGCCCAGTTCACCGGTCTGTGAAACCGTGGAGTTGTTGAAGCGTCCTTCCTGAGTGACACGTGCACGGTTGTACTCACCGGTCTGCATCACATCCGAGGCGTGCTGGTAGCCGGTCTGGGACACCCGGGCAATCGCATAACTGCCTTGCTGAGTGGCCATGGAATCATTGAATACCCCTGTCTGTGTCACGACCAGAGTATTTTCACGCCCTGCCGGCGAGCCGCTGGCACCCTGCCAGGATTCAGAGTGGTTGGCAAAACCATCCTGGGTGACGCGGGTGAGGTGCTTGTAGCTCTTCTGGTTCAGGTCAACGGAATTGTAGGCACCCGTCTGATTGACGATACCGGTATTGGTGCTGCTGTACTGCTGTGATTTTACCTTGTTGGCACCCCCCAGCTGATTGACGCGAATCGTATGATTGACGCCGTTCTGATAGGTGTTGGCCTTGTTGAAAGCCCCTGTCTGGTCAATATCACTGTCATGTGAGCTGTTGAGCGAGCCGCCATCTCGAGACGTCTGACCTACCTTGGCCTTGTTCATGAAGCCGGTCTGGTCGACATCCGACGTGTTGTTGTCTGCCATGGCGTGAGAAGAGATGGCGATGGCAGCAGCGAGAAGGCTGATTTGAATCTTCATGGTAAGTTCCCTTGTATTGATATTGGTGTCTTCTGTTTTTTATTATGTATTACGTGTGATGCGTCCCCATGGCATGACGGAGATCATGCCGATACTGCTCGGTTGGCGCCGTACTTCAGCGCCGTGATATCAGAGGTTGGTAATGTCATCAATCCAGCGTTGAAGGTGACATTCCCATTGAATTCGATGCCTTTGTTTCCGGCGTTTTATTCTCGTCTGTTCATTTTCAGCGCATGCACTCGAGAGCGTGATGAACTCAATCAGGTTCATTGTTGAATGACCTGGACCTGCATACGGCCACGTGCATGCTGGATGATGCTGACGGGCACCTGACTGCTGCCCTGTTGAAGCAGCATCGCGCCTCCCCCCAGTCCGGTCTGCTGAATCAGCGCGGACTGGGAGATGCCCTGTTGCGCGATCAAGGCATCATGACCCTGGCCTTGCTGGAGTATGTTTGCCTCATTCAGGGTGCCATCTTGCAGGATATAGGCGCTGTTTCCGCTTCCCTGCTGCACACTGATCGCCGTATTCATGACGCCTTGCTGGGCGATCATCGAGACGTTGGCCAATCCATGTTGAGAGAGAGTTGCCTCATTGCGGAAGCCATGCTGAGCAATGTCGGCGACGGAGCGGGATGACTCCAGTTCTGAACGGATCGCCAGGTCGCCCGCCATGGCAAGCAAGCTGAAGGTGGAAGCTGCGAATAATAATCCTGCCTGAGATAATCTCTGTCGCGGCTTGCTATCCAGACTCATGGTATCGACCTGTTTTGATCACGTTACTGATGGACTTACTATTGATCTTTACAGGAGCTGGTGCCATCAGCTGTTTTGAGGGTTATGAGAGTGAGAAGAGACTGTCTTTTATCGTCAATCTTGAGGAGGGAGTTAGTGAGTAATAATGGTGTCATTCCCAACAGAATGATGAGGTGGCTCGCTTCGCGAAGACTCAGACCATTAATACTTAAGAAATTCACTTTAATCTCATGTAATGTCAGGTGTTGTTTTTCTCAATCGTATCAATATGTTCAATGATATATAAAAAAGGCACCCTATAGAGGGTGCCTTTCATTACAGAAGAGCCAGCCGGATATTGAGTGTCTTCGCTCGCGTTACAGCATTGGCGTGGGCGCCTGGAGATAACTCATCAGTTCCGACTTCTGCATGTCCGCCGGGTCTGCCAAGGCCCATAGCTGGCGCTCCACCCCTTGAGCAATCAGGTGAATGACAGCGGCCTCGATGGCCGACATCACGGCTAGCTGGACTGGCTCATTGTTGGTATAGCCTGTCTCCATTTCCAGCAATCGACTGAAATCGATGAAGCGATAGACGCCCGCTCGAAGCTCGCGAGAGTAGATCGTCTTGCTGGTATTGACGTTGGCGATGACCTGGCCGGTGGTGATATCCACTGCGCGCAGATTCACGGTCACCTGGTCGACCTGATACTGACCCGATGCCCCGATACCGAAGTACTCTGCCCCAGAGCCACCTGTCCTGACATTGGAATCAAAGGCGATGATGCCGCCTTCGAAAAGCAGGTTGGCTGCCTGCAATGCCTCAATATCTCCCTGGCCGGTTCTCTCCAGATTGGCCCGGATGATCTTGCGTTCCGTGAGCAGGTTCTGCAGGCCGACACGCTCCAGAGGAATGAACCAGCCGGAGTCGGAGAGAGCGGCACTCAGCATGGCCGCCCCTCCCTGGGTCACTGCCGTGGAGAAGGTACTGGCCGGAGCCGGTCGGTACTGGCCTGTCTGGTCCCGGAAATCGTAGATGGCGACGGGAATTCGCCCGGCTGGTGGCGGGAGATTGATCAGATCGTTGTAGGTGGTGGTTCTTGGCATCAAGGTGCTGGGCATCCCTGCCAGCCCCTCGGTATGCGCCACCATGGGAGCACAGCCCGCAAGCGCCAGGCCGGTCACGGCCATCAGCGAGGTAAGCATCTTCTTCATTCGCGATACCCTTCATCAGAAGTCGTGTCAGAACGCATTGCCTGAGGTGCCAAGATTGATGACGGTCGTTTCTCCGGTCGCACGATCCAGCACCTGCATGGAGAAACCGCCATTGCCGTTACTGACGACCTCGACACGCAACTGGGCGCTGTCGATCACGCTGGTACGGCCTGGCTCACTGGTATCGACGGCATCGGTGATGGCGTCGGAGACCAGGCTGTTGCGAAGGTCACTGATGAAGAGTTCTGTCTCTGAAAGACTGTCGAACGAGTAGGCATCGGGGTCCTCATGGGTATCCTGTGCCTGGGCCTTGCTGAGCAGATAGCTGCCATTGAGAGGGTTGCCGCCGAAACTTGGATTGACGGGCTGATAGATGAGTTCGCCGGCATATAGCGGCATCGCCGATAACAGCAACGACACCGCGAGTGTCTGATGCTTCATGATGTTCCCCTGTTCCCTTGCACATTGTCAGGGTCTTCGTGATCGAAGCCCTTTTATTATGGATTCAACCTGTGCTTTTCAGAATTCATCGCCCGCCATGTCCGGGTCGTCCTGGAGTGCTTCCAGCACCTTGCGACGCAGGAACTGGTTGGAGACGGTGGTAACGGCTGAGCTTGCGTAGAGGTCGACGTCATTCACTCTCGGGGGCAGGGTCGCCTCATAGAGAACGGTATTGCCCTCCGTGATCCAGATGAGGCTGCCCCAGCGTGCCGAAGGACGCTCGTGAATACTCAGAGAGGTGTTTCTCAGGGCTGGACTATCAAGGCGTTGCTGGCTGAATTGACGATAGAAGGTCTTGCCGATCATCGTCATGGTGCGATCTATCATCACCCCGTTCAGGCCATCACTGAGTCTGGCGCGAGGCCGCTGGATGGCGACCCCATCGTGGCCATCCGCCCGGGCCCCGCTGCCTTCGCTGGCAACCGAGACTTCTGGTTTCACCGCCTCCGGCGCTGATTGCGCGGAGGCATGCGACATCAGGGAAAGTGCCAGTCCCCATGCAAAGGCATGGTGGACAACCATGCCTGCGGCGCTCACGACATCTGTGCTCGACGAGCGATACGCGGTGTGCGTGATACCGGCATGGCAAGGTTCTGGCGAGCCCAGTTCATGGCCTGGATGCGATTGTGCACCTTGATCTTGCGGAAGATGTTGTAGAGGTGTGACTTGACCGTATGTTCGCTGACGAACAGCTGGTCTGCTATCTCGGTATTGGAGGCACCCGTGCCCAGCAGGCCGATGATCTCTACCTCGCGCTGCGTCAGACCGCAGACGGGGCGATAGGCGTTCAGCTGCTGACGACGGTAGAAGTCCAGCAAGCGAGTCATCAGCGGGCGGGACATCCACATGTCGCCTTCCAGCAATTTCGCGATTCCCTTGCTGATCAGCGACAGACTGTCCTGACGATAGAAGACACCCTGCAGGTGCGTGCTGACCAGCAGGCTTGCGGCCTCTTCCTCATCACTGATGTTGATCGCTGCCAGCTCGGCACTGGCATCCTGACTGGCATCAGCATCCCAGCGTTGCATCGTGGTCTCGTCGACGTGGTCGGTATCGAGAAGCACGATCGTCCTGTCTGCCTGCCCTGGGGTGTAATCCTCGTCGGGGCTTGCGGAAGCCACCTGACACTCAAGCTGCTGGCGAATGTAATCCATGAACAGCGCTGACTGCGGATTGCAGTCAGTCACCAGCAGCACCATTGCATTCCCTGTAATCATGGTGCGAGACCTCTGAGTTGTCTTACCGATTTTCTTGGCGGAGCCATTGCGAAAGTGGTTGGAGATGTTGCTGTGACGAGTGGCACTCCTCTGCGTCGGGCATTACGCATCGGGCACCCCTTTATATTTGCCTGATAGGCACGATAAGGCAACCTATATTCAGCACTTGCTAAACTATTAGATTTGTTATTGCTAAATTTGATATGGCGGATTCTGGAAAATAACAACGAAAACAGCACCTAATCCATGATAGGGGTATCTGTCGCCTGACCTTCATCCTGGTGAGTGCAATAAAAACCAGACCATTGCGCTTTTAGGGTTAGGGCTTCTGTTGGTACGAAGGTACCACAAGTCTGGTACCTTAGTGCATCGCTTCCATATCGTTGTGTAATAGGCCTTGTCTTTTTGTAACTGAAGGGTGCGGCCGTGACTGAAAAGCGACGCACTCTGCCAGGATTTCAGAACTAGATCACTCGAATGGAGTGCTTACTACCTGCAAGAGCCCTGCAGGAGTGCTGGTAGTCACTGTGTGATGCGTCGGTCTGGCCTACGCCAGTCGCTCGTATCAGATCGCCCCGAATTTCAGGTTTCCGGGTTCGGTGATCGATGGGGGGCGTGCTGCGGGAGGTAGAGATTGAGATGCTCGTGCGCCCACTCGATGGCCTGATGCCGGTTGTGAACCCTGATTTTACGAAAGATATTATATAAATGAGACTTTACCGTGTGCTGACTGAGGTTCAAACGTTGAGCAATATCGACATTACTCTGTCGAGTGGCGATCAGGGATAATATTTCCAGTTCCCTTTGCGTCAATCCCATGACAGGTTGGAAGGCGATCTGTTGTTGTTGACGATAATGACGAATCAGCGATTGCATTAATTTTCGCGATAACCATATCTCCTCGTCCAGCATCGCCTTTATACCCTGACTTATCTGAGAAAGATTATCATGTCGGTAGAAGATGCCGTTCAAGGGAACATGCAAAAGCAGGGCGATGGCAGCGTCCTCATGCTCGACATTGAATGCGGCTGACCTGGAAAGCGAGCTCCAGTGGGTCATCTTCGCCAGGTCGCATTGTGCGCTGTCGATCAGCACCAGATTCGGCGTGACAGGCGTGTCGGCCTCCCTGTCGCAGGCTTCCACGGAGCATTGAAGCTGTTCATGCAGATAATCGACAAACAGCTCAGTCTGTGGAGACAAGGCGGTCACGAACAGGACTTTGGTCGTTTGCATGGGGCACTCCTGTCGTGGTGTCAGAACCTGATGGAACGGTGACAGACCGAAGGATGTAGTGCTTGCCAGGTCAGCGAGTCATCACTCTCAGTCTAGACAAGCGTGATGAGGCGATGCCGTCCTTGGATAGTGCCAGATGGCATAAGAATCTCTCCTTGTTATTCTTTGGATTAGCCCTTTGGGATCAGTGGGTTGGGAGGAGCCCTGGGAAGGTGTCAGTCTTGGTGGGTAACAGGCATAGTGAAATCCCGTGTTGGGATGAGTGGAGATTGGTAAGCCATCGAGCATCCGGGGGCAGACGAGCTCAAGTGAGCCGGGTGATTTTCGTGAGGCTTCAATACCAGTTTGCTCAGTCAGAATGAAAGCTGCCCCGCGTGTACCTATCGGACTCACACGATAGAATGTGTCTTGTACCCTCTGCCTGTTTTCATGATGTTCTCGCAGGGTCGCACGTTTCTTCTGACACCACCCCGGAGATGTTCATGTCTGCCTCATCACTTGTGCTGGCCAGCGGCAATGCTGGCAAGCTGCGGGAATTCGCTCGCTTGCTGGCTCCACTGGGTATTGCCCCGATTCCTCAGAGCCAGCTGGGTGTCAGTGATGCCGAAGAGACCGGGTTGACCTTCGTCGAGAATGCCTTGATCAAGGCGCGTCATGCCGCCGCCATCACCGGACTTCCGGCGCTGGCCGATGATTCGGGGATCGAGGTCGATGCGCTGGACGGCGAGCCCGGTATCTACTCGGCACGTTTCGCCTCGCGTCGTCAGCAAGGCCAGGGAGATCAGGACAACAATGCGGCCTTGCTGTCAGCGCTGGAAGGTGTGCCGGAGGATGCGCGTACGGCGCGCTACTGGTGTGTGCTGGTCTACCTTCGGCATGCGGCAGACCCTGTCCCCATCATCGTGCAGGCCAGCTGGGAGGGCCGGGTGCTGACCGCTCCGAGTGGTGATGGCGGTTTCGGCTATGACCCCCTCTTCTGGTTGCCAGAGCAGGGCATGAGTGCGGCACAGCTTGAGGCATCCACCAAGAATCGACTCAGTCACCGGGGCCGTGCCATGCAACAGCTGCTTCAAGCATTGACCGCTGCAAGTGAGAGCGCTTGATGTCCGTCGAGTCGTTGCCGCCGTTATCCCTCTATATTCATGTGCCGTGGTGCGTGCGCAAATGTCCTTACTGTGATTTCAACTCCCACGGTGTGGGCCGCGATGCCCATCTACCGGAAGTGGAGTACATCACGGCACTGCTGGCGGATCTGGACCAGGATCTCCAATGCCTCCAGGGGCAGCCTGAGCGTGAACTGCAAAGCATCTTCATCGGTGGCGGGACCCCGAGCCTGCTGAGCGGGCAGGCCTACCAGCGGCTGTTCGATGGCATTCGCGAGCGCGTGGCACTGTCCGAGGGATGCGAGATCACGCTGGAGGCCAATCCCGGCACGCTGGAACAAGGCCGCTTCGCTGCCTATCGCGCTGCCGGCATCAATCGGCTGTCCATCGGGGTACAGACCTTCCAGCCGGAACAGCTCAGCGTACTGGGGCGTATCCACTCCGCACAGGAGGCCGAACGGGCGGTTGCCAGCGCACGTGCTGCCGGTTTCGACAACTTCAACATCGACCTGATGCATGGCCTGCCGGGGCAGACATTGGAAACGGCGCTGGATGACATCCAGCGCGCACTGGCTCTCAAGCCCACTCATCTCTCGTGGTATCAACTGACGCTGGAGCCCAATACCGAGTTCTACTCGCGCCCCCCGGTGCTGCCGGAAGATGATCTGCTGTGGGACATTCAGGATCATGGTCACGAGATGCTGGAGAGCGGCGGATTCCGTCGCTATGAAATTTCCGCCTACGCCCTTGAGGGGCGAGGGGCACGCCACAACCTGAACTACTGGAAATTCGGAGATTATCTCGGCATCGGTGCGGGCGCGCACGGCAAGCTGACGCTGGCGAAGACGGACAGCAGCGGGAACTTCGCTGGCGAGCTGCAGCTCCAGCGACGCTGGAAGAGCCGGCAGCCCCAGGCCTATCTGCGTCGCATGCAGGACCCGCGTGGCTTCATTGCCGGTCAGCAGGAGATCGCCCCGGAAGAGCTGGCACTCGAGTTCATGATGAATGCGCTGCGTCTGACGGATGGCGTCAGCTTCGAGGAGATGCGCCGCACGACCGGGCTTGAGCGCGAGGCCTTGGAGCCGGGGCTGAGTCTGGCGCGCGCGCGCGGGCTTATCGTTGAGGATGACGCGCTGTTGCGTGCCTCGCCGCAGGGCTTATTGTTCCTCAATGACCTGCTGGCCATGTTCGACACCTGAACGATCAGGCATGATCACACCAGAATGTGGCACTACGCCGATGTCGTCTTGCCATCCATGAGAGTGAAGATAGGGAGCGTTACCATGAAGAAGTCCGTACTCCTGGCCCTGCCGCTGGCAGCTGCCGTCGCGATGGCGGGTTGCACCACGACCAACCCGTATACCAATGAGCAGCAGACCTCCAGTACGGCCAAGGGTGCCGGTATCGGGGCTGTCGTTGGTGCCATCGCCGGGGCGACCAAGAGTGGCAACCATCGTCTCGACAAGGCGCTGATCGGCGCGGCAGCCGGCGCGGCAGCCGGTGGTGGCATCGGGTATTACATGGATGTCCAGGAAGCCAAGCTGCGTGATCAGCTGCAGGGCACCGGCGTCAGCGTGACCCGTGTCGGCGATCAGATCATCCTCAACATGCCGTCCAACGTCACCTTCGGTTCCGATTCCAGCACTCTGTCCGGCCAGATTCAGCCGGTCATGGATGGTGTGATCACGGTCCTCAAGGAATATGACGAGACTCGCGTCAACATCGCGGGCTATACCGATTCCACCGGTGCCAGCAACTACAACCAGAATCTGTCCGAGCTGCGTGCCCAGGCGGTCGGCAACTATCTGGCCAGTGGTGGCATCGCCTTCAATCGTCTGAACATGCGTGGTTATGGCGAAGCCAGCCCGGTGGCATCGAATGATACCCAGTCCGGTCGTGCACAGAACCGTCGCGTCGAGATCACTCTGACGCCGCTGGAAAGCTGAGTCTCAGCCAGCTGTCCTGACGGCAGCGGGTCGCATCGATGTTTCAGACAAGGCCTGCGCTTCGGCGTGGGCCTTGTCGTCTGTGAAGGACGGCTTTTGGGGTGACAAGTGACCATCTCTGCTATCCTTCAGCCCCTTCAGCGGTCTTCATCCATCGGTCACTTTGGCTGAAGCCACCGCCCCCAGATTTCTGTCCAGCCGGCATCATGCCGCTGACATCGCCGTATCAAGGAGGCGCATTTGCTCGCCTATCAGCACGCCTATCACGCCGGCAACTTCGCCGATCTCCACAAACACCTGCTGGCCAATACGCTCGCCGAGCATCTATTACGTAAAGAGTCGCCTGTTACGTTCATCGATACCCATGCCGGACGCGGCTGGTATCCCCTGGCGGCACGTGAAACAGAGCAATTGCGCGAGTATGAGCAGGGCGTGTTGCCAGTGTGGCAGATGCGCGATCGCTGGCTGACGGACGCGGGCGAACCTGCCCCGGGTGCAACGGACAAGCCGCTGGCACGCTGGTTGGCCAGGCTGGCCGACATGCAGCCCGAGAGTGGCAAGGGAGCGCCGTCCACGTTGAGCGTCTATCCCGGTTCGCCCTGGTGGTTGAGCCAGGCGTTGCGTCAGGGGGACAGGCTGCTGGCGTATGAACTGCATCCGGGTGAGATCTACCACTTCGACCAGGCGCCGGTGCAGCGTGACAGTCTTGGCAAGGTGATGCGCCGCCAGCAGGACGGGCTGTCTGGCCTGTTGGCAGCAGTGCCGGTCACCACGCCGCGTGTCGCGGTGCTGATCGACCCCAGTTACGAGCTCAAGAACGATTACCGTGATGTGGCGGATGTCGTGGTCGAGACGCTGCGCAAGTCTCGCCATGCCACCATCATGATCTGGTATCCGCTGCTGCCGGCCGGCCGTCAACATGACCTGCTCGAGCGCCTCAAGAAGCAGTCGCCCGCGCCGATGTGGCGCAGCGAGCTGGTGATTGACTCGCCCGAGGGCGATCACGGCATGTATGGCTCTGGCATGCTGGTGATCAATCCTCCGTGGCAGTTCGATCGTCAGTTCTCTGCTGCCATGCAGGAGGTGGTCGAGGTGCTCAAGGGCGCATTGCCGGCTCCGCAGTCCGTTGCCGTCGAGCACAAGGGCCTGTGGTGGTTGTCGGAAGAGGTCGCACGAGCGCGCAGCGAACCCAAGCCGATGCCGCGCGAGCGGCTGCTGGCGCTGCGCAAGCTCAACCAGAAGGTTAAGCGCGACGCCGACGTGGAAGTGACTCAGGCCAAGCCCAAGCGTGAGAAGCTCAAGCGCGGAGAAGGCTGGGCCAAGCCGCGCGTCCGCAATGACAGCGCGACGCCCAAGGCCAAGGGCAAGCGTCATTCCGCGACGGCCAAGCCGAAGACCAGCATCAAGGCGCAGATCAAGGACCAGATGCATGGGCATTCCGCCCCCAGTGAGAAGCGGGTCAGCGAAAAGCCCGCCGAGCGCAAGTCGACGTCACGCCCCGAGCCGGCACAACCGCGTGGCAAGGGCGAGATGGCGGGCAAGGCTGCAGGCAAGGATTCTGCCAGCTGGAGCGACTGGTCTTCCAGCATGCCGGGCAAGGGGCGCCGTGAAGGCTCCACTCGCGTCAGCAAGCGCAGTACGCCGGCGATTGGTCGCGATGGTCAGGTCAATTCTTCCAGCACCACCAAGTTGCCCAGGAAGTATGCCGCCAGGCAGCGTCCTGAAGACACCAGCGACGTCGGCAAGCCGCTGGATGCCCGTGAGGCGCGTGCCCTGCGTGAGAAGCAGGAACACAATGCCATGAAGGGCAAGGCGACCAAGGGAAGCCCCGACAAGGGGCAGGGCAGCAAGCCGCGCGGTCCGCGCAAGCCCTGAAGGTCGGCGTGAGCTGAAGGCGGAAGCCTGAGTGGCAGGCTTCGCAGAACAGACGCCCCCACAGGCGAAGCCTGTGGGGGCGTCTTGCGTGATCCAGTTCATGTTCACATGAATGATCAAGGCGACGCCTCGCGTCAGTGGGGAATATCTTCCTGCCACAGGCGCTGGTAGAGGCCGGGCGTCGTCATCAATTCTTCGTGTGACCCCAACTGCGTGATGCGCCCCTGTTCCAGCACCAGCAATCGATCTGCGTCCCGCACCGTGGCCAGACGATGTGCCACCACGATCAGGGTCACCTCGCCGCGCAACTCCTGCAGCGCCTGCTGCAGCAGCGCCTCGGTATGGCTGTCGATGCTGGCGGTGGCCTCATCCAGCAGCAGGACGCGTGGGGTGGCCACCAGAGCACGGCCGAGCGCCAGCAACTGCCGCTCCCCGGTGGAAAGGCTCAGGCCTCGCTCGCCCAGCAGCGTGTCGAGGCCCTCCGGCAGTCCGCGGATCAGCGGCGTCAGGTGTGCCTTGTCCAGCACCATGTCCAGCCGTGAATCGCTGATCTCGCGTCCCAGCAGCAGGTTGTCGCGCAATGTCGTGGCACGGATGAAGGGCTCCTGGGGAACGATGGCGATGGCCGCTGCGCGTTGGTGTGCTGACCACTCTCCCAGTGGCCGTCCATCCAGCCGGAGTTGCTCGCGGTGAGCCGGGCGCTGACCACTGAGCAGGTCGAGCAGGGTGGACTTGCCACTGCCGGTCGGACCGACGACCCCCAGAAATTCACCACTTTCGATCGTGAGCGTGATGCCATCCAGCGCAGAGGTTTCTGCTCCCTGGTGCCAGTGGGTCAGATGCTCGAGCTGATAGTGACCACTCGCCAACGTCGTGATGGCATCTGTCTCGCTCGCTCGTGCTGACGCCGGCGTGGAGGAGGGGGCAGCCTTTGCCCCGGACTCCGTCATCGTCCCCGCCGCTTCCCCTTCCCGCGGAGTCTCCAGCACTTCTTCCAGACGTCCGGCGGCTACCAGCGCTGACTGGAAGACCTGCAGGCGTTGGGTAATCTCGATCAGCGGTTCGCTGATGCGCCCCAGCCAGGCGATGAAGGCATACAGCACGCCCAGCTCAGCGCCTCCGCCCAGTTCACGCAGCCCGAAGACCGCGACCAGTGTCAGCGTGATCAGCATGGCCATCAGGTCGATGGCGGAACGTAGCAACAGGCCCGAGACGCGTACCGTGCGCATGCGCGCTGAATATTGCGCGAGATTGAGGCGATGATAGCGCTCGCCGAAGCGCGTCGTCTGGTGGCTGGCCTGCAGGACACTCATCCCGCCGATCGCCTCGGCGATACGTGCATTCTGAAAGGCGCGCAGTCGGCGTACTTCACTGGCAGCACGACCGGAGAAACGCTGATAGAGCCAGATCAATCCGACGGAAAGCGGAATCAGTGCCATCGCGATGAGCGCGAGGGTGCCATCCATCAACGCCATGGCCGATAGTATGCCAATCAGCAGCACCACGTTGCCGACCAGCGTGGCCAGCACTCCGACATACAGCTCCTTCAGGGACTCGGTATCGTTGGTCACGCGTGCCACCAGTTCACCGGCCGCCAGAGTATCCAATGTCGTCAGTGGCTGATGGAGCAGGTGAGTGAAGACTCGCTCACGCAGATCGCGCACGCTGGCGAGGGCCAGGCGTGCGAAGCGCAGTTGCTGCAGATAGCGCCCGGCGGCTGCCCCACCCTGGGTGATCAGGTACAGACCCATCAGCCCTGCCAGCGCCTCGGGGGCCAGATTGCCGGGAATCAGGTGCTCATCCAGGTAACGCTGTGTCAGCCACGGGCCGAGGACGTCCAACGCCGTGGCAACGATCAGGATCGATAGCGCGCGCAGGACATCCCCCAGGCGCTGCCTCAGCGGTTGCCACAGCAGTATCAGGCGGCGACGGCTGAGCAGGCGTGATGTCACGGGAGCCTCGGATTGCGTGTGACTCATGAGCGCACTCCCTGCGGTGCATCGCTGTCCCGGTCTGCCTGCTGGGCCTGCCAGAGTCGCCAGTAGGCGCCACGTGCCTCGAGCAGCGTCTGGTGATTGCCCTGTTCGAGAATGCGCCCGTCCTCGAGGACCAGAATGCGCTGACAGCGCTGGACGGCTGACAGACGATGACTATTGATGATCAGCGTGCGCCGTCGTCCCTGGCGCTCAGAGTGTTGCAGACGTGCCAGCGTGGTCAGCAGGGTGCGCTCGGTGACCTGATCCACGGCGGACAGGGTGTCATCCAGCAGCAGGATGGGAGCCTCGGTGAGCAGACTGCGCGCCAGTGCCAAGCGTTGACGCTGACCGCCGGAGAGCGTGATGCCACGCTCGCCGATCATGGTATCGAGCCCGGCGGGAAGACGCGCGAGATCATTGTCGAAGGCGGCGGCGCTCAACGCCTGGTGTATCTGCGCATGGCTGGCCTCGGGACACGCGAGGGCGACATTGTCGGCCACCGAGAGCGCAAACAGGAAGGGATCCTGCGGGACGAGCGAGAACTGGCCACGCCATGCGTGAAGTGTGTACTCACTTGCGGGGTGACCTCCCAGTGTCAGCGTTCCCTGGTCGTCTGACAGCGGCCAGCTGCGAGACAGCAGGCGCAGTAGCGTGGACTTTCCGCTGCCGGTTGCACCGACGATTCCCAGGCTTTCCCCTGCCGCCACCTCAAGCGAGATCGGACCAAGAGCACGCTGCTGGCTTCCGGGGTAGTGGAATTCCTTGATCTCAAGGCGGAGTGAGTGGTCGCTCACTTCATCCCGTGTGCCGGTATCCTGCAGCGCTTCCGGGGCCGCATGGAAGATGGCTAGGCGACGAGCGGCCGCCGCACCACGCTGCAGGATGTTCAGGCACCAGCCGAGCGCGAACATCGGCCAGATCAACTGGGCGAGATAGAGCGAGAAGCTGGTCAGTTGTCCAAGCGTGATGGCCTCCTGGAGATAGCGCCAGCTGCCGATGCCCAGCGTCAACAAGGTGGCCATCGAGAGCGAGAGAAACACCACTGGGCTGAAGGCGGCCTCGAGTGTCTGGACGTGATAATCCACGCGTTCGGCGGCCGCGGCGCGTTTCGAGAAGGCGCGGGCTTCGTCATCGAGCAGCGCATGACTCCTGAGCATGCGAATGCCGGCGAAGGCTTCCTGGGTCTGGTCGTTGAGGTCCGAGAAGCGTTCTAGCGATTCGCGAAAACGCAGTCCGATACGTCGGGAGATTCGGGCAAAGGCCCAGGCCATGAAGGGGAACGGCAGCAAGGCAAGCAATGTCAGCGGCACATCGATCGCGAACAGCATGATGCCCAGCACCAGTACGAAGGTCATGGCGCCATCGACGCTGGACAGCACACCTTCTGCGGCGGCCATCTCCACGGCATCGATGTCCTGACTGGCGTGCGCCATCAGGTCTCCGGTGCGATGACGCTGATAGAAGCCGGGGTCCAGGCGTGTCAGCTTGGCGTGAAAGGCATCACGCTGCTCCGTCCCCAGCCGATAGGCGGTCCCGAACAGCGCCACGCGCCAGGCATAGCGCAGGGCGTAGAGCGCGAGGCCCGCTGCCACCAGCCACCACAGGCGGGTCAGCAGGGCATCATGATCCAGACTGCCATCACGCAGGGCATCGATGGTGGCGCCAATGGCCCACGGCAGCAGCAGATTCAGCCCCGCGACCCCGATCAGGAACACGATGGCCAGCAGGTAGCGGGGCCAGTGGCGGGTGAAGAAATCGAGCAGCAGGTGTCGCAACGGGGCCTCGGGAAGAGGCCCTGTGCTCAGCTCGGCGGCGGGGTTCGGCGGGAGTGAGGTGCTGGAGTCACGGGATTCGCGATGGGAATCCTGCGGCCTTTTCGATGTTGCGCGTCCCGCCATGTCGACTCCCTGTCTGCCCCTGCCCATCTTCGCCACTCGGAGATGTTCGGCAGAGGCAGTATAACGAGAGTCTGTCCGCCAGACGCAAGCGCTGGCGGCGGGAGGCTTTCGGGAGGAGAAGGTCAGTCCGGCGGGATCACTTGCCGATGCAGAAGCTGCCGAAGATTTCCCCCAGCAGATCATCGGCCGAGAATTCCCCGGTGATCTCGGACAGCGCCATCTGGGCAGCACGCAGGTCTTCGGCCAGCAGCTCCCCCGCCGCGGCGCCAAGCAGCTGGGCCTCACCGTTGTCGAGAGACTCGCCGGCACGCTCCAGCGCATCCAGGTGACGGCGGCGGGCGCTGAAGCGACCTTCGGCCGTGCCGGTGAAGCCCATGATTTCCTTGAGGTGATCACGCAAGGCATCCAGGCCCTGATTGTCGCGCGCCGAGATGCGCACCACGCTGGCCTGATGACGTGCCTGCTCGGCATCGCCATCCTCGATGGCAGTGACGTTGGTCAACCCAGGCGTCTCGCCGCTGGTGTCGATCTTGTTGCGGACCAGCGTCAGGCGAGACGGATCCGGCAGGCGTGCGACGAATTCCGGCCAGATCTCCATCGGGTCGGTGGCTGGTGTGGTCGCGGCATCGACCAGCAACAGGACGCGATCCGCCTTCTCGATCTCGTCCCAGGCGCGCTGCACGCCGATGCGCTCGACGGCATCCGGGGTGTCTCGCAGGCCGGCGGTATCGATGACATGCAGTGGCATGCCATCGAGGTGGATGTGCTCACGTAGCACGTCGCGCGTGGTGCCTTCGATGTCGGTGACGATGGCGGTGTCCTGCTCAGTCAGCGCATTGAGCAGGCTCGACTTGCCGGCATTGGGGCGGCCGGCGATCACCACCGTCATGCCCTCGCGCATCAGGGCACCCTGGTTGGCGGCGGCGCGCACGCCCATCAGCTCGGCCTTGACCTCATTGAGGCGCGCCGCGACATGCCCGTCGGCCAGGAAGTCGATTTCCTCTTCCGGGAAATCGATGGCGGCCTCGACGTAGATGCGCAGCTCGATCAGGCGCTGTACCAGCGCACTGACACGCGTCGAGAACTCGCCCTTGAGCGAACGCAGCGCATTCTCGGCCGCCGCGCGTGAGCTGGCATCGATCAGGTCGGCGATGGCTTCGGCCTGGGCGAGATCCAGCTTGTCGTTCAGGAAGGCACGCTCACTGAACTCACCGGGGCGTGCCAGGCGTGCGCCCAGCTGCACGCAGCGCTCCAGCAGCAGATCCATGATCACCGGGCCACCATGCCCCTGCAGTTCCAGCACATCCTCGCCGGTGAAGGAATTCGGGCCCTTGAAGTAGAGCGCGATGCCTTCGTCGAGGGCGATGGGGTTGCCCTGGGTGTCCAGTCCCATGAACGGGCCATAGTGGGCATGACGCGGCGGGGGGCACTGGCCCAGCATGGCCTGGGCGATGGCCTGGCAGGCCGGCCCGGAGACACGGATGATGCCGACGCCACCACGGCCGGGCGGAGAGGCCAGTGCCGCGATGGAGTCAGGCTGGTAGGCGGTAGACATGCAGAAACCTCGGGCACGAAGCCGGAATGAAGGTGTAGGGGATGGGCGCTATTGTCGCGGCTGACGCCCCGCGACAGCAAGCGAGGGTGTGTCCGGAAGCATCAGCTGGCAGCAGGGCGGTCACGATCGCTCGAGAAAACAGAGGCCTGAAACGCCACGACCCCCGCCAGAGGCGAGGGTCGTGGGTGAGTCATGTCAGGCGAACCTGAAAGGCATCATGCGCCTTTCTTGGTCGGCTCGGCATTCTCGATCTGACGGGTGATGACGTACTGCTGAGCGATCGACAGCGTGTTGTTGACGATCCAGTACAGCACCAGACCAGCCGGGAACCACAGGAAGAAGAAGGTGAAGACGATGGGCAGCATCTTCATGATCTTCGCCTGGGTGGGGTCCGGAGGCGTCGGGTTCAGCAGCTGCTGGATGAACATCGTGAGACCCATGACGATGGGCAGGATGAACAGCGGATCCTTCACGGAAAGATCCTGAATCCACAGCATGAACGGCGCGTGACGCAGTTCGACGGACTCCATCAGCATCCAGTAAAGGGCGATGAAGACCGGCATCTGGATCACGATCGGCAGACAGCCGCCCAGCGGATTGATCTTCTCCGTCTGGTAGAACTTCATCATCTCCTGGGAGACCTTCTGGCGGTCGCTGCCGTACTTCTCCTTGATTCGCTGCATCTCGGGGCCCATCTTGCGCATCTTGGCCATCGAGCGGTATGCGGTCGCGGAAAGCGGGAACAGCACGACCTTCACCAGCACGGTCAGCAGGATGATGGAGGCACCCCAGTTGCCGACCAGCGCGTGGATGTGCTCCAGCAGCCAGAACAGCGGATTGGCCAGGAACCACAGCCAACCGAAGTCGACCACCAGTTCCAGATAGGGCGCGGTCGCTTCCAGCTGGTCCTGATCCTTCGGTCCGACGTACAGGGTGGCACCGAGCTCAGCCTGCTGACCGGCCGCGACCTGAGTGGTCGGGCTGGCGAAGGCCGCCACGTTGCGGTTCTGCTTGTCGACGCTGGTGTAGTACAGATTCTTCTGATTGTCAGCCGGCACCCAGGCAGACACGAAGTAGTGCTGGATCATGGAGACCCAGCCACCCTGGATGTCGACATTCTTGAAGCTGCCGTCCTGGATATCTTCGAAATCCACCTTCTGGTAGTGGTTCTCTTCTGACGAGAAGGCCGCACCCAGATAGGACTTCATGCCCATGCCGCCACCGGTGGACGGATCGGCACTGTTGTCGCGAGCCAGCTGACCGATGAAGCGTGCACCGACCGGTTGCTGGGACTGGTTGTCCAGCAGATAGTCAACCTTGAGCTGGTAGCTGTCCTTGCTGACGGTGAAGCGCTTGATGATCGCGACGCCGTTGACGTCGGCCTTCAGGTCCACCTGCAGGCTATCGTCATTCTCGCCCATGAGGTAGCTGTTGCTATCGGCGGAGAAGGCGATACGTCCCTTGTGACCATCCAGCTGCAGGCCGGACTTGGCCACGTAGCTGCGTGACTGATTGTCAGACAGCAGGACGAAGGGAGCTTCAGAGGTGTTGTTCTGCTTGTGCTCGAGCAGGGCGGCATAGACGACGTCGCCACCCTGCGGGTCGATACGCAGGTCCAGCACGTCGCTCTTGACTTCGATCAGGCTGTTGCTCGGAGTACTGGTCGCACTGTCCGGCGTTGCAAGACCGGTATCGCCGCTGGAAGCATTGCTGCTGCTCGGAGCCTCAAGGCCCTGGGCAGTGGCGTTGGCAGCCTGAGAGGCCACCTGGGGAGCCTGTGTCTCTGCAGCGGGCTGGTCGTAATCCTTGTTCCACTGGACGACCAGCAGATAGGCGACAACCGCAAGCGGAATCACGAGGAGTAATCGTTTGACATCCATTGTGTATACCCGGTGGAGGGTGAATCAATCTGGCGGGAGTCAGATGAGTCCGGGTACGAACGGTGGGGCGCATAACGAAAAAAACGCCACATGCCGGACGCACCGGAGAGGTGTCGCGTCAGGCAGGTGGCGTTGACTTGGCCGCTTTCAGACGTCTGGCATCCTTCTCCAGACGAGCCCACATGCCGTCAAGCTGGCGATGCAGTGTCTCGTTGTCCAGCTCATTCACACCTCGCTTGGCCAATACGACGATGTCGACGGCCGGAAGGCGATGCTGGCGGAGGCGAATGGATTCGCGTGTCAGACGTTTGAGGCGGTTGCGATCTACGGCACGGCGCACGTTCTTCTTGCTGAACACCAACCCCAGGCGGGCATGTCCCAGGTCGTTCGGACACGCCAGAGCCAGAAGCCCCTTGCCGTGTACCTTGAGGGTGGTGTGATCGAAGACGTGCCGGTAATCCCCGGCAGTCAGCAAGCGAAGCTGCCGGGGAAATCCCTGACGGGACATCCGGGCCTCGATCAGGCGCTCAGACGCTTACGGCCTTTCGCACGACGACGCTGGATGACCTCACGGCCACCTTTGGTCGCCATACGAGCACGGAAACCGTGTGTGCGCTTGCGCTTCAGGACGCTCGGCTGAAATGTGCGTTTCATAGCTGCTTCTTCCCACGT
This sequence comes from Cobetia sp. 10Alg 146, assembly GCF_029846385.1. Classification (NCBI taxonomy): domain Bacteria; kingdom Pseudomonadati; phylum Pseudomonadota; class Gammaproteobacteria; order Oceanospirillales; family Halomonadaceae; genus Cobetia; species Cobetia sp. 10Alg 146. The sequence goes on from NZ_JARWKT010000005.1 coordinate 152,777, forward strand.
GGTTGTTTGGAAAAGGTCAACGAATGTTGCCCTGTATCCACATGAGGACAGGGCAGATTGGTCAGGGGCAGGGATTCTAGTGAATCTGCAAGTCGCTTGCAATGTCGCGTGAGAAGTTGTCCACAGCCGTTTCCCGACATTTCACTGCTGATTCGTGCCACGCCGCCCGTCAGCTGGCGTTTCTCACGGCTATCGAGCCAGCCACGGAGCACGTGTGCAGGGCCAAAAAAATCCTTGTCGAGAAAGGAGAGGAGAAACTGCGCCTCATGCTGACCGAGGGGAAGACTTGCGAAGGGGGGGCGGCGACTCGTGCATCGGGTCCCGCTCTTTCGGGGGATAGCCCCTGCCTCCCGGGCTGTCTTGCCCGACCAGCGAATGACAGATTCGCGGCAGGAAAGCACCGGTGGATAACCTTGCCTGTGCGTGCGTCGCCACCTCCTCGAGAGGGAAAGCGCATTCCCGAGCAAGGCCCTCGCTATTATTGCTACAGAAAGGTAGTTCTGAATATACAGTAACTATAAAGGAGGGAAGATTCTGTGGATAACCTGTTTTTGTCGAAGAAGTTCAATCTACTGCCCTCAGGATATCCCTGATGATAAAGGGTGAAGAACCTGAGTTCAGCCTGTGCATGACACTGTGCATAAGTATCGCCTTATCCCCAGCGTTCCAGATGGCCTCCATCACTCCCCAGAATGTCCAGATGGCAGAAGAATCTTGATACCCAGGTTGTCCACAGTGGATTTCCCTGCCGATGTCGTGTGGATAACTCGTGGCTTGGCCTATACAATGGCCGCCCCTTTGATCACTGGATGTGAGGTCGCGTGTCGCTCGCACTTTGGCAACAATGTCTTGACGCCCTGCAAGACGAGCTGAATTCACAGCAGTTCAACACCTGGGTTCGTCCCTTGCAGGCTGAGGAAGGTGACGGCGGAGAGCTGTGCCTGCTCGCCCCCAATCGCTTCGTACGCGACTGGGTCAATGACAAGTACCTCAAGCGGATTCATGAGCTTCTGCGTGAGCTTGCTCCGGGCAAGCCGCCCAAGGTCGAGCTCAGCGTGGGAAGCCGCCGCACGGTCTCCAATCCGCGGCCAGAGGGGGCATCGACTTCATCGGTGTCCGCTCAGGCCCCTGCGCCCGGCCAGATGCCGAGCCCGCGTGCGCCGTCAGTGCATACGCCCCCGCGTGGCAATTACGCAGAAGAGCGTGAGATGGCGGGTGACGGTGCGCAGGAGGCGGCACCGCGTCGCAATGCGCGGCAGGTGCAGGTAGAAGGCAGCCTCAAGCATTCCAGTGGCTTGAATCCGAACTTCACCTTCGAAACCTTCGTCGAAGGCAAGTCCAACCAGCTGGCGCGTGCCGCCTCCCGTCAGGTCTCCGAGAACCCGGGTGGCGCCTACAACCCGCTGTTCCTCTATGGTGGCGTCGGTCTGGGCAAGACCCACCTGATGCATGCGGTGGGCAACCATCTGGCCAAGCAGGGTGGCGAGAATGCCAAGGTGGTCTATCTGCACTCCGAGCGCTTCGTGGCTGACATGGTCAAGGCGCTGCAGCTCAATGCCATCAATGACTTCAAGCGTTTCTACCGCTCGGTGGATGCGCTGTTGATCGATGACATCCAGTTCTTTGCCGGCAAGGAGCGTTCTCAGGAAGAGTTCTTCCATACCTTCAATGCCTTGCTGGAAGGGGGGCAGCAGATGATCCTGACCTCGGATCGCTATCCGAAGGAGATCAATGGTGTCGAAGAGCGCCTGAAGTCCCGCTTCGGTTGGGGGCTGACAGTGGCCATCGAGCCGCCGGAGCTTGAGACTCGTGTCGCGATCCTGATGAAGAAGGCGGACCAGGCGAAGGTCGACCTGCCTCATGATGCCGCCTTCTTCATTGCCCAGAAGATCCGTTCCAACGTGCGTGAGCTCGAGGGTGCCCTGAAAAAGGTCATCGCGGACTCCCATTTCATGGGGCGTGCGATCAACCAGGACTTCATCCGTGAATCCCTGAAGGATCTGCTGGCATTGCAGGACAAGCAGGTGGGTGTGGACAATATCCAGCGCACCGTGGCCGAGTATTACAAGATCAAGATTTCCGATCTGCATTCCAAGCGTCGCTCGCGCTCGGTGGCACGTCCGCGTCAGGTCGCCATGGCACTTGCCAAGGAGCTGACCAATCACAGCTTGCCGGAAATCGGCGATGCCTTCGGTGGACGCGACCACACGACAGTGCTGCATGCCTGCCGCAAGGTGGCCTCACTGCGCGAAGAGAACGCCGACATTCGCGAAGACTACAAGAATCTGCTGCGTCTTCTGACCAGCTGATTCAGTTGCCACGCAGCGCCGAGAGGGTGAGGTCAACCTGTCCGGCGCTTAGTGCACCGGGCCCTGTCGTGCGACGGCCCGGAATATTTGATGAGTGTGTGCTGGTCACCGGCAAGCACTTCTCCCGTTTCCAGAGAGTGGAGTCTCCATGAAATTTGCCATTTCGCGTGAAGCCCTGCTGCGCCCGCTGTCCCTGGTGGCGGGTGTGGTCGAGCGTCGTCAAACCCTGCCGGTGCTGTCCAACGTGTTGCTGGAGGTGTCTGATCAGCAACTGTCATTGACGGGGACCGACCTGGAGGTCGAGCTGATCGGGCGTGTCGAGCCCAGCCGTGTCGATGAGCCGGGTTCCGCGACGGTACCAGCGCGCAAGTTGATGGATATCTGCAAGTCGCTGCCGGAAGGCAGCGAGATCATCCTGGCGCTCGAGGAAGGCCGTGCCATCCTGCGCAGTGGTCGTTCGCGCTTCACGCTCTCGACGCTGCCGGTCGCGGAATTCCCCAACATCGATGATGGTCAGGGTGATATCACCATCAGCCTGCCGCGCGGCACGCTCAAGCATCTGATCGATGCCACCTCCTTTGCCATGGCGCAGCAGGATGTCCGTTATTATCTCAACGGCATGCTGCTGGAACTGACCAGCAATCTGGTGCGCACCGTGGCCACTGATGGACACCGCCTGGCGGTATGTGAGCAGGCCGCTGACATCAGTGTTGCCGAGTCCCAGAAGCTGATCATTCCCCGCAAAGGCATTCTGGAACTGACGCGTCTGCTGGACGGCAGCAATGAGCCGCTGACGCTCACCGTCAGCGGGACTCACGTCCGGGCGCAGACCGGCGACTTCACCTTCACTTCCAAGCTGGTGGACGGCAAGTTCCCGGATTACGAGCGTGTCGTGCCGCGTGGCGGTGACAAGGTCATCGTGGCGGAGCGTGCCGAGCTGCGACAGGTACTGTCACGTACCGCGATTCTTTCCAACGAGAAGTATCGTGGTGTCCGCCTGTACCTGGAGGCCGGCAATCTGCGCGTGCTGGCCAACAACCCGGAGCAGGAAGAAGCTGAAGAGAACATCGCACTGGATTATCAAGGCGGTGGTCTGGAGATCGGCTTCAATGTCGGCTACCTGATCGACGTTCTGGGCGTGCTGGATTCGGATCGTGTCCAGTTGACGCTTTCCGATGCCAACAGCTCCGCACTGCTGGAAGAGCCGGGCGGCGGTGATGCGCGTTACGTAGTCATGCCGATGCGTCTGTAATAGTGTAAAATCGTTAAAAATCATGCGCTTGATTCGTAATCGGCGCAAAGTATTCGCGAATTTCTTCAACACATGACTGACGACACCCGCCATCCTCTCCCGTGAGGTGGCGGGTGTCGTCACATTCAGGGCCAAGAGGTGATGGCACGGCAAGCATCGTGTCGATCACAGGTTGAACGTGCATATCGTCTTCGTTTTCTTCATTTGTCCTGACTGAGGTCGCCATGGCGCTTGAACGTCTGCAATTCCAGAACCTGCGTAACCTTGCGCCTGTCGATATCGCGCCGGGTCCGAGGGTCAACCTGGTGAGCGGCGCCAACGGCAGCGGGAAATCGAGCCTGCTGGAAGGTGTGCATGTGCTGGGACTGGCACGTTCCTTCCGCACCCACAAGCTAAAGCATGCCATCGCGCACGATATGCCCGGCATGACGCTGTTCGGTCGGTTGGCAGGGGATCCCCCTCGCCCGCTGGGAGTGCGCCGTGAGCAGGCTGCAGATGGCCTCGAGATGCGACTGGATGGAGAAAAGGTCGAGCGTGTGGCGCAGCTGGCGCAGGCGCTTCCCTTGCAGCTGATCAATCCGGATGCATTCCGGCTGCTGGAAGGCTCTCCATCGGCACGCCGCGAGTTTCTCGATTGGGGCGTGTTTCACGTGAAACATGATTTCTTCGATGTCTGGCAGCGGGTTCGCCGTGCGCTCAAACATCGGAACGCGTTACTCAGACATGGTAAGATGGACGTTCAGGCATTGAACGTCTGGGATCGTGAGTTTGCTCATTGGAGTGAGCGTCTCGATGCCCTGCGCATGGAATATATGCAAGCGTTGGCCCCCCTGTTTCAGGCAACTCTCGCTGAGCTGATCGAGCTGCCGGATCTCAGTCTGCGTTATCAACGTGGCTGGGATGCGAAGCGCTCTCTAGGAGAGGTGCTGGCAGCAGGGCGTGACAGCGATAGCCACATGGGGTTTACCCAGACCGGACCGCAGCGCGCTGATCTACGCATTCGTCTCGGGCGCCGCCCTGCGGTAGAGGTGCTGTCCCGTGGCCAGCAGAAATTGGTCGTCAGCGCACTCAAGCTGGCCCAGGGGCGGTTGCTTGAGGAAATGAACGGACGTACCTGTGTTTATCTGATCGACGACCTGCCGGCAGAACTGGATGGCGAACATCGCCGTCTCTTCTGCCAGTTGCTGGCCAGCCTCGAGTGTCAGGTCTTCGTGACCTGTGTCGAACCCGAAGCATTGGATCGGGTCTGGCTGCCGGGCACGGATGTCAGAATGTTTCACGTGGAACACGGGCGACTGCACACGGAATGACTTCACGACGGAGAAGCCAATGAGCGAACAGGCTTACGACTCATCGAGCATCAAGGTCCTCAAGGGCCTGGATGCCGTACGCAAGCGCCCCGGGATGTACATCGGCGATACCGATGATGGCACGGGGCTGCATCACATGGTGTTCGAGCTGGTGGATAATTCCATCGACGAGGCGCTGGCAGGGCACTGTAGCGAAGTCCGCGTGGTCATCCACGCCGATGAGTCGGTCTCCGTCAGCGACAACGGCCGTGGCGTGCCGACCGAGATTCATGAGGAAGAGGGCGTCAGCGCAGCTGAGGTCATCATGACGGTGCTGCATGCTGGTGGTAAGTTCGATGACAATTCCTACAAGGTCTCCGGCGGCCTGCATGGCGTTGGCGTATCCGTCGTCAACGCGCTGTCCGAAGAGCTGAAGCTGACCATCTGGCGTCAGGGCAAGGTCCATGAGCAGATCTATCGTCACGGCGTGCCAGAGGCCCCGTTGGCAGTGGTCGGCAACACCGAGAAGTCCGGCACCCTGGTGCGCTTCAAGCCCTCACCGCTGACGTTCGGCAACATCGCGTTTCACTACGAGATTCTGGCCAAGCGTCTGCGGGAACTCTCCTTCCTGAATTCAGGTGTGGCGATTCGTCTGATCGACGAGCGTAGCGGCAAGGAAGAGCTCTTCCACTATGAGGGGGGTCTCAAGGCGTTCGTGGATCACCTCAACACCAACAAGGCAGCCTTGAATCCGGTGTTCCATTTTGAAATGGAGCGCGAGGACGGTATCGGTGTCGAGGTGGCGATGCAGTGGAATGATGCTTTCTCCGAGAACATCTTCTGCTACACCAACAATATCCCTCAGCGGGATGGCGGAACTCACCTGGCGGGCTTCCGTGCAGCCTTGACCCGTACCCTCAACAGCTACATCGAGGCGGAAGGGCTGCTCAAGAAGTCCAAGGTCGGCACCACCGGGGATGATGCTCGTGAAGGCCTGACCGCGATCATCTCGGTCAAGGTGCCGGATCCGAAGTTCTCCTCGCAGACCAAGGACAAGCTGGTGTCCTCCGAGGTCAAGACAGCGGTTGAGCAGGAAATGGGCCGTCTGTTCTCCGAGTACCTGATCGAGAAGCCCAACGAAGCCAAGGCCATCGTCAACAAGATGCTGGATGCGGCACGTGCGCGTGAAGCGGCCCGCAAGGCGCGTGACATGACGCGTCGCAAGGGTGCACTGGATATCGCGGGGCTGCCGGGCAAGCTGGCTGATTGCCAGGAGAAGGACCCGAGTCTTTCCGAACTGTATCTGGTCGAGGGTGATTCTGCCGGCGGTTCCGCCAAGCAGGGTCGTGATCGTCGTACCCAGGCGATCCTGCCGCTGAAGGGCAAGATTCTCAACGTCGAGAAGGCGCGCTTCGACAAGATGCTGTCATCTGCAGAAGTCGGCACGCTGATCACGGCGCTGGGCTGCGGTATTGGTCGGGAGGAGTTCAATCCTGACAAGCTGCGTTACCACTCCGTGATCATCATGACGGATGCTGACGTCGATGGTTCGCACATTCGTACGCTGCTGTTGACCTTCTTCTTCCGTCAGATGCCGGAGCTGATCGAGCGTGGTCATATCTTCATCGCGCAGCCACCGCTCTACAAGATCAAGCGTGGCAAGCACGAGCAGTATCTGAAGGATGAGCAGGCGCTTCAGGATTACCTGACAGCCACGGCGCTGGACGGCGGCAAGCTGCACGTCAATGCCGATGCGCCGGGTATCGCTGGCGCTCAGCTCGAAGCACTGGTCAATCAGTATCGCGGCGTGATGAAGCGTATCGATCGTCTGGCGCGCGTCTATCCGTCTGCCGTGCTGCGCAAGATCGTGCACGCCCCGCATCTGGATGAGTCGGCACTGAAGGATGAAGCCATGGTGCAGGGCTGGATCGATGGTCTCCAGAAGGAAATGGATGACCTGATCGCCTATGAGGGCGGCCCGCACTACAGCTTCAGCCTCAGCCATGACAGTGAGCGCAACCTCTATCTGCCGGCAGTCACACTGACGGCGCACGGTGTCAGCAGTGACTATCTGTGGGACGTCGATTTCTTCAAGTCCGCGGACTACCGTGAGATCAGCGAGCTGGGCTCCATGCTGGAAGGCTTGCTGGAGGCGGGCAGCTATGTCTCACGCGGTGAGCGCAAGAAGGAGGTCGTCACCTTCTACGAGGCACTTGACTGGCTGATGAAGGAAGCGGCGCGTGGTTTCAGCATCCAGCGCTACAAGGGGCTGGGAGAAATGAATCCGGATCAGTTGTGGGAAACCACCATGGATCCGGAATCACGCCGCATGCTGCGTGTGACGGTCGAAGACGCGATCGGTGCCGATCAGATGTTCAACACCCTGATGGGAGATGAGGTCGAGCCGCGTCGTGACTTCATCGAGCGCTTCGCCCTGGTGGCCAATCTCGACGTCTGATGTCGTGATCGTCGTCAGCTGAAAAAAGCCCTGATCCTTGATCAGGGCTTTTTTATGCCTTGCTGCCAGAGCTGGAGCGTGTAGAAGGCGGCACAAAGGAGAAATGAGAAAGGGAAGAGGGGGATGACAGAATGAGGCCCGGGGCCGTCTCAGGCTGCCGGATCGCTTGTCAGCCATTCAGCGATACGCTCTGCCGTGACGGTTGCCGTCGCCAGCCCCAGATGATCCACGTCCTCGAGTATCGTGACGTGCGCGGCGGGATGTTGCGGCTGCAGGCATTCCTCGAGTCGGTCGGCGTGAAACGCCTCATCCTGATCACCGATCAATGCCAGCAAGGGCACGTGATGCCGTGACAGAGTCTCGAGATCTCGTTGGTAATGGCGAGGATTGAGGCCTGTCATCAAGCGCCAGGAGTAAGCGCTCGTGGTGTTGGCATCGCGATATTCAGCGGGAATGTTGAAGGTGAGTACCTCGAGATGATCCAGGCGATGGATGGACAGCTTGTTCAAGAGCATGCATGTCAGCATGCGTGCTATCCGCGGTTGTGCCCAGCGGGAATCGCGACGCATGTTGGGAGCGAGGTGATCCAGATAGGGAGCCAGCAGAATGAGGCCAGCCAGCGGGATGCCGGCAAGCCCGTGTTCCAGAGCGGATGCCGCGAACCGCAGTGCCAGGCCGCCTCCCGCAGAGTGCCCGGCGATCCACAAGCTGGCGTCAGCGGGGAGGTCCAGTGAGCGGATCAGATCTTCAAGATCCTCCTCGAGCTGCAGCGGGTGATCGATATCGCCGCGCCGGTCAGGCGTCGGGCCATGGCCACGCAAGTCAGGCGTATGGACGTGATACCCCTCAGTGGCCAGATGCGTTGCCAGTGAGGCGAGGTAGCGACTGTCAGCACTGGAACCATGCAGCAGGATGAGGTGTGTCGTGATCGCTGGAATGCGCGTCGGGTGGTAGTGACGACAGCCCAGGCTGCTGCCATCGCGACAGCGGTAGGGGACGAGTTCATTCGGTGCTGACCACGCTTCCTTGTCTGCCAGGAAAGTCGTGAAATCAAAGGCATGGCTGTTGGAATCGGGCATTCGCGTCACTCGCTCGGGATGTTGTGGCATGAAAAAAGCCCGCTATCTGATCAGGTCAGATAGCGGGCTTTTTCGTTCAAGGACCCGGCGCACTCGACAGGCTGATCAAGTCCGGTGCCTCAAGGCTTGGTATCTCAAGACTTGGTGTCTCAAGACTCAATGCGCCTGATTGAGGAAACCTTCGTCCAGCTTCAGCTCATCATTGCGATTGATGCCGATATCGCGTGACAGGATGTTGCTGGCGATCTGCTTGGCTTCTTCCAGAGAATGCATCTGTGCAGTACCGCACTGATAGACGTTGAGCTCCGGAATCTCTTCCTGGCGTGCGACGTTCAACACGTCCTGCATGGCGGCAGACCAGGCAGCGGCAACCCGGGCTTCGTCCGGCTCACCGATCAGGCTCATGTAGAAGCCGGTACGGCAACCCATCGGCGAGATGTCGATGATCTCGACGCCATCACCATTGAGGTGCTCGCGCATGAAGCCGGCGAACAGATGTTCCAGCGTGTGAATGCCCTTCTCGGAGAGAATCTCTTCATTCGGTACGCAGAAACGCAGATCAAAGACGGTGATGTTGTCGCCCTTGGGGGTTCCCATCTTCTTGGCCACGCGCACGGCAGGGGCTTTCATGATGGTGTGGTCGACTGTGAAGCTATCCAGCAGTGGCATACGAGGCCTCCAGCATGAGGGAGTGAGATGGGCAGGCCGTTGCCTGCCCGGATTCATGTCTGAAGGGTAGCATATCGCCGCTATTGAATAGAGGGGCAAGCACATGCCGGCGCAGGGAGTGCGCGCGGCATGTGTGTCTCACAGATAGCTCTCGGCAGCGGCTTCACAGCTCACGCAGCGGCGCTGGGACTTTCCCGGCTCACCATCCGACATGGCATGGTTGAGCTCGCCATCCAGCAGGCGGTTGGTGAAGTCGGCCAGGTTGGCGACCACCAGCACGTCCTTGAGGCCCTCGCCATCGGCCAGTGTCTTCTGGCCCTTGCCGGTCATCACCAGCGCGGCGCGACAGCCGGCCTTCTGGCCAGCGACCAGATCGCGCAGACTGTCGCCCAGCATCCAGGCGCCTTCGAAGTCCGGAATCTGCAGAGCGTCCTGAATCTGGTGCAGCAGGCCGGGTTCCGGCTTGCGGCAATCACAGCCATCATCCGGGCCATGCGGGCAGTAGGCGATGTGGGCGATATCGCCACCGGCTTCCTTCACCAGCTGCATCATCTTGGCGTGCATCTGGTCGAGTTCCCGGTGACCGAAGTGGCCGCGAGCGATGCCGGACTGATTGGTCGCGACGGCCACGGTATAGCCCGCTCGCGTCAGGCGAGCGATGGCCTGAATGGAGGTGGGGTATTCGATCCACTCCTCGGCATTCTTGACGAAGGCATCGGAGTCTTCATTGATGACACCATCACGGTCGAGCACGATCAGTTTTTGCATGGTCAACTCTTCACCTCAGGGCAGTCAGGGGCGTCAGCCGGGCTGCTTGTCAGGGGGTCGCCGCTTTGCCTGGGAAATTGTGAGCCAAGTCACAAGATGACGCTCGCACGGGGATTGGGCAAATGGCGCCGAGTGACCGAAGAGCGTGGGTGCGACAGGCTGTCACGCTTTTCGAACACTGTTTCTATACTGGATTCTAGTGCGACCTAGGTAGGGGATCAAGGCAGAATTTGTGACATCGCGGCCACATTGCGTGTAATCCTGTCACGCAATACGTCATTTCAAGGAGGCTGGATGCAAAAGAACCCCGCCGTGGCGGGGTTCTTTTGCAGAGACTGCCATTTACCGATGTCGGGGACACCGTGGGCCGGCAGCCCTTATTGGGTCAGCAGGCTGATGTCGGCCACACCCATGAACAGGCCTTGCAGACTGGCCAGCATCGCCAGGCGATTGGCGCGCACGGCGGCATCGTCGGCGTTGACCATGACCTGATCGAAGAAGGCATCGACCGGCTCGCGCAGGCTGGCCAGCGTATCGAGGGCTTCCTGGTAGCGTGCCGCCGCGAACAGCGGTGCCACTTCCGCGCCACGTGCCTTGAGGGCCTCTGCCAGTGCCTGCTCGGCCGGCTCACTCAACAGGCTCGTGTCCACCTCGGTGCGGCCATCGTGCTCGGCCTTGGCGAGGATGTTAGAGACGCGCTTGTTGGCGGCTGCCAGAGCGGCGGCTTCCGGGCGTTCGCCGAAGGCGTGCACGGCACGCAGACGACGCGCGAAGTCCAGCGGGTTGCTGATCTTCAGGGTACGCACGGCCAGGTACAGTTCGGCACCCATGCCCTCGTCATTGGCCCAGGCGCGGAAGCGATCGAGCATGTACTCGAGCACGTCCTCGACCAGTCCTTCAGCCTTGGGCAGGTCACGATGCTGCTCGGCGCTGACGGTCAGCAGCTCGCGCAGGTCGAGGTCCAGTTCGCCCTTGATCAGGATGTTGAGCACCCCGATGGTGGCACGACGCAGCGCGAACGGGTCCTTGGCGCCGGTCGGACGCTGACCGATACCGAAGATGCCGGTCAGGGTGTCGAGACGGTCCGCCAGGGCGATCGCCATGCCGGCCTTGGTCGTGGGGATCGCATCGCCGGCGAAGCGCGGCAGATACTGTTCTTCCAGTGCGAGAGCGACGGTGGCATCTTCGCCATCGTGACGGGCGTAGTAGTGGCCCATGATGCCCTGCAGTTCCGGGAACTCCAGCACCATCTCGGTGACCAGGTCGGTCTTGGCCAGCTGTGCGGCGCGAGCGGCGTGCTCGACATCGGCACCGATGCGCTCCGCGATGTGGCGGGCCACGGCTTCGCTGCGACGGGCCTTGTCGGCCATGCTGCCCAGCTTCTGTTGGAAGACGACGCTCTCGAGCTTCTCGCGACGCGATTCCAGCGTGCTGCGCAGGTCGGTCTCGTAGAAGAAGGCGGCATCGCCCAGACGCGGACGAATCACCTTCTCGTTACCGGAGATGACCTGTTGCGGGTCCTTGCTCTCGATATTGGAGATGGTGATGAAGGCCGGCTTGAGCTTGCCGTCGTTGTCCAGCAGGTGGAAGTACTTCTGGTTGGCCTTCATGGAGGAGATCAGACACTCCGCCGGCACTTCCAGGAAGCGCTCATCGAAGGTGCCCGTCAGTGCGACCGGCCATTCCACGAGACCGTTGACCTCGTTGAGGAGGGCTTCCTCGATGACGGCATTGGCGCCATAGACTTCCGCCTCGGCCTGGACCTGTTCGCGGATGCGCTCACGGCGTACTTCACGGTTGGCCAGCACGCGGGCATCTTCCAGCGCGTCGAGGTAGTCCTCGGCGTGCGCCAGCGTGATGGCCTGCGGGGCATGGAAGCGATGACCGAAGGTGGTGCGGCCTGCCTCGAGGCCCAGCACGCTGGCCTCGATCACTTCGCTGCCGTAGAGCGCGACCAGCCAATGCACTGGACGAGAGAATTCGATGCGTGAGGCACCCCAGCGCATGTTCTTCGGCACCGGCAGGCGGGCGACGACCTGTTCCAGCATGGCCGGCAGCAGGGCGGAAAGATGCTCGCCCGGCTGGGTATGACGATAGCCGAGCCAGGTGCCCTTGTCGGTTTCCAGCTCGATCAGATCACTGACCTCGACACCGCAGGAGCGAGCGAAGCCCTGCACGGCGCGGGTCGGCTCACCATCCTTGAAGGCCGCAGCCTTGGCCGGTCCACGCTTCTCGATCTCGCGGTCCGGTTGACGCTCGGCCAGCGACTCGATCATCACTGCCAGACGACGTGGTGTGGCGTAGGCGCGGACCTGACCGAAGGCGACTTCGGCCTCACGCAGGCCATCGGCCAGGCCATTGGCCAGGCCGTCGGCGAGTGCATCGATGGCACCCGGCGGCAGTTCTTCGCAGCCCAGTTCGATCAGCAGGGTATTCACGGAGGTCATGCTGACGCGTCTCCCTCGGTAGTGGTGTCATCGGCGGCGAGCAGCTCGTCACGCAGTGCCTGTGGTGCCAGCGGGAAGCCAGCGGCCTTGCGCGAGTCGTAATAGGCGTGGGCCACGTCGCGGGCGAGGGTGCGCACGCGCAGGATGTAACGCTGACGCTCGGTGACGGAGATGGCGTGACGCGCATCCAGCAGGTTGAAGGTGTGGGAGGCCTTCAGCACCTGCTCATAGGCCGGCAGCGGCAGGTTGGCCGCCAGCAGCTTCTGACATTCGCTCTCGCAGTGATCGAAGGCAGCGAACAGCTCCGGCACGGCAGCGTGCTCGAAGTTGTAGGCGGACTGCTCCTTCTCGTTCTGCAGGAAGACATCGCCGTAGGTGACCACGGAGCCGTCCGGTGCGGTGGTCCAGATCAGGTCGTAGACGCTGTCCACGTCCTGGAGGTACATCGCGATGCGCTCGAGACCGTAGGTCAGCTCGCCGGTGACCGGGAAGCACTCGATGCCGCCTGCCTGCTGGAAGTAGGTGAACTGGGTCACTTCCATGCCGTTGAGCCACATTTCCCAGCCAAGTCCCCAGGCGCCCAGCGTCGGGGATTCCCAGTTGTCCTCGACGAAGCGGATGTCGTGGACCAGCGGGTCAATGCCCAGACGCTCCAGCGAGCCCAGATAGAGCTCCTGCAGGTTGGCCGGTGACGGCTTCATCACCACCTGGAACTGGTAGTAGTGCTGCAGGCGATTGGGATTTTCGCCGTAGCGGCCGTCGGTGGGACGGCGGGAAGGCTGCACATACGCAGCGTTCCAGGTTTCAGGACCGATGGAGCGCAGGAAGGTCGCCGGGTGGAAAGTCCCCGCGCCAACCTCCATATCCAATGGCTGCAGGATGATGCAACCCTGTTCGGCCCAGTATTGCTGCAGGGCCAGAATCAGGCCCTGGAAGGTTTTCACGTCTGGCTGTGTCATTGGTGAAGCCCGTTGGCCCATGAATTCGAGAACTGCCAAGTATACAATCCCCGCTTATCGGGTTATAGGCCGCAGACGTAACCGAGTGCGTGCCATTTCCAAATTCTGATGCGTCGCGTCCCTGCACGCGCGTATTGCCTACAAGCCTCTGAGAGGCTCTGGGAGCTCAAATGATCGTCGTTACCGGAGGCGCCGGCTTCATCGGTGCCAATATCGTCAAGGCACTCAATGATCGCGGCCGTACCGATATCCTGGTGGTGGATGACCTGAGTGACGGCACCAAGTTCGTCAATCTGGCGGATCTGACCATTGCCGACTATCTCGACAAGGACGATTTCCTGATTCGCGTCCAGTCGAGCCTGATGGGGGAGTATGCCGAGCTGCCGAAGATCGAGGCGATCTTCCACGAGGGCGCCTGCTCCGATACCACCGAGTGGGACGGCCAGTTCATGCTCGAGAACAACTTCGAGTACTCCAAGGTGCTGCTCAACTTCTGTGAGGCGAATCAGATTCCCTTCCTCTACGCGAGCTCCGCGGCGACCTATGGCGACAGCCAGGTCTTCAAGGAAACACCGGAGTTCGAAGGGCCGCTCAACGTCTACGGCTACTCCAAGCTGCTGTTCGACCAGCATGTGCGCCAGCGTTGGGACAGCCTGACCACCCAGGTGGTCGGCTTCCGCTATTTCAATGTCTATGGCCCGCGTGAGCAGCACAAGGGCAAGATGGCCAGCGTCGCCTACCACCATCACACCCAGGTGAAGGCGGGCGAGAACCCGAAGCTGTTCGGCGCCTACGATGGCTATGAAGCCGGCATGCAGAGCCGTGACTTCGTCTACGTCGGTGATGTGGTCGACGTCAATCTGTGGTTCCTCGATCACCCGGAAGCCTCCGGCATCTTCAACCTGGGCACCGGCCGTGCCGAGCCGTTCAAGGCGATCGCCGAGACCGTCATCGAGTACTACGAGAAGGGCGAGATCGAGTACATCGACTTCCCGGAAAACCTCAAGGGCCGCTACCAGAGCTTCACGCGTGCCGACATCGGCAAGCTGCGCAAGGCCGGCTGCAACGTCGAGTTCAAGACCGTTGCCCAGGGCACTCGCGCCTATCTCGAATGGCTGAATCGCTGAGTCTGAGCACGTGTGGACTGAGCTCGTGTGGACTGAGGGTGAGCGCGTGTGGAATGAGCATGGGCGCCTGCATCGCAAGTGCGATGGGGCAGGGCAAGCGCATCCGCAAAGAGGGTTGGCCGTGAAGAGGAGCAAGGCATGAGTGAGCGCATTCTGGTGGTCGGGCCCAGCTGGGTCGGCGACATGGTGATGGCGCAGAGCCTGTTCATGACGTTGAAGCAGCGCTCGCCCGGCTGCCGGATCAGTGTGCTGGCGCCCGCCTGGTCGCAACCGATCATCGAGCGCATGCCCGAGGTCGAGGAAGCGCTGGCACTGCCGGCGGGGCATGGCGACTTCGCCCTCAAGGCGCGCTGGCGACTGGGGCGCTCGCTGCGCGGGCGTTTCGATCGCGCCATCGTGCTGCCGCGCTCCTGGAAGTCGGCGCTGGTGCCATTCTTCGCGCGTATTCCAGTGCGGGTCGGCTTCACCGGTGAGCAGCGCCACGGCCTGCTCACCGAGTGCCGCAAGCTCGACAAGTCGATTCTCGATCAGACCGTCAAGCGCTTCACCTCACTGGGCTTGCCGCTGGACGAGTCCAACCCGCCGCAGCGCATCCCCGAACCCTGTCTCGTCACCGACAGCGCCAATCAGCGGCGTCTGCGCGAGGCGCTGGGCCTGAGTGCGCCACCGGCCCCCATCATCGGCATGATGCCGGGCGCGGAATACGGGCCGGCCAAGCAGTGGCCACTGGCGCACTTTCGCGAGCTTGCCGAGTCACTGACGCAGGCCGGGGCGGAGGTGCGTATCTTTGGCGGTCCCAAGGATGTGGCGGCCGGTGAGGAGATTGCCCAGGGGCTGGCCGGCGTCCACAACCTGTGTGGCAAGACGCGACTGGCGGATGCGGTGGATCTGATCGCCGAGTGTCGGGAAGTGGTCAGCAATGATTCCGGCCTGATGCATGTGGCGGCCGCGGTAGGGGCCCGTATCCAGGGCATCTACGGCTCCTCGTCACCACATTACACGCCACCGCTGACGGCCAATCGCGAGATTCACTGGCTGGCGCTGGAGTGCTCACCGTGTTTCAAGCGCGTCTGTCCGTTGGGGCATACCAACTGCCTGAATCACATCGCGCCTGAGCGATTGCTGACGGCGATCGCGCTGGATGAGGATGAGCGGTGAGCTTGCCGAAGAATCGTACGACGGATGATCTGATCCATCCGCGGATGCGCGGGGCGATGACGCGTGCACAGCGTATCGAGGCGTGGCGTGCCTGGTGTGAGCAGCACCTGGTACTGCCGTTCAGCCGGGCATGGCTGGTGCGCTGGTGCCGGCATCGCTCGCGCCATCAGGGGCTTGAGCAGCGTGGCTTGCCGCGACATGCCGTGGAAGACGTGATGGGACCAGAGGCGCTGACACTGTGGATCAATCCGCGTGAACTGGTGCGCGACGTCAACTTCGGGCGTGACAAGCGCAAGCGGCCTTCCTCGAATGCTTTCATCTGGGAGGGTGACTGGGACCTGCGGCGTGGCGCCTTCCGCTTCGGCTCTCGCTCGCGCCTGATGCGTGACCTGATCGAGCATGGTGATGATCTGACGGTGACCGAGCGTTATCAGCAGCTCAAGGCCTTGCTGGAGGCGGGCAAGCCCTGGGCATCGCCGCGTGATGGCCTGCTGATGGACAGTGAGGAACAGATTCTCGGTTACCTGCGCTGTTATCGCGGTTATCTGCAGGACATGGCCGCCAATGGCTTCCGCCAGGGCATCACCAAGGATGAGATGGGCGTCGCGGTGACGCGTGATGGCCGTCTGCTCAAGATCAATCGTGGCCTGCATCGCCTGGCGATGGCGCAGCAGGTGGGAGTGCCCCGCGTGCCTGTCGTCATCAAGGCGGTACATCGTGAGTTCTGGGACAAGGTGACCGCCGGTACCGAAGGTGATGAGGCTCTGCGGCGTCTGCAGGCTGCGCTGCAAGAGTGTCGTCCCGAAAGCGAACCCGGCCCGCTGGACCCCAAGACCTATCCCGTGCTGGGAGTGGATGAGGGGTGGCCGGATCTGCGTGGACTCGAGGATACAAATTCCGGCAGTTGAGCCGATAACCTGTTGTTTATAAAAACGAAAAAGCCCTGTTTCATCGTGATGTTTCACATGAAACAGGGCTTTTTCGTTCTCTCTGTTCGAGCGACAGCAGGTACTTGGGCGACAGGTACCTGGGATAGATGCCTGAGGCGAGAAGCGGTCTAGCGTGCCAGCCGCTGATAAAGCCCCAGATAGGCCTCGCCCATGGCGCTGGGGGTGAAGCGAGTCAGATGCGCCCGCGCGCCCGCGACCAGCCGCTCCCGACGTGGTGCATCAGCGACGAGTGCCACGATGGCGGCAGCCAGCGCGGGTGCATTGCCGGTGGGCACCAGCACGCCGGTGGCATCGTCATGCACGATATCGGGGATGCCATCCACCTCGCTTGCGATGATCGGTACGCCGTGGTCCATCACGTCGAGCAGGATCGAGCCAAGTCCTTCATTGCGTGACGGGAAGGCGAACAGATCGAAGGCTTCCAGATAGTCGCCGACATTGGTGTGGAAGCCCTCCCAGACAAGATTGTCCAGATCGGCGCTCTCCGCCTTGAAGGCGGCCTCATCCTCTCCCGCGCCCAGGCAGACGAACAGCAGCTGCGGGTGACTGTCGCGCAGCTGACGGGCCGCCTCGATCAGCACTCGCTGGCCCTTGTGGCGGTCCACCAGCGCACCGACATGCCCGACGACGAAGCGACCCCCAGCGGGCGTATTGCCGAAGCGCTCCCGCAGTCTGTCCACGGCTGTCTCATCGCTGGGCAGGTGGGCGAGGGTGCTGGGAATCAGAGCCGTCTCCCCCCACTGGCGCTCACGCAGGTGTGACTCGATCACCGAGGAAATCGCCACCCGGCAGACGGCGGCGCGATAGGTCAGACGATTGAACCACTTGTCCTTCACCGGCTGAGGCACCCGGCGGGTCAGCAGATAAGGCGTGCCGGTGAGGCGCTGATGCAGCCACGCCCAGTGCACGGCCTTGGCTTCGTGAGCATGCACGATATCGGCGCGCGGCTGACCGAGATGGCCCTTGAAGCGCCCGTGGATCTCGATCACGTCCACCGTGACGGGCAACTCGAGCGTCGCCAGTTCGGTGATCAAGGGCGAGCCTTGCAGGCACACCAGCGACTGACGGATGGGCGTACCAGGCTCGCCGTTCTCTCCCGGGCTGGCGCGTCGCGCCAGGTCCGCGATCAGGTTGAGCGTCTGGCGCTCACCGCCGCGAAAGCCGCGGGCCAGATTGACGTGGCGCACGTGCAGCGGCCGAGACGAAGCTTGCGACGCCGCCTGCTCACAAGCAGAGGTCATGGTCACCATACCTTGTTGAAGTCTTCCGCCTCACGCACCTTGGCGTCGCGCTGGAATTCCAGCAGCTTGGCGTATTTCAGGTAGGCATTGACGCTGGCGGACAGCGCCACCGAGAAGCCATCGACGCCATCGCGGAAGCCGGCCTGGAAGACGAACTTGCGCATGAAGGCATTGCTGGCATGCAGGAAGGGCGTGAAGGCATTGGCGCGTTTTCCCTTCTGATACATGATCTTGGCGGCGCGATTCGAGAAGCGGCCACTGGCCTTGACGAACAGCTCACCCAGATTGGCGAAGCTGTAATGCTCAAGGTCCGCATCCAGCTCGCAGGGGTGGCTGGCCTGAACGGAGCTGTGCTGGCGCGAATCGCGGAAGGCGAGCTTCTCGCGGTCATACAGGCGCAGGCAGTAGTCGGGATACCAGCCGGCATGGCGCACCCAGCGTGAGCCGATGAAGTTGCGACGGCGTAGCGCGAAGCCATCGTGGGGCGTGCTGTCGAGTGCCAGTTCCCGGATGGCGCTGACGGCGCCGTCGGTCAGGCGTTCATCGGCGTCCAGTGACAGCACCCAGCGGTGGCTGGCATGGCTCGGTCCGACGTTCTTCTGCGGCCCGTCGCCCAGATAGGGCTGGTCGATCACCACGGCGCCCATGGCGCGCGCCAGCTCGCAGGTGGCATCCGTGGAGCCGGAATCGACCACGATCAGCTCATCGCAGACCTGGGCCAGCGAGCGCAGGCAATCCTCGATGTTGTGGGCTTCATTGAGAGTGATGACGCAGCCGGTGATGGGCACGGCGGTGCGCAGCTTGCCATCGGAAGGAGGGGCGGTCGGGGTGACGGCCGGGACCTCGTCGCTCGGATTCATGACGGTCTCTGTCTTGAGAGCGCCTGGCTCACGTGTGTGACAGGCGCCGATGGGACGCAGTGGCAGGCGGGAATCGGATGATGCGCCTGCCGACGATTCATGTCGCTATCGTACACTGCATGGGCACCGATGCCTGCAGGGCGATACGCTGAAGCGTCAGGCGTGATAGGCGCTGCGAATGGCGGCCAGGCACGCGGCATGGTGCCTCGGCGTGAAGCGCGCCAGCGAGCGCCCCAGGCGTGAGAGGTTGTTCTCGCGCCAGCGTGCGTCGGCGGGAGCCTCGTCATGCAGCTGGCAGCGATCGAGATCGATCACGTAGACGCGTCCGCCTTCATCGACCAGCAGGTTGCGTGCATTGAGATCGACATGCTCGAGCCCGGCGTCATGTACGGCGCGAATAGCGCGGCCTGTCGTCTCCAGCACTGCCAGCAGGGATCCGGGCAGCTCGGCCCCGGCAGGCAGGCGCTGTGCTTCGAGGGCGATCAGATCATCGGCGAAGGCGCGCGCGCCGGGAATCAGTACCGTGATCAGGGCGGCCTCGTAGCTCAGGCCATGCCGCCATACGCAGGCGCCGACAGGCTCTGGCACTGGCAGCCCCTGGCGATGCAGCGTTTCCGTCAGGCGTAGCTCGGCGAAGGCGCGGGTGCGCTCAAGGCCGGTGTAGAGGTAGCGCTGACTGGCGAGCTTCGCGATCAGGCCACCACGTCGATAGGGGCGCAGCGCCCAGCGTTGAGCCGGGGCGCCAGTGGCATGGACGGGGTGCAGCTCAGCGGGCAAACGACAGACATCGAGGAACAGACTCGCCCCGCGCCCCGGTGCTTCGCCGGTCACGGCGCCGTGTTCGCGCCAGAACGATGGCATGAACCAGTCCGGCGTCATTTGTGGCGCTGTTTCGCCATCATATAGAATGTGGGCATTCTCATTTCGGAAAACTGCCATCCGCATGAAGCATCCTCTCCCTGCCCAGCCCGCACATATCTGCGTGCTCCGGCTCTCCGCTCTCGGCGATGTCTGCAATCTTGTGCCAACGGTACGCGCCTTGCAGCGTCAGTGGCCTGAGGCCCGCATTACCTGGATCGTCGGCAAGGGGGAGCACAGTCTACTGTCCGGCCTGACCGGGGTCGAGTTCGTGGTCTACGACAAGTCCACCGGCCTTGCGGGCATGCGCGCCATCTGGCGTCAGCTCAAGGACACGCACTTCGATGTGCTGTTGCACATGCAGCAGGCGCTGCGGGCCAGCGCTCTGTCGTTGGGCCTCAAGGCCCGAGTGCGCATCGGTTACGACCGTGCGCGCGCCAAGGACTGGCAGTACCTCTTTACCTCCCATCAGCTGGCCCCGCGCGAGCGCGCTCACGTGCTGGAGTCGTTCATGGACTTCGCACGTGCCCTGGGTGTCGAGGACTGCCGGCTCGACTGGCGTCTCGATGTGCCGCCCGAGGCCTATGGTGAGGCGGCGCGCGTGACCGGTGAGGCGCCCTATCTCGTCATCAGTCCGTGTGCCAATCCGCGCCTGCGCAACTTCCGCAACTGGTCGGCCGAGGGCTATGCGGCGGTCGTCGATCATGCCTGGCAGCAATACGGCATCCGCAGCGTGATGACCGGCGGCGGCAGCCCGCAGGAACGCGAGATGGGCGCGCGCATCAAGGCGCTGGTCAGTGAAGGCGCGGTCATCGATGCCATCGGTGGTACCTCGCTCAAGGGCCTGCTGGCGCTGATCGATCGCGCCGTCGCGGTGATCGCGCCGGACTCCGGCCCCGTGCATATGGGCAATGCGCTCAATACACCGGTGATCGGCCTGTACGCCACCACCAACCCCGAGCGTGCGGCGCCCTATTGCTGGCAGCATCTGGTGGTCAATCGCTATCCGGATGCGGTGGAAACCTATCTGCACAAGCAGATGGACGAGATCCACTGGGGCCAGCGCGTACGCCATCAGGACGCCATGAGCCTGATCCGCGCCGAGGATGTCATCGCGCGCCTCGGTGAGCTGCTGGCGGACACCGATGGCGTCATTCGCGGCCAGAGTTGCGAACGTCTGCCGGTCGCGGCTGTCTCGTCTACTGACACCTCTTCTTCTGAATTTCCCTCTGCACGCGGAGACGCCTGATGAAGCTTGATCTGACTGCGCTTGAACAGGCTCGCCTGCTGGTCGTGGGTGATGTGATGCTCGACCGCTACTGGCACGGCGGCACCTCACGCATCTCGCCGGAAGCCCCGGTGCCGGTGGTGCGCGTCGGCGAGAGTGAAGACCGCCCGGGCGGTGCCGCCAACGTCGCGCTCAACATCGCGTCGCTCGGTGCGCATGCCACCCTCGCCGGTGTGGTCGGTCAGGATGACAACGCCGCCATCCTGACCCGCGCACTGGAAAACGCCAATGTCATCACGCGCTTCCAGGCCAGTGACAGCGTGCCGACCATCACCAAGCTGCGCGTGATGAGCCGCAATCAGCAGCTGCTGCGCCTCGATTTCGAGGAGCCGCTGCACGAGGTGGATACCAGCGCGCTGGTGCGCCAGGTCGAGGCCGAGCTGGGGGCCAGCGGCGTGATGATTCTCTCCGACTACGGCAAGGGCTCGCTGAATCAGGTCGAGGTGCTGATCGCCGCGGCGCGCGCGGCGGGCAAGCGCGTGCTGGTCGACCCCAAGGGCAGTGATTTCTCGCGCTATCGTGGCGCCAGCATCATCACGCCCAATCTGACCGAATTCGAGACCATCGTCGGGCCATGCCGCAGCGATGAGGAACTGGCCGAGAAGGGCGAGGCGCTGCGTGCCGAGCTCGAGCTGGAAGCCCTGCTGGTGACGCGTAGCGAGAAGGGCATGACCCTGATCCGCGAGGGCCATCAGCCGCTGCATCTGCCGACGCATGCGCGTGAGGTCTATGACGTCACCGGTGCCGGTGACACCGTGATCGGCGTGCTGGGTCTGGCGCTGGCGGCTGGCCATGCCTTCCCGGAAGCCGTGATGCTGGCCAATCTGGCCGCAGGCCTCGTCGTCGCCAAGCCGGGCACCGCGACCCTGTCGGTCGCCGAGCTCTACACCGCACTGCATGGTGACAAGCTGGCGGAATTCGGCGTGATCCAGGAATCCGCGCTCATCCCGGCAGTGAAGGCCGCTCAGGCACGCGGCGAGCGCGTGGTGATGACCAATGGCTGCTTCGACATCCTGCATGCCGGTCATGTGGCCTACCTGCAGGAGGCGGCACGTCAGGGCGACCGTCTGATCGTGGCGGTCAACGACGATGCCTCGGTGGCACGCCTCAAGGGGCCGACGCGTCCGATCAACCCGGTACTGCGTCGCATGCAGGTGCTGGCGGGCCTCGGCGCGGTCGCCTGGGTCGTGCCCTTCAGCGAAGACACCCCGGCACGCCTGATCGAGGCCGTGCTGCCGGATGTGCTGGTCAAGGGCGGTGACTATCGTCCCGAAGAGATCGCCGGGGGCGAGGCGGTGATCGCCAACGGTGGCGAGGTGCGTGTGCTCGGTTTCGAGGATGGCGTCTCCACCACGGCGATGATCGCCACCATTCTCGATCGCGAGGACTAGGCGTGAGCCTTGCCCGTGGCCTCTACAGCACCGCACTGACCCTGCTGTCTCCCCTCATCTGGCAGCGGGTCTGGCGCGAACACGATGATCGGCACTCGCGCCTGGAGCGGCTGGGCATCCTCCCTGCCACGCCTGCCGCCATGCCGGACCGCGAGCGCCCCATCTGGCTGCATGCGGCCTCGCTGGGCGAGATGGTCATGATGGCCAGCGCCATCGAGGCGCTGCGGCGCCGCTATCCCCTTCGCCCGCTGATCGTGACTACCATGACCGCGACGGGGGCTGCCCAGGCGGCTCGCCTGTTGCACACGCCTGAGGGAACGCCCGAGCTTGCCCCTGCGCGGCATCATTATCTGCCACTGGACTTTCCCTGCAGCGCACGTCGCTTCGTGTCTCGCCTGCGGCCGGCCCTGGTCGTGCTGGTGGAAACCGAGCTGTGGCCGAATCTGATCGCAAGCTGTGCGCGCCAGGGGATACCCGTGAGCGTGGTCAATGCGCGGCTGTCACCGCGCGCCTTCACGCGCTACCGCAAGGTCGGGGCCTTGATGCGCGAGACGTTGTCGCAGGTGAGCGCGCTGACGGCCAAGGCGCCGGAAGATCTCGAGCGTTTCATCGCGCTTGGGCTTCCTGCGGCGCGGGGGAAGACGGTCGGTTCACTCAAGTTCGAGCTCGAGATATCGCCACAGGCCGTCGCGGCAGGCAAGGGACTGCGCGAGCAGTTCCAGGGGCGGCGGGTCTGGATCGCCGCCTCGACACACGAGGGGGAAGATGCCCTGATGCTGGACGCCCACGCAGCCGTGCGTGCTCGGCATCCTGATGCCTTGCTGCTGCTGGTGCCGCGCCATCCGCAACGCTTCGAGACTGTCGCCGCACAGAGTGCGAGCTGGTGTGAGTCACGCGGGGAAACCTGCCTGCGTCGCAGCCACATGCATGCGGAAAGCCGCCTCGAGAAGAGCCGTCTGTCGGTGCTGGTCGGCGATAGCCTGGGCGAGCTGCTCGCCCTGTATGCGGCGAGCGATGTCGCCTTCATCGGCGGCAGCCTAGTGCCCATCGGCGGGCATAATCTGCTCGAACCGGCCGCGCTTGGGCTGCCACTGTTGAGTGGCCCATCGCTTGAGAACTTCAGTGAGATCGCCGAGGTGATGACGGCGGAAGGAGCTCTGCAGGTCGTCGATGATGCCGAGGCGCTGGCCGAGGCCGTCAACACCCTGCTGGAAGATGAATCGCAGCGCCAACGGGCAGGGCAGGCGGCGCGTGAACGGGTAGCCCGCAATCGCGGGGCGCTGGCAGGGACACTGCAGCAGCTGGAAGACCTGTTGCCGAGCTGAGCCGACGAGAGACGGAGGTGATCTCGCCATGCCGGTTTCGGTCGTGGGGGATGCACGCCACTGGGGCATCAATGGGAAGATCATGCGCAGAAACGCCGCACCATCGTGCGGCGTTTCTGCGTATGGACCTCGCGTGGGGCGAGGTCAGTGCTCACTCACCGAAGCGCAGGCCCTGTCTCAGCACTCGATGAGCTGCGCCGTCACGCCCATGTCGGCATCCAGACCCTCCAGGCAATCGCGCGCTGCAGCGCTGGCATTGCTGATCACCACATCGAAGCTTTCCAGTGGCGCGATGAAGGCTGGGCGTACCATCTCGAACTTGCGGGCATCGATGATCAGAAAGCGCTGCATGGCGCTTTCCAGCGCGGCCTGCTTGGCCGCCACCTCATGAAAGTGGAAGCAGCTGACGCCGCGCTCGGCGTGCACGCCACCGGCCGAGAGAAATGCCTTGTTGATGCCCAGACGGCGAATGGCTTCCGGCATGTCGGTGGCGGTAAAGGACTGGGTGGCCGGATGAAACAGTCCGCCCAGCATGACCAGTCGCACGCCGGGCAGGTGGCCGACGGCATTGGCGACATTCAGGGCGCAGGTCACCAGGGTCAGTGTCATCTGACGGTCCAGTGCCGCGGCCAGGTGGACCAGGGTCGTCCCGCAATCCACGTACAGGGTATCGCCGTCCTCGATGTGACTGGCCAGTCGCTGGCACAACGCTTGCTTGATAGGAGCGCTGGCATCGATCTCGCGGTCGAGACGATAGACGCTGCTGGCGGAAGATTCCGCCAGCAGCAGGCGTCCCCCCAGTATCTCCAACAGCCCGTTGCTGTGAGTGACATCACGACGAATCGTCATCTCGGACACGCCGCAGAGCTGCGCGGCGTCGCTGAGCTGCAGTGGGCTGCCCTCGCGCAGGATGGCCTGCAAGCGGTCAAGGCGTGCAGCGCTTTGGTTGTTCATGCGGCAGGGTCCTTTTTTGCCGATGGCGGTGAGAAAGCGTTGGAGAAGCCAACATGCCCTCGGGTCATGGTGTGATGATAACTCACTGACTGGCAGGGATTACTTTTCTCGCGTGAGAGATCCGCGCGGGCGTTGCAGGAAAGCAAGGCCCGAATCGCTCAAGCGTTTGCATTGACTCCTTGGTCAGTTTGTGACTCTTTTAACATGCTGAGAAAAAATCATAACACCGTGTCCCGTTGAGAATCGCGGCGACATCGCGCACAAGCGCATTCCATAACAAGCACAAGAACACATCAGGACCTTCCCAATGAATCCCCTCATGAGTCTGGTCGGGATGGCATCGCTCATCCTCATCGCCGTGGCGTTGTCATCGAATCGACGCGCCATCCGCCTGCGCACCGTCGGGGGTGCCTTTGCCATCCAGTTGGCCATCGGTGCCTTCGTGCTCTACACCTCCTTCGGCCAGGGTGTGCTGGCCGGTGTCTCAGGCGCCGTCAGTCAGGTCGTCAATTATGCCGATCAAGGCATCAGCTTCCTGTTCGGCAGTCTGGCCAATCCGGGCAGCGGTGTCGGCTTCATCTTCGCCATCAAGGTGCTGCCGATCATCATCTTCTTCTCGTCGCTGATCGCGGTGCTCTACTACCTCGGCATCATGCAGTGGGTGATTCGCCTGCTGGGGGGCGGCCTGCAGCGCGTGCTGGGAACGTCGCGCACTGAATCCCTCTCCGCGACCGCCAACATCTTCGTCGGACAGACGGAGGCACCGCTGGTGGTCAAGCCCTATCTGGCGAGCATGACGCGTTCCGAGCTGTTCGCCGTGATGTGTGGTGGTCTGGCATCCGTCGCCGGCTCCGTACTGGGTGGCTACGCGGCGCTGGGCATCCCGATGGAGTATCTGGTGGCGGCGTCCTTCATGGCAGCGCCCGGCGGCTTGCTGTTCGCCAAGCTTCTGTTCCCGGAGACTGACAAGCCGGATGACTCGATCGCCGTGGCGGATGCCTCGCTCAAGGATGACGACGCACCGTCCAACGTGCTGGACGCTGCGGCATCCGGTGCGTCTTCCGGCCTGAAACTGGCCGCCAATGTCGGCGCGATGCTGCTGGCCTTCATCGCCTTGATCGGGCTGATCAACGGCATTCTCGGTGGTGTCGGCGGCTGGTTCGGCATGGACACCCTGAGTCTCGACATGATTCTCGGCTGGCTCTTCGCGCCGTTGGCCTTCCTGCTGGGCGTGCCATGGAGCGAGGCGACGCTGGCGGGGTCCTTCATCGGTCAGAAGCTGGTGGTGAACGAGTTCGTCGCCTACATCAATCTGGCGCCCTACCTGAGTGGCGACAGTCTCGTGGCTGCCACGGGTGCGGTGATGACGCCCTACACCATGGCCGTGCTGTCCTTCGCGCTGTGCGGCTTCGCCAACCTGTCGTCCATCGCCATTCTGCTCGGCGGGTTGGGCAGCCTGGCCCCGACGCGCCGGCATGAGATCGCCAGTCTGGGTCTCAAGGCGGTACTGGCCGGTACGCTTTCCAATCTGATGTCGGCGGCGATCGCCGGCTTCTTCCTGGCGCTGGCGGCCTGATCGGGATGTCGCCCATCTCACAGTGGATGGGCGATTCGAAGAGGTGTCGCCTTCGGTGTGTAAATGTTCACAAACCGGTCGTTGGTGACAGGGAAATCCGCCAAACGTCGCCCTATCGTTTTTGCGAGGAAGTGCTAACATCGCGCCCTTTGCAAATCCGGCGCAGCCCGACGACGAAGCGGGCGGCATGGGGCGACGCTGATGGCAGACGTCGTTCATGACGGGCAATAACCACAACAATTCAGAACAGTTGATTACTCAAGACAGGATCATTTCGCGATGACTATGCTCAAGACCGTCGCGGCCAGTGCACTGGCCGCCACTACCCTCCTGACGGCTGCCGCGCCAGCCCAGGCCACCGATTTCAATGGCGACATCCACGCCAATGACTACAAGTGGCTGACCTTCAATCTGATGCGCAGCGAGGACAACCGTCTGCCGTTCCGCAACAGTGAAGATACCTATCTGGAAATGGAATTCGGTGGCCGTTCGGGCATCGTCGATCTCTACGGCTATGTCGATTTCTTCGACATCTTCGATGACAGCTCGGATGACCTCAATGGCGGCGACAACTTCTTCGCCAAGCTGGCCCCGCGCTTCTCGCTGGACGCCATGACCGGTCACGACCTGTCCTTCGGCCCGGTGGACGAGCTTTACATCGCCACCGTCACCAACATCGGTGACAACGGCGCATTCGGCGGTCTGTGGGAGCACTATGTCGGTCTGGGCAGCGATGTGCAGGTGCCATGGTTCGGCAAGATGGGCTTCAACCTCTACGCCCGCTACGTGCGTGAGAACTACGGCGGTGAAGACGAGAGCAAGTGGGACGGCTACATGGCGTCCACCAACTGGTTCAAGCCGTTCGTCAACTTCGAGGACGGTAGCTTCATCGCCTATCAGGGCTATCTGGACTACAAGTTCGATGCCGATGAAGTGGGCAGCCAGGACGGTCGCAGCATCAACAGCATGGAGTGGTTCAACGGCATCTACTACCACACCCAGCGTTTCGCGGTGGGTTACGGCCTGAAGTACTACAACAACATGGCGTTCTTCACCGATGGCTCCACCGCCACCGGCGTGCGTCAGGACACCACCGGCTTCGGCAACTACTTCAGCATCAACTACAAGTTCTGATCGCCGCTTCGCTCTCGATGAGCGACCGGCGCGCAAACAGAAACGGGAAGCCCTTCAGGGCTTCCCGTTTTTCGTCTGGCTGCTCTGGCGTCTGACACCTGGAAGCTGACATATGGTGATCAGCGGAACTCGACCTCGCTGACTTCCACGCGCACCAGCTGGCGGGACCAGCTGTCGTCCGGCAGGGCGATGCGCACGCTGCGTCCCTCACGGGTCTGGCCGGGGCGCAGGTAGGTCTCGGGCAGCCGATACTCGCCGACCCACAGCGGCGCCTCGCGCGTCGCCAGCAGACGGCCATCGTCGCCATAAAGACGCAGTCTTGCCCGGGTGGCGATGACGTTCTGCCCGGCGGTGTTCTGGATCTCGAAGCGCAGCACGGCGTCGCCATCGTCGATGTCCACGGCGGTCAGTCGTGCGACGACCCCATCACGATGTCCCTCGCTCAGCAGCGTCGGATTGGCCAGTGCGCTGGCATTGAGGCGTGCCTGGGCCGGAGCCGGAGCCGGGGCAGAGACGTTGGCGCGGGCCGGCACTGGTTGCCCTGCATCGCCAGCGGCAGGCGTATTCGCGGGTACCACCGGCAGGGCGGACGAGGTGGGTATCGTCGCGCTGCCGAGCGTCGAGCGTGGGCTCTGCTCGTCGGAGACTTCCAGCAGATACTCCCAGCTGTGGTCCGGCTTGAGCAGCACCTTGACGCCACTATCCAGCGTGATGGTCGTCGGAGAGCTGATCGGCAGGCTGTCTGCCATCAGCACCGGGCTGAGCAGGGCACCGGCCAGAAGCGACAGGCCTCGGGTGCCAAGGTGGCGCGTGATCTTCCATGTCATCAGGCGAGCCTCCTCAGGCAGTGATGCGCTCGACACCTGTCTCGAGACCGACCAGCAGCGCATCGGCGCCACGGGCGGCGAACAGACCATTGGTGACGACGCCGACGATGGCATTGATGCGGGCTTCCATGGTGATCGGGTCTTCGATCAGGAAGTTGTAGCAATCGAGGATGCGGTTGCCGTTGTCCGTCAGCACGCCTTCACGATAGACCGGGTCCGCGCCCAGCTTGACCAGTTCGCGCGCGACGTAGGAACGTGCCATCGGAATGACTTCCACCGGCAGCGGGAAGCCACCGAGGATGTCGACCTGCTTCGAGCCATCGGCGATGCATACGAAACGCTCAGCGCAGGCCGCGACGATCTTCTCGCGGGTCAGCGCCGCACCACCGCCCTTGATCATCGCCAGACGCGGATCGATCTCGTCGGCACCATCCACGTACACCGGCACGGTGCCCACATGGTTGAGCTCGTAGACGTCGATGCCGTGGCCCTTGAGGCGCTGGGCAGTGGCTTCGGAGCTGGCGACGGCGCCGGCAAAGTCGTGGCGAACCTCCGCCAGAGCATCGATGAACAGGTTGGCGGTGGAGCCGGTGCCGACGCCGATGATGGTGTCGCGGTTCAGCAGCGGGCGGATCTCATCAAGGGCAGCGCGGGCCACGGCTTGCTTCAGCTCATCCTGGGTCATGTCATACCTCGGGTCGGTGGGGCAGGGGTGGAGAGTGGCGGTCATCGCGTCGGCAAGGGAGCCTGGCGCGTATCCCGACGTGTCTGTGCCTCATGCTGTTGCACGGCAACCAGAAGCGCAGACAGGAAGCGAGTCGGGCGACGCAACGCGAGAAAACGCCACATTATAACGGCAAACGTCGCGATGGCGCTGGACGCTCTCGCCGGCGGTCTGATAACAATGGGGGTTCGGTCGCACCCATGCGGCCCGCGCTGCGACACATCAGGACATTCCTATAATGCTCGAACACTACGTCAAGAAAATCCTGTCGGCTCGTGTCTATGAAGCCGCCCATGAAACCCCGCTCTCGTCAGCCCCGATGCTGTCACGTCGTTTCAGCAACCAGATCTTCATCAAGCGGGAAGACCTGCAGCCCGTCTACTCCTTCAAGATTCGCGGCGCCTACAACAAGATGGCGCAGCTGAGCGATGAGCAGAAGGCCTGTGGCGTGATTGCCGCCTCGGCGGGCAACCATGCCCAGGGACTGGCGATGGCAGCCAAGCTGATGGGCGTGAAGGCCGTCATCGTCATGCCGCGCATCACGCCGGAGATCAAGGTGCAGGCGGTACGTGAACGCGGCGCACGCGTGGTGCTCAAGGGTGATGCCTTTCCCGAGGCGCTCGCGCATGCCCAGGCATTGATGCAAGAACATGGCTACACCTTCATTCCGCCCTTCGATGACCCGGACGTGATCGCCGGGCAGGGGACGGTGGGCATGGAGATCCTGCGTCAGCACCCGGGCAAGATCGATGCGATCTTCGTGCCGGTGGGCGGCGGTGGCCTGATTGCCGGTGTCGCGGCCTACGTGAAGTATCTGCGTCCGGACATTCGTGTCATCGGTGTCGAGGCTGAGGATGCGGCCTGCCTCAAGGCGGCCATGGAGGCCGGCGAGCGTGTGGTGCTGGACCAGGTCGGCGTGTTCGCCGAGGGGGTGGCCGTGGCGCAGATCGGCGAGGCGCCGTTCGAGATCATCCGCCATACCGTCGATGAAGTGATCACCGTCAATACCGATGAGATGTGCGCGGCGGTCAAGGATATCTTCGAGGACACGCGCGCCGTGTCAGAGACCAGCGGCGCTCTGTCGCTGGCGGGCCTCAAGAAGTACATCCAGCAGACTGGCGCGGAAGGGCAGACGCTGGTCTGCATCAACTCCGGGGCCAATACCAACTTCGATCGCCTGCAGCATATTGCCGAGCGCACCGAGCTCGGCGAGCAGCGGGAAGCCATTCTGGCGGTCACCTTGCCGGAGCGCCCCGGGGCCTACAAGCAGTTCTGCAAGGTGATCGGCAAGCGCATGGTCACCGAGTTCAACTACCGCTATGCCAATCCGGAGGAGGCGCACGTCTTCGTCGGTGTCCAGGTCAAGCCGGGCGGGGAAGACCGCGCAGCGGTGGTCGAGAAGCTGCGTGAGGCGGGCTACGCGGTGGAGGATCTCACCGACAACGAGCTGGCCAAGCTGCACACGCGTCATCTGGTCGGGGGGCGCACCAGCAGCGACCTCGAGGAGGAGGTCTATCGCTTCGAGTTCCCGGAACGTCCTGGTGCCCTGATGAACTTCCTGACCCATCTGCCTGCGGACTGGAACATCTCGCTGTTCCACTATCGCAATCACGGCGCGTCCCATGGGCGAGTCCTGATCGGCATGCAGGTGCCCAATGGGGATCGCGCCGAGGTCGAGAAGTATTTCGCGGAGATCGGCTATCGCTTCTGGAAGGAAAGCGACAATCCGGCCTATCGCCTTTTCCTGTCATGATGTCGGCCATGCCTCGCCTGCCTGGATGAGGTCGCTCTGAATCAAGTGGGCATCAGGCGGATGGCATTCATGATTGGCAGTATGAAAAAGCCCCTGTTCTCGTCTGAGAGCAGGGGCTTTTCTCGTCATGATGGTGAATGGCATGACTGATGACTTGTACTCAGGTGGGGCGTCAGAGATATCGAACGTTGTTTTCCCTCCAGGCCTTGCCAGCCCTCGCCTGCAGCGCGAAATGCAAGCGTGGAAAAACGTTCATTCATACGGCTGCATGGTGATTGTCATACGCAGGTCAGATGCCTATCATCGTGGGCACTGTCAGGAAGACAGTCATCGACAACCGTCACGCGAAAGCCACTGACGATATAAGAAGAAGCCCGCTCTCATGAAACGCAAGCCCGATCTGGTCATGGCCCTGGTATTCATTTTCGGGATTGGTGTCGTCGCCACCGGCTACGCCCAGACCGTCATGGGTTCCTGAATCGTGCACTGCCGCCTTCGGGCGGCAGTGGCGTTTTCAGAGGGAGAGTCGTTCTCGCGCTCTGCCTTTCTGCCCCCCTGCCCCCCTTTCCCTCCCGCTCTTCTCCTTGATCTCCAGGCACGTCTGCTCCCCCTCAAGTCCGAGCACGCCCGCGACATGCTGGCGCCGTTGACCGCCCGTGCGTGACTGCCCCTGCGTGAGCATCATGACGATGCGTTCCCATGCCTGCGGCCTGGGCGCACGATCTCGCGATCACTGACGATGGCATCCAGCGGTATGTCCCAGGCTTGTACCGGCAAGGCCGGCACCTTCTGACAGTGATGGGCGAGGCCGATCAACCTCGGTCTTGGCCCGGCGCGACGGGTGAAGGCGAAGCTGCGGTCATAGAAACCGCCCCCCATGCCGATCCGTGCGCCAGCCTCATCGAACCCCACCAGCGGCATCAGCACGATATCCAATGCCCAGGCCGGCAGGCGTCGGCCCTTGTGGGCTCCGAAGCGCGTGTCAGGTTCGGCGATGCCGAAGCGATTGCTCACCAGTGGGGTATGGTCGTCGTAGCGGACGAACCAGAGTGAGTTGACCGCGAAGGGTCGCAGGACCGGTAGATAGACGCGTGCTCCCCGACGTTGCAGCCATCGGCACAGACGGGTGGCGTCGATCTCGCCATCATTGGGCAGGTACAGGGCGATGTCCCGGGCACGCAGCAGTTCCGGCAGACGCTTCAGTCGTCGCAACAGGGCCTGCTCGGCATTACGGCGCTCGGGGGCTGTCAACTGGCGTCGCCGTTGGCGTAGCAAGCGTCTCAGGGCGCGGCGATCCGCAGTGGGGTGATCAAGCTCGCTGGACAATGGCCAGAGCGTGACATCACGTGAAAGCGAGGGAGGCGAATAGTGATTCGCGAGGGCGGCGCGAGCCGCAGGGGGTTTGAGCATGCCTGACATTCTCCGTCAGACAGGGTTCTCCAAGGTGCCGGTGTTACCGGGGGCCCTTGAACCCAGCGGTTCAAGGTGGGTAGTCCCGCGCAGCGCATCAGGCTTTCCGACGCACGGACATGCACACAGCACTGCGCAGTGGACTCCCTGGGAATAGCTTATAAGCTCGAGGGACATCGGCAACTGTCGTACACCCCAGAGAACTCCTTCAGTCTACCAAACCCCGTCTGCCGGCCCAAGGCTTAATCCTGTCGGGAACAGACTGTTGCTGAAATTTATCAGTTGTTTGATTCTCAAGCGTTTTTTGCTTCATCAGCACGCGCCTTCGCACGTTGGACAGACTCGGCTGGTACCTGCTTGAGGGCCGCATCCAGCTGGCGATCCAGCGCCGTGAGGCGTGTCTCGAAATCCTGCTGCATGGCGCGTTCGCTGTCGCGGCTGTTGATCAGTTCGTGAGAGATGTTGAGCGCGGCCATCAGGGCGACCTTGTCGGCACTGATGGTATTGCCACGTTGCTGGATGCCTTGCATGGCGAGATCCAGGTAGGCCGCCGCACGGGTCAAGCCATCTTCCTCGCCGGGTTGGCAGCTGACGGTATAGCTGCGGCCGAGCAGGCTGATCTCGGTGGTATTGCGGGGAGTCGTGGAGTCGCTCATGTCAGTCCTCTCGGGCCATGTCCGGCGTCGTCCTGATTGACGGCGGCGTCCTTGACTGGGCGTCACCTCGCAGTGAGGACGGCAAGCCAGAAGGAGGGCCAGTGCGGTAAGATGGGGGCATTCTCGAGCCACTATAGAGAGCCGCTTCTGGAGGGTCAACGCGCTGCGCAGTGCGGCTGTCACCCAGCATGGCGCTCAGGGTTCGAGCGGTAATCGTCGATTGCCGATGCCTTTCTCACCGACTCAATGGACCCGCACCATGGCCATCATCAACGATACCTTCGACTTCTCTCTCGTCGCGGACCAGTTCCTGGTTCACGGCAGCCTGAACAACCCTTCCTTCCTTGATGGACAGCTGGTCGCTGCCCTGGCGATGGATGACATCAGCGCGGAAGACTGGTTGAGCCGCGTCTGTGCCGCATTGGGAGTGGAGCAACCGGCCACCCGTGAAGCGGGCGAGGTGTTTCTCAGCTGGCGCACGCGCAACCAGGAGCGCCTGGCGGCCAGCGAGATGAGCTTCGAGCCGCTGTTGCCGGACGACATGTTCTCCCTGGCCGAGCGTGGCCAGAGCCTGCGTGAGTGGACGCTGGGCTTCCAGGAAGAGCTGGCAGGCGTCGATGGCGAGGTCCGCAAGGGCTGGAGCCAGGCATTGCGTGATGCGCTGAGCGATGTCGAGGCCATCTCGAGCGGTCTGGCCAACGCCGAGGACCTGGATGACGACAATGCCGAGGACGAGGCGGATCTGTTCGCGCTGGCCGACCACGTGCGCATGGCGGCCCTGCTGCTGTATACCGAGCAGCACCCGGGCAACCCGGACGTCGAGAAGCCCAGTGACGATCAGTTGCCGGAAGGCGGACTTGAAGGCAGTCTCGGGGTCAGCTCGCGCAACGACACTCACTGAGTGAGGCAGATTGCCGCTCGCAATACCCGGCGGCCGACCCCATTTCGGGAAGGATTGTCCCTTCGGGAGCCTCGTCCTTTCCCGCCACATTCTGATTCGTGTCGGGCAGGCCATGACATGCCTGCCCGACACGGACCCCGACGGAGAACGCCATGATCGTCCCTGAAATCCTGCCTGCGCCGGCGGCGCTGACTGCTGATGACTTCTCGGCGCGTCGCCAGCGTCTGATGACGCAGCTGCCTCGTGATGCCGCGGTACTGGTGTTGTCGTCCGGCCTGGCGCAGCGCAACCGTGACAGTGAGTTCACCTTCCGTCAGAACAGTGACTTTCATTACCTGACCGGCTGGCCGGAACCGGAAGCGGCATTGTTGCTGTTGCCGGGGCGCGCGGAAGGCGAGAGCGTACTGTTCTGTCAGGAAAAGGATCCGCTGGCGGAAGCCTGGACCGGTATCCGTATCGGTGCCGAAGGGGCCGTGACGCAGGCGGGATTCGACCAGGCCTTCACCAATGATCAGCGTGAGGATGTCATGGCCGGTCTGCTGGATGGCCGTGGGCGTCTCTTCGTGCTGTTCGAGGACGACGAGGCTCTGGCGCTGGCGCAATCGCTGCGCGAGGAGCTGGCCGCGGCCGTGCGTCGTGGTGCCCGCCCGCCGGTCGCCTTTGAAGACCTCGCCCCGCTGTTGCATGAGCAGCGCCTGATCAAGGATGAGCGTGAGCTGGCGCTGATGCGTCACGCGGCGGAGATTTCCGCTCGCGCCCACATCCGTGCCATGCGGGCCAGCCGCCCCGGGCTGCACGAGTATCATCTGCAGGCCGAGATCGAGCATGAATTCCAGTGGCAGGGCGCCCCGGCACCCGCGTATACCAGCATCGTCGGTGGTGGCGTGAATGCCTGCGTGCTCCATTACATCGAGAACCGTGCTCCGCTGATCGATGGCGAGCTGGTGCTGATCGATGCTGGCGCGGAGTACGCACTCTATGCCGGCGACATCACCCGTACCTTCCCCGTCAATGGCCACTTCAGCGAGCCCCAGAAGCGTCTCTACGAGATCGTGCTCAAGGCCCAGGAACGTGCAGTGGCCGCCGTGGTGCCGGGAGCGACGTTGGTGGGCATTCACCAACAGGTGGTGCATGACCTGACCGCCGGCCTCGTCGAACTGGGCCTGCTGCAAGGTGAAGTGGAGGCGTTGATCGCCGATGAGGCCTATCGCCGCTTCTATCTGCACTCCACCTCGCACTGGCTGGGACTGGATGTGCACGATGTCGGCAGTTACCGCGAGAACGGTGAGCCGCGTCCGTTGCTGCCCGGCATGGTGCTGACGGTCGAGCCGGGGCTTTATGTGCCGGACGCCAGTGACATTCCAGCCGAGTATCGGGGGATCGGGATTCGCATCGAGGACGATGTGGTGGTCACCGCGGACGGGCACGAAGTGCTGAGCGCCACGGTTCCCAAATCCGTCGAGGCCATCGAGGCACTGATGCGCGAAGGAGCCTGACATCATGAGTGAGCCAGCGGCAGCATCCCCGGTAACGTCTGCGCCGGAGCGATTCGATGTCGTCATCATCGGTGGTGGCCTGGTGGGCGCGAGCCTGGCCTGTGCCCTTGCACCCTTGATGAACGGGCAGCAGGAGGATGGGCTGCGCGTGGCGGTGGTCGAGGCCAACCCCTTGCCTCCCGCGGAGGATACCGGGCGTTTCCAGCCCAGTTTCGATGCGCGAGCCAGTGCCATCGCTGCCGGTTCACGCCAGCGCTTCATCGCCTTCGGGCTGTGGGAGGCGATGCGTGAGCACGCCACGCCGATTCGTACCATCCATGTCAGCGAGCGCGGCCATCTCGGGGCCACACGCATGCGGGCCGAGGAACTGGGGGTTCCCGCGCTGGGGCATGTGATCCCCAATGCCTGGATGGGGCGCGTGCTCCATCGGCGTCTGGCGGAACTGCCGCTGACCTGGTACTGCCCGGCACGCGTGGCGCAGATCAGCGTCAGCGCGCAGGGGCACCGCCTGCTGCTGGAGGATGGCCGCCTGATCGAGGCGGGACTGACCGTATTGGCAGATGGCGGGCGCTCGGGGCTCAAGGAGCGTCTCGGCATCCATAGCGAGACGCATGCCTACGAACAACAGGCGCTGATCGCCACCGTCGAGATGAGCCAGCCCCACGCGGGGGTGGCCTATGAGCGTTTCACCAGCGAAGGACCGATGGCGCTGCTGCCGCTGGGTGGCCGCCGAATGGAGTTGATCTGGACACGTTCTCCCGACGAGACGGCTGCGCTGATGGACATGCCGGAGCCCGAGTTTCTCAAGGCGCTTCAGGCTGCCTTCGGCGAGCGGGCCGGCCGTTTCCGGCGGGTCGGGCAGCGCCATGCCTATCCCCTGTCGTTGATACGTGCCAGCGAGGGGACACGTCCCGGACTTGCGGTGCTCGGCAATGCCGCTCACTCGCTGCATCCGGTGGCAGGGCAGGGCTTCAATCTGGCGCTGCGTGGCGTGACGGATCTGGTGGCCGCCATCGCGGCGGGACAGGCACGTGGTGATGCCGCTGGCGATGTCAGCGTGCTGAGTGATTTCGAGTCGCGGCGCGGTGCGGACCGCGACAATGTCGTGCTGTTCAGTGATGGCTTGATCCGCCTGTTCGGCGTCGAAAGTCGTTGGCTGGGGCATGCTCGGGCGGCAGGGCTGATCGGTCTGAATCTGGTGTCACCGCTCAAGCGCCTGCTGGCAAGGCGCTCGATGGGCATTGAGCGCTAGGCGTAGCGAGTACTTGCCAACGGGCCAAGCGATGTCGTGAGTTGCGCCACAGGCTTGCGCCCCAGGGTGGTGTCGATGAGTGACCAAATCGCCGCCGGATTCACGAGACTCTCGCCAGGAGAGCGACGCGCGACAGGCGTCATACAAGGGAGCAGGCATGAACGAGCATCGGAGATTGGATGCACCGCATGAGGTGGATGTCGCCATCGTGGGCGCCGGTATCGTCGGCGCCACGCTGGCGCTGCTGTTGGGGCAGGGCGGCCTGCGCGTCCTTCTGATCGAGGGTCGCGAGGGCATCGTCGACTGGCAGCCGGCGCTGGCACCGGAGCCGCGTGTCAGTGCGCTGACACCGGTTTCGCGTCAATTGCTCAGCGGCCTGGGGGTCTGGAAGGACATCGCACAGAGTCGTCTGATGCCCTATACCGGCATGCAGGTCTGGGATGCCGAAGGCAATGGCGAGATAGGCTTCAGTGCCGAGCAAAGCGGCGTGTCGGAGCTTGGGCACATCGTCGAGAATCGGGTCACTCAGGCCGCGCTTGAGCAAGCGATTTCCCGGTGTCCCTCGATCACGCGCCGTTATGGTGTCCGGGTCAGCGGTCTGGGATTGCCCAGGACGGGGTCAGCCTCGGTGGTAAGTGCTTACCAACTTGAGGGGGGCGAGGCAGCAAGCCTGACACTGAGCGACGGTAGCAGCGTCGCGGCGGGGCTGGTGGTGGCGGCTGACGGGGCGCGTTCCCGTCTGCGCGAGCTGGCGGGAATCGAGACCCGTGAGCACGATACCGGCCAGGTGGCGTTGGTCACCACGGTGCGCACGGCGCATTCGCATCAGGGCGTCGCCCGCCAGCGCTTTCTGCCCACCGGGCCGCTGGCCTTCCTGCCGCTGGCGGTCAATTCCGCCCTGGCACATCCCGAGGGCGAGGCATCCGGCGCCCAGCGCCATTGCTCCATCGTCTGGTCCACCACTCCGCAGGAAGCCGAGCGCCTGCTGGCATTGCCCGAGACGGACTTCTGTCATGAGCTCGAAGCAGCCTTCGAGGGAAAGCTCGGCACGGTGGAATACAGTGCCGAACGCTTCAGCTTCCCGTTGCATCAACGTCATGCGCAGGAGTATGTGCTGCCGGGGCTGGCGCTGGTGGGGGATGCCGCGCATGCCATTCACCCGCTGGCGGGGCAGGGGGTCAATCTTGGCCTGATGGATGTCGCCGTGCTGGCGGAAGAACTGCTGGCTGGACACCGCCGCGGCGTGGCACTGGGCGATGAGCGCTGGTTGAAGCGCTATCGTCGACGCCGGCGCAGCGACAATGCCGTGATGCTGAAGATGATGGATGGCTTCCGCCTGCTGTTCGGCAGCCGGAAGCCGGGGGTACGCCTGGTGCGTAACCTGGGACTTGGCTGGGTGGATGGCAGCGTCGAGCTCAAGCGCCTGCTGATGCGCCAGGCGATGGGGGAGCGTGGGGAGTTGCCGGAGAGCTGCCGACCACGGTGACAGTGAGCGCTCACCTCTGGGCGTGACAGTTAGCACGACGACAGGCCAGGCGGGAGATGGCAGACCTGCCGATTGGCGCGCGAAAGACGACACGACCCCGCCAGTTGGCGGGGTCGTGTCGTTTGCGGCGAAAGAGAGACTATTGCTCCGAGGTGGCGGGAAGCGTGGCCTTGAGAGCGGCGCTGCGACCCAGCACGTTCATGCCCTTGAGCAGGTTGAGTGCTTCCCCCAGCTGGTAATCACTTTCGGCGACCACCGGGCTGTCCGGTGCCTTGCTGGAAGGCGTCGATGAGTCGCCATTGGCATTGTCGAGACGTCCGTCGAGATCCGCCTCGCGCACGCTGAAATCACGCCGCGTGTCGCGCTCCAGTCGTCCGCGCACCACCTCGACATCCGGGCGGAT
Organism: Cobetia sp. 10Alg 146; assembly: GCF_029846385.1. NCBI lineage: Bacteria > Pseudomonadati > Pseudomonadota > Gammaproteobacteria > Oceanospirillales > Halomonadaceae > Cobetia > Cobetia sp. 10Alg 146. The sequence continues at coordinate 190,777 of NZ_JARWKT010000005.1, forward strand.
GCCCTCTGCCTGGATCGAGCGCCCGTTGGGCGTGAAGTAGAGAGCCGTGGTCAACTTGAGGCCGTCGCCGTTGCCCAGTGGCATCACGTTCTGTACCGAGCCCTTGCCGAAGCTCTCGGTGCCCATGATGATGGCGCGGCGCTGGTCCTGCAGGGCACCTGAGACGATTTCCGCGGCGGAGGCCGTCCCGCCGTTGATCAATACCACCAGCGGCGTATCACCGGCCGGTGTCTCGGCTCTGGCCGAGAAGGACAGCTCGCTGTCCGGCAGGCGCCCCTCGGTATAGACGATGCGGCCGCTCGTGAGGAAGAGGTCGCTTATCTCGACGGCCGCTGACAGCAGCCCCCCGGGGTTGTTGCGCAGATCCAGCACCAGACCCTTCAGCGCGACATCGCCGCTTTCCTCGCGCAGCTCCGTAAGGGCGCGTTTCGCCTCATCGCCCGTCGCGCTCTGGAACTGGCTGACGCGCAGGTAGCCATATCCCGGCTCCAGCAGGCGCTGACTGACACTGCTGCTCTTGATGATGGCCCGCTTGAGCACGACCTCGCGGGGCATGTCGGCGCCTTCCGAGAGTACCAGCAGGCGAATGGTCGATCCTTCCTCGCCACGCATCAGCTTGACGGATTCCGTCATCGACAGACCCTCCATCGGCGTATCGTCGATCTTGAGGATCACGTCACGTGGTTGGAGGCCGGCACGTGAGGCCGGGGTGTCGTCGATGGGGGCGATGATGGTCAGCTGGCCATCCTCCTCCATGCCGACCTCGATGCCGATACCGCCGAATTCCCCATCGGTGTTCTCGCGCAGGTCCTGCCAGTCATCCTGATCCAGATACGCCGAGTGCGGGTCCAGCCCTGCCAGCATGCCACGCATGGCATTCTTGAGCAGCGTGCGGTCATCCACTTCATCCACATAGGTGCGCTTGATGCGCTCGAAGACTTCGGCAAAGGTGCGCAGTTCCTCCAGCGGCAGGCCATTGGCCGATTCGCTGGAGGAGGCAGGCGTGGCTCCCTGCCGCGCATCTTCAGCATGGGCCGGCACTCCGCCGCCCAGCAGAACAAGGCTCAGCGGCACGCTGACCGCCAGCTGACGCAGGCGACGCGGGGCAGGACGGAATGACGACGATGCGGACATGCGATTTCCTTCTCGACGGAGACTGGCTCGACTGATGCCGAAGCGCCTGGCAGTTCAGCCAGAGGGGAAGAGGCGACCCCGACGCTCGCAGTCACGGATGACTGCGAGCATATCCCGCCCGGGTACCTGCCGCCTAGCCTGTCGCCATGTTGCGCCATGGCTGACTGGCTCAGCGGCTCGACAGCCAGCGTTGCGGGTTGACGGGCTTGCCGGCGCGGCGTACTTCGAAATACAGCGCGGCACCGTCACGGCCACCACTGCTGCCGACACTGCCCAGCTGCTGGCCGCGTGACAGGCTGTCACCGGGGCCGACGCTGAAGCTTGCCAGATGTGCGTAGAGCGTCAGCACGTTGTCGCCGTGGTCGATGATCAACAGGTTGCCGTAGCCGCGCATCCAGTCCGCGAAGACGACACGACCGGCATGCGGCGCCGTCACAGGCGTGCCCTGGGACGCCTGGATCAGCACGCCATCACGATTGACGCCTTCTCCCCCGCCATAGGCCGAGATGACCCGCCCGGGGGCCGGCCAGTCCATCTTGCCCATCGCACGCGTGATGCGTGTCCTGGGGGGCGGGGCACTCTTGATGGCCTTGAGGCGCTTCTCGAGCGTCTGGATCATCTGGTTGGCATGGGCGCGGTCCTGATCCAGCTCGGCGATCTTCGCCTCATGGCTGGCATAGCGGGCATCCAGGGTGCGCAGCAGAGCGGCGCGCTCATTCTGCTGGGCCATCAGTTTGCTGGCTTGCTGCTTGAGGCCTTGCTGCACCTCCTCCAGTCGTGTCTGGCGTGCCAGCAGACTGGCGCGGGTACTGGCCAGTGAGGCATCCAGTCTGGCGAGGCGCTCAAGCGCCTGCCGGCGCGAATCGCTCAAGTGATTCAGATAGACCTGCAGGCGTTCGAGACGCGCCGGATCATCCTGATTGAGCAGCAGCTTCAATTCGGGTTGGCGACCCAGCCGATACAGGGCGGCCATCTCCTCGGCCACGGCAGCCTTCTGCGCCGTCTGCTGCTGGATGAGGGTCTCACGCTGGCGCGTGAGCCTGGTCAGTTGCTGCGTGATGTCGTCGCGCTCATCCTCGAGTCTGCCGGTCTGCTGGCGAGTCTCGTTGAGCTGGCGCTCGATCTTCTCCAGGCCATTGCGCGTATCGCTGCGCCGCGCGGCAGTGGCCTTCAGCTCGCCCTGCATCGCCTGTATCTCGTGTTTGAGACGCTTGAGGTCGGCTTCGGAGGCTTGCTTCTTCTGGGTCAGGGTCGCGCTGCTGTCCGCGGCCAGTGCCGAGGAGGGGGCCAGCAGCGGAGTCATGAGCAGCAGGCAGGCAGACAGCACAACGCCGGAGACAGGGCTCCGGCGTTTGAAGAATCGGTAGCGCCTGCCCGGTCCGGATGCCAGATAGGCATCCGGACCGGGGGAGGCGCCGGGCACGCCACTCGGCGCGCCCTGCAAGGGGCTATCAGGCACCGGCATAATCGACCAGCACGTTGCCGTCCATTTCCTCGGGGACCGCCTGCCCCATCATGGTCAGCAGGGTCGGGGCGAGGTCACACAGGCGTCCTTCGGAGGCCAGCTTGACGTCACGCTGGGTGACGTAGATCAGCGGCACTTCAAAGGTGGTGTGTGCCGTCTGCGGGTTGCCGGTCTCCGGGTGCACCATCTGCTCGGCATTGCCGTGGTCCGCGGTGATCAGGCATTCGCCACCGACCTTCTCCAGCGCCTCGACCACGCGGCCGACGCAGCCATCCAGATATTCGATCGCCTTGACGGCCGCATCGAACTTGCCGGTGTGTCCGACCATGTCGCCATTGGCGTAATTGCAGACGATCAGATCATAGCGGCCGGATTCGATGGCCTCGACCAGCTTGTCGGTGACCTCCCCGGCGCTCATCTCCGGCTTCTCGTCGTAGGTCTTCACGTCCTGCGGCGAGGGCACGAGGATGCGGGTCTCGCCCTCGAATTCGTCTTCGCGGCCGCCGGAGAAGAAGAAGGTCACGTGGGCGTACTTCTCCGTCTCGGCGATACGCAGCTGAGTGAGGCCACGATTGGAGACCACTTCCCCCAGGGTATTGGGCAGGTCGGAGGGCGGGAAGGCAGCCGGCGCCGGAATGTCGGCGGCGTACTGGGTCAGCATCACCAGACCGTCATGGGCCAGCTTGGGCGGCGTGCGCTCGAAGCCGGAGAAGTCCGGCTCGACGAAGGCGCGGGTCAGCTCGCGGGCACGGTCGGCACGGAAGTTCAGGAACAGGGCAGCATCGCCTTCCTGCATGGGGACGGCGTCGCCGATACGCGTGGCGCTGACGAATTCGTCGGTCTCGTCACGCTCGTAGGCGGCGGCAAGTCCTTCCACGCCGCTGGCGGCTTCGTGGAGGCCCTGCCCTTCGGCGATCACGCGATATGCCTGTTCGACACGGTCCCAGCGGTTGTCACGGTCCATCGCGAAGTAGCGACCGACGAGGGTGGCGACACGGCCTTCCTCGAGTCCGAGACCTGCCAGGTGTTCATCGGCACGCGCGATGGATGCCTCGGCGCTCTTGGGCGCGGTGTCGCGGCCATCGAGAATCGCGTGGAGGTAGATGCGCTTGGCGCCCCGCTCGGCGGCCAGATCGGCCATGGCGAGGATGTGGTCTTCATGGGAGTGCACGCCCCCGGGAGACAGCAGGCCGATCAGGTGCACGGCACGGCCAGCCGCGATGGCGGCATCGAGAGGCGCGGTCAGGACGGTGTTGTCCTTGAGGGCATTCTCGCGCACGGCCTTGGTGATGCGGGTGAAGTCCTGGTAGACGATGCGCCCGGCCCCCAGGTTCATGTGCCCGACCTCGGAATTGCCCATCTGGCCATCCGGCAGGCCGACATGGCCACCGTCGGTATGGATCAGATCGCTGGGATACTGCTGGCGCAGGCGATCCATGACCGGCGTGTTGGCGGCAAGAATGGCGTTGTCCTTCTCTTCCTCGCTGTGGCCGTAGCCATCGAGAATGATGAGGGCGACGGGACGCGGACCTTGTGCTTGAGCTGCCATGACTTCCTCGCTGTGATGACGAATGAATCCTCTGGAGCAGGACGGCAGGGGCAATCGCGCAGGGTGGCTGTCAGGCGATCACGTGCCTGTCATGTCCCGCGGGCATCCTCTGCCGTCTTCCTCATCCGGTGCGTTCACCGCTTGCTGCACGGGTGAGGCAAGATGTAGTGATAAAACTACCTGCTCATTCTGACCTCTATTAGAGAGGCGGTAAGGTGCCGAGTGCAAGTGCTGGAAGCGTATCGGCAAGATTGGATTCCCCTATCGCGGGCAAGTTCAGTGCGTCCCCGTGGCGCAGGCGAGGGCAGGGCGGCGTTACGCCTTTTTGATGCCATGTCGTGGGCATTCATGGCAGGGGCTCTCATGTATAATGCTGGCTCCGTTACCTCGGGTAGCGGTCTATTTCCTTTGCCGCGTACGTACCGGCATGCACGTCACAGCGGAGTTAGCCCGTCTCATGATCGAACAGCTGCTTCAGTTCGCGCAGAATCATCCCTTGCTGGTGGGCGCCTTCGTCGCCCTGCTGGTCGCCCTCATCGTCATGGAAACCATGCGTGGCAACCACGGGGTCAGCGTCAGCGAGGCCACGCGACTGGTCAATCGCGAAGAGGGTGTCTTCATCGACATCCGCGACAGCAAGGAATACAAGGCCGGCCACATCGCCGGTGCCGTCAATGTTCCCAGCAGTCAGCTTGCCAGCGCGACCACGCCGCTGGACAAGTACAAGGACCGTCCGGTGATCATCGTCTGCAAGCATGGTCAGACCGCTGGACCGCTGGTGGCGCGCCTGGAGAAGGCCGGCTTCAAGCAGGCGGTCAAGCTCAAGGGTGGCATGGGTCAGTGGGAAGCCGACAGTCTGCCGGTCGTGACTCGCTGAGCGACCTGCGGGAAGCAGGCCGATGGCCCAACAATAATTCTCCGTACATTCAAGGATATGTCTCATGGCTGAAGAACAGAACGCACAGGCGGCACAGGGTGCCCAGGGTGCCGAACAGGCTCAGGATCAGCTCCAGTTCGCCCTGCAGCGCATCTATGTGAAGGACGTGTCCTTCGAAGCGCCGAATTCTCCGGCGGTCTTCTCCCAGCCGTTCCAGCCGAAGGTCAGCCTGGAACTGGATACCGAGCACCAGCAGGTCGGTGAAGAGCTCTTCGAGGTGTCCATCAAGGTCACCGCCCAGGTCTCCAACGGTGAAGATCAGACCACCGCCTTCCTGGCCGAGGTCGAGCAGGCCGGTCTGTTCCGCATCGCCGGTCTGTCCGCCGAGCAGCTGGATCACACCCTGGGGGCCTTCTGCCCGAACGTGCTGTTCCCGTACGCGCGTGAAGCCGTCGACAATCTGGTCAATCGTGGCAGCTTCCCTCCGCTGATGCTGGCACCGGTCAACTTCGAAGCCATGTACGCTCAGCGCAAGCAGCGTGAAGCGCAACAGGCGGGTGAAGCCACCGCTCACTGATCCGTGAGACGGCCAGCAATGGCCGTGAGATGGCAATGACAGTGACGGGCCCCAGTGGCCCGTCACTGCGTTGGTGGCCACCATGATGGCCGTGCTTTCCTGAACCTATTTCTCTTTCCCTTTCCCTTTCATCTCCGTGTCGGCGTGCTGAGTGTCTCTCACGGCGCTGCCGCGCGGCGCATTGCTCGCGAGACTTTCCCATGGCCATTCGTCTGCACTGTCCCGATCTTGATCTCCATGTCAGCGCCGGGGCGACCTTTGCACTGCCCGAGGGGCCTGCACGCCATCTCGGTCTGGTGTTGCGGGCCCGGGTGGGCAGCGAAGCACAGCTGTTCGATGGACACGGGCAGGAAGTGCGCGTGTCGCTCGAGGAGGTGTCCCGCAAGGGGGTCAGCGTGCGGGTGATCGAGGCGGTCGCCAATGACAGCGAGTCGCCACTGGCAGTGCATCTGGGCCAGGCGATCTCCAAGGGCGATCGCATGGATTACGCCATCCAGAAGGCCTGTGAGCTCGGGGTCGCTGCCATCACCCCGCTTTACACCGCGCGTGGCGACGTCAAGCTCAAGGGCGAGCGCGCCGACAAGAAACTCGCGCATTGGCAGGGCGTGGCGGCAAGCGCCTGTGAGCAGTGCGGTCGCAGCGTGGTGCCGGTGGTGCATGCGCCGATTTCCATGGCCCAGTGGCTGGATGAGCGCGATGAGCCACTTCGCCTGATATTGCAGCCGGGCGGTGCCGAGGCGCTGAATGCCGCCGAGAGCGAGGGCGGCGTGACGCGTGCCAGCCTGCTGATCGGCCCTGAGGGCGGCTTCACGCCGGAAGAGGTCACCCAGGCGGCTGGCGCGGGGTGTGACGTCCTGGGGCTGGGCCCACGGATACTGCGTACCGAGACGGCGCCGGTGGTCGCGCTGACGCTGTTGCAGCAGCGCTTCGGCGATCTGCCGCGCTAGGCAGGATGACACCAGCATTGTTGAAGCCCCGGCAACACTGCGTGAGGCCTTGAGCGTCCTCATGTCAGTGGTGGGCAGCGTGGTGCTGCTGCATACTTGTCCCATCTTCCCGCGCAACCCGTTTCGGGGTATCGCGCCGGGTAACATCCGCTTTTCTCATTGCCGGCCGGCTGGGTCGGCAGTGTCGTCAGAAGGTTGCCTCGATGACTGCTCGCAAGCTCAAGATCGGCGTGGTGATGGACCCGATGTCCAGCGTCACCTACAAGAAGGACACCACCCTGGCCATGCTGTGGGCCGCCGCCCAGCGTGGCTGGTCGTTGCATTACCTGGAGCAGGAAGATCTCTATCTCGAGAATGGCCGTGCGATGGGGCGGATGCGGGATCTCGAGGTCTATCGGGATCCTGATCACTTCTATCAGCTGGGCGAGGTCGTCGCGACGCCGCTGGCCGAGCTTGACGTGATTCTGATGCGCAAGGACCCGCCCGTCGACGAGCACTTCCTGAACGCGGTCCACCTGCTGGGCTTCGCTGAACGTGAAGGCGTGCTGGTCGTCAACCCGACGGCCGCGCTGTTGACCTGCAACGAGAAGCTGTTCGCGCAGCAGTTCACCCAGTGCATTCCGCCGACGACCGTCTCGGCCAATGACAAGGTGTTGCGCGCCTTCCACGCGGAGCATGGCAATGTCATCTTCAAGCCGCTCGATGGCATGGGCGGCAGCGGTATCTTCCACGTCGCCGAAGATGGTCGCAATCTGGGATCGGTAATCGAGCAGCTGACCCTGCGTGGCCAGCGTCAGATCATGGCACAGCGTTACGTGCCGGAGATCAGTGCCGGCGATACCCGCATCCTGCTGGTCGATGGTGAGCCGGTGCCGTTCGGTCTGGCGCGCATTCCCAGCGCCGGAGAAACGCGTGGCAATCTGGCGGCTGGAGGACGTGGTGAGTCGCGTGAGCTGACGGATCGCGATTACTGGCTGGTCGAGCAGGTCAAGCCGGTGGTGAAGTCGCTGGGACTGATGTTCGTCGGTCTGGACGTGATCGGGGATTACATCACCGAGATCAACGTCACCAGCCCGACCTGCGTGCGTGAAATCGATGACCAGCGCGGTACGGACATCGCCGGGCTGCTGATGGATGCCATCGAGGCACGCCTCACGGCGCAGCAGTCCGCTTGATTGCCGCCGTCAATGGCGTCGGTGGCGTCAGATGGCGGCCAGCAAGTTCGCAGTAAACGGCAGGGATGCCGAAGCTGACACGACAGCGGTTTCGCAGACAGGGAGTGGGGCATGGCAGCACCCGTCGAGTGGTGGGGAGTCAACCATAGCGTGACCGATCCGATCACCTACGTGCCGGTGACCCGGATGCATCGTCGCGTGGTGGCCTGGGGCGCAGCACTGGGGGTGCATGCGGTAGTCGGCTGGTGGCTGCTGGGGAGTGGCCTGATGGTGCCCCCTCAGGTGCCGCCATTGCCTGACCCGGTGATGCTCGACGTCACGCTGGTCAGCCAGGCCAGCTCACGTGCCGTCACATCGGATGTCGTCGCCGAGCAGGATCAGCAGGCCAGTGGAAGCGGCCGTGAGGCGGCGGTGCAAGCCGGGCCAGCCAGTCAGACGCCCCCCCGGGCGGGTGAGCAGAGAGCTCCCGTCAGCGGCGAGGCCCCGGTGCCCGAGGCAGCTGCCGTGCCCCTGGTGTTGCCGGAGCGCATCCCGGAGGTCATCGCGACCCGCAATGATTCGCCACAGCAGGTCTCGCATTCCGAGATCCTGCCGGATACGCCGGACAATGAGCAGGAAGCCATCGAGCAGGATGTCGGGGCGATCCAGGCCTCGGGCCAGACTCGCGAGGTGGCCGGTGATGTGGCCTCGCGCAAGGCGGCCCGCGCCTCGGCGCGGGCTCGCTACATCAATGACTGGACCGGCACGGTGCAGTCCTTCGGCAATCTCCACTATCCCGCGCCCGCCAATCTGAGCGGGGAGCTGCGCATTCGTGCCGTCGTGTTGCCCAGCGGTCAGCTTGAGTACGCGGAAGTGTTACAATCCTCGGGACATGCCGAGCTCGACCAGGCGGCTCTGGATACGGTCTATGGCGCGGCCCCCTATGCTCCCTTCGATGAGAGTCTCAGGGGCATGAGCCAACTGACCATCACCCGCATCTGGCGATTCGGCCCCGGCAACGATTCTGGCGCGCCCTGACGCCTCGGGAGGACCATGCAAAGTCTGCGAGACCATTTCCTGCTGGCGATGCCTCATCTCGATGATGACAACTTTTCCGGCTCGCTGAGTTACCTTTGTGATCACGATGAAAAGGGCACCTTGGGTGTCATCGTCAACAAGCCCATCAAGCTGACCATGCGTGGTCTGTTCGAGCAGCTCGAGATCGCGGCGGACAGCTGCGAGTGCCTGGAAGACGTCGTCTATTATGGCGGCCCCGTGCACAAGGACCGCGGCTTCATCCTGCACCGTGGCCAGGCCGCGGAATGGGATTCCAGCCTGCAGGTGACGGATGAGCTGGCCCTTACGACCTCGCTGGATATTCTCAAGGCGATCGCCGACAACAAGGGGCCGGAAGATTTCATGGTCTGCCTCGGCTGTGCTGGCTGGGAGCCTGACCAGCTGACGAATGAGCTCAAGGAGAACAGTTGGCTGATCGTCGAAGGCGACAGCGGCATTCTCTTTGATGCCGACAGCGAGTCGCGCCTTGATGCAGCGGCCCGCAAGCTGGGTGTGAACATGAGCCTGATGTCACGGGAGATCGGGCATGGCTGAGCGGGTCGTCAGCCGGACGGTACTGGCCTTCGATTTCGGTACGCGCCGTATCGGGGTGGCAGTGGGCACCGAGATGCTGGGCACGGCCTCACCGCTGGTGCCCCTGCACGTGCGTGACGGCATCCCGGACTGGAATGTGGTCACTCGTCTGATCGAGGAGTGGCAGCCGGATCTGTTCGTGGTGGGATTGCCACTGGAGCTGGACGGCACCGAAAGCCTGATGTGCAGCCGTGCCCGCAAGTTTGGCAAGCGTCTGTACGGCCGATATGGCAAGCCGCTGGAGATGTGGGATGAGCGTGGTTCTACCAAGGCGGCCAAGGGGCTGGCACGTGAACGCGGTCACCGCGGCAACTATCGTGATGATGGCGTGGATGGCCTCGCCGCTCAGCTGATACTCGAGAGCTGGTTTGCAAGCCAGCGAGGCGAGGGCGACCTTGTCGGTTACTGAATACCCCACCCGCTTCCTTCACGGAAGCGGGTTTTTTTTGTCTGTCTGCCGCCGCTGGCGGAAGTATGAGGATGCGATACCCATGCAACATTCCGAGGTACACGACGACCACGAGACGCTGCCCGATGTGGAAGCGCTTCTCGAGGCGATGACCGAAGAGCTCGAGTTGTTGTTCGAGCGTCGTGAGATCGAGCGTGAGCGGCTGATTCCTGTCGGCATTCATACCGGCGGGGTATGGATTGCCCAGGCACTGCGTGAGCGTCTGGGGCTCAGCGAAGCGTTGGCGACGCTGGACATCGGTTTCTGGCGAGATGATTTCGGGCACAAGGGGTTGCCGGACGCCGGCAAGGGCTCACAGCTGCCGGATATCGAGAATCGCGATCTTCTGCTGGTCGACGATGTGTTGATGAGTGGCCGCACCGTGCGTGCTGCGCTCAATGAACTGTTCGATTACGGGCGTCCACGACGCGTATTGCTGGCCTGTCTGCTGGAGCTGCCGGGGCGTGAACTGCCGGTTCAGCCGGATGCGCTGGGCGCCAGTCTGGCCCTGGCGCCCGGCAAGCGCATCAAGCTGGAAGGGCCGGATGCCTTGCGTCTGACGTTGGTGGATACCGGGGAGAGTGCGGCATGAACCTGTTCGATCTCACCCAGGCCAGCGCAGAGGTGCGTGCGGCCTCCCCGTCCCAGGTCCAGCTTGACGAGCAGGGGCGTCTGCGCCACTTCCTGGATATCGAAGGCTTGCCGCGTGCAGTCCTGACCGAGATTCTCGACACGGCGGATCACTTCCGCGGCATCGGTGATGCGGAGGTCAAGAAGGTGCCTCTGCTGCGGGGGCGTACGGTGGCCAATCTGTTCTTCGAGAACTCCACGCGTACCCGGGCCACCTTCGAGCTCGCCGCCAAGCGCCTGTCGGCGGATGTGCTCAACCTGGACATCAAGACGTCTTCCGCAGCCAAGGGCGAGTCACTGATGGACACGCTGGTCAATCTCGAGGCCATGCAGGCGGATGCCTTCGTGGTGCGCCATGGTGACTCGGGCGCGGCGCACTTCATCGCCAGCCAGATCACGCCCCATGTGGCGATCATCAACGCCGGTGACGGGCGTCATGCCCACCCGACCCAGGCGATGCTCGACATGCTGACCATTCGTCGCCACAAGGGTGATTTTGCCAACCTGCGCGTCGCCATCGTCGGTGACATCCTGCATTCGAGAGTCGCGCGCTCGCAGATTCTGGCACTCAACACCCTGGGGGCAGCCGAGGTGCGTGTCGTGGCCCCCAGGACACTGCTGCCCGTGGGCGTCGAGACATTGGGCTGCCAGGTGTTCACCGAGCTTGAAGCCGGGCTCAAGGATGTCGATGTCGTCATCATGTTGCGTCTGCAGAAGGAGCGCATGGATGGCGCGCTGCTGCCCTCGGAGTCGGAATACTATCGTCGCTACGGCCTGACCCGCGAAAGCCTCGCCCACGCGCATCCTGAGGCGGTAGTGATGCATCCGGGACCCATCAATCGAGGTGTCGAGATCGAGTCCGCCGTCGCGGATGGTCCGCGCTCGCTGATCCTCGATCAGGTCACCAATGGCATCGCCGTCCGGATGGCGGTGCTGTCGATGGCGGTATCAGGCCAGATGAAGGCGCGCGCTGAGCGCAGAAATGAACGTTCTCGAGGAGCTGGAGCATGAAACTCAGCCTCATCAATGCTCGGGTCATCGACCCCTCCAGTGGCCGCGATGGCCAGTATGACCTGCACCTCGAAGAGGGACGTCTGGTCGCGATCGGTGCGCCACCGCGTGGCTTCGTCGCGGATGAGCAGCAGGATCTCTCGGGCAAGCTTGTCGTGCCGGCCTTCGCTGACCTGGGGGCCCATCTGCGTGATCCCGGACCGCGCTACAAGGGCAGTCTTGCCAGTGAATCGGCCGCGGCACTGGCAGGGGGATACAGCGTCATCCTGCCTCGTCCGGATACCAGTCCGGTGCTCGACAGTGCCTCTCACGTGCGCACCCTGCTTGATCGCGCTCGCGATGTGGCTGGTGTCAGGGTGGCCCCCCTGGGAGCGCTGACCCAGGGGCTGGAAGGGGAGCTGCTCGCCAACATGGCCGCACTCAAGTCCGCCGGTTGTGTCGCCTTGACCAACCTGCGCAGGCCGATCCGTGATCTTGGTGTGCTGCGACGTTGTCTGGAATATGCACGCACCTTCGATATCACGGTGGTCTTCCAGGCACAGGAAGCCACCTTGGCGGGGCAGGGATGTGCGCACGAGGGGGCCATCGCGTCACGCCTCGGATTGGCGGGAATTCCCGAATCGGCAGAGACCATCGCGCTGACTCAATGGCTGCTGCTGATCGAGCAGACCGGCGTTAGGGCGCATGTCTCGCTGCTTTCCAGTGCTCGCGCGGTGGAGCTGGTACGTGATGCCAAGGCCCGAGGGCTGGATATTACCGCGGATGTCTCGATCGCCCAGTTGCATTGGACCGATGAGCAGCTGGAAGGCTTTGATGCCAACTTCCATCTTCAGCCGCCTCTGCGCAGTGCCGATGATCGTGAGGCACTTCGTGCCGCTGTCGCGGATGGCACCATCGATGCGATCGTCAGTGACCACCTGCCACATGAGGCGGCCGCGAAATGTGCGCCTTTCGCGGTCTCCGAGCCCGGCATGACCAGTCTGGAAACCGTGCTGCCGCTTGGGCTGGCGCTGGTCAAGGCCGAGATGATCAAGCTGCCGCGCCTGATCGAGACCCTGACGTTCAGCGCCCGGCGCTTCGGGCTCAAGGGGGGCATGCTGAAGGAAGGTGAGTATTGTGATCTCGCGGTGATTGATATGGAGCAGAAATGGCGTGTCTCCAGCGAGACGCTGGCAAGTGCTGGACATAATACGCCACTGCTCGGCATGCAGTTGACCGGGCGTGTCGAACGCGTGCTGTTGGGCGATACGCGCTACGCTTGAAAGATGTTTCACGTGGAACATCCATGCTTCACCAGGAGGCCGGTCTCTTGAGGTCAGTCTCTGGGTGGCTGGTTACAACTTGCTGATAAGTCAGCGATTTCATGGCTTGTGGTGCTGGGGAGCTATTGGTTGCTTCGCAGAGAAGCCAGTGCCGACCTGGGCAACATGTCCGCCACGATCAGCAGATGTTTCACGTGGAACATCGATGCCCGGCATCACGCCACATGGCCAGCATGTCGTTGCGCGAGCCTCGAGTGCTGGAAAAGAGAATGTTGGAATATATAGGAAGTCGAAAGCATGCCCATGATTCGTGCGGAATTCATCAGCGGCAAGACAGAGGCACAGAAACGGGAACTGGTCGAAGCCTTGACCCGTGAGACGGCTCGCGTACTGGAGGTGCGCAAGGAGTCGGTATGGGTCGTACTGCAGGAAGTCGAGCCGGAAAACTGGGCGGTTGCGGGTACGCCATTGTCAGACCGCTGAGTGCAATGGCCGCGATGGTCACTGCTGTTCACAAGCGTTGTGCCGTGACACAAGTGATTGAATATATTTGGTTTTACCAAAAAATCGAAGATGTTCCACGTGAAACAGTCAGTGCGTCATCACCTCTCTGTTCCGAGTCGTATTGAAAAAAACGCCGCAGCCTGATGGCTGCGGCGTTCTTGTATCAGCGACATCCCCACGGCCATGGTTCCGTCACTGTGACGTGCACTGTCGGATTCACCCTTCGAAATCAGCTTCCGAGTAGAGAGTACGAATGCGCAGCGTATGGTCGACGGTCTTGAGGGCCTCGAGTGCCTTCTTGCCGTAGGCCTTGTCGACATCGATGACCACGTAACCGACGGTATTGTTGGTCTGCAGGTACTGGCCGGAAATGTTGATGCCTTCCTCGGACAGTACGCGGTTGATGTGAGACATCACGCCCGGCACGTTGTCGTGGATGTGCAGCAGACGGTGCTTCTCCGGGTGGGCCGGCAGCGCGACCTCCGGGAAGTTGACGGAGCCGATGGTGGTGCCGTTGTCGGAGTAGGTCACCAGCTTCTCCGCCACTTCCACGCCAATGTTTTCCTGAGCTTCCATGGTGGAACCACCCACGTGCGGCGTCAGAATGACATTGTCGAACTCGCGAAGCGGGGAGACGAACTCTTCACCATTGCCTTTCGGTTCGACCGGGAAGACGTCGATGGCCGCGCCCAGCAGCTTGCCGCTGGAGAGGGCTTCGGCGAGGTCCTCGATCACCACGGTGGTACCGCGAGCGGCGTTGATGAAGACACTGTTCTGCTTCATCAGCGCGAACTGCTGCTTGCCCATCATCCACTTGGTGGAGGGGATTTCCGGGACGTGCAGGGTGACGATGTCAGCGCGCGCCAGCAGTTCTTCCAGGCTTGCCACCTGGCGGGCATTGCCCATGCCCAGCTTGGTGACCGCATCGTAGTAGATGACATCCAGACCGAGAGACTCGCTCAGTACGGACAGCTGCGAGCCGATGCTGCCGTAGCCGACGATGCCCAGTGTCTTGCCCCGGACTTCATGGCTGTTCTTGGCAGTTTTCATCCACTGGCCACGGTGCGCCTTGGCGCTCTTTTCCGGCACGCCACGCATCAGCATGATCGCTTCTGCCAGTACCAGCTCAGCGACGGAGCGGGTATTGGAGTAGGGCGCATTGAAGACCGGGATGCCGCGCTTGAGTGCAGCTTCCAGGTCGACCTGATTGGTGCCGATGCAGAAGCAGCCGATGGCGGTGAGCTTCTCGGCAGCGCTGATCACGCGCTCGTTGAGCTGGGTGCGGGAGCGGATGCCGATGAAGTGCACATCACGGATCTTCTCGATCAGTTCGTCCTCGGCGAGCGAGGTCTGAAGCAGCTCGATGTTGGTGTAACCCGCGTTGAGGAAGTTATCCACGGCGGATTGGTGGACACCCTCGAGCAATAGAATCTTGATCTTGCTCTTGTCCAGGGACGTCTTGGCCATTGTCGAATCAACCCTCTCGCCGGTCATGCCGACGTTTCTGTTCGTTTGGTCTTTTTCATGTCCTGCTGGCGTGTCACGCCTTTAGAAAATGCCAGAAAAACAGCGGGGCGTGCTGTCAACAGGGGGGCAAAGAATATCACAGCTGGTGCGGGCCCCGGTTGAAATGTCCAATCGGTCAGCATGAAAAATGCACAGCTTGAAACGAGTGGTCACGCCGGTGTCGGGTGGGCAGCGTCACAGGGCCCATCAGGTTATACTGGCATATCACATGGACATCCCGGGTTCAGCCCGGTCTGATCAGCGAGAGCACTCATGGCCGAACAGGAAGCGCCGCAGGATTTCGCCGCCACCCTTGCGCGTCTCGAGGGATTGGTGACGCAACTGGAAGCCGGCGACATGTCGCTGGAAGCGTCATTGGGCGCTTTCGAGGAGGGAGTGCGTCTGGCACGTGAAGCACAACGACGGCTCGACGACGCCGAGCTGCGTCTGCAGGCCTTGGTCGAAGGGCCTGATGGCACGCTGGTGTCCACTGCATTCGAAGCGCCCGAGATGCCCGGCAGTTCCGTCGGTGCAGGGGATGAGGAGAACGATTGGTGATGTCAGGTGCATCGACGACGCAAGCCATGCCGTCCGCGCAGGCAAGCGAATTGATTCGTGGTGGGCAGGCGCGTAGCGAGGCCGTGCTCGAGGCATTGCTCAGTCCGGCGGGGGCGGTCAGTGATCGGCTGGAAGAGGCCATGCGTTACAGCGTGCTGGGAGGTGGCAAGCGACTGCGGCCTGTCCTGCTGTACGCTGCCGGACGTGCGCTGGGAGGCGATGAGGACGAGGCAGGGCGTGCAGCGCTGGATGCCACTGCGGCCGCTCTGGAGCTTGTCCATGCCTATTCACTGGTTCACGATGACCTGCCGGCGATGGATGACGACGACCTGCGCCGTGGCCAGCCCACCGTCCATCGCGCCTTCGATGAGGCGACCGCGATTCTGGCGGGCGATGCTCTGCTGAGCCTGGCCTTCGAGGTCATTGCCGATACCGCACATGCGAGAACGCCAGCCCTGATACGCACCCTCGCGGAGGCTTCCGGTCGACGTGGCATGGTGGCGGGGCAGGCGCTGGATCTCGAGGCGGTGGGGCAGTTCCGAGAGGTCGAGGCGCTGTCACGCATGCACGCCTACAAGACTGGCGCGCTGATTCGCTCGGCTGTTCGTCTTGGCGGGCTGGTGGCGGTCGAGGAATCGGATTCGCGTCTTGAGGCTCTCGAGCGCTACGCTTCTGCCATCGGCCTGGCTTTCCAGATTCAGGATGACATCCTGGATGTGACCGGCGATACCGCCACGCTGGGCAAGACTGCCGGTGCGGATGCTGCACGCGACAAGCCGACCTACCCGTCATTGCTTGGCCTGGAAGGAGCCCGAACCCGGGCAGGTCAGTTATTGGACGAGGCCCTGGATGCCCTGGCACCGCTGGGAGAGGCCGCAGAGCCTCTCGCGGTGCTGGCGCGCTACATGATCGAGCGAGACCACTGATTCCTGACGCCTATGAAGCTGTTTGACGAGATACCTGAGGCGCGCCCCGCGACGCCATTGCTCGATGCGGTCGAGACACCAGACGCACTGCGGGCCATGAGTCCGGCACAGCTGCGCCAGCTGGCCGATGAATTGCGCGCCTTCCTGCTTTACAGCGTCGGCTGCACCGGGGGGCACTTCGGTGCCGGCCTCGGTGTCGTCGAGCTGACGGTTGCCCTGCATCATGCGCTGGAAACCCCGCGTGATCGCCTGGTGTGGGATGTCGGTCATCAGGCCTATCCCCACAAGATCCTGACCGGCCGGCGCGACGCCATGCACAGCATGCGTCAATACAACGGCCTGTCTGCCTTCCCCAAGCGCGCCGAGAGTGACTACGACACCTTCGGGGTGGGGCATTCCAGCACCTCGATCAGCGCCGCGCTGGGCATGGCACTGGGCGCGCGTACCGCGGGAGAATCCCGTCGCGCCTGTGCGGTGATCGGTGATGGCGCCCTGACGGCCGGCATGGCCTTCGAGGCGCTGGCGCATGCCGGGCACGTCAAGGCCAACCTGCTGGTCGTGCTCAACGACAACGAGATGTCGATCTCGGAAAATGTCGGCGGTCTGGCGAGCTATCTGGCGCGTATCCTGGCCAGCAAGCCCTATACCCAGATGCGCGCCAACGGCAAGAAACTGCTGTCGCCGCTCCCGGGGGCGCTGGAACTTGCCAAGCGTACCGAAGAGCACATGAAGGGCTTCATCAGCCCGGCGACGTTGTTCGAGGAGATGGGCTTCAATTACATCGGTCCCATCGATGGGCATGATCTGCCGACGCTGGTCCAGACACTGCGCAACATGCGCGATCTCGAGGGCCCGCAGTTCCTGCATGTGGTGACGCGCAAGGGCAAGGGCTTCCTGCCGGCCGAGCGCGACCCCATCGGCTACCACGCGATCACCAAGCTGGAGAAGGCCTCGTCGGAGCAGGCGCGGCAGGCGCCTTCCGTGACGGATGCACCGGCACCCAGGCCGCAGAAGTACTGCAGCGTCTTCGGCAACTGGATCTGTGATGCCGCCGCGGCTGACCCTCGTGTCATCGGTGTCACGCCTGCCATGCGGGAAGGCTCGGATCTGGTGCGTTTCTCGAAGGAATATCCTGATCGCTACTACGATGTCGCCATCGCGGAGCAGCATGCCGTGACGGTGGCGGCCGGCATGGCCTGTGAAGGCATGAAGCCGGTGGTGGCGATCTATTCCACCTTCCTGCAGCGTGGCTATGATCAGTTGATCCATGATGTCGCGGTACAGAAGCTGGATGTCACCTTTGCCATCGATCGCGCGGGACTGGTGGGTGAGGATGGACCGACCCACCACGGCAGCCTCGACATGTCCTTCCTGCGTTGCGTGCCGGAGCTGGTGGTGATGGCGCCGGCGGACGAGAGCGAGTGTCGTGGCATGTTGAGTGCGGCGCTGGCACATCCCGGTCCGGCGGCCGTGCGTTATCCGCGTGGCACCGGACCCGGCGTCGCCACGGGCCATGACCTGACGCCACTGACGATCGGCAAGGGCGAATATCGTCGTCGCATCATTGCCAGTCCCGACGTGCGTATTGCCATCGTTGCCGTAGGCAGCATGAACACGCCGGTGGCGGAGGTCGCCGAGGCGCTGGACGCGACCCACTTCAATCTGCGCTCCATCAAGCCGCTGGATCGCGAGGCCCTGCTGGAGATCGCCGACGAGCATGACCTGGTCGTCACGGTGGAAGAGAATGCCGTGGCCGGCGGTGCGGGTGCCGGCGTGGCAGAGCTCTACCTGAATGCCGGTCTCGCGCAGCCGATGCTGCTGCTGGGGCTGCCGGATGACTTCGTCGAGCATGGCAAGCCGGTAGAGCTGCTGCGTGATTGCGGGCTGGATGCGGCTGGCATTCGCGCCAGTATCGAAGGGCGTCTCGCACGCTGAAGTCGCCACCTGGCTCACAGGAACGCCTGTGGATGATTCGAACATTCGAGTTGTCCACAGGCGTTTTTTCTTGCGTGAAAAACGCGCCTGATGCGCCGCACTCTGCTGGCATGATCGACGCTGGCGCGCCATGCTGGGACGGACTGCCGATCCCCTTTTCGCAATGTTGCCAAGGAACGCCCGCCACGATGCTGACTCTCTACAGCTACCCCAATTCCCGCTCACTGCGCGTCGCCTGGACGCTGGAAGAGCTGGAACTCGACTATCGGATCCACAGCCTCGATCTCAAGGCGGGAGAAGGACGCAGCCCCGAGTATCTGGCCATTCATCCCGACGGCAAGGCGCCCGCCATCGTCGAGGGGGAGTTGGTACTGTTTGAATCCAGTGCCATCTGTCGCTATCTCGCCGCCCGTGAAGGCCGCCTGATACCGTCTTCGCTGGAAGGTCAGGCGCAGCTAGACCAGTGGCTTAGCTTTCTGACCACCGAACTTGAGCAGCCGCTGTGGACGCTCGCCAAGCACACCTTCGCATTGCCGGAAGAACGACGCTGTGAAGACGTGAAGCAGACCGCGCAGTGGGAATTCCAGCGTGCATTGGGAGCGCTCCAGCGCCGCTTCGAGGGACAGGGCTGGTTGTTGGGCGACGACTTCACCCTCGCTGATCTTTTCCTCGCTCAGGTATTGGGCTGGGCCCACAAGGCGCAGCAGCCGATCCCCTCGTCGCTTGCGCGCTGGATGCAGGAAGTTCTTGCGCGTCCGGCCTGCGCACGGGCGCGTGAGCGTGAGGCCCAGGCTGCCGCCAATCGCCCCTGACACATATGAGACATCCACATCGAGAGATGCCTCTCGCTCTGTCACAGCCATGAAATGAGGCGCGTGAGACAAGGCCTCTGAAAGCTCGCACAAGCGCCAAGGCGCCACCCTGATATCAGGGTGGCGCCTTTTTTGTTTCCAGGCCTCAGGCGGGCTCTCCGGGCGTTCTGTCGCGTCCAAAATCGTGGGGCCAGGCGAAGCCTCACGACAGCGGGGCGGGCCACGTACAGCGGGTGGGGCTGCAGGCGAGGTCGCGGCGTCCGAGACCTGTCAGGCGTCATCCGCGCTGCCGGAGTGGCGGTTGATCCGATCTTGAGCGCTTTTCGTATTTAAATGTGATGCGTAATTATCAATATAACATTGAGTTGATTGGTTATTGATCGGTCGTGAGGTCTGAGAGGGCCAGGGAGTCCGGTGCAGCCGCTAAAACGCCATGTGAATCAGTCGCTTGCCTATGACGTGGCGATTGTCAGACATGAATTTGAGTAAAAGTTGATCGGATATCGCAATAAATGATTCTTTCGCATCATTTATTGATTCGATATATCGTTAATTGCGAATCCTCGTGGTATGATTTGCACAGAAACCTCAATGGGGATAACGACTTATGTGGATCTGGCAGCAGCCTGACTGGCCGCAGGGACGACTGGCGATCACGCCGCTGTTGAGCGAGATGAGCGCAACGCAGGCGGTGATGTCACCGTTGGTGGCGCAAGGGCAGCAATTGAAGGCTCGCCAACGTCTGCGCCTCGAAGCCACCTTGCTCAGTGAAGAGATGGAGGCCTGTGCCCGCCTGTCCGGCGTGGTATTTGGCAGGGCCGCATTGCGCGATGCCCTTTACCAGGCATTGGGGCTGGAATCCGGACAGCTGGAGGCGCCCCGTGGGCAGGTGCCGGGGATTGATGTCTTCGTGGATGTCATGCTCGAAGTGGTGCGGACGGCCTTCCAGCCGCTGGCGCGTGAGCAGGTACTGGAATGGCATCGCCGGCTGGGCCCCTTCCTGCCGCGCAGCAGTGGTCAGCGTCTCGGTGAATGGCGTGATGGGCCCCATGAAGCGGTCAGCGGACGTTATGGCCTCAAGCGATTGCGCTACCGAGCGCCTGGCATGACCGGTGATGAACTTGCGGATGAGCTGGAGCGTTTCTGGCAGCGTCTGGAAGAGGAGGAGCCGGAGGCTGGCAATCCCGGAGTGATCAACGCCCTCAGACTGCATGCCCACTGGCAGGCGCTCTCACCACTGGCGCTGGGCAACGGGTTGATCGGACGCTTGCTGCTGACTCGCTGGTTGACGCGCGTCGATACGCTGGCGGCATTGCAGCAGCAGGGAGAGTGGACGGGGCAGGTGGCGAAACACTGGGAAGCAGAGGCGTTGGAGCAGCTCTGCTGGCGTCGCCAGACATTGTTCACGGTGGTGGCGGAGCGTCAGGAGGAGCTGCGTGAGCTCGAACAGCATTGTCTTGGTACGCCGGGCACCTCGCCGAGTGGGCAAGCGCTTCCACCTGAGCTCAACCGTGCCTTGAATGGCGATGCGGCCGATGAGGTGCTGCCGGGCGACATGAATGCCTGGGTCGCGTGGTGGCTGAGACAGCTGCGCGATGGCGGACGACGGACGGCATCCCACTACCTGAGAGTGCAGCGTGCCGAGCGCCTGTGGATGGAACATGCCAGAACGCCACTGAATTCCCGTCAGCGCGAACTGGTGTTGACCCTGCTGGAGCGTGATGACGACGAGGGTATCGGGCGTGCGGAGTATCGCGCGCTTGTCGAGACCTCAGACCCGACGGCAGCGCGAGATCTCGCCGATCTGACCGCCAAGCAGGTGCTGGAAAGCTATGGTGTCGGGCGCGGCACGCGCTATCGGCTGCCGGTCTTCGCGCCGCAGGAAGACAGCGCCGTGAGAAACGAGTCCTGAAAAGCGCGTCTTGAAGGCGCGCCTTGAAAGCGGAAACATCGCGAAAAAAAGCGGGAAGGGTCATGACGACCTTTCCCGCTTTTTTTCATCTGGCTTGCCAGTGCTCTCAAGTCAGTGCTCTCAAGCCAGTGTGCTCAAGAGAGCCGGCCTCGTGTCAGACCTCATACGGCAGCACACCTGTGTAGATCGCGAAGAAGTGGCAGGTGCTGCCGCCGAGCACGAACAGATGCCAGATGGCGTGGTGATAGCGCAGGCGTGTCATCAGGAAGAAGATGACGCCCAGAGTATAGGTGATGCCTCCGGCCACCAGCAGGATGAGCCCCGTCTCGGAGAGCTGCTCGACCAGCAGGGGTAACGCGAACACGATCAGCCAGCCCATCAATAGATAGACGGTGACGCGCAGCGCACTGAAACGCGCTGGCCAGCGCAGCTTGAGAAAGATGCCGCCCAGCGCGAGGGACCAGATGATGGCAAACAGTGTCCAGCCTGTCGGACCCCGCAGATTGACCAGCAGAAAGGGGGTATAGGTGCCAGCGATGAGCAGATAGATGGCGCAGTGGTCCATCAACTGGAAAGCGGACTTGAGGCGTGGGTGGCGGATGCCATGATAGAGCGTCGAGGCAGCGTAGAGCGCGACCAGGGTGATGCCATAGAGGCTGATGCTGATGATCTTCCAGGGATCGGCCTCTGCCGCCAGACAGGCCATCACGATCAGCACCACGGTGCCGATGAGTCCCATGACAGCGCCGAGACCGTGGCTGGCACTATGTAGCCATTCTTCAAACCGGGTATAGAGAGCGGGACGTGACGATGTCTCGGAAGACGATGTCGGTGAGGGAGAGGGCTTGCGCATGGTGATGTCTCCGGCGCGGATTCCTCTCAAGCCTACTCTCTATAGGATGACGCCGTCATGTCACGCTCTTTCGCCGCCTTCATGGGCTCTCGATGGGCGGGAGCACATCAGTGCCCCCCTCCCGCATCTCGATCTCTACTCGCTGCGCTCGATATCCACGTCGCTGGCGTGGGTGAAGTCATCGAGTGCCATCATGTGGCCAAGCTTGCCGGCCTTGGTCGAGAGGTATTGCTCGTTGTGCGGGTTCAGACCGGTGGTGATCGGCTGACGCTCGCTGATGGTGACGCCATCGCGGGTGAGCGCATCGACCTTGCGCGGGTTGTTGGTCATCAGCTTGAGGGTGCTGACCCCGAGATGCTCCAGCATCGGGACGCAGATATCGTAGCGGCGCATGTCAGCGCCGAAGCCCAGGCGCTCATTGGCTTCGACGGTATCGGCACCGCCATCCTGCAGCTCATAGGCGCGAATCTTGTTGAGCAGGCCGATGCCGCGCCCTTCCTGACGCAGGTAGAGCAGCACGCCACGCCCTTCGGCGGCAATGCGCTTGAGCGCTTCCTGCAGCTGATAGCCGCAGTCACAGCGCATGGAGAAGAGGGCGTCGCCGGTCAGGCACTCGGAATGCACACGGCCCAGCACCGGGGCACCGTCATCGATGTCACCCAAGGTCAGAGCGATGTGGTCCTTGCCGGTGGTTTCGTCCTCGAAACCGTGCATGGTGAAGGTCGCCCAGGGGGTTGGCAGCCGCGAGGCGGCGATGAATCGAATGGTCACTGTTCACCTCGAACGCCCGAACAATCGCCGGGCTGAAAAAGCACGGGCATGCGGGGACTCGGCAATGTCTCGATGAGTGATTCACGTCATTGGCGGCCAGCATGCAATCATCAGGCGAGTTTACCAGTCTGAAGCGTGCGACTCATCGCCTGCGATGGAAAAGCGTTGTTGCCGACACCACCACAATCCGTGGAAGCACTTCAGGAGGAGAGGCCGGGCGGGTGTCTGGGCGGAAAGCGAGGGGAAAGCCAATGCATTTGTTGCATCGTCGCGATGGGCGGGATTTTGCTCAGGCTCTGGTAGAATGCCGGGACATTCCCGAGCTGATGTGTGATTCCGATGACCCTGAAGAATGATCGCTTCCTGCGCGCGCTGGCCCGTCAGCCGGTTGACCGTACCCCTGTCTGGATGATGCGCCAGGCGGGCCGTTATCTGCCGGAATACCGTGAAATCCGCGGTCAGGCCGGTGGCTTCATGGACCTGTGCATGGACACCGCGCGTGCCTGCGAGGTGACGCTGCAGCCGCTGGAGCGTTTCCCGCTCGATGCCGCCATTCTGTTCTCCGACATCCTGACCATCCCGGATGCCATGGGCCTCGGGCTTTACTTCGAGACAGGTGAAGGTCCGAAATTCCGCAAGACGGTGCGCACCGCCGCGGAAATCGAGGCGCTGAGCGTTCCGAACGTCGAGCGTGATCTCGATTACGTCATGCGTGCCGTCTCGACCATCCGCCGCGAGCTGAACGGTCGCGTACCGCTGATCGGTTTCTCCGGCAGTCCCTGGACGCTGGCGACCTATATGGTCGAGGGCGGTTCCAGCAAGGACTTCCGCCATGTGAAAGGCCTGATGTATTCCAGCCCCGAAGCCATGCATCAGTTGCTCGACACCCTCGCTCAGGCCGTCACCGATTACCTGAACGCCCAGATCGCGGCGGGTGCCCAGGCAGTGCAGATCTTCGATACCTGGGGCGGCACCCTGTCCACACCGGCCTATCTCGAGTTCTCGCTGCGTTACATGGAGCAGATTGTCGCTGGCCTCAAGCCTGACAGCGAAGGCAATCGCGTGCCGGTGATCCTGTTCACCAAGAATGGCGGCCAGTGGCTCGAGCACATCGCCGCCAGCGGTTGTGACGGTGTCGGGCTGGACTGGACCACCGAGATGTCGGATGCGCGCGCGCGCGTCGGCCATCGCGTGGCCTTGCAGGGCAATCTGGACCCGAATGCGCTGTTCGGCACTCCCGCCGCGATTCGTGCCGAAGTCGGCCGCATTCTCGATAGCTACGGTCAGGGGCCTGGCCACATCTTCAACCTGGGGCATGGCATCAGCCAGTTCACTGACCCGGGCAACGTCAATGCTCTGATGGACGCGCTGCATGAGCTGAGCCCCGCCTATCATCAGGATGACACCGCCAACGCCACGCCGCTGGCGCGCGATTGAACCATGTCACTGATGGCTGACAGCCCCGCCGTGTCTTTCATGGCGGGGTATCACGCATGACGCCGCTGGCGCAGCGCCTCGCGCCGAGGCGAGGCTGGGCGTGCGTGGCACTGTTCTGCCTGCTGCTGATCCTGTTCGGCACGCTCTCGCCGGGTGAGCCTCACCCGGAGCAGACCTTCCCCTGGGACAAGCTGCAGCATTTCTCCGCCTTCGCCTTGCTGGCACTGACCACGCGGCTGGCCGGGTTGAGCAGTCTTGTCATCCTGCCCGCCTTGCTGCTGCTGGGCGTTGGCATCGAGGGGCTGCAGCTGGTGATTCCCTATCGTGGGGCAGAAGTGCTGGATGCGCTGGCGGATTTCCTCGGCATTCTTGCCGGGCTTGGCTGCCACCTGGGCGGACGTCTGATGGTGCGCCTGAGCCGCCTGTGACGGGCCTCTACCCGCCAGAAGAGGCCTGGCGGGTGAGTCGTTGGTCATCGCGCGTCAACCCCAGTGCCTCGAGATCGTGCACAAGCTCTTTCCACTCCGCGTGTCTTTGGCTATGGTGCTGCGCCTGAGTCCTGTTGATTGATCAGGACTGCATCGCCCGATGACGCGTGCGTCGATGATTCAGGCCTTGAGGGTCTGATGTCCCGTCCTCTTATTCATACCTTGATATCCGACTCCGATATCCCTTGTGAGGGTTCTCATGACCGAACATCTCGATGGCTCCTGGTTCACCGAAATCTTCGACCGCCACGGCAGCGCCTTCTCGCTCAAGGTCAGTCACAAGCTGCATGACGAGCAGACGCCTTATCAGCACCTTGAGGTCTATGCCACCGAGACCTACGGCAATCTGATGGTGCTGGACGGCTGCGTGATGCTGACCGACCGCGACAACTTCCTCTATCACGAGATGATGTCGCATCCGGCGCTGTTCACCCACGCGGCCCCCAAGCGTGTCGTCATCATCGGGGGGGGCGACTGTGGCACCCTGCGTGAGGTGCTCAAGCACCCGGGCGTGGAGAAGGTCACCCAGATCGACATCGATCCGGCGGTCACGCGGGCTTCCGAGCAGTTCTTCCCGGCACTGGTCGAGTCCAATGATGACCCGCGTGCCGAGCTGCTGTTCGAGGATGGCGTCAAGTGGGTCGACAACTGCCCGGACGAGAGCATCGACGTGCTGATCGTCGATTCCACGGATCCGGTCGGTCCGGCGGAAGGTCTGTTCAAGACCGACTTCCTCAAGCGCTGCCACCGTATCCTCAAGCAGGGGGGGGTGATGGTGCAGCAAAGCGAGTCGCCGCTGTATCACACCGACTCCATCATCAAGGACCTGCGCAACGACATGGGCGAAGCGGGCTTCGACAGCGTCGCGACCCTGCCGTTCCCGCAGCCGGTATACCCGTCCGGCTGGTGGAGCTGCACCCTGGCGGGCAAGGGATGTGACGTGAAGTCCTTCCGTGAGGAAGACGCGGCTGCGGCCAGCTTCGCGCGCGATTTCTATACCGTGGAAGGCCATCGTGCCGCCCTGGTACTGCCTCCCTTCATGCAGCGTCTGCTGGAAGACTGAGTCATCCAGAAGCGCATCGGGGCGTGAAGAATGCGTTTCAGTGCGCGGTAGCGTTGAGTCAGGGGGGCTGCGACATTGGTCGCAACTCCCCAGACCGGAGCGCAGGAAAGTTCAAGATCGGCCGTTTCGTCATGAAACGGCCGTTTTTATTTTGCACCGATATGAAGCGAACGAGGCGTCAGACGCCACTATCTGCACGCTTGTCTCGCCATATGATCGACGGTCGGCATCGGGAGGTTTGGCCGTTTTCACTGCCGTTCGGCTGTTTTTTCAGCGTTGAACGCAGCGGATCACACGATAGGCGGAAATTGGAACGGAGCTTGCTATTGTCGAGGGGTGCCATGCACAGCATTGCACCATCACCGTCTCGGGGTGTTTCCGAGCGGATTCCAGACATACGCGAGGGATTCAAGATGCATAACAACAAGAAGCCACTGCTGATCGCTAGCGCCGCCCTCCTGGCTGCCTCGGTAGCCAGTGGTGCCAGTGCCGCGACTCTGGATAGCGTCAAGGAAAAGGGCTTTGTCCAGTGTGGTGTCAGCACCGGTCTGCCGGGCTTCTCGGCGCCGGATGACGCCGGCAACTGGCAGGGCCTGGATGTCGATGTCTGCCGTGGTGTCGCGGCGGCTGTGCTGGGTGATGCCAGCAAGGTGCGCTACGTCCCGCTGACGGCCAAGGAACGCTTCACCGCGCTGCAGTCCGGTGAAATCGATGTCCTGTCGCGCAACACCACCTGGACCGCCACGCGTGACACGTCTCTGGGCCTCAACTTCGCCGGCGTGAACTATTACGACGGCCAGGGCTTCATGGTCAGCAAGGACCTGGGGGTCTCCAGTGCCAAGGAGCTGGATGGCGCGGCGGTCTGTATCCAGTCCGGTACCACCACCGAGCTGAACCTGGCGGATTACTTCCGCCTCAACGAGATGTCCTTCGAGCCGGTCGTCTTCGACACCTCCGACCAGACCGTCAAGGGCTTCGAAGCGGGCCGCTGTGACGTCCTGACCTCCGACCAGTCCCAGCTCTACGCCCTGCGCATCAAGCTCTCCGATCCGGCGTCCGCCATGGTACTGCCGGAAGTCATCTCCAAGGAGCCGCTGGGCCCCGTCGTCCGTCAGGGCGATGACCAGTGGTTCAACATCGTCAAATGGACCCTGTTCGCTCAGATCAACGCCGAAGAGATGGGGCTGACCTCCGACAACATCGAAGCCAAGAAGTCGGATACCAATCCCAATGTCGCGCGTCTGGTCGGTGCCGATGGCAACTACGGCGAAGCCATGGGGCTGCCGGCTGACTGGGCCTATCAGGTCATCAAGCAGGTGGGCAACTACGGGCAGATGTTCGAGCGCAATGTCGGCACTGGTTCCGCTCTGGGGATCGAGCGTGGTCTGAACGCGCTGTGGACCGACGGCGGCGTCCAGTACGCACCGCCCGTTCGCTGATGCCTCGGCTCGCCTGGAGGTCCAGCGCGAGCCGGGTGAACCGTGACGCAGGCTGAGCAAGGACGCTGGCCAGGGAGAAGTGGCCATACGGTCATTTCCCCTGGCCAGCGTCGTGAGGGGCTTGGTCTGTTCCCCGTGATCCTTTCCTCGAGTGCCGAGAGATAACTGATCTGCCGTTCGATAGGGCGGCAGGCGGAAGTCGCATAGCTTTCCGGCGGAGATTGCCTGTATGACACAACCTGCTTCTCGCCCGCCGGCCACGGTCAAGCCGCCATTCTGGCGTGACCCGGCCAAGCGAGCACTGATCTTCCAACTTCTGATGCTGGCAGGCGTGTTCGGCGTGTTGGCGATCATCGTCAGCAATACCCTGACCAACCTCGAAAGCCGTGGCATCACCACCGGCTTTGCCTTCCTGGACAACACCGCAGGCTTTGGCATTCTGCAAAGTCTGATCGACTATTCCGAGCAGTCCACCTATGGCGATACCTTCATCGTCGGTCTGCTCAACACTCTGCTGGTATCCGCACTGGGCGTCATCGCGGCCACCGTGATTGGCTTCATCATGGGGATCGCCCGTCTTTCCCCCAACTGGCTGATCTCGCGGCTGGCGGCGGTCTACATCGAAGTCTTCCGCAACATTCCCCTGCTGCTGCAGATATTCTTCTGGTACTTCGCCGTTCTTCGCACTCTGCCGAGTCCGCGAGGTTCGCTGTCGCTGGGCGAGGCCTTCTTCCTCAACGTGCGCGGTCTGTTCGTGCCGGCACCGATCACCTCCAGCGGCTTCTCGGTGGTGATTGCCGTGTTCGTGCTGGCCGTCGTCGCCAGCGGCATCTTCAGCTACTGGAACCGCCAGCGTCAGGCCCGTACCGGTCAGCGCTTGCCGGCGGGCTGGATCTCGCTCGGTCTGATCATCGTGGCGCCGCTGCTGGCCTACTTCGCGATGGGCATGCCGCTGAGCTGGGAGCTGCCGGAACTCAAGGGCTTCAACTTCCGTGGCGGCATTACGGTCGTTCCCGAGTTCCTCGCCCTGTGGGTCGCGCTGTCGGTCTACACCGCGGCGTTCATTGCCGAGATCGTGCGTTCCGGCATCGAGGCGGTACCGCACGGCCAGACGGAAGCCTCACGGGCGCTGTCGCTGACCGGTGGCATGACGCTGCGCCTCGTGGTGGTGCCACAGGCACTGCGCGTCATCATCCCGCCGCTGACCAGCCAGTACCTGAACCTGATCAAGAACTCGTCGCTGGCCACGGCCATCGGCTATCCCGATCTGGTCTCGGTCTTCGCGGGTACCACGCTCAACCAGACGGGTCAGGCCATCGAGGTGATCGCCATGACGATGCTGGTGTATCTGACCATCAGTCTGCTGGTCTCCATGTTCATGAACTGGTTCAACGCCCGCATGGCGTTGGTCGAGCGCTGAGGGTCTGCCCATGTCGATTGAAAAGACCCTGTCACGGGTTACCGAGAAGATGATCGATTCCCGCCCGGCGCCAAGCGACAGCATCGGTGCGGTGGCCTGGCTGCGAGCCAATCTGTTCGCCGGACCGATCAATACGCTGTTCACGCTGTTCGCGCTGTATCTGGTCTACCTGCTGGTGGTGCCCAGCCTGCAGTGGGCACTGATCGGTGCCAGCTGGAGTGGCACCTCACGAGAGGACTGCACGGGGGAGGGCGCCTGCTGGGTGTTCATCAGTGCGCGTCTCGATCAGTTCATCTACGGCTTCTACCCGAGCGAGGAAACCTGGCGGGTCGATATCGTCTTCGCCGTCTTTGCGGCGCTGATCGCCTGGCTGGCGATACCGAAACTGCCGGCCAAGGGCTGGGTCGCCATCGTCACGCTGGCGGTCTTCCCCTTCATCGCCTACTTCCTGCTGCATGGTGGCAGCTTCGGCCTCGAGATCGTCGGTACCCATGAGTGGGGCGGTCTGATGCTGACACTGGTACTGGCGGTGGTGGGCATCGTGGCGGCACTGCCGCTGGGGATCCTGCTGGCGCTGGGGCGTCGCTCCGAGATGCCGATCGTGAAGAGCATCTGCGTGGTGTTCATCGAGTTCTGGCGCGGTGTGCCGCTCATCACGGTGCTGTTCATGGCCTCGGTGATGCTGCCGCTGTTCGTGCCCGGTGAGGTCAATCTCGACAAGCTGGTGCGCGCGCTGATCGGCATCACCCTGTTCCAGAGTGCCTACATGGCGGAAGTGGTGCGTGGTGGCCTGCAGGCGATCCCGAAAGGGCAGACCGAGGCCGGCATGGCGCTGGGGCTGGGCTACTGGCGCAACATGGGGCTGATCGTGCTGCCCCAGGCGCTCAAGATGATGATCCCCGGCATCGTCAACACCTTCATCGCCCTGTTCAAGGACACCTCGCTGGTACTGATCATCGGGCTCTTCGATCTGCTCGCCATCGTGCAGGCCGGTCTCGCCGACCCCAAATGGCTGGGCTACTCCATCGAGGGCTATGCCTTCGTGGCACTGGTCTTCTGGGTCTTCTGCTTCAGCATGTCGCGCTACAGCCAGTATCTCGAGCGCCTGCTGCATACCGGTCACAAGAAGCGCTGATCACGGCGCCAAGGAATCTTCATCATGACAACGACAACATCCGCCTCGCAGGGCAACACCGGTGCCGATGAGCGCCCGATGATCGAGCTCAAGGGTCTCAACAAGTGGTACGGCGACTTCCACGTGCTGCGTGACATCAACCTGAGCGTGCGCAAGGGCGAACGTATCGTTATCTGCGGGCCTTCAGGGTCCGGCAAGTCGACGATGATCCGCTGCATCAACCATCTCGAGGAGCATCAGGAAGGCGATATCGTGGTCAACGGCATGCCGCTGACCCAGGACATCAAGCAGATCGAGGCGATCCGTCGCAACGTCGGCATGGTCTTCCAGCACTTCAATCTGTTCCCGCATCTGACGGTGCTGGAGAACTGCTGTCTGGCGCCGATCTGGGTACAGAAGCGGCCACGCCGCGAGGCGGAAGCCGAAGCCATGAAGTACCTGGAGCGGGTGCGCATCGCCGATCAGGCCCACAAGTTCCCGGGGCAGCTGTCCGGTGGCCAGCAGCAGCGTGTCGCGATCGCACGCTCGCTGTGTCTGAGCCCGGAGGTGATGCTGTTCGATGAGCCGACGTCGGCGCTGGACCCGGAGATGATCAAGGAAGTGCTGGATGTCATGGTCGAGCTGGCCAATGAAGGCATGACCATGCTGTGCGTGACCCACGAGATGGGCTTCGCCAAGACGGTGGCGGATCGTGTCATCTTCATGGATCAGGGGCAGATCATCGAAGAGAACGCGCCGGAGCCGTTCTTCAACAATCCGCAGTCCGAGCGGACCCAGCTGTTCCTCAGCCAGATACTGGGGCATTGAGGCCACGGACTGATCGGATGAGGTGAGCCGCAGAAAAGACAACGCCCTGTGTGATGACAATCACGCAGGGCGTTTTCGTATGTCTTCCACAAGGGCGTCAGTGAGTGCTTGCTTCGCCCTAGCGTCACCCATCGTGACATGTCATCAGAGGCTGGGCTCCGTCCTGCGTGCCTCGGTGCTGCTAGTGTCCGGAAGCTCATCGTCGCCGCCCAGGCTCGGTTCCTGCGGCTTGGCGGCGGCCTTGGACGATGCTTCGGCAGGCGTCGGTGCCGCCGGTGTAGCAGCTGATGCCTCTTCGCCCTCGCGCGGCCAGGTGACACTGCGCGGCTTGCCGACCCAGCTGTCGTCATCGTCATGCACGGCAGGGCGACGTGAGATGGAGCGCGTGACAAGTGCGGCTGCATCCAACGAGTGGTTGGCGCCACGTACGCTCATCACGTGATGCGGTGCCATCAACAGCTCGAACAGCAGACGCGTGAGAACGAAGGCCAGCAGGAAACCGCCGACACCCTGAGACAGGACTGGCCATTGTGCCAGCAGTGAATTGTCCGGCCCGATGGGCGTCAGGTGCTGCAGCGTCCAACCGGTAGCCGCGACCAGAAGGCCCAGCTGAATCGACAGGTGAGCGGTGACCAGCACACGGCGGGGCAGTGGGCGGCGCATCAGGATCAGATCGCGCATCGAGACATCTCCGGAACAGAGCAAAAGAGTGAGAGGGCGAGAAAGAGGGCAGAGCGGGCCCTGTGTGCAGCGGATGTTAGCACGCACTTCGCCAGCCGCGTCATGTCCGGGAGTGGCGACGGCCATGTCGTCATGTCGGCGATTCTCCTCGCTTGGGTATGGAAAAATTACCCCCACAGTCCGACAAGGGTTGAATGTTCACTCCGCTGCCAGCATGTCCCCTGATGAACGCAGAAGATGATCGTCAATATCTGATCAACGACGCCTCACGAGAGACAGGGAGTGTGTAAATGGTTACTTACATCGTTGCTGCTGATGCCGCCCGCGCTCGTATCTTTGCCCGTGCTGCCGGCAAGGTCACTGAAGTGGACAGCCTCGTACATCCTGAAAGCCGTCAGCATACCGGTGACTTGAGAACCGGTGGCAAGGGCGAGTCCAGTGGCGGGCACGGTAGCCTGCATCAGACGGGAGATGATGGCGCGACCTCGGACAAGCATCAGGACTTCTTCGCCAAGGAAGTGGCGCAATATCTCAAGCAGGCGGCCAACGACGGCAAGTTTGATCAGCTGATCATCGCTGCCGCACCCAAGTTCCTCGGTGCGCTGCGTGACAAGCTCGACAAGCCGGTGGCCAAGCTGGTCAGCGAGACCGTCGACAAGGATCTCTCCCATGAGAGTGCCGACGACATCAAGCAGCGCTTCACTGGCCTGAATCACTGAAGTCGGTGACATGACAGCAGGGCGTTACACGGCCTGCTGAATCTGAAAGCACCGTCAGCGGACTCGCTGGCGGTGCTTGTGCGTTGGCGTCATGCAATATGGAGGGTAAGTGAGTGCTTGCGTACCTGCGGCCATGCTGCTTCATGGTCACGGTACCTGATGCATCTCGATCTCGTCGCTGCGTGAGGCGGAGCCACTCAGGGTGCGGCAGCTCGTCACGAACTCGCGCATGGCCTGGGTAATGAAGCGGTCGCGATGATGGACGAAGCGATAGGCGCGAGTCAGTTCCAGCCATGGGGTAGGCAGCTCGACCAGGCTACCGCGCCGGAAGGCGTCTCGTAGCGCCAGTCGTGAAACGCAGCCGATCCCCAGGCCAGCCTCCACCGCGCGCTTTATCCCCTCGGTGTGCTCCAGTTCCATCATGATGTCGAGTCGCTGGGCCACGCTGTCCGAGGGGCTCTCGAGGTGTGGGCGCAGTGCCTGTTCGAAGGTGCTGCGGGTGCCAGAGCCCCGTTCACGCATGATCCAGCGCGCCTCCAGCAGACGTGCGAGCGTCAACTCTCCTCGGGCCAGAGGATGCGAGGGAGCGCAGAAGATGCTCAGGCGATCACTTACCCAGTGCGTGGCTTCCAGCAATGGGTGCTCCACCTCGCCTTCCACCAGCCCGATATCGAGCTCGAAATGCGCTAGCTTCTCGATCAGCTGGTGGGTGTTGAGGACATGCAGCTCCACACGGCTGGCCGGATGATGCTCGAGGAAGCTGCCGACGATCTGGGGCGCCAGGTAGTTGCCGATGGTCAGGGTGGCGCCGATTTCCAGTGAACCGGTGGCATCCTGCTGGCCGAGCAGCTGCTCGAGTTCTTCCGCCTGATCCAGCAAGGCGATGGCCTTGGGAAGCAGTTCGCGGCCAAGGCCATTGAGGCGCAGGCGTTTGCCATGCCGGTCGAACAGGCGACAGTCGAACTGGCGCTCCAGTTCGGCCAAGGCCGTGCTGGCGGCGGACTGTGACATCGCGAGGCTTTCGGCTGCCAGCGAGACGTTGTCGTGGCGTGCCACGGCAACGAAGACCGCCAGTTGTCGCAGGCTGTAACGCATTCCGCCTCCTTGTGCATGCAGGCAGTGTCGAGAGGAGCTCGCTGGCCAGCGCAACACCCGGTTCGCGCTGCAATGTGAAGCAGGCCATTGCCGGGCTTGTAATGCGATTCATTCGCAATCAATATTGATAGTCTGGATAACCTATATCCAGATAAACCATTTAACGCATAACCCAACAGTGACTACAATCGCTGCATAGTTCATTGGGTCATAAGCTGTTATTTGCTTATTCCATAATAGAATACTTGATTTCAAGGGGCGCGACCCCGGGAGGCCACCAGGTGAGCAGTCTGACCACTACCGAAGTCATCGACGTCCATCATTGGAACGACTCGCTGTTCAGCTTCCGCACCCAGCGGGAAGACAGCCTGCGCTTCAAGAATGGCCAGTTCGTGATGATCGGCCTGGAAGTCGAAGGCAAGCCGCTGATGCGCGCCTACTCGATCGCCAGCCCGAACTACGAAGAGCATCTGGAGTTCTTCTCCATCAAGGTGCAGGACGGCCCGCTGACCTCGCGCCTTCAGCACCTCAAGCCGGGTGACCAGATCATGGTCTCGCGCAAGCCCACCGGAACGCTGGTGCTGGACGATCTGCTGCCGGGCGAGAATCTTTACCTGTTCTCCACCGGAACTGGCCTGGCGCCCTTCCTGAGCGTGATTCAGGACCCGGAGACCTATGAGCGCTATGACAAGATCATCCTGATGCACGGCGTGCGCCATGTCTCCGAGCTGGCCTATGCCGACATGATCGCGGAAGAGCTGCCCAAGCACGAGTATCTTGGGGAAGAGATCGCCGAGAAGCTGATCTACTACCCGACCGTGACGCGCGAGGAGTTCCGCAACCAGGGCCGCATCACGGATCTGGTCGAGAATGGCAAGCTGTTCGAGGACATCGGCCTGCCGCCGCTGGACCCGAAGCGTGACCGCGCGATGATCTGCGGCTCGCCGGCGATGCTCGACGATATCAGCGCCATGCTGGATGCCCGTGGCTTCGCCATCTCGCCGAAGATGGGTGTGCCGGGTGACTATGTGATCGAGCGTGCCTTTGTCGAGAAGTGAGCGTGTTGAGAAGTGAGCGTGTCGAGAAGTGAGCGTGTCGAGACGTAAGCATGTCGAGAAGTGATGCCCTGAGCATGAACCACGAGCATCACGCATGAACGGCACGTGCTGAAACGAAAAAACCGCAGGCCAATGGCCTGCGGTTTTTTGTGTGCTCATGTCACCCGTCGGGGCAGCACGTCATCGCCAGGGCTTGCGCCAGGGGCTTAGACGGCGTCCTTGCCGGTCTCGCCGGTACGGATGCGAATGACCTGCTCCAGCGGCGAGACGAAGATCTTGCCGTCGCCGATCTTGCCGGTGTTGGCGACATTGGTGATCGCCTCGATCACGGAATCGATCATGGCGTCATCCACGGCGACCTCGAGCTTCACCTTGGGAAGGAAGTCGACCACATACTCGGCACCCCGATACAGCTCCGTGTGGCCCTTCTGGCGGCCAAAACCCTTGACCTCGGTCACGGTGATACCCTGGACGCCAATCTCGGACAGGGATTCGCGTACGTCGTCGAGCTTGAATGGCTTGATGATGGCAGTGACCAGTTTCATCGTCTCTCTCCTTGGGTGATGGTGCGGGTGGCGTTGCTGCTCGCCACGCCAGCCCCTATTGCTCAAGCATACACCGCTTATCCGGTCAGGAAAAAAGACTCCCGCCAGGTGGCGGGAGTCTTTGGGTGTCGCGTGAGTCTCGATCCTTGATTACTTGCGGCTGGAGGTGAATTCCGGATACGCCTCCATGCCACATTCCGCCAGATCGACGCCTTCGTACTCTTCCTCTTCGCTGACGCGCAGTCCCATGATGGTCTTGATGACCAGCCAGACCACGAAGCTTGCGATGAATACCCAGGCGAAGATGGACACGGCGCCCAGCAGCTGTGCGGAGAAGGTGGCATCGTCATTGGTCAGCGGCACTGCCATCAGACCCCAGAGACCGACTACACCGTGGACGGAGATGGCACCGACCGGGTCGTCGAGCTTGAGCTTGTCGAGGCCGACGATGGAGAACACCACCAGCAGGCCACCGACGGCGCCGATCAGGGTGGCAGCACCGACACTCGGTGCCAGCGGACCAGCGGTGATGGCGACCAGGCCAGCCAGGGCGCCGTTGAGGGCCATGGTCAGGTCAGCCTTGCGGAACCACAGGCGGGCGAGGATCAGGGCAGCGATGACACCCCCGCAGGCAGCGGCGTTGGTGTTGACGAAGACCTGAGCGACCGCGTTGGCTTCATCGATGTTGGACAGCACCAGCTCGGAGCCGCCGTTGAAGCCCAGCCATCCCAGCCACAGGATGAAGGTGCCCAGGGTCGCCAGCGGCAGGTTGGAGCCCGGGATGGCGTTGATCTCACCGTTCTTGCCGTACTTGCCCTTGCGAGCCCCCAGCAGCAGCACGCCAGCCAGTGCGGCGGAAGCGCCTGCCATGTGCACGATGCCGGAGCCGGCGAAGTCACTGAAGCCCGCTTCGCTCAGGAAGCCGCCACCCCAGGTCCAGTAACCCTGGACCGGGTAGATGACGCCCGTCATGACCACGGCGAAGGCCAGGAAGGCCCACAGCTTCATGCGCTCGGCGACTGCACCGGAGACGATGGACATGGCGGTCGCCACGAACACCACCTGGAAGAAGAAGTCGGAACGCGCGCTGTAGTAGATGTCGCCACCGGAAGCGAGCGCTTCCTCAGCGGTATTCTCGGCGCCGATCAAGAAGCCCAGGCTCGGCAGGAAGCCGCCTTCGGCGCTTGAGTACATGATGTGGTAACCGACCACCATGTACATGGTGCAGGCGATGGCGAACAGCGCCACGTTCTTGGTCAGGATCTCGGTAGTGTTCTTGGCGCGTACCAGGCCAGCTTCCAGCATGGCAAAGCCGGCAGCCATCCACAGCACCAGGGCGCCACAGACCAGGAAATAGAAGGTATCAAGTGCGTACTTGACCTCGATGATCTCGTTCATGCGGGATTCTCCTTTATTATTGTGCGCGGGGCTCAGACAGCATCGGCGCCGCGTTCACCGGTACGGATACGGATCACGTCATCCAGCGGGGTGACGAACAGCTTGCCGTCGCCGATCTTGCCGCTGTTGGCTGCCTGGGTGATGGCGTCCAGCACCGTTTCCACACTGCTGTCATCAACAGCTACTTCAATCTTGACCTTGGGAAGGAAGTCGACGACATACTCGGCGCCGCGATACAGCTCGGTGTGGCCCTTCTGTCGCCCGAAGCCCTTCACTTCCGTGACCGTGATGCCTTGCACGCCGTTGTCGGCCAGCGCTTCACGCACGTCGTCCAGCTTGAAGGGTTTGATGATGGCGGTGATCAGTTTCATGTGCTGCCCCCGTTTGCTACCGCAATGATCTGTCATGTTGAGTGCGGCCAATCAGACACTGCTGGTGGCCTGTTCCTGACAAGTGCATCGCACGAGGTATGCCATGAGGTTAAAAAATCTTTAAATTCATCTAGTTGTGCTGAGGGAAAAAGCAGCTCCGCAGCAAGGCCAAAAATGACGGCAAGGAGAACGCCATGGCGATGCACCGCTTTGGTGCCTGAATTGCGGCTTTCGAGGTAGGAGATAGCGCTAATATGGTGCACAAGGGCCGGTGCCTGCCGTCGGTTGCGAGAGATTCGGGGTCGAGACATGCGTCAGGCCAGCGGGTTGCGTATCCTTGCAACATGACATGATGTCCCCCACGTTTCGGGGAGATCCTTTTCTCTGACCGACAGCCCCATGATGGGCCCGTCGGCTTGCAATGGCTGAGGTGGAGCATGTTCAAGAACGACGTCATCGGGCGTATGGCCCAGCAGATCGGTGAGCGCCTCCAGGACGCCTCGCACGGCCCGGAAGAGCTGCAGAAGTCCGTACAGGGCGTGATGCGCAGCGCCTTTGATCGCATGGAACTGGTGTCGCGCGAGGACTTCGACATCATGATGGATGTGCTGACGCGGACTCGCGGGCGTGTGGAGTCGCTGGAGAAGCAGGTCATCGCACTTGAGGCGCTGCTGGAGAAGCAGGGACTGGTGGCGGGTGCTGCGTCGACCACCGAGCCTGCCGTGGCGGTGGACGATGAGGGAGAGGCCGCGCTGGCAAAGCGGGAAGCCGCCAGCCACGCCGAGGAGATCGAGCGTCAACGCGACGCCTGAATGGCATGCTGCCAAAAAAACCGCCACACCCGTCGAGGTGTGGCGGTTTTTTTGTGTCCGTCGCATGAGGCGGGTGCCGGGCAGGTCAGACCGTCTGTGGACGAGATCCCATCAACCAGCGAACCAGGCCCACCAGAGATGCCACGATCCAGAACACCTCGATCACGAAGCTGGCGAGATTGAAGTTGATGCACAGGCTGATCAACAAGAGGATCGCCCCGCTCAGATTCATGAGGTTATAGGCCAGGCTGCGTGCATCGAGCCTGCCAATCTGCAGCAGAAAGAAGGCACCGACCACCAGAGAGGTGCCGAGCATGCCGATGATGTCCGCCATGGGTGCCAGCGAGGCAAGCATGTCTTGCATGAGGTGTTACTCCTGAAACAAGCCGAAGTCGTCCTGAATGGCTGGCCCTTTCCGTGGGTTGGACGATTCTCTGCCACCCTTGGGTGGCCTCCTTGAGACAGCTTGGCGGTTGTATCAGCAGGGCCGAGACAACCGATCAAATATACCAGCAGTCCCCCTCTTGAGGCACTCCTGTAGCGCCTGGAGTACCGCCTTGTATGTTCCATGAGCACTCTTCTGGTGCAGGCCCGAGGGCTGGTGATCCGTCAGGTGCTCCATGTCGCCAACTTCGTGAAATATCTGCTAGAACGCGCGCTATTTCATGGAAAAAGCCGGTTGATGGGCTATTTTCAACGTTCAGTCCGCATGAATGTCTCGAGCTGAGCAGACACGGCAGTCAGTCCGGCGCATCGATGGAGGCTGGCATTTGGTGGGGCCTGCGTGACTCTCGGGAAAGGCACTCCCTTCCCCCGCGCCTCTTCTCTTGAGCCCAGCCTCCTGAGTCATGCCAGGGCGTTTCTCCATTCACTTCTTCATGAACATCTCCGTGAACTACTTCGTGAAGTTCTTCATGAAGCTCTTCATGAAATTCATGCCGCGATGTCGACGGGAAACGCTGCCGTTGGTTCATCGTGCGGGTGCCTTGCCCGTTCTGGGTGACGATATTGCCTCTCTGCCGCCTGTTTCGCCGGTCTGGCCGGGTGCTGGAGGAGGGCTGATGTCGCCCTCAAGTGTTGATTCAGAGTGTAATGCGTCACGCTTCGATGAGGTGGTGCGGCTCGGTGTCCATATCGATAGGGTTTGGCGTTGCCAGATGATGGATATTTGAGCGCTGGGAAATGCCCTGTCGAGGGGTTTATGTAATTTTATCCACGGTCGGTATTTTCATTACGTATCCAGTAATTCTAGGGGTTAGTGGCGTAATGAAAATTATGAAACGGGTGGCTCGAATCGCTGATAATACCGTTGCGGTGCAGTGAGGACATGCCGTGTCCGGCAGCGCGAGTGACATTTGAGGAGTGCCGCATCGCCAAGCGTTGAGTCGTGTGCACGCTGGCAGGTATGAGATTTGCCATGCTGGAGGAGATGGCACCGGTATCGTGCCCTCGCGCTCATGGCAGGCGGGTGCCTGCTCCGATTGCGCCGTGCAGCAGAGAGGCGGCATCACGCAGGGAAGACTCATGTCATTGGCAATGTTGCGCACGCGCGCATCTCTTGGTCTTGAAGCCCCGGAGGTGCAGGTAGAGGTACACCTCTCCAACGGGCTGCCGGGGCTCTCCATCGTTGGCTTGCCGGAAGCGGCGGTGAAGGAAAGTCGTGAGCGAGTGCGCAGCGCATTGCTCAATGCAGGCTTCGAGTTTCCAGCGCGCCGAATCACCCTCAATCTGGCCCCGGCTGACCTGCCCAAGGAGGGTGGGCGCTTTGATCTGCCGATCGCACTGGGCATCCTGGTGGCATCCGGTCAGGTGCCGGAAGAGGCCGTGGCGCAGATCGAGTGTCTGGGCGAGTTGGCACTCGATGGCAGCATTCGCTCCGTTACTGGCGTGCTGCCTGCTGCGCTCTGCTGTCGCAAGGCCGGGCGCACCCTGGTGGTGCCGCGTGGCAATGCCGATGAGGCCGCGCTGGCGGAACAGCTGGATGTGCTGTCCGTGGGCCATCTGCTGGAGTTGGTGGCGCACCTTCTCGGGCGTGAGAGGATCATGCCGCATGTCTGTTCCGTCACTCCTCAGGCGCGACTCCCGGAGCCGGACCTGAGCGAGGTGCGTGGCCAGCATCAGGCGCGGCGTGCGCTGGAGATTGCCGCTGCGGGAGGCCACAACCTGCTGTTCGCGGGGCCGCCGGGTACGGGCAAGACGATGCTGGCCAGTCGCCTCTCCGGCATTCTGCCGCCGCTGGGGGAGGCCGAGGCCCTGGAAGTCGCGGCGGTACGCTCGGTCTGCGGGATGCCGATCATGGAGCGCTGGGGCCAGCGGCCCTTCCGGGCGCCGCATCATACCGCCAGTGGTGTCGCGCTGGTCGGGGGTGGCTCCAGACCGCGTCCGGGAGAGGTGTCGCTGGCCCATCATGGCGTGCTGTTTCTGGACGAGCTGGCGGAATTTGATCGTGGTGTGCTGGAAGTGATGCGTGAGCCGCTGGAGAGCGGCCGCATCCTCATCTCGCGTGCCAGCCACCAGCGGCGCTTCCCGGCACGTTTCCAGCTGGTGGCGGCGATGAACCCCTGCCCGTGCGGCTATCTTGGTGACAGCCGTCGCAACTGCAGTTGCACGCCGGCCCAGATCCAGCGCTATCAGGCGCGCCTGTCTGGCCCGCTGCTGGACCGTATCGATCTGCAGGTCGAGGTACCGGGACTGCCTGCTGAGGAGCTGACGTCCGCGACCCCCGGTGAGGCCTCGGACGCAGTGCGCGAACGGGTGCTGGCAGCCCGCGCTCGTCAATTGGCCCGCGGCGGGCTCAATGCCCATCTCGACACCCATGCCCTGGAAGCCGCCTGCCAGCTGGAGGACGGCGAGCGTCAGTGGCTGGCCGGCGTGCTGTCGCGTCTCAATCTCTCGGCGCGTGCCTATCACCGGGTCTTGCGTGTCGCGCTGACGTTGAGCGATCTCATTGCGCAGGATGGCGTGCAGCGGCCCCAGCTGATGGAAGCCATCGGCTATCGTCAGCTGGACCGCATGATGGGGAGAGACCCGGCCCGCCCGGGAGCGGAACAGCGCAGCGCCTGAGCACTGCCTGTTGGGCCGCGTCGCCCGTTCAGAAGGACGGGCTGTCCGCGCCGGGGATGCCCTCACGGATCAGGCGCGAGAAGTCGCCGTCCGGGTGCTCGTCGGCGGCGATGGCGGCAGGGTTGATCAGACTTCTGGCCTTGAGCTCGGCGAAGGGCGCGGCGTCACTGAGGGCATCCTGGTCCGCGACATATTCCGGCAGATAGCCGGAGAGCAGCAGTCGATAGTCCAGCGGCAGGCCGTCGGTGAGGCGCGTCATCATTGCGTAGACGAGGGTGGTGCAGTTGCTGGTGGCGGTGTTGTAGAAGCGTGGCTGAGTGCGCAATGTCTCGGCTTCGTCGACGTAGGCCAGCAGCAATTCGCGGATCAGTTCGCGCGGCATCTGCACCCGATAGAGATGCACCTGCTCCCCGCGCACGTTGCTGCGCACGCGGATGATGTCGCGCTCGTCAGCGGCGATCACCGCCAGTTCGTACTCCTTGAACATCCCGCCCAGTGTCGAGAAGGCTTCGTCACGCTCCTTGCGGATTTCCACCGAGAAGGCCAGATGGCGTCCATCGGCGAAACCGAAGCTGACCAGCGTATGAGCGATCTGCGGCCCCATCCAGTGACTGGTCAACAGATCCACCGAGGTCAGTTGATCCAGAGGATAGTCCCGACTCTCCCAGCGCGGCGTGTAATCCTCAGGCGTGCGCCACTCGAAGTTGCGCACCTGTTCGAGGTGCAGGATGTCATCTTGGCTGACGCTCCCCTCGACCAGATGTTCGACCTCCGGTGCCCAGTCGCGGTCCGCCCGCGGGGTGATGCTGTTCCACCAGCCGAGGCTGGCGACCAACAGCATCAGGTAGCTGCCCGTCAGTCGCCAGCGAATCGCATGGAGTTGCGGCCACCACAGCGCAATGACACAGATGAGGCTCAGCGCACCCGCGAGGACGGCCAGTGTCGCGCGAAGCCCCTCCGGTCCCGGCAGGCGGAACCACAGGGCAGGCATCAGCCACAGGCTCGCCCCCAGCAAGGCAAGGCTGGTGACGCTGCGGAGCACGATGCTGGTCAGGCTCATCGGCCGGCACTCATGCGCGATTCTCTTCGACGATGGCCTGCTCGAGACGCGCCAGTCGACCCGGCACCAGGCTGTCCTCCAGGGTCGAGATGCGCAGGATATGGCCGAGCGCCGGGTGAGGGGAGCGGGTGATCAGCACGCCCTGCGCCATCAGTTGCTGCTGAACCTGAGCGGCCCGCTCGGCGCTCTTGAGGCGCACGCAGAGGAAGTTGGTGGCACTGGGGAGGACGTCAGCCCCCAGCGAGCGTAGGTGCTCGGCAAGCTGATCACGACACTGGATGACCGCGGCGACGTGAGTCGCGGCTTCTTCGGGATGCTCCAGCAGCAGCTCGCCGGCTGCCAGTGCCGGCGCGCTGACGGCATAGTGGATCCGAACCTTGGTCAGAAGGGCGAGATCCTCACGCTCGGCGATCATGAAGCCGAGACGCAGGCCCGCCAGTCCATAAGCCTTGGAGAAGGTGCGCAGCCGGAAGGTACGAGCCATCGGGGCATTGTCGGCCTGCGCCGCATCGGGGCGGAAGTCGTGATAGGCCTCGTCCAGCAGCAGGCTGCAGTCCGCTGGGAGCGCATCACGCAGTGCTCGGACATCCTCATCCGAGTGCAGGTGCCCGCTGGGGTTGTCCGGGTTGGCGAGATAGACGACACGGGCCGCATGCTGACTTGCCGCCGCAGCGAGTGCGGCGAGATCCGGTGCCAGCTGGGCGAAATGGAGGGCATCATCAGAGGCATGGGCTTCGGTATATGGCACTTCAATGACCTCAGCACCGAGACCGCGCGCAAAGTACGCCAGTGTGGGGTAGGTGCCGGCACTGGTGATCACGCGCTCTCCCGCACAGATGGTGGCGCGCATCACCAGCGCCAGCAGGCTGTCGGCGCCGGCGTCGACCAGCAGCGTCTCGTAGGCGACGCCCAGGCGCTCGGCCAGTTGATGGCGCAGTTGCCAGGCATCGGCGTCCGCGTAGCTGCGGCTCAGGTCTGCCAGGGCATGGCCCAGCTCGCCGCCGAGTACCGCGTGGGGCATGTCGAGCCCTTCATTGGAGCCGTACTGATGCGGCAGCGCATGCCCCAGTCTGCGTTCCAGCGCCTTGATGCCGGGGAACGGGTTGTGCGGTCCCTCCTGATAAAGGTGGGCCAGGAAACGGCG
Organism: Cobetia sp. 10Alg 146; assembly: GCF_029846385.1. Classification (NCBI taxonomy): domain Bacteria; kingdom Pseudomonadati; phylum Pseudomonadota; class Gammaproteobacteria; order Oceanospirillales; family Halomonadaceae; genus Cobetia; species Cobetia sp. 10Alg 146. The sequence continues at coordinate 232,993 of NZ_JARWKT010000005.1, forward strand.
GGGAGTGGCGGTAGTCATCTTGGCTCCAGAGGCGGTAACGGATGACGCCGGGAGGCAGGAGGTGGCCATGCGGCGTCAGAGAGTGAGTCGAGGAGACAGTGGGCGCTCAGGAGGCAGGTCGCGCACTGGCAAGGGCGTCAAGCGCCGCCTGATCGAAGGCGCCGCTGAGCGTGAATGTCCGGGTCTGCTGGCGCTCCGCGCTGAGACGGCGCACCAGCTCCAGTGTCAGCTGGTAGGGCTGCAGGGTGCGGTCGGAGAGCCTCAGGGGGCCACCGCTGGTATCCAGGCGTGCCACGAGGCGCCATTGCAGGCTGTCGATGCCGGGGCGATCGTTGCTCCAGTTGAGCACCTGCGGGCCATCCTTGAGCGCCAGCAGGGCACGTGTCAGCGCTTCATTGAGTGCGCCGGGCTGCACCTCGAGACTGGTATCCACTTCAGGAGGTGCCAGCAGCAGGACCTGCTCGCCCAGTGGCGGGGTCCAGCTCTGCTCATCCAGCAGGCGGGCAGCACTCTGGCCCAGGCCGTAGATGGGGTCGCGCTCCGCGCGTGGCACCTGATCCAGTCCCATGCAGCCGGTCAGACCGGTGATCAACATCAGGCTCGCCAATGTTTGCAGCCCGCGACTCATTCGTGACATGCCGGGGCGCCTCCCCTGTCATCAGGGACCTCAAGTTCCGGGCGCGGCGACAGCGCATCGAGGAAGGCATCCAGCTCGGCGAACAAGGCCGTGCGAATCGGCTCGGCCTCATTGACCAGATGATGCTGCGCCTCGGGGTGGCGATGAATCCGCGCGTTGGGGAACTTGCTGGCCAGCACGTCGAGATTCCACTGCCAGTCCACCGTGGTGTCCTGTTCGCCCTGCAGTATCAGGGTGGGTAGCGAGCAGGGCGGGAGGGCCTGCAGGCGTGGAATCCAGGCGCGCATGGCCGAGACCCACTTCACGGCGAGTCGATCCGCCTGAAGCGGGTCGTTGGTGCTCAGGAACTCGTAGAACGCCGCGTCATTGGTATTCGCGCGGTACTTGCGCGGAATGGAGTCGATGAAGGGGCGCGCCATGCTATGCAGCCAGCGGGACTGCGGCCACCCCCAGGGGCGGACCAGCGGGGCGAGCAGCGCGATTCCCTGCCAGCGCGAGTCACTGCCACGCATCAGGGCGTCGGTGGCCAGCACGGAGCCGCCGGTGCTCTGACCGATCCCGAACCAGGGATGCGGCGCCAGGTCGTGGACTTCCAGGTACTCCTGAAACGCCTGCAGGCAGCCGACATAGTCACCGAAGTCATCGATGGAAGCCGGCTCGCCGGAGGACAGGCCATGCCCCGGCAGGTCCCACAGCGCGACCTGCCAGCCCTGCTTCAGCAGGTGGGCCAGCAGGTGACGATACAGCGCGAGGTGATCGAAATATCCATGCACCACGAAGATGGTGCCGCGCGGACTCGGGGGAGTCCACAGCTGTGCCCACAGGCGAAAATCGCCAGCATCGAGGTGTCCGGCATGTACGGTGACATGTGCGCTGCGCAGTTCATCCAGGCCATAGTGGCTCAGGTAACAGGCCAGCGGGCTGGTCGTCTGACCGGGCAGACACTCAGGCAGACGAATGAAAGGGCCATAATCGAGCAGTGCGCTGAAGTCGGGCATGGTGATCTCCATAATGCTGCCATGCTAGCGGCTGGAGCTGTCGTGAGCCATAGGAAAAAACAGTGTTTCTTCATACAAGGGCTGCGTGTCGCGAACTGCCAGCATTCGTCATGCCATTTCCAGAACACGGTAATCCGGTTTCAGCCTCTTGTTCATTGGTCAAAGCCCCGCTTCCGCCAGCCACGGCATCGGGTATGGTGAAGTGATCCACAACCGCCCGGCAGATGATTCATTCCACGTACGGTTCGTCAGTTGATATTCGTTTCCAGGGAGAGCACACGCATGACCGATCGCATTCAACTTGAACGTCTGGCCATTGATGCCGGACTGCACCGCTTCATCGAGGAGGAAGCGTTGCCCGGTTCCGGTATCGCCTCGGCCGACTTCTGGTCCGGCGTCGATGCGTTGCTGCACGAGCTGGCGCCACGCAATCGCGAGCTGCTGGAAACGCGCGAACAGCTGCAGGCCAGCATCGACCAGTGGCACCGTGAGCATCCCGGCAAGGTCGAACTGCCCGCCTACAAGGCCTTCCTGAAGGAGATCGGCTACCTGGAAGACGAGCCGGCCAGTGTCGAGGCCACCACCGCCAACGTGGACAGCGAGATCTGCCAACAGGCAGGACCGCAGCTGGTCGTGCCGGTGATGAATGCCCGTTACGCCCTGAACGCCGCCAATGCGCGCTGGGGCTCACTCTATGACGCCCTCTACGGCACCGACGCGATCAGTGATGACGATGGCGCCGAGCGCGGCAAGGACTACAACCCGGTGCGGGGTGCCAAGGTGGTGGCCTACGCACGTCAGGTGCTGGATACCATCGCGCCGCTGGCTGGCGGTACGCACCATGACAGCGAGGGGTACTCCATTCGTGACGGCCACCTGCTGGTGCGGGTCGGCGGACGTGACCTGAGCCTCAAGTCGCCGGAACGCTTCCTCGGCTATCGCGGCGACGAAAGCGCGCCAAGCGCGATCATCTTCGCGCACAACGGGCTGCACGCGGAGCTCGTGATCGATGCCGAGCACCCCATCGGCAAGACCGACCCCGCCAACGTCAGTGACCTGATCATGGAGGCTGCGCTCTCCACCATCATGGACTGCGAGGACTCGGTGGCCGCGGTGGATGCCGACGACAAGGTGGCCGTCTATCGCAACTGGCTGGGCCTGATGAAGGGCGATCTGACCGAGACGCTGGAGAAGAAGGGTCGCCAGATGACGCGCAGGCTGAACGCGGACCGTGAATACACCGGCGCCGATGGCACCACCCGCGTGCTGCATGGTCGCTCGTTGATGCTGATCCGCAACGTGGGCCATCTGATGACCAACCCGGCCATCCTGCTGGAAGATGGCAGCGAGGCGCCGGAAGGCATCATGGATGCCATCTTCACCAGTCTGATCGCGCTGCACGATCTCAAGGGTGACAAGGACAGCCGTGGCGGTATCTGCAACTCGCGCACCGGCTCCGTCTACATCGTCAAGCCCAAGATGCACGGTCCGTCCGAGGTCGCCTTCGCTGACGAGCTGTTCTCGCGTGTCGAGCAGCTGCTGGGCCTGCCGGACTCCACGCTCAAGATGGGCATCATGGACGAGGAGCGTCGTACCACCGTCAACCTCAAGGCCTGCATCGCCGCGGCCAGCTCCCGTGTGGCCTTCATCAATACCGGCTTCCTGGATCGCACCGGTGACGAGATGCACACCTCGATGGAAGCTGGTCCGATGCTGCGCAAGGGCGACATGAAGGGGGCGGCCTGGATTCAGGCCTACGAGAAGTGGAACGTGGATATTGGGCTGGAATGCGGTCTGCGGGGGCGCGCCCAGATCGGCAAGGGCATGTGGGCGATGCCGGACCTGATGGCGGCGATGCTGGAGCAGAAGATCGGCCATCCCCGCGCCGGTGCCAATACCGCCTGGGTCCCGTCACCGACCGCGGCCGTGCTGCATGCGCTGCATTATCACCAGGTCTCGGTGAAGGACGTGCAACATGACCTGCTCAGTCGCCCGCGCGCCAGTCTCGATGACCTGCTGACCATTCCGCTGGAGCTTGATCCCCAGTGGAGTGCCGAGGAGATCCAGGCCGAGCTGGACAACAACGCCCAGGGGATTCTCGGCTATGTGGTGCGCTGGATCGATCACGGCACCGGTTGCTCCAAGGTGCCGGACATTCACGATGTCGGCCTGATGGAAGACCGCGCCACGCTGCGCATCTCCAGCCAGCACATCGCCAACTGGCTGCATCATGGCATCGTCGACAACGCCCAGGTGCAGGACACGCTGGAGCGCATGGCGGGCGTGGTGGATCGTCAGAACGCTGCGGACCCCAGCTATCAGGCGATGACGGCGGATCTCGAGGGCTCCATCGCCTTCCAGGCTGCCTGCGAGCTGGTGTTCCAGGGACGAGTGCAGCCGAGTGGCTATACCGAGCCGGTACTGCATCGCCGCCGCCTCGAGAAGAAGCAGCAGGCTCACTGAGGCAGCGTCAGCGCTGCGCCATGAGCGTGGCACTGCGGATGCGGATCTTGGACATGCACGACGGCGGCTCTCGAGCCGTCGTCGTGCTTTCTGGCGATGCCATATTTCCCGAGGCGGCATTTGACGCTAGCCTTGCCCCCAGTAGCGCGCAACCGTACGATCAGCGCCCGCTCAGCCACTGCAGCGCCTGAAACGCGATGGTGTGGCGATCCCTGGTCACCACGCCTGTGCGTGTCGGTGCCACCAATCTGTCGTAGTCATCCTGTCGAGGAGAACGTCATGCCCGTCATGCACGCTGCTGCCATCGAGGACTTTCTCGATGATGTCTTCCCCCAGCGCCTGGGCACCATAGAAGCCGTGGGGGATGGCTGGGCCACCATGGGACTGGCCATCGAGGACGAGCATCTGCGTCCCGGAGGCAGCGTCTCCGGTCCGGCGATGATGGCGTTGGCCGATGTCTGTCTGTATGTCGCGATCCTGGGGGAGATCGGCCCGGAGCCGATGGCCGTGACCAGTGATCTCAACATCCATTTCCTGCGCCGTGCCCGCGGTGACCGGGATCTGATGGCCACCGCACGCCTCCGCAAGCTCGGGCGGCGTCTCGCCGTGGGCGAGATCGAACTGTTCAGCCATGGCGACACGGACCCGGTCGCTCTCGTGACCGCAACCTATGCCTTGCCGGATCGCGATGACTAGCGGCAGGTGGTGGGGGGGATCGCCCCGCTACAGCTTGTTGGCATCCTTTTCCTCGCTGCCGCGCTGACGCCAGCCGGTGACGGCCAGGCTCAGCCAGCCTGCGATCAGCAGCAAGCCACCGATGGGCGTGATGATGCCCAGCTGGGTGCGCGCCGTGGTGGCCAGCGCATACAGTGAACCGGAAAACAGCAGCATCCCGGCCGCCCACAGCCCCAGCGTCAGCATCTGTCCGCGCAGGGGCTGCACCGAGCGCCAGGCCAGCACGCCGACCGCCGCCAGCACGTGCCACATCTGATAGCGCACGCCGGTCTCGAAGACGCGCAGCATGTCCGCGCTCAGAGTGCCGCGCAGGCCATGACTGGCGAAGGCGCCCAGCGCGATGGTGGACATGCCGGCCAGGCCCATGGCCAGCCACCAGTGGCGGGAGTGGGAGTCGTTGTGACGCATAGAGAGAAAATTCCTTGAGGGCAGGTGGCGAGGGCATATCGTACCGACGATGTTGTGCCTACGCCTGTCCACGTAAAGCCGCTACAATGGCGGCCTCTTTTCGCGGGAGGACAGCATGCAGATACAGCTAAACGGTGAAGATCATGTGGTGGCGGATGCCATGACAGTCGCCGCTCTGGTCGAGAGTCTCGGACTTCAGGGCCGCCGCCTGGCAGTCGAGCGCAACGAGGACATCGTGCCACGTAGCGCTCACGCCGACACCCTTCTGCAGGCCGGTGATCGCATCGAGATCGTCCACGCCATCGGTGGTGGTTGAACGTCCCGTTGCCAGGGTCGATAGCTTTCACTTCACGCTCGCTCACGTCCAGCTCGATGAGGTCATCATGACAGACAGTTCTGCCCAGACGCTTAACGCCCCCGTCACCCAGGTCGCCGGTGACAGTCCGCTGGTCGTCGCCGGTCGCGAGTTCTCCTCGCGCCTGCTGGTCGGCACCGGCAAGTACAAGGACATGGATGAGACCCGTTCCGCCATCGAGACCTCCGGCGCGGAAGTGGTCACCTTCGCGGTGCGTCGCACCAATCTGGGCCAGAATGCCGATGAGCCGAATCTGCTCGACGTGCTGTCGCCCAGTCGCTATACCTTCCTGCCCAATACCGCCGGTTGCTACAACGCGCGTGACGCGGTGCGTACCTGCAAGCTGGCGCGTGAACTGCTGGATGGCCACAATCTGGTCAAGCTGGAAGTGCTGGGCGATCAGGACACGCTGTATCCCAATATCGTCGAGACCCTCAAGGCCGCCGAGGAGCTGGTCGCCGATGGCTTCGACGTGATGGTGTATACCTCCGACGACCCCATCGTCGCCCGTCAGCTCGAGGAAATCGGCTGCTGCGCCATCATGCCGCTGGGCTCGCTGATCGGCTCCGGCCTCGGCATCCTCAACCCGCATACCCTGTCGCTGATCATCGAGCGCGCCAACGTGCCGGTGCTGGTGGATGCCGGGCTGGGCACGGCGTCCGAGGCGGCCTTCGCGATGGAGCTCGGCTGTGATGGCGTGCTGATGAACAGCGCCATCGCCCATGCTCGCCAACCGCTGCTGATGGCGGACGCCATGCGCCAGGCCGTGATCTCCGGCCGTGGTGCCTTCCTGGCAGGGCGCATGCCGACTCGCCTGACGGCGCGCGCTTCCTCGCCGGGTGCCGGCCTGATCACCGGCTGACCTCCTGAATTATTCGAATCCGATGCTCGCGCATCGCTCATGCAAAGACCAAGATGACCCCATGACTGACGAGACTTCCAAGCCGCAGGACGACACGTCCACTCCTGCTCCTGCTGACGATGCGCAGCAAGAGAGCGTGCAGAACGAGAGCGTGCAGAACGAAAGCGCGCAAGCGACCCCTTCCGTGGCGGATGAAGCCGTCGCCCGCAAGCGTGGCATCAAGAGCTACGTGATCCGCGGTGGGCGCATGACACAGGCCCAGACCCGCGGGCTCGAAGAGGTCTTCCCGCGCCTTGGCCTGCGTCACGAGCAGGGCGAGCTGGACCTCGAGGCGCTGTTCGGTCGCCGTGCGCCGCTGGTGATCGAGGTCGGCTTCGGCATGGGCAAGTCGCTGTGCGAGCAGGCTCAGGCCAATCCGGGCACCGACTTCATCGGGATCGAGGTGCATGCCCCGGGTGTCGGCAAGCTGCTGGATGATGTCGACAAGCTGGGTCTGACCAATCTGCGCGTCTATCGTCACGATGCATTGGAAGTGCTGGCTGACTGCGTGCCGGCGGGGTGTGCCGATACCTTCCAGCTGTTCTTCCCGGACCCGTGGCCGAAGAAGAAACACCACAAGCGTCGCATCGTGCAGCCGGCCTTCGTCGAGCTGGTGCGTCGTGTGCTCAAGCCGGGCGGTCACTTCCACATGGCCACCGACTGGGAGAACTACGCCGAGGCCATGGCCGAAGAGATGGCCGAGGCACCGGGCTTCGTCAACACGGCTCCGGCCGAGAGCGCCCCCTATGTGCCGCGTCCGGATTTCCGTCCGCTGACCAAGTTCGAGCAGCGCGGCGAGCGCCTCGGTCACGGCGTGTGGGACCTGATCTTCGTCAAGCAGGACTGATTCGCGCCTCGTGCGCAGTGGCGGCATCATCACGATGCTGCATCGCGGCCGCCTTCGGGTGGCCGCTTGCGTCTGAGACCCGCCGCTTTTGCCTTTCTCTTCCCACCTTGTCCCGAGAGCTGATGACCATGACGACGCCCACCCCTGAGCCGGCTGACCGGCCGACCATGACGCCACTGACGACCCTGACCTGCCCACTGGATGCCCAGCGGCTGATGCGAGATGGCCAGAGCTGGTGCTGCGCCGATGGTCATCGCTTCGATATCGCGCGTCAGGGGCACGTCAATCTGCTGCCGGTGCAGCGCAAGCGCAGTCTGGACCCCGGCGACAGCAAGGCGATGGTCAGCGCTCGCCAGCGGCTGTTCGCCCTCGGCGGCTATCAGCCTCTCGCCTCGGCGCTGGCACGACGAGTGCTGGCGCTGGCAGGGCAGGCAAGTGCGCTGGCCGTGCTGGATGCCGGCTGTGGGGAAGGCTTCTATCTGCGTCAGCTGGCAGGCGCTGCCGATGAGCAGCGGCGCTCGCTGACGGCGGCGGGACTGGATATCTCCAAGCACGCGGTGCTGGCGGCAGCGAAGCAGTCACGCGATGCCGCCTGGCTGGTGGGCACCAACGCGGCACTGCCGTTGGAAGACGCCTGTGTGGATGTGGTGATCTGCGCCTTCGGCTTCCCCGTCTGGCAGGAGTTCGCTCGTGTCCTCAAGCCCGGGGGCCATGTGGTGCTGCTGGAGGCGGGAGCCGAGCACCTGCTGGCGTTGCGCAGAATTCTCTACCGGGAGCTGAAGCCCGCGCGTGGCGAGGCCGGGGTGATGGCCGCTGAAGCCGCAGGTTTCGTGGTGGAGGGGGAGGTCGAGCATCTGCATGCAGGGCTTTCATTGACCAGCAATGAGCAGATCCGGGATCTGCTGACCATGACCCCGCATCTGTATCGTGCCGAGCGTGATGGTCTGGCACGAGCCGAAGCCATGACGGCCTTGGCGGTCGAGCTGCACGCGGAACTGAGAGTGTTCACGCGCGAGGAGGCACAAGGCGCGGCGTAAATAGAAATTCTTCGCATTTGGCTTGCAAAAGCAAATGAGAATGATTATCTTGTCTGTGCGGTGTCCGGGCAGACATCGCAGGGCGCAAGCCCATCCGCGGCGGCGGAGTCAGGCCCCCGCTGCGGAGTTTCTCCTCATCAAGCTAGTCACGGTCTTGGGCATCCTCATCTGGGATGCCCTTTTTCTTGTGTGCGGTTCATGCCGAGAGCCCTCAGGTCGCGAGCCGCGACGGAGCCTTCGTCAGGTCGCCAGCCACAGGGGCAGGGTCAACATCGCCAGCAGCGTCTGCGCGGTGATCAGCGCCGCCATCAGTTCGGCATTGCCACCCAGCTGGCGCGCCAGGATGTAGGCTGACGTAGCAGTGGGCAGCGCGGCAAACAGGATGGCGACATCGCGTGCCACGCCAGTCAGGCCAACGCCGGCGCACAGCCCCACCACCAATGCCGGCATCGCCAGCAGCTTCAGCAGACTCGCCAGCCATGCCACGCTGCCACTGTTCATCAGTACTCGTGGTCGCAGCGCCACGCCTACCGCCACCAATCCCAGTGGCAACGCCGCGCGCCCCAGCAATGTCAGCGCATCGCCGCTCCAGCCCGGCAGGCCGATGCCGCTGAGATTGAGCGCCGTTCCCGCCAGACAGGCCAGCACCAGAGGGTTGCGGGTCAGCGCCTTGAGTGAGCGCAGCAGTCCGCCGTCACCCAGAGTGCCGGCGCCGATGAACGCCAATACGCACAGCAGGTTGGCCGCTGGCACCATCAGGGCCAGCGCCACCGCCGCGACGGTCGCACCGGCACTGCCATGCAGCGCTGCCGCGCCGGCCACGCCGACGTAGCTGTTGAAGCGGATGCTGCCCTGGAAGAGTGAGGTGAAGGACGCGGCATCGCCCAGCTGGCGGCTCAGCCAGTCGGGGGCATGACGCCACCCCAGCCACAGCGCGGCAGCGAACAGCAGCATCGAGCCCAGCATCACGCAGGCCAGAGGGATGACCGGGACGCTGGCCATGTCAGCGCGCGCCAGGGTGGACATCAGCATGGCAGGGAACAGCACGTAATAGATGAGGCGTTCCAGCTCGCTCCAGAACCCCTCGCCCGGGAAGCGCTTCCAGCCCAGCAAGGCGCCCGCGACGATGAGCAGGAAGAGAGGACCGAGCGCCTGTTGTACACTTGCCATTCTGTCTCCTGGGCGTGCTCACGGTGCGGATGGGGCGTCGTGGCCAAGAACGTCTCGTGCCTCGACGTGACACGATGTCTCGGCGGCTGCGCCCACCGGGGGGCCTGATAAGCTTGTCATGAGTGGCTCACCTGCGCATTCATTCATGTGTCTTAACCTGTCGACCTGTTTGCCACGCGACTGTCTCCTCCTGTTCCGGCGTGCTGCCGGATTGTCATCGGAACCGCCATGTATCGCGCCGAAGAAGAAAATGCCCGCCCGCCCTTGCTCAACCTGCTGATCATGGTGACGCTGCTCACCATCGTCGTATCGCTCTATTACCTGATCGACTACTACCTTGTACGTGACGGCAGCAACGGCAAGGTCACCTGGTTCGCCCCCAACCAGTCCTGCGAACTCAGCCATGCGCCCTGCAGTGCCGAGCTGGGGCGCTTCGGGCGTATCACGCTCGCACTCGATGGTGACATCAGCCCGCTGACGCCGCTGGGTATCCGGGTGATCACTGAAGATGTGGCACCCGAGGGCGTGGAGGTCGATTTCATCGGTCGCCACATGGACATGGGGGTCAAGCGCAGTCTGCTGACCACCCGGGATGCGCCGACGCAGGCACGTCAGCACTGGTCGGGGGAAGGACAGCTCGGTTTCTGCAGCAGTGCCACCATGGCATGGCGAGCACAGGTGATCGTGACCACTGAACGTGGCCGCCTGGGCAGCTGGTTCGACTTTGACAGCCATCCGCCTGCCTCCACAGCGGAGCAGCTCGAAAGCTCGGTCAACCAGCTGTTCTCCCCTGACGAAAGAAGCGTCCGGCGAGACAGCTAGCGCGCGGCGAGGCGTGAGGCGTCTGACCGGCAGGCCACCACTGACAAGGAGTCCAGGCATGCAGGAGGAGAACAGGCAGACCCTGCGCTGGCTGATGCTGGGCGTGGTGGGTGTCGTGGCACTGGTGGGGGCGGGGGTGACATGGCAGGCCCTTCACCGACCGTCGGCGCCGGTGTCCGGCATGCAGGCGTGGGCGAGCCTTGGCGGGCCCATCCAGTTGACATCGGCACGGGGCGACTTCCGGCTCGCCGAGGTCAGCATGGGGGAGGCCGCACCACCGGATGCCACGCCGGTGGTGGCACTCTATTTCGGCTATACCCAATGTCCGGATGTCTGCCCGATGACGCTGGCGGCCCTGCGCCAGGTGCTGACCGAGTTGCCGGCGTCGGCGGCCGCTCGCGTGGTACCGGTGCTTGTCTCTCTGGACCCTGAGCGTGATACGCCAGCACGTCTTGCCACCTATGCCGGGCACTTTGGTCCGCGTTTCATCGGGGTCACGGGCAGCGATACCGAACTGGCCGAGATCGCGCGTCGCTACGGGGTCAGTCATCGGCGTGTCGATGCCCCGGATTCCGCGCTGGGCTATACCGTGGATCATGGTGCGGCGCTGTATCTCGTCTCCGCGCAGGGGCGCATCTACGATCGCATTCCCTTCACGCCAGGCGCGGCCGGCATTCGGGCCGGCCTGACTCGCGTGCTGAGCGAGACCGCTCCCTGACGTCTCCTTGTCGTGCTGTCATGTGCGTCTCGGACACGAGGGAAATACACATTGTCCACAAGTTGGCAAGAGCCTGTGACGAGAATTGTGGATAATCATTCCGCCATCTTTCAGCAACCTGCTGTTTTTGAAGGCAGACTTTTGTATTTCAACAAAATCAACAAGTTAAGGCGTACATTGCCGATTTCGGGAGTCAGTGTTCACTTTGCCGCCACCCCTGACGGCCGCTGAGTTGCCATGTATCACGGCCGGTTGTCAACCTGTGGTCAATAGCTTCCCCACAGAATTATCCACAGGCAGATCGCTCACCTGGAGGCCCGTTTCACGCTGCCTGTCCCGTCGCGGGATGCCTCCTGCACAATGAAAAAGCCGCCCCTGAGGGCGGCTTTTTCTTGGCTGACGGTGCGCATTCGCGTGTCAGGGATTACTTCGCGGCATCTGCCTTGGTCACGTCGAGCAGCTCGACCTTGAAGGTCAGCGTCTCGTTCGGGCCGATCGGGCCGCCAGTGCCAGCCTTGCCGTAGGCGAGGTCGGCCGGGATGTAGAGCATCCAGGTATCCCCGACGCTCATTTCCTGCAGCGCTTCCTGCCAGCCCTTGATGACCTGGTTGACCTTGAAGCTGACCGGCTCGCCACGCTGGTAGGAGCTGTCGAAGACGGTGCCGTCCAGCAGCTTGCCTTCATAGTTCACCTTGACGGTGTCTTCCGCGTCCGGGCTCTCGCCGTCACCGGATTTCAGCACCTTGTACTGCAGGCCGGAATCCAGGGTCTTCACGCCATCCTGCTTGGCGTTCTCGGCGAGGAACTTGTCACCGGCCGCCTTGTTGTCGGCCGCCTGCTGTTCGGCCATCTGCTGCTGCTCTTCCATCTTCTTCTGCTGGAACTTCGAGAGCGCATCGGCAATTTCCTGATCGCTCATCTTCATGTCGCCCTTGGCATAGACGTCACGCACGGCTTGCGTGAAGGCATCCAGGTCAAGATCAGTGATGTCCTGAGACAGGCTCTTGCCCAGTGTCGCACCGATGCCGTAGCTGAGCTGTGCCTGGTCGTCAGAGAGGCTGTCGTCGGCGGCAAAGCTGAACGGGGTAACCAGGAGGGCGCCGAGCGCGACGGCACTAACCAGCTGTTTCATGAAAACTCCTTCAGGATGGGATGGGCCTGAGACGGGCCCGAAACGCATATGCGGCACGCAGCGTGGCATGACCATGCTGATGCTCCGGTGCTACTGGGACTCTAACAGTCGCGTACAAGTTCCGCATCTGCCATTAGGGTTGAGACGAGCTTCGCCCGGCGCGGCTCGTGGCCAGCAGGTGCAGGGCACGTGCGATGCTGTCGTCGCCCTCGTCGAGCGACGCCTGACCGGTAAGCTGTCGCAGCGACTGCAGGAAGGCGCGTCGGGGGTCATGGCATGACATGAAAGGTGACGTGGGAGCATGGGCCGGAGGGCTGAGGGCTTCCAGGCGTGCCAGCGCTTCCTGCTCCGCCGACAGTTCACAGGCTTTCAATTGCTGATACAGCGTTTCCAGCCGGCGTGTGGTGGTCGCGCTTCGCGTGTCGGTTGGCTCCATCAGGTGCTGCTTGAGCTGTCGGCGACGCTCGCGCAGTGTCACGGTCATCCCGCGTTGCCAGTCACGCACCTCACCGAGCATCAGGCACGGCGAGGCGTCCAGCGCCACACCGCGTGCGGCCAGCCAGTGAATCCATAGAAGCTCGCAGACATCGAGACCGGCCTCGTCCTGCAACAGCAGACAGGCACTCATCACGTCAGTCGGCCCTGCGCCATCTTCCTGGTCGTAGGGCAGGCCCTGAGGAGCAGGCTGTGCGTAGAGGGACAGCGCGTAGTCCCACAATCCGGTAGAATGTGCGCCCATCAAGTCGGCTTTCCTGTGGTTCATGGCGGTCAAGCCTGTGGTTCACGGCGGTCATGCCTGTGGTTCACGGCGGTCATGCATGCTGCGCGCGGGAGCCGACGCCCCCGGATTTTCTGATCGAGGTTGTCATGATTGCACTGCGCCAGCTCGCCCTGCAACGCGGCGGAGCCCCGCTGATCGACGAAGCGGACCTGACGTTGCATGCCGGTCACAAGGCGGGCATCGTCGGCCCCAACGGGGCCGGCAAGTCCAGCCTGTTCGGGCTGATTCTCGGTGAGCTGATCCCCGACAGCGGCAGCGTCTCGCTGGCCGGTGGCGTGCGGGTCGCGCACATGGCACAGGAAATCGATGCGCTGGAGCGCCCGATCGTCGACTACGTCATGGACGGGGATCACGCGCTGCGCGAGACGGAGCGGGCTCTGGCCGCCGCCGAAGAAAGCGGCGAGCATCAGCGTCAGGCCGAGCTGCACGCTCACTTCGACACCCTCGATGGCTACACCGCGCGTGCGCGTGCCGAGCAGCTGCTGGTCGGGCTCGGTTTCCGCCAGGCCCAGCTCAGTCAGCCGCTGGCGGCCTTCTCGGGGGGCTGGCGGATGCGGGCCAATCTGGCGCGCACCCTCTTCACGCCGTCTGACCTGCTGCTGCTGGATGAGCCGACCAACCACCTGGATCTCGATGCGCTGCTGTGGCTGGAACAATGGCTGGCACGCTACCCCGGCGCGCTGCTGCTGATCTCCCACGACCGTGACTTCCTCGATGCGGTGTGTGATCACATCATCCACTTCGATCGTCGCAAGCTGGTGGTCTACAAGGGCAACTACAGCCGCTTCGAGCGAACGCGTTCCGAGCGCCTGGTGCGTGAGCAGGCCGAGCACGAGAAGACCATGGCGCGTCGCGCCGAGATCGAGGACTTCGTGCGTCGCTTCAAGGCCAAGGCCACCAAGGCACGCCAGGCCCAGAGTCGCCTGAAGATGCTGGAGCGCATGGAGGAGACGGCAGCGGTGAAGGCCGATTCGCCGTTCCACTTCACGATTCCCTGCTCTGACAAGATCTCCCATCCGCTGCTGGGACTGGACCGTGCGGTGATCGGCTATCCCGGTCAGCCGCCGCAGCTGTCCGGGGTGCGCTTCTCGCTGCTGCCGGGCCAGCGCATCGGCCTGCTCGGCCCCAACGGCGCGGGCAAGTCGACCCTGATCAAGGCGCTCACCGGTGAACTGGCTCTGGTCGAAGGCCAGCGCACCGCCGGCGAGCATCTGGCCATCGGCTACTTCGCCCAGCACCAGGTCGATGGGCTCGACCTGACCTCGACTCCCTTCAATCATGTGCTGCGTCTCTCGCCGGGGGCCGGGGATCTGGAGATCCGCACCTTCCTCGGCAGCTTCGGCTTCCATGGGGATGAAGTGTACGCTTCGGTGGAATCGTTCTCCGGTGGCGAGAAGGCACGCCTGGCGCTGTCGCTGATCGCGTGGCAGAAGCCCAATCTGCTGCTGCTGGATGAGCCGACCAACCACCTGGATCTCGACATGCGCGAGGCGCTCACCGATGCGCTGGCGACCTTCGAAGGCACCGTGATTCTGGTCTCCCACGACCGTCACCTGCTGCGCGCCTGCGTGGATGAATTCTGGTGCATCGCCGATGGCCGCGTGACGCCCTTCGATGGCGATCTTGACGACTATCGTGCCTGGCTCAAGGCGCGGGTCGAGGGCGAGCGGCGTGAGGCGCGCGCCCAGAAGGATGCCGAGGCTGGCAGCGAGGGCACGCGCACGCCGGACCGCAAGGAAGCGCGTCGTCAGGCCGCCGAGCTGCGCGAGAAGCTGCGCCCGCTCAAGAAGCTCAGCGACAAGGCCGAGCAGAAGATGAGCAAGGCGCAGGGGGAGCTGGACAAGGTCGAGGAAGCGCTGGGCGATGCCACGCTCTATGAGGCGGACCGCAAGAGCGAACTGACCCGGCTGCTGGCCAGTCAGGGCGAGATCAAGGGACGTCTCGAGGACGCCGAAGCCGAATGGTTCGAGGCCCAGGAAGCGCTGGAAGAGATGGAAGCCCAGCTCAAGGCGGCGGACTGAAGCATGCGGCTGGATCGCTGGCTGACGCGCCAGCCGCAGCTCAATCGCCGCCTGGCGTTGCGTGCGCTGGCGGCGGGGCGTGTGCGGATCAATGGCCAGACGGTCCGCGATCCGCTGCACGAGGTCGGTCCCTTCGATGCCATCGCGCTGACAGCCGATACGCTGGCGGACAATGACGCGACGCCAGGCGAGATACGCCTGCAGGCGCCACGTCGTCCACGCCATGTGCTGCTCAACAAGCCTGCCGGGGTCGTGACGGCCTGTCATGACCCCGAACATCCCACCGTCATCGATGTGCTGCGCGATTCGCTTGAATCACGTGGAGAGGATGACGGCTGGCTCGAGGAAATCCATCACGTCGGACGACTGGATCGCGCCACGACCGGTGCCTTGCTGCTGACCAATGACGGTGATGTCTCGTCACGCATCAGCGATGCCGGACTGGATGGGCCCGCCAAGCGCTACCGCATGGGGCTGGAGCAACCGCTGTCGGAGGCGGCGCAGGCCGAGGCGATCTCGCGGGTGGCGCAGGGCGTCCTGCTCGCCAATGACGCTCGGCCGACGCTGCCCGCGCGGCTCGAGTTTCTGGCCGCGGACGAGGCGCGCCTGACGCTGCACGAAGGGCGCCACCATCACGTCAAGCGACTGTGGCGCACTCTGGGCAATCGCGTGGTGTGGCTGCACCGCGAGTCGGTGGCGGGGCTGAGTGTCGCCGGACTCGCGGTGGGGGACTGGCGGGAGCTGACGCGTGACGAGTGCCTGCGGCTCGGCGCGGCGCTGGCACATGAGTGAGGCCGCTGCCTCAGCGGCCGCTGGCCTGGCTCGGCAGACCCTCCTCTTCGCTCTCCGTCGGGGGGACATCCGGGGCTGACAGGCTGATCAGCTCACCCCGCGAGTTGCGGGTGAAGTTGCGGACGATGACCCCGATGTTGCGCGGCAGGGGATCGAACTGCTCGCAGCGGTTCAGCACCTCATGCATGTCCCCATAGCCGCTGCGACGACGTGAATCGATGGTCGCACGCGAGAAATCGATATCCTTGAGTGAGGTCTCGTCGGGGCGGGCCGCCGCCAGCAGACGCACGACATTGATGGACGGTTGCTGGGTCATGGCCAGAATGTCGTGTATTTCCTGAGACTGGCGCAGGTCTTCCGGCAGCAGGTCGGCCAAGTGCTCCAGGCCCATGCGCAGTGCCTGATTCTCTTCCATCAGATGCAGATGCTCACCGGCGCGGCTGGAGTACTGGATGTCCTTTTCGCGTAGCTGGGCTTCCTGCAAGGTTTCCGGCACCTTCCCGTAGGCGCTCCACAGGTCGATGACGTAGCAGTTGACGATCGTCTCGCTGTGCGCGCGCTCCGACAGCACCCAGCTGATCGGCGTGTTGGAGTAGAGGCCGCCATCCCAGTAGGCCTGACCGTCGATCCACACCGGCGGGAATGCCGGCGGCAGGGCACCACTGGCCAGTATGTGGCGGTGATCCAGCGCCTCTTGTGACGAATCGAAGTAACGCAATGCGCCGCTGCCGATATTGACCGCCCCGACCGATAGCCGCACGTTCTCCGGGTGACGGGCGTCGAGGCGCTCGAAGTCCACCAGGCGATTGAGGGTGTCTCCCAGCGGTTCGGTGTCGTAGAGACTGGGCGGTTCGCCGAAGAAGCTCTGCCAGATGGGAACTGTCCACAGGGGGCGCGGACGGAAGAAGCCCGGGATACCCCACAGCATGGCGGAGGAGCGCGCGACGCTGCGCTCCCAGGGGTGGAAGGCCGGCCCGAGGCTGTTGGCCGGTTGCGCGATGCCATACCAGAACGCTTCGAGGGCCTTGAGGCGCTCGCCATCCGGATTGCCCGCGATCAGTGCGCCATTGATGGCACCGACCGAGGTCCCGACGACCCAATCGGGCTGGATGCCGGCCTCTGCCAGTGCCTCGAACACGCCGATCTGGTAGGCGCCAAGGGCACCGCCGCCTTGCAGGACCAGAATATTGAGCGCGTCAGCGCAGAAGTCGCAGGATGTATCACGCATGAAACCTTCTCCTTTCCGGTAGCGCCACGCTGATGGCCTGCACGGCCTCGGCTACCTGATTGGCAGGTGATCGGCTTGTGGCAATGAAAGCGAACACGAATTGTGCAGTGCAGCATAGCAGCTGTCAGCATAGCACGCTCCTGTGGCTCCTGTGGCTCCTGTGGCTCGTGCATGGGCGGCCTGTGCGCGTGGCCTGACGGGTGATTCACGTACACCAGGGGGTCAGCCAGTGGTCCGCGATCACCAGCAGCAGGGCGTAGCGGCCGCCCTTGGCGACCAGGATCAACAGCACGCTCTTCCACCAGGGCAGGCGGAAGACGCCTGCCAGCACCGTCAAGGGGTCACCGATCACGGGTGCCCAGCTGAGCAGCAGGCTCCAGGCACCGATGCGGCGATACCACAGCGTGCCGCGCGCCAGCGCTCGCCGCGAGACCGGGAACCAGCGACGAGTCCGCAGACGCCGTGCACCGCGTCCCAGGGCGACATTGATCAGGCTGCCCAGCGTGTTGCCAAGCGTTGCGGCAAGCCATAGCGCCCATGGGGCGACCCCCTCGCACCACAGCCCCGCCAATGCGGCTTCCGACCCGCCCGGCAGCAGCGTGGCGCTGGCCAGTGCTATCAGGCCCAGCGACAGCAGGGCGACCACGTCATCCATGCCGCGATTTTCCTGATCCGCAGGGGCCGAGCCGAGGGTGAGGCAGCTGGGTGGCTTTCTTCCCCTCGCCGCTCGGGTATGCTGTTGGCAAATTCATGTCATTTTCCGGGAGTCTCGTGCATGCATATTCCGTGCGTCCTGACGATTGCCGGCTCAGACCCATCGGGCGGGGCCGGCATTCAGGCGGATCTCAAGACATTCTCCGCGCTGGGGGCGTATGGAGCCAGCGTGATCACGGCACTGACCGCCCAGAATACCTGTGGCGTGCGCAGCGTCGAGCCGGTGTCGTGCGCCTTCATCGGAGCACAGCTGGATGCCGTGCTGGATGATCTCGATATCATCGCCATCAAGATCGGCATGGTCGCGGACCCGGCCGTCGTGGAGCTGCTGGCGGACAGGCTCCGTCAGCGTCGCCCGCGCTGGATCGTGCTCGACCCGGTGCTGGTGGCCAAGAGCGGCGATGCGCTGGTCAATGACGCGGCCATCCAGGCGGTGGCAGAGCATCTGGTGCCATTGGCGGACATCATCACGCCCAACCTGCATGAAGCGGCGGTGCTGCTGGGCGAGCGCCGTCTGATCGGGCGGGAGGACATGCCTCAGGTCGCGCGTGAGTTGCGCGCACGCGGTGCCAATGCTGTTCTGATCAAGGGGGGCGCACTGGAGGGCCAGGCCTGCGATGACCTGCTGGTCAGTGATGCCGGTGAGCAATGGCTGTGCGCGCCACGGATCGAGACCGACAACCTGCACGGCACCGGCTGCTCGATGTCCTCGGCGATCACGGCGCGCCTGGCGCAGGGGCTGTCACTGACGAGAGCCGTGGAGGAATCGCGGGAATGGCTGCTGGGGGCGCTGCGTGCCTCGGATCAGCTGAATGTCGGCAAGGGGCGTGGCCCCGTGCACCACTTTCACGCACTCTGGTGAGACCGTGCGTCGCGAGAGCCTGAGCTGACCCCTCGCGCGTGAGAGGAACGCCTCCCTGTCACTTCCTTGAAGAGTCGATGCCATGTCCCGCTCCCGGATTCGCCTGCCCTTGCCAAGGGCTTTCTCGTCTCGGTGGTTGCGCACCAGCCTGATGGCTGGAGTGCTTGCCATGCTTCCCTCCTGGGCGTTTGCCGCCGAGATACAGGGAGTGACCTTCGCGGATCAGGCCGAGACGCAAGGCGGCCAGCCGCTTGAGCTGATCGGTACCGGGCTGTTTACCTATCTGGTATGGGACGCCTACGTCGGTGGCTATTATCAGGATGCCCGGCGGCCGCGGCCTGCACCACTCAGCGATGTCTCGCGACGTCTGGTGCTGGAGTATTTCCATGCCATCGAGGCGGCTGACTTCGCCAAGGCGACCACCAGGGGCGTGCGCCAGAATCTTTCCGAAGCGAATTTCGCGGCGATCGAGGCGGAGCTGTCGCGCTTCAATGCAGCCTATCGGGACGTGTCGCCGGGAGATCGCTATGCGCTGGAATGGCAGGCAGAGGAGGGTGGCAAGGGACGGCTGACGCTGGCGCTCAACGATACCTTGCTCTTCGAGAGCGCTTCGCTGGCATTGGCCAACGGGGTGTTCGCGATCTGGCTTGGCGACTCCCCCGCGCGCGACGACTTTCGTTCACAACTGCTGGGGCGTTAGCCGTCAGCCTCTGAACTTCCGGGCGGCTCGCGCCCATGGCGAGCCCTGCCTCATCAAGACGCCCCTGCCGGTTACCCGGCAGGGGCGTCTTGTCATCTGACACGGCCATCGTTGCCGTCAGGAAGGTCTCCCGTGGCAACTCGCTGGCCAATGCTGCGGCTTACTTGGCTTCTGCCGCCTTGATGTCGGCCTGCAGCGTGTCGAGGATCTTGCTGCCGCGCTCGCCGGCCTGCTCCCGGAAGACCTCCCAGCCTTTCTCGCCGACCGGACGGAAGGCTTCACGCTGCTCGTCGTTCAGCGTGATGATCTTGATGTCGCTGTCCTGCTTGATCTTCTCGAGACGGTCCGCGTTGTACTCTTCCTGCTTCTCGAAGATATACGGGCGCATCTCGTTGGTGACCTTGTCGAGCATCTGCTGCTGCTCGTCATCCAGACCGGAATAGAAATCGCTGGAGGCCACCAGCGTGGTGATGAACTGCGCCTGCTTGGCCTGGATCATGTAGTCCTGAACTTCATAGAAGCTCATTTCCTGAATGGCGAACACCGGGTTCACCTGGCCGTCTATCTGCCCCAGCTGCAGGCCGGAATAGACTTCCGAATACGGCAGCGGCGTCGGGTTGGCGCCATAGGCGCGATAGCTCTCCACCAGAATCGGTGACGTCATGGTGCGAATCTTGAAGCCTTTCATGTCCTCAGGCGTCTCGATGTCACGGTTGCCGGTCCAGACCATCCAGCCTTCCGGAATCACGCCCAGCAGCTGAAGGTTCTGCTCGGTGTAGGCCTCGGACAGCATGTCGATGGCCTTGGAGTTGCCGAGCACCTCTTCATTGACGGCGTTGTCGTCGGAGAACAGGAAGTGCAGCGTGAAGACGCCTGATTCAGGAATCACCGAGGCCAGGTGACCCGGTGACGCAAAGGTCAGCTGGATGGCGTCGCTCTGCACCAGTTCGGTGAGCTGTGAGGAGGTACCCAGCGCGCCGTAGGGGTAGATCTCGACATCGATGTCACCGCCGGAGGCCTCTTCGATGCGTTTCTTGAATTCCTGAGCGTAGGCATCCTGCACGCTGCCGGAGACTTCCTCCAGTGCGAAACGCCAGGTGTCAGCCTGTACGCCCGCGGAGGCCAGTGCCGCCATGCCGAGGCCGGCCGTGAGGGCGCCTCCCTTGAGGAGCGCGGCAAGACGAGAAAGGTGAACAGGAGTTCTGGGCGTCTCGCGATTCTGCTCGGGTGACGGGTTCCATTGCATCGTCATCTTGTTCTCCTTGTGTGATTTCCATCAGCGCCGGGTGGTATGGGGCGAACCCGGCGTGCAACTTGCATCATTTAGATAATATTGCCATTCTTAATATAATAAAAAAATTACCAAATCGGATAGTGTGATTAGAATTTATTATGAATAGGCTGAGCCTGTCCGCATGAGATTCTGGTACTCGATGACTCCTGCTCCGGGTCGGTGGCATGCCCTGCCAGATGGCTCGGTAGAGGCAGTCCGCGTGCTGGTTCGTAGTGTCGCTAATAAAGGGCACCGTCAATAAAGCTAGATCATGACTCACCAAAGTGAAAATCACGGCGGTGTCTCGGAAAATTTCAATGGATCGTACTGGCAAATTCAGACGGCGTGGCGCAAATCGCTGTGCTTGCGTCGCCTGACAGAAAGCCTGCCTGGCAGGAAGCCACATCAACAGGAAGCCGCTTCATGAATTCGCCCCCCTCCAAGTCTCCCCCCGCTGATGAGACCCGGCCCACCCCGGCCGAGGCACAAGGCGCTCAGGATCCCCTCGCACATCTGCCTGCACCGCTGCGCCGCCTGGCGGCGATATTCGAACGCGGTGATCAGGGCCTGGCACACGTCGAGCGCTGGCTGATCGCGCTGTGCGTGCTGGGCATGGCGACGGCCAGTATCGCCAATGTGATCGGGCGCAACGTCTTCAACTACAGCCTGCCGTTCACCGAAGAGCTGATGCAGATCCTGCAGCTGTGGCTGACCTTTCTCGGCATCAGCTACGGCGCGCGCGCCGGACGCCATATCCGCGTGACGGCACTGCTGGACTTCATGCCGCCGTGGTTGCGCAAGGTGCTGTTGATCGCCGGACAGGTCATCACCTGTGCGCTGCTGGCCTACCTGGCCTGGCTGGCGGTGGATTATCTGCAGAGCCTGGCCAGGTCAGGGCGTGTCACGCCGTCGCTGCGCTGGTCGCTGGCGGCACTCTATGCCGTGGTCCCGCTGGGGCTGGCGCTGGGCGCCCTCCAGTATCTGATGGCGATTCTGCGCAATCTGCTGGCACAAGGTGCCTGGCTGTCGTGGCGTACGGCGGAGATAGACGAGAACGAGGAAGTCGACGGCAGCGGTGCGCTCTAGCACGTCTCTTCCACTTCGGATGCGAGCCTGTGGCGCGGGAGTGAAGGCAAGAGATGCCTTGGCTGATGCGTGTTGCAGGGCTCGTGATTGATCACACTACATTGACCCAGGGACGGAAGCTGCGATGTGGATTCTGCTCGTGATGGTGGGGCTGCTGTTGCTTGGGGTACCCATGATGGTGCCATTGAGTGTCGGCACCTTCTTCTTGTTGTTCAGCGATTTCCCTTTTCTCAAGCCAGAGCTGGTGATCCAGCAGATGATCGGTGGCCTGCAGCCGGTGGTACTGACGGCGGTCCCCATGTTCATTCTGGCGGCCGATATCATGCTCAAGGGCTCCACCGCCCAGCGTCTGCTGGATGTGGTCGAGCGTTTCGTCGGCCACTGGCGTGGCGGTCTGCCGGTGACCACCGCGCTGGGCTGTACCCTGTTCGGCGCGGTGTCCGGCTCCACCCAGGCCACAGTGGTCGCGATGGGGCGCCCGCTGCGCCCGCGGCTGCTGGAAGCCGGCTACAGCGACAAGTTCACCATCGCGTTGATCATCAATGCCTCTGACATCGCGCTGCTGATTCCGCCGTCCATCGGCATGATCATCTATGGCGTCGCGACCGGTACCTCGGTGGGGGATCTGTTCATCGCCGGTATCGGTCCGGGGCTGATGATCCTGGTGCTGTTCTCGCTCTACTGCATGTGGAAGTCGTGGAAGCTGGGCATCGCGCCGCAGCCCAAGGCGGACTGGCCTGCGCGCCTCAAGGCATTGAAGCGCGCCAGTCTGCCCGCCGGCTTCCCGGTGATCATCATCGGCGGCATCTACTCGGGAATGTTCTCGCCGACGGAGGCCGCCACGGTCTCGGTGATCTATGCGCTGATTCTCGAGATGCTCATCTACCGTGGCGTCACGCTCAAGGACCTGCCCGGCGTGGCCTTCTCCACCGGTCTGATCACCGCGGTGGTATTCATTCTGGTGGCGGCGGGCGCCGGCTTCTCGTGGATGATCTCGTTCGCCAAGATCCCGGATGCCATTCTCGGCGGGTACATCCCGTACCTGTCAGAACACGCCCTGGCGCTGCTGGCGGTGATCGCGGTGGCCTATTTCGTCGGTTGCATGTTCGTCGATCCCATCGTGGTGATCCTGATTCTGGCGCCGGTATTTGCCCCGGCCGTCGATGCCGCCGGACTGGACCCGGTGCTGGTCGGTACCCTCGTCACCCTGCAGGCGGCGATCGGTTCGGCGACGCCACCCTTCGGCTGTGACATCTTCACGGCGGTGGCGGTGTTCCGGAAGCCTTACATGGAGGTCATCCGTGGCACGCCACCCTTCATTGCCCTGCTGTTGCTGGCGACTGTGCTGCTGATGCTGTTCCCGCAGATCGCGCTCTTCCTGCCCGGCCTGGCCAGCTAGCCACCGATACGGCTCGTTGGACATGCGCATCACGAACGCCCCGCAGACTCGGCCTGCGGGGCGTTCGCGTCTGGTATGCTCCTGCTCATCATCATTCATCTCTTGAAGGAGCAAGTGGCATGCGAGCATTGATCCAGCGCGTCACCCAGGCACAGGTCGTGGTGGAGAACGAGACGGTCGGCGCCATCGCGGGCGGTCTGCTGGTGCTGGTGGGGGTCGAGAAGGGCGATGATGAGGCGCGCGTCGACAAGCTGCTGCACAAGCTGCTGCACTACCGTGTCTTTGGCGACGAGAACGACAAGATGAATCTCAACGTCCAGCAGGCGGGTGGCAGTCTGCTGCTGGTCTCGCAGTTCACGCTGGCGGCGGACACCGGCAGTGGCATGCGTCCCAGTTTCTCCTCGGCAGCGCCGCCGGCGGAAGGCGAGCGGTTGTTCGCGTATCTGGTCGACAAGGCGCGTGAACGCGGGGAGGAGCTTGGCGTGGGAATCGAGACCGGACGCTTCGGGGCCAACATGCAGGTCTCGCTGCTCAATGACGGGCCGGTGACCTTCCTGCTCGAGAGCTGATCGCGTAGACCCAAAAAAGCCGCTCCCATGGGAGCGGCCGCAAGCATTGGATGACAGGCCTGCGCCGTCTCGCGCGGGAGAGCGGCGCAGGTAAAGCAGGGACTCGTTACTGAATGCCTTCCGGATTACGGGCGTTCAGGAAGGCCTGTTCGGAGACTTCGTGCCACTTCTCGACCTTGCCTTCGAAGGTGGTGTAGGACTCGTAGATGCGGCCTGCCAGCTCATTGGAGTCGCCAAGCTTCTTGACCACTTCGCCTGACAGTTCACGTGCCTTGTCGAGCACGTCCTGCGGATAGCGACGCAGCTCGACCTTGTGCTCGTTGAGCAGTGTCTCGAGGGCATCGTTGTTGCGCGCGGTGTACTCGTCGAGCATGTCCTGGTTCACGTCACGTACCGCGGAGCGCAGGATGGCCTGCAGGTCCTTGGGCAGCTCGGCCATGGCGTCGTCATTGACGATGGCCTCGAAGGTGACGGTCGGCTCGTGCCAGCCCGGATAGTAGTAGTACTTGGCGGCCTGATAGAGACCGAAGGCCAGGTCGTTGTACGGCCCGATCCATTCGGTGGCATCGATGGCACCGGACTGCAGCGAGGTGAAGATCTCGCCGCCCGGCATGCTGACGGTCGCCACGCCCATCTGCTGCATGACATCGCCACCCAGCCCCGGCATGCGCATCTTCAGGCCGTCGAGATCGGCAACCGAGTTGATCTCCTTGTTGAACCAGCCGCCCATCTGCACGCCCGAGGCACCACCGGCCATGACTTCGACACCGAACTTGTCATAGACCTCGTTCCAGAGCTCCAGACCCCCGCCGTAATGCAGCCAGGCGTTCATTTCCTGTGCGGTCATGCCGAAGGGGACGGCGGCGAAGAACTGGGCTTCCGGCGCCTTGCCTTTCCAGTAGTAGGAGGCCGAGTGGCCGATCTGCGCCGTACCGGAAGAGACGGTATCGAGCACCTCGAAGCCCGGCACCAGCTGTCCGGCGCCGTAGACCTTGATCTTGAGGCGTCCATCAGACATCTCATCGACGAGACGCGCGAGGCGCTCGGGACCCTGGCCTACGCCCGGGAAGTTCTTCGGCCACGAGGTGACCATCTTCCAGGTGTAGGTATCCGCGGCATTGGCGATGGCCGGCAGGGTGCCCATGGCGGTCATGGTGCCGACGGCGATGCCGAAGGCGAGTTTGTTGAGTTGCATGGCATGCTCCTTGAAGTGCCCGATTGTTGTTGTGCACCGGTCAGGGACCGGCGCTGGGCAAGAGGTGGGCCGCGAACGGCTCCCGTGCATCTGCATGAGCCGACTGGCGGCTCTCCCATCAGCTGGCGGGGCGAGCCCCGCCAATTCAGTTGCTGCTCTGTATTTGTTCTGTCCGTGTTCTGTTCTTGTACTGTCTCGTCAGTCGTGGCCTAGAACTGGGCCGGCAGCCAGGTGGCCAGGCCCGGGAAGGCGGCCAGCGCCCCCAGCATGCACAGCTGGATCAGGATGAACGGAATGACGCCCTTGTAGATCTGCTTGGTGCTGACTTCCTTGGGCGCGACGCCGCGCAGATAGAACAGCGCGAAACCGAAGGGCGGCGTCAGGAAGGAAGTCTGCAGGTTGATGGCGATCATGATGCCCAGCCAGATCGGGTCGAGGCCCATGGCCAGCAGCACCGGGCCGACGATCGGCACCACCACGAAGGTGATCTCGATGAAGTCGAGGATGAAGCCGAGCAGGAAGATCACCAGCATCACCACCAGGGTGGCACCGATGACGCCACCGGGCATGTTCTCGAAGATCTCGGTGACGACCTCTTCGCCGCCGAAACCACGGAACACCAGCGAGAACAGCGCCGCACCGATCAGGATCAGGAAGACCATCGTGGTGACGTTGGTGGTGGAGCGCACGACTTCCGTCAGCGTCTTGAAGCTCAGCTTGCGGTTGGCGACGGCCAGCATCAGCGCGCCGAAGGCACCCACGGCGGAGGCTTCTGTCGGCGTGGCCAGTCCGCCGAGAATCGAGCCCAGCACGCAGACGATCAGCACGATCGGCGGCACCAGTCCCTTGAGGAGCAGCCAGCCGATGCCACCGGTGTGGCCCAGCTCCTTCATCAGCGCGTCACGGTCCACGGCCGGCGCCTTCTCGGGCTTGAGCCAGGCGATGATGGCGATGTAGACGATATAGGCGACCACCAGAATCAGGCCCGGCACCAGGGCGCCGATGAACAGGTCGCCCACCGAGACGGTCTTCGGGCTCCAGATGCCCATCGACAATTGCGCCTGCTGATAGGCGGAAGACAGCACGTCGCCCAGCAGAACGAGTGCGATGGACGGCGGAATGATCTGTCCCAGGGTGCCGGTGGCACAGATGGCGCCAGTGGCGAGCGACGGGTCATAGCCACGCTTGAGCATGGTGGGCAGTGACAGCAGGCCCATGGTCACGACGGTCGCGCCGACGATACCGGTGGAGGCCGCCAGCAACATGCCGACGATGGTCACGGAGATGCCCAGGCCGCCACGCAGTGAGCCGAACATCAATGCCATGGCGTCGAGCAGCGTCTCGGCGACCTTCGACTTTTCCAGCAGCACGCCCATCAACACGAACAATGGCACGGCCAGCAACGTCTGATTGGTCATGGTGCCGTAGAGGCGATTGGGCATCGCCGACAGGAAGCTGGCATCGAATACGCCCTGGGTAATGCCCAGCGCGTCCAGCCCCATGCCGAGCCCGGCGAAGGCCAGCGCGGTACCGGCAAGCGACAGCGCCACCGGATAGCCCAGCATGAGAACGACACAGATACACACGAACAGCAGCAGCGGCATGATCTCGAGCATTACACCAGCTCCTCATCGTGATCAGGGGTGTCATCGCTCGCATGCGGCGACGGCAGCCGCCCGCACAGGAACAGGAGGTGGCGACCAGCTTCAGCGACACCTTGCAGCATCATCAGGATGGCGACCGCGGGGATCAGGCTCTTGAGCAGATAGACGCCAGGCAGGCCACCGGATTCGGGGGAGGCTTCCTTGATGCTCCACGAGTCGCCGACATAACCCAGGCTCGAGAGCAGGATGAAGATCATCACCGGGAACAGCAGGAACAGGGTGCCGCCGAGGTCGATCCACGACTTCCCGCGATGGGACATGCGCTGGTAGAAGATATCCACGCGGACATGGTTGTCATGCTTGAGCGTGTAGCTGGCAGCGAGCAGGAAGACGGTCGCGTGCATGTACATCACGGATTCCTGCATCGGAATGCTGTTGATGTTGAAGGCGTAGCGCAGCATCACGATGGCGAATTCGACCAGCATCATGATGACGACCAGCCAGGACACGCAGCGTCCCAGCCCTTCGGTCATGCGGTCGAGCCCTGTGAGCCAGCCGGGGGTAGAGGCAGTGGCAGACATGGAATCCCCTTGGCCTGCGGGTAGCAGGTGATATTTGTTGGCGTTGTTGTTGCCGAGTCTGGCGTTGCGTGTGCCGTCATCGTAGTCGGGGCGATCTCGTGTGCACGCTGACGATCGTCACATCAGTTCAGGCTTTGCTCATGTTGTAGCTTTGATGAGACGTCGGCAATCCGGCAATCGTCGTTTCAGACAACGCTATTCCACGCTGGTGGATGGCAGATACCAGTGAGGCCATGCAGGCTCTCGGCAGTCATCAGCGTTGCTTTCACGATTAATCCACGCCCTCGGACAGGCCAAGAGTAGCGAGTGGCTGGCCAGTGACAAATGGATCATTGGTCTGACAGGCGAGATATATCTTTCGATTCAGTCACTTGGATTGAAAAATCCATACAGGACGGGAACGGGAAGGTGGCAATCAAGGTGACGGACAGGCGGGTCCCGGCGGATATCGAGGGTGATATCCAGGCACCCGTGAGAGGACTGAGAATTGAGGTGAGGGCGTGTCAGGCCAGACCAAGCGCCTTCTGACAGGCCACGGGGAGGTGCACTTCCACCGCAAGAGGCAGATGGTCGGAGAAGAGGTGGGACAGGGTGCTGGGGTGCTCGATGTGCAGGGTGGAGGAGGCCAGAATATGGTCCAGACCCCGCCGTGGCTGCCAGGCAGGATAGCTGTTGATCGCCTTGCTGGGCCGCGAGTCGAGCGCCTCGCAGAATCCCTTGTGCTGGCGCAGTTGTGCCAGGGTGCAGTTCAGGTCGCCCATCACGATGACGTGCTTGAGCGGTGCGATCAGCTCTCCGAGATAATCGAGCTGCTTGCGCTGGATTCGCGCGCCAAGTGCTAGATGCGTGACGAAGACATGCAGTGCATGCTCCCCCTCGCCGAAGCGAGCATGGATGGCGCCGCGTCCCGGCAGGGTGCCGGGCAGGCTGTGCTCTTCGAGATGGCTGATCGGCAGGCGCGACAACAGGCCGTTGCTGTGCTGTGCCAGCCGGCCGAGGTTGCGATTGAGCTGCTGATAGCGATGCGGGAAGTGAGCCGTCTCGGCCAGCGCGTCCACCTGATTGACGTTGCCGGAGCGGAAGCTGCCGCCGTCGACTTCCTGCAGCCCGACGATGTCGTAAGGCGTGATGGCCCCGGCAATCAGTTCCAGGCGGCGGTGGCGCTTGGGATGTGGCAGCAGATGTTGCCAACCGCGGGTGACATAGTGATGCCACGCCGCGGTATGGATACCGACCTGCATGTTGAAGGTCAGCAGACGCAGCGGCGAACCCGACAATCCATGCCCGGTATCATCCGCTGCGTCGGCGGCCACTGGGGAGTCGTCAGCGGCCTCTGCCATCAGGCGGCGTCCTTGTCGCCAGCCTTCTCTTCACGCACCTGCTCGACCAGCTCATCGGTGATCTTGAGCATGTTCTTGAGCGAGCCAGCCGTGCTCGGAGAGACGACATAGCGACCGTCGACGATCAGTGCGGGGACACCCATGATCTTGTAGGCGCGCATCTGTGCGTGTGCCTGATTGACCTGGCTCTTCACGCCGAAGGAGGTCAGGGACTTCTCGGCGTCTTCTTCGCTGACACCGTAGTCGCTGTAGAAGGCGGCGATGTCTTCCGGGTCGGTGAGACGCTGGTGGTCCTTGTGGATGGCATCGAAGAAGGCCTTGTGGGTCTGATCGAGAATGCCCAGATCCTTGGCGGCATAGAAGGCATAGGCGTGCTTGACCCAGTCCTGCCCCATGGTGGCCGGCAGACGATGGAAGGTCACGTCACCGGGCAGCCCATCGACCCAGGGCTCGAGGCTGGATTCCAGTGCGTAGCAGTGCGGGCAGCCATACCAGAATGCCTCGACCACTTCGACGTTGCCGGCCGGTGCATCGGTCTTCACCGGTTCGTCGAGTACCTGATAGTCCTTGCCAGCTTCAGCGGCGAACACGCTTGCTGACAGGCCAAGGCCCGCCACCAGAGTCAGTAGGGGTTTCCACTTCATGGAACATCTCCATCGGGTTGAGGCATGCCCGGGCATGAGACCCGGCAACATTAGTGATGCATCGAGTATGCGTGTCAGCCACCACCGCTGTCGAGACTGCCGGGCGGGACACGGCGGATCACTGTCTGGCCAGCCTAGCGTGACAAGGTTGACCGCTGGATGAACGCCGTTCGACCACGTTGCCGTGCAGAGCACGCCACGCCGTGCCGGAGCCGGTCGCCATCGCAGATGTCATACGTGACATCAGCCTGACTGGATGCCTCAGCGCAGGCCGTGAAGATACTCGGCGACCTGCTGCATGTCGCTGTCACTCATGCGTGCGGCGATGCTGCTCATGATGTCATTGGGGTCGTTGTCACGCGTGCCGTCACGAAAGGCCTTCAGCGAGGTGATGGTGTAGGCGGGGAATTGCCCAGCCAGCGCAGGATAGCCTGCTGAATCAATCCCCTCGCCGCGAGGGCCGTGGCAGGCGGTGCAGGCCGCGATACCTCGCTCAAGCGAGCCGGCCCGGTACAGCACCTCACCTGCTTTCGCGGCGTCGGGCTCTGCCTGGCCGCGGTTGGCGGGTTGCTCGGCATAATAGGCCGCGATATCGGCAATGTCCTGATCGCTCAGGGTGTCGGTGAGGCCTGCCATCTGGGGAACCGCGCGACGACCCTCGCGGATATCCGTGATCTGCTTGCGCAGATAATGGGCCTGCTGTCCGGCGAGGTGCGGGAAGGCGGAGGCTGGGGACACGCCCTGCGCGCCATGGCAGGCAGCACAGACGGCTGCCTTGGCCTGGCCGGCGCTGGCATCCGCGGTGATCTCGTCTGCGCCAGCGCGGGGCGAGAGGCCGAGCGCCAGCAGGGCGCTCAAGGTGGCGAAAATCGTCGTGGCAAGTACGCCCCAGCTCGAGCTCTGCGGCCCTTCACGGTGCTGCGGTGATCTCATCAGCTTGTTCATGTCACTGGTCCCTGTTTGCGCAAATCCCGCAGTGGAGTCATCCCGGCGCTGGTGGCAAGCATCACCCGAGGAGAAGTACGTCAGACGCCTCGCAGCCCGTGAGAGCTGGGTGGTACACTAGCGCATCATGAGCGTGATGCTTGTCATTTCGGCAGTATAGCGAATCCCCTTCAGGGCGCGTTAATGTGCCTGCCGCCTGCCTGTCGAGCTGACAGCGCCAGTGGTGCTCTATTCCGTTTCACCGGCCGTTTCTTCTGCTCTCACGTGATGTCGCGCGGGCGAGACGTCCGCCATCAACAGGTATTCAGATTCTCATGGCCGAGTCAGCCACTCCGTCCCCCAAGCTTCACTATCGTCAGGCACGCTTCTTGATCAGCGCCGCCACCCTGGCCCAATGCCCGACGGATGTCGGCGCCGAGGTGGCCTTTGCCGGTCGCTCCAACGCCGGAAAGTCGAGCGCCATCAATGCCCTGACGTCCCAGAAGGCGTTGGCGCGTACCTCCAAGACGCCTGGCCGCACTCAGCTGATCAACTATTTCACCATCGGTGAAACGGGCCGCCATCTGGTCGACCTGCCCGGCTATGGCTATGCCAAGGTGCCGGACAAGGTGAAGCGTGAGTGGCAGTCCCATCTGTCCAACTACCTGCGCAACCGCCAGTCGCTGCGCGGCCTGGTGCTGCTGATGGATGTGCGTCACCCGCTGTCCGAATTCGACCAGATGATGCTGGGCTGGGCCGATGAGGCACAGATGCCGGTGCATATCCTGCTGACCAAGGCGGACAAGCTGAAGCGTGGACCGGCAGCGGCGAGCCTCCAGAAGGTACGGCACGCCCTCAAGGAGTGGGAAGACCTCGTCACCGTGCAGCTGTTCTCGTCGCTCAAGTATTCGGGAGTCGAGCAGGTGCACGCCAAGCTCGATGAGTGGCTGGCGGACCCGGCGGTGATGGAAGGTGTCACGGAGGGTGAGGCCGATGAAGCCCCCCAGGACCCGTTCGACGACTGAGTCGTCCGTGTCATGACATGTGCTGCTGCATAAAAAGAGACGCCGGTCACCCTTGGGTGACCGGCGTCTCTTTTGTGGGGCATCCAGTTAAGGGGCGTCCAGATCTCTGTCCTGGCAAGCAGTCGGTCACCTGTGGCCGACCGCCTGTCACCGTTCATCACTGCTCACATGAACAGGCTGGGAGCGGTGTTTTCTGACAGCAGTCGCTGAGGGACCTGCGGCATCGCAGCCTGGCTCGCCCGCACCTCGAAACGTGTCAGGTGGCCACCCTGGGAGCTGTCGACAGGGGCATTCATGCTGCGTGCCCGTGGATCACCTCCCGACATGTCGATGATCGCTGCCGGTACCGAGGTCACGCCTCGCGTGGCGTTTTCCATGCTGGTTCGCGCACTGTAGACCGCCAGTACGATCAGCATGGCGCAGAGCACGACCTGTCCTGTGCCGATCAACACTCCCTGCCAGGCACTGGCATGCGGCAGGGCCAGCGGACCGGGATCCTGCTGGAATCTCTCGATGATGTCGGTGGCGTCGCGGGACTCGGCGTCGTCACTGATGGTGCGGGAATATTGCCAAGTCTGGCAGATGACACGCCGAGATGATGATTGAGTGCTCATGCTGTCCTCTCCAGTCGCGACGACATCGAACGTGAGTTCTCGGATGACCCTAGCAGGCCCGTGGAAGGCTGGGTCGTCAGGCACGAGAAACTTGTACAACAAATATGGTCTCCGCCATAAAGTTGTACAAGTTTTAATTTGTGTATCGCTTTTCTGGAACGTCAGTCTAGGTGACAGCAGGTAACCGACGGTCAGGTCTGGAGGGTCAGAAGCGCTGTCGTTTCATCGTGATGCATTCAGGTGCCGCAACAGTTCCGGAAGCTCCCGGACATGCGAGATGACATGGACTCCGGCGGGAACCGGCTCCGGCGCGCCACGCCCCTTCACGTCGATCCATGCCGCCTGCATGCCGAGACGTACTGCCGGCAGGGCATCCTCCTTCCATGAGTCGCCGACATGCAGCGTGGTGGAGGGGCGGCTGCCCAGACGTGCCATGGCGGCGAGGAAGGGGCGTGCATCCGGCTTGGGCGCCAGCCATTCGCCGGCGGCAATGCTGAACTCGAAATGATGGTCCAGCGCCAGGCGTGTCAGGTCGACATTGCCATTGGTGATGGCGCCGAGGCGGTAATGCCGGGCCAGTGAGTCGAGCAGCTCACTGGCTTCCGGGAAGGGCTGCAATTCGTGGCGCAATGCCAGGAAGCGTTCGACGGCCGCATGTGACCAGTGATGGGCCTCCTTTTCGCCATGGCCGGCATCGCGCAGCATGATGCGCATGGCTTCACGGCGCAGCCAGGTGAAGTCACCACGCCGCAAGGGGTGTTCCAGCCCGAGTGCCATGCGGCGACGGGTATATTCCTCGAGGGGAAAATCAGTGGCATGACCGATCTCACCGTCCAGCCAGGCGTAGTGTTCCGTCTCGGCGCGCTCCATGATCGGGCGATTGGCCCACAGGGTGTCATCGAGATCGAAGGTCAATGCGGTCAGCGAAGGCGTCGTTGCGGGCATCACAGGGGGTCATCCTTGAGCGGAACATCAGCAGGGGAGGCGGCGTCAATGTCAGCCGGCGTTGCCTCTTCTGGCCCACGCTGGCGACGTGCACGGGGGTGCGCCTGGTCGTAGGCGCTGGCCAGCTGTTGCCAGTCGAGTCGGGTATACACCTGGGTCGTGGAGAGATGGGCATGGCCCAGCAACTCCTGCACGGCGCGCAGATCGCCACTGGATTCCAGCAGATGGCTGGCGAAGGAATGGCGGAGTCGGTGGGGGTGCAGGTGCTCCGGCAGGCCGCGTGTCTTCGCTTGCGTCACCAGACGAAGCTGCACGCCGCGTTGTCCCAGCCGCTGGCCTCGCTGGCCGACGAACAGGGCAGTCTCGTCAGCAGGCGCGAGTTGGCCACGTACCTTCAGCCAGGCATCCAGCGCCTGACGCGCCCGCGAGCCGATGGGCAGCTGGCGAGGCTTGTTGCCCTTGCCGCGCACGCGCAGGCGGCGTATCTCCAGCATGTCGAGGTCGAGACTGACCAGTTCCGAGAGTCGCAGCCCCGAGCCGTAGAGCAGCTCCAGCATGGCCTGATCGCGGATCGCCAGTGGCGTGCCGTCGTGCGGGCAGTCGAGAAAGCGTGACAGGCTGTCGATGTCCACCGGGCGAGGCAGGTGGTCCGGCAGGCGCGGTGTCTGTACCAGGCCCGCCGGGTTGTGCGCCATAATGCCGTGATCGACCAGCCAGCCACAGAAACGACTGATCGCCGCGCGACGTCGGGCCAGTGAACGGGGGGCGAGCCCACGACTGCGTTCAGCGCCCAGGAAGCGACGCAGTGTCGGCACATCCAGGGCCTGCCAGTCTGCAGGAGACCGAGCGGTGGTGCTGGTGTCGGCATCCACCGTGGTCTCGGCCGGTGAGGGGCGCAACATGAAGTGGATCAGTGCCTCGAGATCGCGCTGATAGGCGCTCACGGTCGCCGCGCTGCTGTCCTGGGCAAGATGGGCGAGAAACTGCTGGCAAGGGCGGGTCAGCGCCTGGCGCCTCGCAGTGTCGAGGGAGTCATCCGGGAGGTCAGAGGCGCTCATCGCGCGGCCTGATCATCACGCGAGGCAGCGGAGTCTGACGTGTGACTCGTCGCATGACGCCCGAGGCAGCGCGCCAGCACATCGCCGAGATATTCGGGGAAGAGAGTGTCGAGTCCGGCACGGAACTGCTCGGCCTCGGCACTGGCGACCACCAGATAGCCCAGACATTCGCCACGGGTCAGACGCACGATGACGGCGGAGCCGCGCGTGGCATCTGCTTGGCTGGCCTCGACCAGATCGTGGCACTCCGCCCCCAGCGGCCAGTCATGGTCCGGCAGCAGGGCTTCCCAGCGCGTGCGTGGCATCGCCAGACAACGGCTGGCGCGGCCTTCGAGCAGGCGCTCGAATTGCTCGGCACGCGCATCATCGAGCACCTGACGCGGTGGCTGGGTCGCGGGGCCGGCGCCGCGCTGCCACAGGCAGACGGCGGCGATGTCGAACAGCTCGCTGAGACGGGTTGCCAGAGTCTCCGCGAGGGCATCATCCGATTCGGCATCCATCAGATCCAGCACGATCTGACGCAGTCGCTGATAGCGGCTTTCATTGTCGCGGGCGGTATTGAGCAGCTCCTCGAGACGCGCCTCGGCCTGCTCGGTACGTCCGCGCAGGTCATGCACCAGCCGCTCCAGCAGCGAGACGCTGCCACCGCGTGCTTCGGGGTGCGGCACGCGCAGCTGCTGGAGCAACCCTTCCCGACCCTCGAAGAAATCCGGATGCGTGGCCAGCCACTCGGCGACCCGGTCCGGGTCCAGCGTGCGCGGGCGACGTGAGGCGGATGGCTCGGCCATATGGCTCTCCTTGCGAGGGTTGGCGACGGGACGCCGGCGCTTCGCGCAGGCGTCCCCTGTCAGCGGCGGCTTACAGGATGATGCGGCCTTCGAAGACG
This sequence comes from Cobetia sp. 10Alg 146, assembly GCF_029846385.1. Taxonomy (NCBI): domain Bacteria; kingdom Pseudomonadati; phylum Pseudomonadota; class Gammaproteobacteria; order Oceanospirillales; family Halomonadaceae; genus Cobetia; species Cobetia sp. 10Alg 146. The sequence goes on from NZ_JARWKT010000005.1 coordinate 267,457, forward strand.
GTCTCGGCAGGGCCGGTCATGAAGACAGGGTGACCTTCGCCGCCCCATTCGATGCTCAGGGTGCCGCCAGGCAGCGTGACATCGACAGGACTGGCGAGCAGGCCACGACGAATGCCGGAAGCGACGGCCGCACAGGCACCGGTGCCACAGGCCAGCGTCTCGCCGACGCCACGCTCGAAGACGCGCAGGCGCGCTTCGTGGGGCGAGACGACTTCCAGGAAGCCGGCATTGACGCGCCTGGGGAAGCGCGGATGCGCTTCGATCAGCGGACCGACCTCTCGTACCGGTGCCTCGTCGACGCTGTCGACCAGCAGCACCGCATGGGGGTTGCCCATCGAGACGACACCGATCTCCAGGGACTCGCCGCCGACCTCCAGCGCATGCACCGGCAGATCCGTCTCGGCCTCGAAGGGCAGCGCGGCGGGGGCGAAGCGCGGAGCACCCATGTCGACGCGGACTCGCCCGTCATCGGCCACCACCAGTGTCAGCGGGCCACCGGCGGTCTCGACGCGGATCTCGCGCTTGGTGGTCAGGCGCTGATTGAGCACGAAGCGCGCAAAGCAGCGGGCCCCGTTGCCGCAGTTCTCGACTTCGCTGCCATCGGCATTGTAGATGCGATAGCGGAAGTCCATGTCCGGGTCACGGGGTGGCTCGACCACCAGCAGCTGGTCGAAGCCGATACCGAAATTGCGATGCGAAAGCCGTTGGATATCGGCATCGCGCAGGCGGCCACGCTGGGAGATCAGGTCAATGACCATGAAGTCATTGCCCAGACCGTGCATCTTGGTGAAGTGCACCAGCATCAGTCATCACCTTCCGGCAGCAGTTGCTCACCGGTCCACAGTTCTTCCAGACGTTCGCGGCGACGCACCAGGTGCATCTGGTCGCCATCCACCATCACTTCGGCGGGACGACAGCGGCTGTTGTAGCTGGAGGCCATCACGAAGCCATAGGCGCCGGAGGAGCGAACGGCAAGCAGGTCGCCCGGCGCGATGGCCAGTTCGCGGTCCTTGCCCAGGAAGTCGCCTGTCTCGCAGACCGGGCCGACCACGTCGTAGCTGGCGCTTGCACGTGACTCGCGCGTGTCGACGGGCACGATGTTCTGCCACGCCTGATACAGCGACGGACGGATCAGGTCATTCATGCCGGCATCGATGATGGCGAAGTTCTTCTCTTCGCCGGGCTTGAGGTACTCGACACGCGTCAGCAGGACGCCGGCGTTGGCGGCGATGGAGCGACCCGGCTCGAACAGCAGTGTCATCTCGTTGCCATGCTCGTAGCGCGCCAGGCGTTCCAGCAGGGCGCTTGCGTAGGCGAAGGGCTCCGGCGGCGTCTCGTTCTGGTAGGGCACGCCGAGGCCGCCGCCGAGATCCAGATGCTCGATGATGATGCCGCGCTCGCGCAGGCGATCCAGCAGCACGAGCAGGCGCTCGAGGGAGTCGAGGAAGGGCGCCAGCTCGGTCAGCTGGGAGCCGATATGACAATCGACGCCTACCACCTTGACGTGCTCCATGGCGGCGGCGGTCTCGTAGACCTCCAGCGCCTGCTCGACCGGAATGCCGAACTTGTTGGCCTTGAGGCCGGTGGAGATGTACGGGTGGGTGCCGGCATCGACGTCCGGGTTGATGCGCAGCGACACCGGTGCGATACGCCCGAGGCGACCGGCGACGGCATTGAGGCGCTCAAGCTCGGGCAGCGATTCGACGTTGAAGCACTTGATGCCCAGCTCCAGCGCGCGCTGCATCTCGGCGACCTGCTTGGCGACGCCGGAGAACACGACCTTGGCGGGGTCTCCGCCGGCCTTGAGGACGCGCTCCAGCTCACCGGCGGAGACGATGTCGAAGCCGGCACCCAGACGTGCCAGCACGTTGAGCACCGCCAGGTTGGAGTTGGCCTTCACGGCGTAACAGATCAGATGCGGGTGGTCGCCCAGCGCATCCTGATAGGCCTTGAAGTGGCGCTCCAGCGTGGCACGGCTGTAGACGTAGCAAGGCGTGCCGAACTGCTCGGCCAGCGTGGCGAGAGAGGCGTCTTCGGCGTGCAGCACGCCATCCTGATATACGAAGTGATCCATGATCCGGCCTGCAAGATGTCGCGCCGGCGGGTATCACCCGCCGGAGATGTAAGGGGGGCTCAGGCGTCGCTGCCGGAAGTCTCGGTAGCGGCGGTGCGCTCTGTCTCGGCGGCAGCCGGTGCAGGGGCGGGTGCCTCGGCACGTTGACCGCCGGCATCGGCGTCCGCCGGCAGATACAGCGGGCCCTTCTGACCGCAGCCGGTCAGAAGGCCTGCACCCAGCAGCAGGCCTGCAAGGGTGCGAAGGGTATGACGGGCGGACTGGCTCATCAGATGACGCATCGGGCGGCCTCCTAGCAGCTGACGATGAAGCGGTGAGGGCCTGACGGTGCATTACACGGTCAGGCCCCGACTTGACGGTTTCAGGCGCGGCTGGTCAGCGCCTCACGTGCACGCTGCACGGCAGCACGCACCTGATTCGGCGCGGTGCCCCCGATGTGATTGCGCGCCGCGACGGAACCTTCCAGCGTGAGCACGTCGAAGACGTCCTGTTCGATGGTGTCGGAGAACTGCTTGAGTTCATCCAGCGTCATCTCGGACAGGTCACGCTTCTGCTCGATGCCGAAGGCGACGGACTTGCCGACGATCTCGTGGGCATCCCGGAAGGCGACACCCTTGCGCACCAGGTAATCCGCCAGATCAGTCGCGGTGGCGAAGCCCTTGCTGGCCGAGGCGTACATGTTGTCGGACTTGGCGCGGATCGCCGGAATCATGTCGGCGAAGGCGCGCAGGCTGCCGCGTACGGTATCGATGGTATCGAACAGCGGCTCCTTGTCTTCCTGATTGTCCTTGTTGTAGGCCAGCGGCTGGGACTTCATCAGGGTCAGCAGGCTCATCAGGTGGCCATAGACACGGCCGGTCTTGCCACGCACCAGTTCCGGCACGTCCGGGTTCTTCTTCTGCGGCATGATGGAGGAACCGGTGCAGAAGCGATCCGGCAGATCGATGAAGTCGAACTGGGCGCTGGTCCACAGCACCAGCTCTTCGCTCATGCGTGACAGGTGCATCATCAGCAGGCTGGCGAAGCTGGTGAATTCGATGGCGAAGTCACGGTCGCTGACGGAGTCGAGGCTGTTCTCGGTCGGACGATCGAAGCCGAGCAGCTCGGTGGTGACGTGGCGGTCGATGGGGAAGGTGGTACCGGCCAGCGCCGCGGCGCCCAGCGGCAGCACGTTCATGCGGGCACGGCAGTCACGCAGGCGGTCCTGGTCACGGGCGACCATTTCCTGCCACGCCAGCAGATGGTGGCCGAAGGTGACCGGCTGAGCGCTCTGCAGGTGAGTGAAGCCCGGCATGATGGTGTCGGCTTCCTGCTCGGCCAGGCCCAGCATGCCTTCCCGCAGACGCGTCAGCTCGGCGTCGATGACGTCGATCTCGTCGCGCAGGTAAAGGCGGATGTCGGTAGCCACCTGATCATTGCGTGAGCGACCGGTGTGCAGCTTCTTGCCGGTGTTGCCGATCTTGGCGGTCAGACGTGCCTCGATGTTCATGTGCACATCTTCCAGCGCGACGGACCACTCGAATTCGCCGCGAGCGATCTCTTCGCTGATCTCCTTCAGTCCTTCGATGATGGTGTCGCGCTCTTCCTCGCTCAGCACGCCGACGCCGGCCAGCATGGTGGCGTGGGCGATGGAGCCACGAATGTCGTGCTGCGCCATGCGCTGATCAAAATCGACGGACGCGGTGAAGCGGGCCACGAAGGCATCGGTCGGCTCGCTGAAGCGGCCGCCCCAGGACTGATTGGTAGATTCGCTCATCGGGATCTCGAATTGTGGTGACATGTCCAGAGTTCGGCGTCCGGTGCACGGTCGCGCAGCCGGTATCGTTGACCTTGGAGTGTACCAGACTCCGTCGGATGGGCGAGGGGGGCGCGCACCAAGATGCGTTGCGGCCAGGGAGGCGTGTCATCGTGACGCTTCCGGGGATTTTCCCCTTGGCCATCAGTGGCTTTATGATGACGGTATCCGGTGGCGGTCAATGTTGGCCGTCACGAACGTTTCGACTGTCGCGCCAGCGTCGCGCGTCCCAAGGAGAATGCCGTGTCCCGCCGTGAGACCCTGCGTATCGCGACCCGCAAGAGCCTGCTTGCCCTGTGGCAGGCTGAACACGTCAAGGCACGTCTGGAAGCCCTGCATCCCGGCTTGACGGTCGAGCTGGTGCCGATGTCCACGCGGGGCGACAAGATTCTCGACACGCCGTTGGCCAAGATCGGTGGCAAGGGCCTGTTCGTGAAGGAATTGGAAGAAGCCATGCTGGATGGCCGCGCCGACATCGCCGTGCACTCCATGAAGGACGTGCCGATGCATTTCCCGGACTCGCTGGGGTTGGCCGTAATTCTCGAGCGCCATGCGCCCACCGATGCGTTCGTCTCCAACGACCACGCCAACTTTGACGCGCTCCCCCGGGGGGCTCGCCTGGGCACCTCCAGCCTGCGTCGTGGCCTGCAGGCCAAGGCCGCCCGTCCGGATCTCGAGGTGCTCAGCCTGCGCGGCAATGTCCAGACGCGTCTCGGCAAGCTGGATGCCGGTGAGTTCGACGCCATCATCCTCGCCACCTCCGGCCTGCAGCGCCTCGAACTGGATGCACGCATCACCGCCGAGATGGACGCCGAGACCTGTCTGCCGGCCTGTGGACAAGGCGCGCTGGGTATCGAATGCAACCTGCAGGACGAGGAGATTCTCGCCCTGCTGGCGCCGCTGGCTCATGAAGACTCCAGTCGTTGCGTGCTGGCCGAGCGCGCCATGAATACGCATCTGGAAGGTGGCTGCCAGGTACCGATCGGTGGCTATGCCGTGCTGGAAGAGGGTGGCAGGCAGCTGTGGTTGCGGGCACTGGTCGGCAATCCCGATGGCAGCGTCATCCTGCGTGCCGAGGCGCGTGGTCCGGCCGATACGCCCGAAGCGCTGGGCATCGCCGTGGCGGAAGATCTGTTGCAGCAGGGGGCCGGCGAGATTCTGGCGGCGGTCTATGGCGATGCGCGTGACTGATGGCGCCCGCCATGCGGAGGTGGAGGGCCGGGCGATGCCTCGCGCGGCATCGAGTGCGCGGTCGTCTCTTGAAGTGCTGACGACGCGTCCGGGCTCGCGCGGTGCCGTGCTTGATGCGATGCTGAGAGACGTTGGCTGCGACGTGGAGTGCCTGAAGCTGATGGCGCTCGAGCCGCTGCCGCTGGAGCCCGCCGGGCGTCAGGCGATTCTCGACATCGACCTCTATCGAGGGGTGGTGGTCATCTCGCCTCAGGCCGCCGGCTACCTGGCGGACTGGCTGGAAGACTGGTGGCCGCAATTGCCCGAGGGGCTTGCCTTCTACGCGGTGGGCTCCGCGACGGCAGAGGTACTCCACTCACGCCTCGGCGTTCGGGTGAGAGTGCCGCCACACGCCACGCGTGGCGCACATGTCGAGGTGGTTGCCCCGGTCGGCACGACCAGCGAGGCCCTGCTCTCGCTGCCGTCCCTGCAGCAGCTTCAGGGGCAGCGCTGGCTGCTGGCGGCCGGAGAAGGCGGGCGCGCCCTGCTGGAGGACACCCTGGTGGCACGCGGTGCCCAGGTGACGCGTCTGGCGCTTTATCGACGCCTTCCGTTGGCTTTGTCCTCTCAACAGGCTGGCCGTCTGGCGGCGGGCGCGTATGATGCAATGGTGGTGACCAGCAATACGCTGCTTGAGGCGGTAGTGACCTCGGCAACGACGCGGACCTTGAACCAACCGCTAATCGTGTCGAGCAACCGTTTGGCTACACTGGCACACGCTCATGGGTTCGAGCGCGTGACGGTCGCCGCGGATGCCTCACCCGGGGCCCTGAGGCAGGCAGTGCTGGATGCCTGCGCCCCGACTCGCCATGCGAGAGAGACCGGCGCCACTGCGCCTGGTCCGCGCGAGGCCATCGATTCCCAAGAATCCGGAAAAGGGCAAGCGTAGATGAGCAACCGAGAACACGATCAGGAAGACCACGGCTCTGCCGGCACCACGCCAGGCAAGCCGAGCGACAAGGATGCTGCCGCTCGCGCATCAGATGCCTCTTCCGCTCCCGGCGAACACGCCGAAGACACTGCCTCTGGCCGCCCTGGCGCCGAGGCCTCCCGTTCGTCCTCCTCTTCCTCGTCATCCGCCACGGCTGACGCCCCACGTGAGCGACGCTCGCGTGGCGGGCGCAACCGTCGTGGACGGGGAAAGGGACAGGGCAGCTCCTCCTCTTCATCCTCCACTGCCAGCGAGTCCACGCCCGTGAGCCAGACTTCCGACGATAACGCCTCGACGCCTTCCGGCGCGAAATCTCCCTTCCCGAAGCAGACCGATACCGCGCCTGCCGCCGAGACGACCACTGCCTCGACGGCGTCCGGCAAGGGCGCTGCCTCAGGCAAGGGAGGGGCTTCAGACAAGAGCGGCGTGACGGGCAAGAGTGCCGGTGCCGCCGTGGGTGGCGCGGGAGGAGGCACGCCGCCGAGCGAGCCGCAGGGCAGCAAGAAGAGTGCTGCCGGCGGCATCGCACTGGTGCTGGTCATTCTTCTTGCCATCGTCGTCGCGGTACTGGCCTGGTTCGGCTGGCAGCGTCTGAACGCCCTGCCGGATGCCCAGGGCCTCGACAAGCAGGTCAGCGAATCCGTGACCCAGCAGGTCGGCCAGGTCGAGAGCAAGGTCGCCAGCCTGTCCGGCAAGCTCGACAAGAACGCGTCGCAGGTCAGTGATCTCGACAAGCGTCTGTCCGGCGAGAGCCAGCAGACCGAGCAGGCGCTCAACAAGGTGCTCGAGGAGCTCAGCAAGACCCAGCAGACCGATGCCCGCGACTGGCATTACGCGGAGGCCGAATACCTGCTGCGTCTCGCCAATCAGCGCCTGCAGCTGGAGCGTGACGTGAACGGTGCCGACGCACTGCTTGAGAACGCCGATGCGCGTATCGCGGAGGCGGACAACCCCGCCCTGCTGCCGGTTCGCAAGGCGATCCAGTCCGAGCTCGCCAGCCTCGACAGCGTGCCGCGTGTCGACCGCAGTGGCATCTACCTGGCGCTGCTCGCCGAGCAGGAACAGCTGGCGCGTCTGCCGCTCAAGCAGGACGTGGCCGAGATCGCCGCCAAGGTCGAGAACGACGCTCCGCCCACCGGCGGCTGGCAGCAGCAGCTGGCGCGCTTCGGCAATGAGCTGAAGAATCTGGTCACCGTGCGTCGTCACGATGAGGCGCTGGAAGCCCTGATCACGCCGGAGCAGGAATCCTATCTGCGCCAGAACGTGCGTCTGGTGCTCGAGCAGGCCCAGCTGGCGCTGCTCAAGGAAGAGCCGAAGCTGTATCAGGCGGCCATCGACAAGGCGATCACGCTGGTCAACGGCTACTACGATACCAAGACCGATGGCGTGCAGAATGCCGTCGCCAAGCTGGAAGACCTCAAGGGCAAGACCATCCGCCCGGAGCTTCCGGATATCTCCGCATCTCTCAACACGCTGCGTGAGCTGATCGAACGCCGCGCCCAGTCCGGGGGTGGTGAGGCATGAGAAAACTGATACTGCTGATCATCATCGGCCTGGCCATCGGTGCGCTGTTCGGTCAGCTGATGCAGTCGTTCCCCGGCTATTGGCTGATTCGTGTCGGTGATACCTCGGTCCAGACGTCCTTCTGGTTCGGGCTGGTGCTGTTGCTGGGCGCCTTCGTGGTGCTGCATTTCGGCCTGCGTCTGCTGTCGCGTTTCGCGCATCCGTTCTCGCGCCTCAAGGTGTGGAACAGCCGCACGCGCCATCGCAATGCCACTCGCAAGACCGTGCGTGGCCTGGTGGCACTGGCCGAAGGCCGCTGGAAGCGTGCTGAGAAGTCGCTGACCCATTCTGCGGAGGACTCCAGCACACCGCTGGTCAACTATCTGTCCGCAGCACTCGCTGCCCACTATCAGGGGCGTTTCGAGCAGGCGGATACGCTGCTCAAGCGTGCTCATGAGTCCACTCAGGGCTCCGAGAGTGCCGTGGGGCTGGTGCAGGCGCAGCTGATGCTGGATCGCCAGCAGCACGAGCAGGCACTCGCGACGCTGACGCGTCTCGACAAGCAGCTCGGCGAGCACCCGCAGGTCCTCAAACTGCTCAAGCAGGCGTATCTGGCGGTGAATGACTGGGATGGCCTGCGTCGCCTGATGCCGCGTCTCGACAAGCAGGACCTCATCTCGCCGGAAGAGAAGAAGGAACTGGAACAGCGCGCTTACGTGGCACTGATCCAGCAGGCCGCGCGCAATCCGGAAGACATCGAGCGCGTGCGCAACCTGTGGGCCGACATGCCGGACCACCTGCGCAGCGACGTGAATCTGGTCGCCCTGTATGCCGAGGCATTGATCGCCGGTGGGCAGGAAGGGCTGGCAGAGCGCCTGCTGCGTCACTCGCTGAAGGAATGCTGGGATTCACGTCTGGTGCTGCGCTATGGCCTGCTGGACGTGGATGCGCCGCGTCAGCTGGTGTATGCCGAGAAGTGGCTGCAGGAGCGTCCGAATGACCCGGACCTGCTGCTGTCGCTGGGTCGACTGGCATTGCGCAACGCCAACTGGGGCAAGGCGCAGGAGTATTTCGAGGCCAGTCAGCGTCAGCGTCCGAGCGGCACGGTGTGTGCCGAGCTGGCACGTCTGTTCGCCAACCTTGGCGAGCACAACAAGAGTCAGCTCTACTATCGCCAGAGCGTCGAGCTGCTGGATCGTTCACTGCCGGCGCTGCCGCAGCCCAGCAAGGACAACGCCTGATCGACGCCGCCCGTCGGGCGGCGCTGCACATTGTTTCCTCATTTCGCGAGAAGATGAAAAACTGCCGCCGGCCAGGTCTCTGGTCGGTGGACATTGGTTACTCTCCGGGTATCCGCGTTCATGCCATGGCGTGACGGGATACCCTTCTTTTTGCCTGTCAGATGGCGCTTTTCCCCCTCCGTGGTGGTGCGGGTCTGAGCCGGTAGCGGTCTCGGGCGGCCCTGCAAGACTCGGGGTTGCAGACCCTGCAACCGGCGATCCATGCCCGCCGTGGGGCGCTGGGCACCCATGGCGCTGGCTGTCGGCATTTCCTCCGTGCGATGATTCCGCGTGATGAATGATCTGCCGTCACGGCAGGCCATTCCTGAGCCTTGTTCGGCTTATCCCCAAGACATAATGGAGTCTGCATGTTGCAAAAGTCCCTGGCCCTGATGGGCGCCTCCGTACTGGCCGTGTCACTTGCCGGCTGTGCCGCTACCGGCAACAGCTCTTCCGGCAACACCGCCAGTTCCTCCAGCTCCTCCAGCTCCATGATGAGCCTGGCCAGCAGCATGCTGAGCAGCCAGACGGGCCAGTCCCTGCCGGCAGCCGACCTGATGTCCAGCCTGACCTCCCAGCTGGGCGTGTCTTCCACCCAGGCGCTGGGTGGCTCCGCTGCCATGCTGGCACTGGCTCAGTCCCAGCTGGGTTCCAGCGCGACCTCCGAGCTGTCCAGTGAAGTGCCGCAGCTGTCCAGCCTGACCAGCAGCAGCTCTCTCTCGACCCTGTCCAGCCTTGCCAGCCTGAGCGGCAATGACAATGCCACGGCATTGGCCAGCACCGTCGGCAATGTCGATGACAGTGCGTCTCTGGACAGCGCCTTCTCCGCGCTGGGCATGGACAGCAGCATGGTGTCCCAGTTCGCGCCGGTGCTGCTCAGCTACATGGGTGGCGAAGGTGTCAGCTCGACGCTGCTGAGCTCACTGTCTGGCCTGTGGGGCACCGGCTCCTGAGCCAGCCTCGCACATGAGGTGTGAGGCATCGGTTTACGCCCGCACATGAAAACGCCCCCGAGCCATTGGCTCGGGGGCGTTTTCGTTTCAGTCCGGCGCCCATCGCAGGCAGCCGTGTCGGGATACCCCGGGCGCGTGATCAGTCGCCGTCGGCATCCGGTTGGGTGGTCTGACGGATGCGCTGTTCCTCGGCATCCACGACTTCGCCGTCCTTGGTGGCATGGCGGGTCAGCGGGGTCTCCTCGCGACGCTGAGCCACCTTGGCGGCGGCCTCACGCTGCTCGGGAGTCTTCGGCTGACCGGCGGCGGAGCCATCGATCACGAACGGTTCGTGCATGGTGCGAACGTTGGCCGGCGGCGCACCACCGTCCTTGTCCTGACCGAAGTACATGGTCATGTGCGGGAACGGGATCTCGATGCCGGCGGCGTCGAAGTGCTGCTTCACGAGCTTGTTGTACTCGCGGCCGATGGCCCACTGGTTGCCCGGGCTGGTCTTGATCATCACACGGATGTTGACCGAGCTGTCGGCGAGCGACGAGACGCCAGCGATGGTGACCGGTTCGAGAATCTCCGCGCCATAACTGCTTTCCTGGAGTTCATCGAAGGCCGCACGCAGGTGCACGATGGCGTGATCGACGTTCTCGCGGTAGGAAATGCCGTACTCGCCGACATGGTAGGCGAAGTCACGCATGTAGTTGGAGACGGTATCCACCGAGGAGAACGGCACGATATGGAAGGTGCCGGACAGATCGCGGATGCCCACCGAGCGGATGGTCAGGCGTTCCGCCGTCCCGGTCACGCCACCGGCGGTGACCACGTCACCGGTGTTGATGGCATTCTCGAGCTGGATGAACACGCCGGTGATGATGTCCTGCACCATCTTCTGGGCCCCGAAACCGATCGCCAGACCGAGCACCCCGGCACCGGCCAGCAGCGGCGCGATGTCGATGCCGATCTCCGACAGCACGATCATCGCGGTGAAGACGATCATCGCGATGGCGATGGCATTGCGAAACAGTGCCAGCAGGGTTTCCACGCGTGAGGAGGGCTTGCCCTTGCCGGTATCCGGATTGAGCTTGTGCTCGATCAGGCTGGCGATGCCGACCCAGATCACGACCGCGAAGGCGAGGATGAACAGCACATGGAAGATGCGTGACAGCAGCAGGGCCCCGGCGTCCGTTGCCAGCCAGTCGCCAAGCGCCACGATGCTCCAGGCATTCAGCACCATGCCGACCACGACGACCAGGATGATGGCGCGCATGATGCGCAGCGCGGTCGGGATGTAGGAGTTGAGGCGCGTCTCCAGCATCGGCAGCTGACCACGCAGCTTGTCGGACACCTGGATGCGCTTGCCGATCAGCTGCGTCAGCACGCGAGACAGCAGTGCCCCGCCACCGATGGCGAGCAGCGTCTTGAGCGTCGCGGCCATCATGAATGGCAGCGCCTCTTCCGGTGTCGTCTGCGAGATGATGAACAGGGTCGCGAAGTAGGCCAGCGCGATCAGGTGCCAGGTACGCGCCAGAATGCGCAGGCAGACGGCGATGAAGGCATTGTGGGTCTCGCGGGCCTGATCGAGCAAGCGGTCACGCAGCAGAACACGGTTGCGGCTGATGACCACGATGGCCCAGATCAGCGCGATACCCATGATCAGCAGGCTGACGAAGCTGCCCACGGCCGGTGCCAGATTGTTGTTGATCATCGGTACCACGACGAGGATACCGTAGCCGATGAAGCCGGCGAGCAATGCCAGTGAGCGATTCCAGTAGCGGGCGACCTCATCTCGCATCGGCATCAGGCGCAGGCCCTGGTAGCCGGAGGAGAACAGCATGCGCATCAAGGCCTTGACCAGCTCGATCACCAGATAGGCATTCAGGAACATCGACTCGCGCTGTCCTATCACGCCCTGTTCGCCATAGGCGAAGATGGCCAGCAGATAGCCCCCCAGGAACGCCAGACCGATCACGGCCACATCGACGATCGCCGCGATGATCACTGCCATCAGGGTGCGCAGCAGCGGGCTGCGGTGCTGACCATCCAGCGACCATTGGCTGACGCGACTGAAGAGCGGATGTGCCAGCCGGCGCAGGACCAGGAACAGCCCGATGGTGGAGATGACCACCAGCCCCAGACTGATGGCTTCGGTCATGAAGCGCTCCCAGTCGATGCTGCTGGCATCTTCACTGCCGAGGCCGCTGAGCGTCTGGATCATGCGGTCCAGGGTCGCGGAAAGCTCTGCGACAAGCTCCTGGCTGATCTCGGCCAGCTGGCGGGACAGTGACGGTGAGTCCTCGCTCAGCGTGACTTCCGCCCCCGCCACCTCGGCTGCCTGTTCGCTCGTCTTGCTGTCCAGCTGGCGCAAGCCTTCAATCAGTGCTTCACGCTGGTCGGGGTCCTCGAGCAACGTCGCCAGACTCTCATAGGACGAACTGGCGGCGTCAGCATCGCTGGCGGGGGCGGCATGCGCCAGGCCACTGACGCTGAGGCACAGCATGATCGCCAGTGCCATCAGGCCCTGTAACCAGCCGGCACTCAGGCGCGAGGCGATCGATGACGTTGCGGTTTGCGCGGGAGGGGAGTGGGGGGGGATCGGGGTCGCCACTGATGGCTTCTCCTGTCTGGTGAATGTCGGATGGAGATGGAGTCGAGTCATGCGGGCTCCCTGAGGTGACTCGGAGGCACCCGGATAGCTGAGCGTCTGTGCCTTTTGGACATCGGCATGGCCACGTCATACGTCAGGCGCTGTCGATTGGATGTGGGAGCGTGATGTGCGCATCCCGCGCACGCACTCTCCTGTGTTATCGGGGCGATTGCAGGTAACCCAACCCCCGATGACGGTATGCGAGAGATTCTTCAGCGCCACAGCCTGCGGCAGCGCTGCGCATCCTTCAAGCCTTGCTCACCGGATTGTTGCAATGTCGCGTTGCAGGAACTGATGTGGCCCGATGGCTGGACAGGCGGTATTGTTGCGATCAATTATTATTACCATCCGATGTCGCCGCCCTGATATTCGCTCCCTGGAGAAACGAATGACCCACTCTTCCCATGTGTTTGCTGTTCCTGCCCTGTCCCGCCTGCGTCGTGGGCTGATGGCGTCACTGGCGGTCGTGTTGATGGGAGCCACGGTGTCTGCCGAGGCTCGTGAGGTCCAGACCGCCTATGGTGAACTGGAGCTCGAGGGCACTCCGCAGCGCGTGGTCACGCTCTATGAAGGGGCATTGGATGTGGCGGTCGCCAGCGAGGTGACGCCGCTGGGCGCGGTCACCACGCGCGGCGGTGATGGCGTGGCCAGCTATCTCCAATCTCGGGTGCCGGAGATCGAGATCGTCGGTACACCGCGAGAGTTCAATCTCGAGGCCATCGTGGCGCTCAAGCCGGACATGATTCTGGCTCCCCCGGGGCTGGACAAGGCGCAATATCAGCTGATGTCGCGTCTGGCGCCGACCATCGTGCCAGGCGGGGAGGCGCTCAGCCGGGAGGCCTGGAAGCAGCAGAGCCGAGTCTATGCCCTGGCGCTCGGGGAAGAGGCCGAAGCGGAGCTCGAGGCGCGTCTGGCCGCCATCGACGCTCACGCGGCGCGCCTGAAGGCCGAGATGACCACACCGCAGACTGCCAGCCTGGTGCGTCGCATGCCGGGTGGCCTGATGGCGATGTCCGATGAGCTGTTCGCGACCGGCTTGCTCGCCGCGACCGGCTATCAGCTGGTGGGCGGGGATCTGGTCAAGCCGGGGCGTCCGCACTCCGACCCGCTGAGCGATGAGAACATGGCGCGCATCGATGCCGACACACTCTTCCTGGCGACCCTGGATGATTCTTCTGAGGCTGCCGCTGACGCCCTGGCGAAGGAGCCGGCCTTCCAGCGTCTCGAGCACGCATCGCGTGACAGTCTGGTCGGCGTCAATGGTCAGTTGTGGACCAGTGCCAGTGGCCCGCTGGCGGCCGAGGCGCTGCTCAAGGACATCGAGCAGGCGCGCAGTGATGGGTAAGCGGGACTGGCCCGTCTCGACTCATCAGGCGTCATGCCGTCAGGTCGGGAGGCAGCATGGCGGCTGAAGGAGCGTCCTCACGGCCTGGCTCCCCACAGACAGCTCTTCGCCCGGCGACCCGCAAGGTCGCCGGGCGTCTGTCGTTGGGGCAGGTCATGCCAGTGGCGTGTCTGGCGGCGGTACTGGCCTGCCTGGCCAGTCTGTTGTGGGGCGCGGGAAATATCGGCCCTGCCCAGGCGTGGGCGGTATTGATGGGGCAGGGCAGCGAGGAGGCCCGCTTCGTGGTCACCGAGCTGCGTGCACCGCGTACCGTGATCGGCATCGCCGTGGGCATGATGCTGGCCTGCGGCGGCGCATTGATGCAGGTGGTCGCACGCAATCCCCTGGCGGAGCCGGGGCTGCTGGGTGTCAGCGCAGGCGCGGCCTTTGCCGTCGCCATCGCCCTGTTGCTGGGGATGGAGGCCGCAGGCCTGCATGTGCTGGTGGCTCAGGCTGGCGCCTTGCTGGGCTGCCTGTTCGTGATGAGCACGGTGCGGCTGAGTGGTGCACGCCAGGACCCCGTGCGCCTGGTACTGGCCGGTGCAGCGCTTTCCAGCCTGCTGGTGGCTCTCACGTCGCTGGTATTGCTGATCGACCAGCGCGCGGCAGACGAGATCCGTTTCTGGGTCATCGGCAGTCTGGCAGGGCGTTCGCTGGAGGCGCTGGGTGGCAGCCTGCCGAGCCTCATGCTCGCCCTCGCGTTGACGCTGTGGCTGGTCAGGCCGCTGGCGGCATTGGCGCTGGGAGAGGCGGTGGCCAGTGGACTTGGCCATCACCCGGGGCGCGTGCGCAAGCTGACGGTACTGGTGGTCGCGTTGCTGGTCGGGGCCGCCACGGCCCTCGCGGGGCCGATCGCCTTCGTGGGACTGGCCGTGCCTTATGTCGCGCGTGCGCTGTGTGGCGCGGATATCCGCCGCACCTTGTGGTTGTGCCTGCCGCTGGGCGTGGTGATGCTGGTGAGCGCCGACGTGGTCTCGCGTCTGCTCGTTCGTCCTTCCGAGTTGCCGCTGGGCGTGCTGACCACGCTGCTGGGCGCGCCGGTACTGATTGCCGTGGTGCGCGCTCGTCGCCTGCCGATTCTGTGAGTCAGGCTTCAATGCGCCGTTCTTCATGACAGATAACCCGGAAATGCCCATGTATCGCTCCGCTCCTTCTTCATCGGCCTCTTCTGATGCCGGGGTGCCTCGGCGCCAGGCATCATGCCCTGTCGCCACGGCACCGGCCGATACGTTCTGGTGGCGCTGCGGTCCCCTGTCGTTGCTGTGGCATCGGGCGCCATTGCTGGCCAACCTCGGTCTGCTGCTGGCACTGCTGAGTGCCTGCGTGGCCGCCTTGATGCTGGGCAGCGCGGGCCTGGGCCCCTACGCCGCCCTGAAGGCCGCGTTCGGCCATGGTGAATTCGCCGATGTCTTCGTGGTCCGGGAGCTGCGGCTGCCGAGACTGCTGGCCGGCCTCGGAACGGGCGCCGCCTTCTCGTTGGCTGGCTGTCTGATGCAGACACTGGCCAGCAACCGTCTCGCCACGCCGGGCATCATCGGCATCGACAATGGCGCGACCGCCTTTGCGGTTGCCTCCGTCGTCGGGCTCGGCGCCTCGCTGGCACCACCGGCGATGGCACTGAGTGGCGCCGTGGTCGCCACGGCGCTGGCCTTCGGGCTTTCCGGTGGCATCGGCACGCGCGGCTATCGCTTCCTGGTCGCGGGGATCGGCGTCGGGGCGCTGTTCGGTGCCGGCACCCAGTTGATGCTGGCGCGGGTGTCCATCGATGTCGCCAACAGCGCCTATCCGTGGACGGTGGGGAGCCTCAACGCACGGGATGCCTCCTCGCTCGAATGGCTGGGCATTGCCTTGCTGCTGGCGGTGCCGGCGGCGTTGTGGCTGGGGCGAGGGCTCAATACGCTGCGCTTTACCGATTCTGTCGCCATCGGACTTGGTCAGCATGTCGCCCGTGTGCGCATGGCGACGCTGTGGCTCTCGGTACTGCTGACGGCCGCCGCGGTGGCCGTGGCCGGCCCGGTGGGCATGGTGGCGCTGGTCGGTCCCGAGATCGCCCGCTACCTGTCGCGCCACAAGGGAGTGCCCTTGCTGGGTTCGGCATTGGCAGGGGCGCTGGTGATGGTGCTGGCGGACCTCGCGGGACGCACGTTGCTGTCACCTCTCGAGATTCCGGTCGGCATCGTGATGGCGGTGGTCGGCAGCCCCTATCTGCTGTGGATCCTGCTGCGCAGCCCGCGCTAGTCAGGCTGTCCTGTCCGGCCGATGCCCCCATTCATCGTGTGGCTGACATGTCTGCATCACTGACATGAGAGTCGCCCGCAGCCCTCGCGGACCAATCGGGTCACGAGGGTCATCGTTTCAGGAGAATGCGCCATGAGCGCTGAACATCATCCACGCTGCGGGGACGCCGTGGCCGCCACTCTCAAGGCCAGTGAGCTGTCGCTGGGGTATGGCAGCGGACAGCGGCATGTGGCCGTGATCGATGCGCTGACGCTGGCGCTGCCGGATGGCAAGGTGACGGCCATCGTCGGGCCCAACGGCTGTGGCAAGTCCACGCTGCTGGCCGGTCTGGCTCGCCTGCAGGCACCGCATGCCGGCGCGGTATTGCTGGAGGGCCAGGACATACGGCGTCTCGGGCGCCGTGATGTCGCGCAGCGCATCGCGTTGCTGCCCCAGGAGACGCACTCGCCGGAAGGCGTGACGGTGCATGAGCTGGTGCGCTTCGGTCGCCAGCCGCATCAGGGAGCCTTCCGTCAGTGGTCGCAGGAGGATCAGGAGGTGGTCTCGGCGGCGATCGCGGCCGCTGACATCGAGAGTCTGGCCGACCGTGAGCTGGCCTCCATGTCCGGTGGCCAGCGTCAGCGTGCCTGGATCGCGATGGCGCTGGCGCAGCAGACGCCGCTGCTGTTGCTGGATGAGCCGACCTCGGCGCTGGATCTCGGCCATCAGATCGAGGTCTTCGAACTGATCCAGCGGCTGGCCCACGAGGAAGGCAAGACCATCGTGATGGTGGTGCATGACCTGGCCAGTGCCTGTCGCTATGCCGACCACCTCGTGGCGATGCATGCGGGCAGCGTGGTCGCGGAAGGTCCGCCCTCCGAAGTGGTGACACCGGCGCTGGTGCGCAAGCTCTACGGTGTCGAATGCCGGCTGATTCCTGACCCCGAGACCGGTACCCCGCTGTTGATCGGCGTGCGGCGCACGAACGAGCGCCTGAGTGGCAGTGCTACCTGAGAGCGCCTGGCACGACTCGGCGCGTGGAATATCAGACAGCAGAAAACAAGAAGGCCTCCCCGAGGGGAGGCCTTCTTGTCACGGATATGGTGGAGGCGACGGGAGTCGAACCCGTGTCCGCCGGCACTCCGCCTTCGGCTCTACATGCTTAGTTTCATTATTTGATTTAACACGACTGCCGCCAATGAACAGGCTACAGCAATGCGATTCTCTGAGTTTTAATCTCGACCTTAGAGACGTCGGCCAAGACGATCCTGTTTATACGGGCTCGTTCTCAATCCACCTTGAACAGGCGCAACGGTATCATGAGCAGCTTATGCAGCTAGAGCGTAGTTGTCGTCGTTTGCGACTATATATTTGCAACGTTTTATTTACGAGATACGTTACGATCTCGGCATGCACCTCAGGGTTTGCCACCAGCGTCGAATGCCAGAACGCCCCCATAACAGTGTTACTGCTTGCTGCTTTGCTACGGTGTCATCATAACAGGTGGAGACTGTGCTACGCCAGTTCAAGGCCTCAGGAATTTTTTCTGGTCTGACAGTGATTTGCCGTGATTCAAAGCCCTTGTCTCCCACATCGCAACGGCGCAGGCGCGGCGCGTGATCATGGCGCTGACAGTCTCAGCGATCCCGCAGGATTCGTGCCTTCTGGCGATTCCAGTCACGGTCCTTCTCGGTGGCACGCTTGTCATGCATCTTCTTGCCTTCCACCAGCGCGATCTCGCATTTCACGATCGCGTTCTTCCAGTACAGCTTGATGGGGACGCAGGTGTGACCCTTGTCCTGGGTGCGCGAGAAGATGCGCGCGATCTGCTTCTTGTGCAGCAACAGCTTGCGCGTGCGTTGCGGGTCCGCCACCGCGTGGGTGTTGACCGTCTCCAGCGGATGGATATGACAGCCGAGCAGCCAAGCCTCACCGTTCTTGATCACGATGTAGGTGTCCGTCAGCTGGCCCTTGCCCGCCCGCAGCGCCTTGACCTCCCAGCCTGCCAGTACCAGCCCCGCCTCGAAGGCTTCCTCGATGTGGTATTCGTGGCGTGCCTTCTTGTTCTGGGCGATCAGGTTGCCGCCCTGTTGGGGTTTCTTTTTCTTGCCCATGTTGCCTCGTTTGTCGTGTGCTCCTGCCACTGCCCGACGGACAGCTGGCGCATCCTTCTGGATGGGGGGAGGCGTGTTACCATTCAAGGCCAGACGGCACTTCATGCGCCGGCCCATTGTTCATGATACGCAAGGCGCGTATCCAAGTCAGCGGAGAGCTAGATGCCTACGGTCAACCGGTCTGCCCTGGTTCGGCACTCGGCCCAGGCGATGTTCGATCTGGTCAATGATTTCGAGCGTTACCCCGAATTCCTGCCGGGCTGCAGTGATGCCCAGTTGCTTGAGCAGGATGACGCCCATCTGGTGGGCAGGCTGACTCTGTCCAAGGCGGGCATGGAGCAGAGCTTCGTGACCCGCAATGATCTGTTCGCCCCCCAGCGCATAGAGTTGAGTCTGGTCGACGGCCCTTTCAAGCGTCTCGAGGGACGCTGGCTGTTCACGCCGCTGAGCGAGGATGCCTGCAAGGTCTCGCTGGAGCTGGATTTCGAATTCAGCAATCGCCTGCTGGGCATGGCCTTCGGCAAGTTGTTCAGTCAGGTCGCCGGTCAGATGGTCGAGGCGTTCACGCGGCGTGCTGACCAGCTGTACGGCGCGAATTGATGTCCGCCGCAGGCAAGGCCGTAGAGAAGGCCTGATGACGTGGTCTGAAAGGTGAGTCCGACAGGAGCAAGCATGAGCGACAGAATCACGGTCGAGGTGGCCTATGCGCTGCCGGAGAAGCAGAAGATCATCTCACTGGCCGTCGCGCCGGGAACCACGGCGCGCGAGGCCGTGCGCATGGCACATCTCGAGCAACATTTCCCGACACTGGGCGCCGAGGTCTTTCTCGAGGCGGATCTCGGGATCTTCGGCAAGGCGTTGCGCAAGCCCGATGAGCACGTGCTGGATGCCGGTGACCGGGTCGAGGTCTATCGTGCCTTGATCAACGACCCCAAGCTTGCTCGCAAGCGCCGGGCCGACAAGGCACGCGCCGAGAAGTAGCGGTGTCCTCACCGGGCATCGGCGACCGTACGCAAGACGGGGCACCCTGGGGTGCCCCGTCTGTCATCACGACTCGGTCCCTCTTGCTATCCGAGCGCTGGCGGGCATGCCGTTTCCCGCCAGCCGGACCTGTCGATGACGGGCCCGCTGGCGGTCGACTTACAGCTCGTCCGGCAGGTCAGCGGCGCCTGCACCACTGTCGTTGCGGTTCGGCTGTGCGGCACGCGGGTCGATGTCGAGGTCCGGCACGATGACGGTCTCCTTGTCGATGTCGCCGCTCTTGTCGATGGTGGAAAGCACATCGCCGTCGAAATTCAGCGTGACGCGCTTGTTGATGATCTCGCCGTCCGCTTTCTTGAGGCGATATACGTAGTCCCAGCTATTCTCACTGAAGGGAGCGGTTAGCAGCGGTGAACCCATCACATAGATGACCTGTTCGCGGCTCATGCCCGGCTTCAATTGCTCGACCATTTCCGGCTTGATCAGGTTGCCCTGTGGAAGGTCGCGCTTGTAGACGCTGAAGTAGCTACACCCGGTGAGCAGCGACAGGGCGCTGCAAAAGGCGACTGTTTTGATCAAGTTTTGCATTTGCCCTGAAGATTCCCTATCGTTTTGCCTTGGCCGATCATACCTGATACATCAAGCGACTGCGAAGAGTACCCCAGCATGGCCGATCAGAACCATGAACTGCGCAAGGCGGGACTCAAGGTAACCCTACCGCGAGTCAAGATCCTGCAGATCCTCGAGAAATCGATGGATCGACACCTGAGTGCCGAGGACGTGTACAAGGCGTTGCTTGAGGCTGGCGAAGATGTCGGTCTGGCGACGGTTTATCGTGTGCTCACCCAGTTTGAAACTGCTGGACTGGTGATGCGTCACAATTTCGATGGCGGCCATGCTGTCTTCGAATTGTCCCAGGAAGAACACCATGACCACATGGTATGTCTGGACAGCGGCGAGATCATAGAGTTCTGTGATCCCGAGATCGAGCGCCGCCAGCGCGAGATCGTCGAGGAGCATGGCTATGAGCTGGTCGAGCATGCGCTGGTGCTCTACGTGCGTCCCAAGGACACCAAGAGCGACAGCTGATGCTCAGGCCTCGCCTGTGTCAGGGATGACAAGGTTCGCTGCAGGACAGAAACACCAACGGCCGCCCCACAGGGGCGGCCGTTGGTGTTTCTGGCGTTCGAACTGCCAGGAGGTTCATTGGACGAATGGACGTCGGGAAGGCGGCCTGTCGGGGCTCAGTGACGGCTGTCCGCCGCGCTGAGCATCTCGCGAGCGTGTGCCAGGGTCTGCTCGGACAGGTGAATGCCGCCCAGCATGCGTGCCAGTTCCCGCACGCGGCCACTCTCGTCCAGCAGTGCCATGTGGGTGCGTGTGGTGTTCTTCTCTGCCTGCTTCTCGATATGCAGATGTTGATGCGCCTGGGCCGCGACCTGAGGCAGGTGGGTGACGGTCAGCACCTGACCCTTGTCGCCCAGTCGGCGCAGCAGCTGACCGACGATCTCGGCGGTCGCACCGGAGATGCCGACATCCACTTCATCGAAGACCAGGCTGGGAATGGTCGAGCGACTGGCGGCCACTACCTGAATGGCCAGCGAGACGCGGGACAGTTCACCGCCCGAAGCAACCTTGGCCAGCGCCCGCGGCGGCTGCCCCGGGTTGGCACTGATGCGGAAGTGGATGCGCTCCATGCCTTCGGGTTGCGGGCGCTCGCGTGGCTCGACGGCAACCTCGAACGTCGCCTTGCCCATGCCGAGGAAGGCCAGTTGATCCTGGATGTCGCTGGCCAGCTGGGGGGCGGCAGCGGCTCGTGACGTACCGACCTCAGTAGCCAGGATCTTCCAGGCATCCCGGCGGGCCGCCACTTCCTGACGCAGGGCCTCGATGGCCTCCTCGTCACCCCCGAGCCCTTCCAGCTCCTCGCTCAGTCGCTGGTGCAGGCCATGCAGCTCCTCGGGCAAGACATGATGCTTGCGGGCGATCTGGTGGATGCGCCCAAGGCGCTCATCGACGAAGGCCAGACGCTCCGGGTCGAGTTCGGTGACTTCGACGAAGCGGTTCAGCTCGCGTGCCGCTTCTTCTATCTGGATGCGTGCCTCTTCCAACATGCCCAGTGCGCTGGCCAGCGAACCCTGCTCGCTGCCCGGCAGGTGTGTCAGTCGCGCCACGGCCTGATTGAGGCGCGCGAGGGCACCTTCATCATCATGATCGCAGCACTCGGCGGCGGCCTGCGCCTCGCTGAGAATCTGTTCGGCATTGGCCAGGGTTTCCTGCTCCTGCTCCAGTGCCTCCAGCTCGCCCTCGCTGAGTGCCAGCTCATCAAGCTCCTCGACCTGATAGCGCAACAGCTGGCGACGAGCGCGTACCTCGTCGCCATCATTGCTCATGCGCTTGAGGCGGCGATGTGCCTCCTGCCAGTGGCGGAAGTCCTCGCGCAGCTGCGTGACCTGCGTCTCGATCCCGGCGTACTCGTCGAGCTGACGCAGGTGCGTCTCTTCCTTCAGCAGCGAGTGGTGGGCGTGCTGGGAATGGATGTCGATCAGGTGCTCACCCAGTTCCCGCAGGTCCGCGATGGTGCAGGGGGTGCCGTTGATCCAGGCCTTCGAGCGTCCGCTGGCGGTGATCACCCGGCGCAGCAGGCAGTCGTCGCTGCCCAGCTCGCGTTCGTCCAGCCACTCGCGCGCGTCGCTGAGGCTTGTGATATCGAAGCGTGCGATGAGATCCGCGCGATCCGCGCCGTGTCGCACGCTGCCAGCATCGGCACGTTCGCCCAGGCACAGGCCGAGTGCACCGAGCAGGATGGACTTGCCGGCACCCGTCTCGCCGGTGATGGCGGTCATGCCGCGGCGAAAATCGAGTTCCAGTGTCTCGACGATGGCGAAATCTTGAATGGCGAGCTGTAGCAGCATGACTACCTCCGAAGGGAAGCTGGGGCGTACGCCGTGCCGATCATTGCCCGTTTCGGGGGTGACTACGGAGTCGCCATACAGGATGTACATACAGTGTATATGGCTTTTTATACAGCACGCTCCGTCGGCCTTCAATCCATGCCGGACTCAGCTGGCAGAAAAGCCGCATCGAAGGCTTGAGAAGCCGAGTGCCGGCCCCATATAAAGGCCCTGACACTCATCGTCGGCAGCAATGGCGCGGCCTTGCTGCCCTACAGGCAACTCATGGCCTGTCTTCAGGGGCTTGCCATCGTCGTCTCGAGGCAGGCTCCGCAGGCCACGAACAGGGCAATGGCGCACAGACGTCGGCCCGCAGGAGAACAGCATGGCTCAGGATCCGCAGACCCCGATGGATGAAGAACTTCAGCGTGCCGCTCGCGACGCCGAGCCGCAGCCGGAAACTCCGGAAGGCGAAGTGATTGAAGACATACTGGATGCCACCGATGTCGCCGCCGAAAGCGAAGGTGAGCTGATCGACAATCCGGAAGCCGAGATGCTGGCCGCTCAGGTCGAGGAACTCGAGCAGGCGGTGAAGGAGGCGAAGGACCAGGCGCTGCGTTCAGCTGCCGAGGCGCAGAACGCGCGCCGTCGCGCCGAGCAGGATGCCGAGAAGGCTCGCAAGTTCGCGCTGGAGAAGTTCGTCAAGGAAATGCTGCCGGTGGTGGACTCGCTCGAGAAGGCGCTTGAGTCCATGAGCGACGACGAGGCAGCCAAGGCACATGTCGAAGGTATCGAGATGACCTTGAAAATGCAGCTGGATGCCCTGAACAAGTCAGGCGTCGAGCAGCTGGACCCGCACGGCGAGCCCTTCGACCCGGAATACCATCAGGCGGTCGCCATGGTGCCATCTCCGGATGCCGAGCCGAACAGCGTCATCGACGTGATGCAGAAGGGCTACACCCTCAATGGTCGCCTGGTGCGTCCGGCGATGGTCGCGGTCAGCAAGGCCAACTGAGGCCCTGCGGGGTCGAGTGGCCATGAGGGCATGTGTCGTGATGGCACATGCCCGCCCTGCGGGGCTTCAAGGAGGATCAGGGCGGCAAAAAATGCCAGCACACCCTTGAAAGCCTGACGCGCGACCCCACTTATTGAAGCAAGTTCAGGTGCCGACACAAGGTACCGACAACCAGACTCATCTTTCAGGCTAGCAACAGATTCGAGGTATACGATTATGGGACGCATCATCGGTATTGACTTGGGTACTACCAACTCCTGTGTGGCAGTGCTCGACGGCGACAAGACCAAGGTCATCGAAAACGCTGAAGGTGGCCGCACCACGCCGTCCATCATCGCCTACACCGACGACAACGAGATCCTTGTCGGTCAGTCGGCCAAGCGTCAGGCAGTGACCAACCCGGAGAACACCCTGTTCGCGGTCAAGCGTCTGATCGGTCGCAAGTTCAAGGATGATGTCGTCCAGAAAGACATCAAGATGGTGCCGTACAAGATCGTCGAAGCCGACAATGGCGATGCCTGGGTCCAAGTGAAGGACAAGAAGATGGCACCGCCGCAGATCAGTGCGGAAATCCTCAAGAAGATGAAGAAGACCGCGGAAGACTACCTCGGTGAAGAAGTCACCGAAGCGGTCATCACCGTGCCGGCCTACTTCAACGACTCCCAGCGTCAGGCGACCAAGGACGCCGGCCGCATCGCGGGTCTCGAGGTCAAGCGCATCATCAACGAGCCGACTGCCGCGGCACTCGCCTACGGCATGGACAAGTCTCGTGGTGACAAGACCATCGCGGTCTACGACCTGGGTGGCGGTACCTTCGATATCTCCATCATCGAAGTCGCGGACGTCGACGGTGAGACCCAGTTCGAAGTGCTCGCCACCAACGGCGACACCTTCCTGGGCGGTGAAGATTTCGACATGCATCTGATCAACTACCTCGTTGACCAGTTCAAGTCCGACAGCGGCATCGACCTGTCCGGCGACAATCTCGCCATGCAGCGTCTGAAGGAAGCTGCCGAGAAGGCCAAGATCGAGCTGTCCAGCGCTCAGCAGACCGACGTGAACCTGCCGTACATCACCGCAGACAACACCGGTCCGAAGCACCTGAACGTCAAGGTGACCCGTTCCAAGCTCGAGTCGCTGGTCGATGAGCTGGTCGCTCGCTCCCTGAAGCCGTGCCAGACCGCTCTGGCCGATGCCGGCCTGTCCGCTTCCGAGATCGACGATGTCATCCTGGTCGGTGGTCAGACTCGCATGCCGCTGGTGCAGTCCAAGGTCGCTGAATTCTTCGGCAAGGAAGCGCGCAAGGACGTCAACCCGGATGAAGCGGTCGCCGTCGGCGCCGGTATCCAGGGCGGCGTGCTGGGTGGCGACGTCAAGGACGTGCTGCTGCTGGACGTGACGCCGCTGACGCTGGGCATCGAGACCATGGGTGGCGTGCTGACTCCGCTGATCGAGAAGAACACCACCATCCCGACCAAGAAGTCTCAGGTGTTCTCCACTGCTGACGACAACCAGGGCGCGGTGACCATCCACGTCCTGCAGGGTGAGCGCAAGCAGGCGGCACAGAACAAGTCCCTGGGGCGTTTCGACCTGGCTGACATCCCGCCGGCCCCGCGTGGTGTGCCGCAGATCGAAGTCGCCTTCGATCTGGATGCCAACGGTATCCTGAACGTGTCCGCCAAGGACAAGGCCACCGGCAAGGAACAGTCCATCGTCATCAAGTCTTCCGGCGGCCTGTCCGACGAAGAGATCGAACAGATGGTGCGTGACGCGGAAGCCAACGCCGACGAAGACAAGAAGTTCGAGGAAATGGTCCAGCTGCGCAATCAGGCCGATGGCATGATCCACGCGACCAGAAAGACCCTGACCGAAGCCGGTGACAAGGCCGAAGCCAGCGAGAAGGAAGCCATCGAGACGGCGATCTCCGAGCTGGAAGAAGCCCTGAAAGGCGACGACAAGGACGCGATCCAGGCCAAGCTGGATGCGCTGACCGAAGCTTCCGGCAACCTGGCGCAGAAGATGTACGCCGAGCAGGGTGCCCAGGGTGAGCAGGCTGGCGACGGTCAGGCTGACAAGAAGCAAGACGACGACGTGGTTGACGCCGAGTACGAGGAAGTCAACGACGACAAGAAGTCCTGAGGGATCTCTTGAACGACGTCTGATGACAGCGCGGGAGCCTTGCGAAGGTGTCCCGCGTTGTCGTTTGCACCGGTAGCGTATCGCGTGGGCGCACGCTGTCGGTGACAGCCGATATCCCAGAACAGACAGGCAGCCTTGGGCTGCCAGCAATCCAGGCGGACCTGATCCATGTCCAAGCGTGATTATTACGAAGTGCTTGGTGTCGAGCGTGGCGCCGACACCAAGGACATCAAGAAGGCGTACCGACGCCTGGCTCAGAAGCATCACCCTGACCGCAATCCGGATGACGAGGCCTCGGCGGAGAAGTTCCGCGAAGTGTCGGAAGCCTACGAAGTGCTGTCCGATGCGGACAAGCGCGCGGCCTATGACCAGTTCGGTCATGCCGGTGTCGACGGCCAGGGCGGCGGTGGCTTCGGCGGCGGTGGCTTTGGTGGTGGTGCCGGTGGCTTCGGCGACGTGTTCGGCGATGTCTTCGGTGACATCTTCGGTGGCGGCGGTGGTCGTCGCAATCCGAACGCTCCTCAGCGTGGTAGCGACCTGCGCTACAACCTTGATCTCGACCTGGAATCGGCGGTCGCCGGTACCACGGTCGACATCCGCGTGCCGCGTCTGGCTGCCTGTGGTCACTGTGATGGTGACGGCGCCGAGCCGGGTTCCACCAAGGAAACCTGCCCGACCTGCAACGGCATGGGCAAGGTGCGCATGCAGCAGGGCTTCTTCGCGGTCGAGCAGGCATGTCCGACCTGCCACGGGCGTGGCGAGAAGATCAGCGTACCGTGCCGCAAGTGTCACGGCGAAGGCCGCGTGCAGGAATCCAAGACCCTCTCGGTCAAGATTCCGCCGGGCGTCGACACCGGTGACCGTATCCGCCTGAACGGCGAAGGCGAGGGCGGTGTCAACGGCGGGCCGTCAGGTGATCTGTATGTCCAGGTCAATCTGCGCGAGCACGAGATCTTCAAGCGTGATGGGCGTCACCTGCAGTGTGAAGTGCCGATCAGCTTCGTGGATGCAGCGCTCGGTGGTGAACTCAACGTCCCGACGCTGGATGGTCGTGTCGTGCTCAAGATTCCGGCCGAGACCCAGACGGGCAAGTTGTTCCGACTGCGCGGCAAGGGCGTCAAGCCGGTGCGTGGTGGCCCTGCCGGCGATCTGCTGTGCAAGGTGGTCATCGAGACACCTGTCAGCCTGAACGAAGAGCAGAAGGAGCTGCTGCGCCAGTTCCAGCAGAGTCTTGGCGATACCGGCAAGAGCCACTCGCCGAAGGAGAACAGCTTCTTCGATGGCGTGAAGAAGTTTTTCGAGGACATGAAGCCCTAGGCTGCGTCTTCGTTCTCCTCCGCGCTGGCGGATGCGCAACGCGAAAGCCCCACCCCGATGACTCGGGTGTGGGGCTTTTTCATTGTCAGGGCTCGCCTGACATGTCATCAGCGATGCGCTGTCAGGCGATGTTTCACTCTTGAGAGGCTGGCGTGAAGGCCTCGGGCTCGATCACCGCGAAACAGCTCAGCAGCGTGGTCTGGAAGCTGCTGAAGTTGTCATCCGAAACCATCAGGAAGCGATTGCCCTCCAAGTGGGTGAGCCCTTCGAAGTTGTCCAGTGACCACCCCTCGCCACTCGACAGGCGGGCAAGGGTGCGGACCTCGACGGTCGTCCCCGGCTCTCCCAGATGCGCGCGCCGCAGGCTGATGACCAGCGGATAGGGCGGCGAGAAGGCGCGCTCCAGCATCAGGATGTCCCCGTCCGGCAGCATCTCCATGGCGGTCAGGCTCGAGCCCGTGTCGCTGGCCAGGGGATAGCGCCATTCCTGCTTGCCATCCAGCGTGAACAGGCGCGTGGTGCCTTCGTCCATGCCCTCCGGGGTGGCTTCCAGACCGGCGAGCAGGCCGTACTCGGGGTGCAGGGTCAGCGCCTCCATGCCATTGTTGGGGGCGGCACCGCGTACGCCCACGGGGGTGGCGGGTTCGCTGATCGCCAGTCCGCTGGGCAGGAAGTGCTCGACTCGGGGTTGCTGCTCGAAGCTGATGACCAGACGGGTATCGCCGCGCCGGCCGTTGTGGTCCTTCAGCAGCTGCATGCCTTCGGCATCGCTCAGGGCGCCTTGCAGGGAGATGTCGGTCTCGTCGCGCAGCGTATAGGTCTTGAGTGCCTTGGCACCGACCAGCTCCCCATGGCGGAAGGCCAGGCGCAGACGGTGCAGCCAGCCCCGGTCCGACACGGCGTACAGCAGGGATTCATCCTTGTCCCAGCCGATATCGGACAGGCCGCCGACGGGGGTGCCATCCAACCACTTGCCTGGCAGCTTGAGGGTGCCGCACCACTGGATCTCCGGCAGCTGGCTCATCTGCTCCGGCGAGGCCAGCGAGTAGGGGCGCGGGTGAACGCCACAGGCACTCAGCAGGCCGGCAACTGCCGTGGCAAGGGTCGCGAGGCGCAGCAGGCGCCAATGACGAATGGCATAACGATGAAGTAGCGACATGCTGACTCCGGGAACTGAGCGGTGAAGAGGGAGTGACGTGGACGGGCAGGAACTCAGTCTCCCGCTACTCTAGCGCGTAACGGGGGCAAATACATGACGTCAGCCAACGCTGCAGGCGGCTGATATACTCGCGGAGACAGCACAGGTGGCACACCCTCATCATCGCCGTGGGGTGGCTGCCCTCAAGACCCACAACAGGCAGGAGTCAGCATGACCCGTATCGCAATCATGGGCGTCGCCGGACGCATGGGACGCACGTTGGTCGAGGCCGTCGGTGCCGTGGAAGGCCTGACGCTGACAGCGGGCATCGTCGAGGCCGGCAGCTCCCTGGCAGGTGCCGACATCGGCGAGCTGGCGGGGCAGGGGCGTCTGGGTGTGGTCGCCAGTGACAGTCTGGCCGCCGTGGTGGATGACGTCGATGTCGTGATCGATTTCACCGCGCCGCAGGTGACGCTGGCCAATCTGGCGCTGTGCTCGGAACATGGCAAGCGCATGGTCATCGGCACGACCGGTTTCAGCCCGGAGCAGCTCGAGCAACTGGATGGCTATCGCGACAGCGTGCCCTTCGTGTTTGCCGCCAACATGAGCTCCGGCGTCAATCTGACGCTGAAGCTGCTGGAAACGGCAGCCCAGGCACTGGGGGATGCAGGGTATGACATCGAGATCATCGAGGCGCACCACCGCCACAAGGTCGATGCCCCCTCCGGCACGGCACTGGCGATGGGCGAGGCGGTGGCACATGCCATCGGTCGTGATCTCGAGACCCACGGTGTCTTTGCACGCGAAGGTCAGTGTGGTCCGCGTACCGACAAGGAAATCGGCTTCGCCACCGTGCGTGCCGGTGACATCGTCGGCGAGCATACCGTGATGTTCGCCACCGAAGGCGAGCGCATCGAGATCACCCACAAGGCCTCAAGCCGCATGACCTTCGCCAAGGGCGCGGCGCGTGCCGCCGAGTGGCTGTCAGCGCGTGGCGTCGGACGCTACGACATGCAGGACGTGCTGGGTCTCAAGTGATGTCCCGTCGGGGGCTCGGGTCGCGATCGCGTCCCGGGCACTCGATTTGCCGCGTTCGAGTGGCTTCCGGGCGCATCGTGGAAGCTGTCACTGCCGACAGGATATTGTCGGTCGGCGGTGATGGGTGTCGCACCTTGCGGCGGGAAATGTTCCTGGCAGGTGATTCAGGGGACAGGCTCGCGATCACTCCCGATGCTCCAATAAGCTGACTGCTGTGACGAAACGACCGTATGGTGGGCACTGCCGCCCGCTCGCGGTGCAGTCATGGGGTGGTCAGCACCGCAGGATTCGGGTAATCTCTACCCAATTTGGCCGCACTCTTGGGGCCGCTGTGACAAGCAATATTCCGAAGAATGATAACAAGCGGGATGAAGCCTGATTTTTCGGTTTCGTCCCGCTTTTTTGCAGCCTGAATTTGCCGCTTCCGGCGAGCGCTCCTCACATGGGGAAGGCGCGTGGGAAGAGTGGCAGCGGGACCCAGACTCGGCGTCAGCCGAGTACGACAATCAAGCAGCATGTCCGGTGTTCGACCGCGGATTCCGGGCAGGAAAGTGGACACTTAGGGGAGGACGTTGCGTTGATCAAACCCGCGATACTGGCCTTGGAAGACGGCAGTGTATTTCACGGCAGCGCCATCGGCGCTGATGGGCAGACCAGTGGCGAGGTGGTGTTCAACACTGCCATGACCGGCTACCAGGAAATCCTGACCGATCCCTCCTACACCCGACAGATCGTCACTCTGACGTATCCGCACATCGGCAATACCGGCATCAACGACGAGGACAACGAGTCCGATCATGTCGCGGCCGCCGGCCTGGTCATCCGCGACCTCCCGCTGCTGGCCAGCAACTTCCGCTCCACTCGCTCTCTCGATCAGTACCTGCGTGACGAGAATGTCGTCGGCATCGCGGATATCGATACGCGTCGTTTGACGCGCATCCTGCGCGAGAAGGGCTCGCTGAACGGCGCCATTCTCGCCGGTGAGGATGCTCAGGGAGATGACGCCGTCGAGCGTGCGCTGGAAGCCGCTCGTGCCTTCCCGGGCCTCAAGGGCATGGACCTGGCCAAGGAAGTCTCCTGCCGCGAGTCATTCGAGTGGCACGAAGGCGAATGGACCCTGGGAGAAGGCTACGCCGACACCCGTGAGTCAGAGCGCCCCTTCCACGTGGTCGCCTACGACTACGGCGTCAAGCACAACATCCTGCGCATGCTGGCATCGCGTGGCTGCCGTCTGACCGTCGTGCCGGCGCAGACGCCTGCCGCCGAGGTGCTGGCGCTCAACCCGGATGGCATCTTCCTGTCCAACGGTCCGGGCGACCCCGAACCCTGCGACTACGCCATCACCGCGATTCGTGAAGTGCTCGAGACCGAGACGCCGGTCTTCGGTATCTGCCTCGGTCACCAGCTGCTGGCCCTGGCCTCCGGTGCGAGCACGGTCAAGATGGGCCACGGTCACCATGGTGCCAACCACCCGGTGCAGGATCTCGATAGTGGTGTGGTGATGATCACCAGTCAGAATCACGGCTTCGCGGTGGATGAAGCCGGTATGCCGAGCCATCTGCGCGCGACCCACAAGTCGCTGTTTGACGGTAGCCTTCAAGGCATCGAGCGCACCGACCGTCCGGCCTTCAGCTTCCAGGGTCACCCGGAAGCCAGCCCCGGCCCGCAGGACGTCGCCCCGCTGTTCGATCGTTTCATCGAGATGATGCGCGCGCGACGCTGAGCCGAGCGCAGGCCCGAGGGCCTGATCCATCGTTGAGTTCAGTCACCAGATCATTGCGGGAAGAGACATGCCGAAACGTACAGACCTGAAAAGCATCCTGATCATCGGCGCCGGCCCCATCGTCATCGGCCAGGCGTGCGAGTTCGACTATTCCGGCGCACAGGCCTGCAAGGCCCTGCGTGAAGAGGGTTACCGGGTCATCCTGGTCAACTCCAACCCGGCCACCATCATGACCGACCCGGTGATGGCCGACGCGACCTACATCGAGCCGATCACCTGGGAGACCGTGGCGCGCATCATCGAGAAGGAGCGTCCGGACGCCATCCTGCCGACCATGGGTGGCCAGACCGCACTGAACTGTGCACTGGCCCTGGAGCGCGAAGGTGTGCTCGAGAAATTCGGCGTCGAGATGATCGGTGCCAACGCCGATACCATCGACAAGGCCGAAGACCGTGATCGCTTCGACAAGGCGATGAAGAAGATCGGCCTGGCGTGCCCGAAGGCCAAGGTCGCACACTCCATGGAAGAGGCCTGGGAAATCCAGGCCGAGCTGGGCTTCCCGTCCATCATCCGTCCCAGCTTCACCATGGGCGGTTCCGGCGGCGGCGTGGCGTACAACCGTGAAGAATTCGAAGAGATCTGCCATCGCGGTTTCGAGCTGTCGCCGACCCGTGAGCTGTTGATCGACGAATCGCTGCTGGGCTGGAAGGAATACGAGATGGAGGTCGTTCGTGACAAGAACGACAACTGCATCATCGTGTGTGCCATCGAGAACTTCGACCCGATGGGCGTGCATACCGGTGACTCCATCACTGTTGCCCCGGCACAGACCCTGACCGACAAGGAATACCAGCTGATGCGTGATGCATCGCTGGCCGTCCTGCGCGAGATCGGTGTCGAGACCGGTGGCTCCAACGTCCAGTTCGGCATCTGCCCGGACACCGGTCGCATGGTCGTGATCGAGATGAATCCGCGCGTGTCGCGCTCCTCTGCACTGGCCTCCAAGGCGACCGGTTTCCCGATCGCCAAGATCGCCGCCAAGCTGGCCATCGGGTATACCCTGGACGAGCTGCAGAACGACATCACCGGTGGCAAGACGCCGGCGTCCTTCGAGCCGTCCATCGACTATGTCGTCACCAAGATTCCGCGCTTCACCTTCGAGAAGTTCCCGCAGGCCAATGACCGTCTGACCACGCAGATGAAGTCGGTCGGCGAAGTCATGGCCATCGGTCGTACCTTCCAGGAATCCCTGCAGAAGGCACTGCGTGGCATGGAGACCGGTGTCGATGGTCTCGATCCCATCGTGGCCGACTATGGCGACGAGAACATGGCGCGCATCAAGGGCGAGCTGCAGGCCGCCGGTGCCGAGCGTATCTTCTACATCGCCGACGCCATGCGTGCCGGCCTTGGCATCGAAGAGATCTTCCGTCTCACCAACATCGACCGCTGGTACCTGGTGCAGCTGGCCGACCTGATCGCTCAGGAAGGCGAAGTGGCGGCAAGTTCTCTGGGCGAGATGGATGCCAATCGTCTGTTCCGTCTCAAGCGCAAGGGCTTCAGTGATGCCCGTCTGGCGCGCCTGATGGGCGTGTCCGAGAAGGCCTTCCGCAAGCATCGTCAGCAGCAGGGCATCCGCCCGGTCTACAAGCGTGTCGATACCTGTGCCGCGGAGTTCGCTTCCGACACCGCCTACATGTACTCCACCTACGAGGAGGAGTGTGAGGCCGAGGTCAGCGACAAGAAGAAGATCATGGTGCTGGGCGGTGGTCCGAACCGCATCGGTCAGGGCATCGAGTTCGACTACTGCTGCGTCCACGCCTCCCTCGCCATGCGCGCGGACGGCTACGAGACCATCATGGTCAACTGCAACCCGGAAACCGTGTCCACCGACTATGACACCTCCGATCGCCTCTACTTCGAGCCGGTGACGCTGGAAGACGTGCTGGAGATCGCCGACAAGGAACAGCCTGTCGGTGTCATCGTCCAGTTCGGCGGTCAGACGCCGCTGAAGCTGGCCCGTGAGCTCGAGGCCGCCGGTGTGCCGATCATCGGTACCACGCCGGACGCCATCGATCGCGCCGAAGACCGCGAACGTTTCCAGCAGATGATCGAGAAGCTCGGTCTCATCCAGCCGGAAAACGCCACCGCACGCAGCTTCGAGGAGGCCTTCGTCAAGGCCGAAACCATCGGCTACCCGCTGGTGGTGCGTCCGAGCTACGTGCTGGGCGGTCGCGCGATGGAAATCGTCTACTCCGCCTCCGAGCTCGAGAACTACATGACCCACGCGGTCAAGGTCTCCAATGACTCGCCGGTGCTGCTGGATCACTTCCTGAATGCCGCCATCGAGGTCGACATCGACGCGGTGTCCGATGGCAAGCAGGTCGTGATCGGCGCCATCATGCAGCACATCGAGCAGGCTGGTATCCACTCCGGTGACTCGGCGTGCGCACTGCCGCCTTACTCGCTGCCGGCAGACGTCCAGGAAGAGATGCGTGAGCAGGTCAAGCGCATGGCGCTGGAGCTCAACGTCGTCGGTCTGATGAACGTTCAGCTGGCCTGGCAGGATGGCGTGATCTACGTCATCGAGGTCAACCCGCGTGCCTCGCGTACCGTGCCCTTCGTCTCCAAGTGCATCGGCCAGTCGCTGGCGCAGATCGCCGCGCGTTGCATGGCCGGCCAGACCCTGGAAGAGATCGGTTTCACCCAGGAAATCGTGCCGACCTTCTACAGCGTCAAGGAAGCGGTGCTGCCGTTCGCCAAGTTCCCGGGTGTCGATCCGATCCTGTCACCGGAAATGAAGTCCACCGGTGAAGTGATGGGCTCTGGCGATACCTTCGCCGAGGCCTTCTACAAGGCGCAGCTGGGCGCCGGGGAAGCCATCCCGACATTGACGGGCGATCGCAAGGCGTTCCTGTCCGTGCGCGAGTTCGACAAGGCGGGCGTTATCGAGGTGGCCCGCTCTCTGGTAACATTGGGCTTTACGCTTTGTGCTACCCGTGGCACGGCAGAGGTGATTGCCGCTGCCGGGCTCGAGGTTGAACCCGTCAACAAGGTGTTCGAGGGGCGGCCGCATATCGTCGACATGATCAAGAACGGCGAGATCGCCTACATCGTCAACACCACTGAGGGACGTCAGGCCATCAATGACTCGTCCGTGATTCGCCGCACTGCGCTGGCGCACAAGGTGCCCTATGCCACGACGCTGGCGGGTGCCAATGCCGTGTGCATGGCGCTCGAGTACGGAAACGATGTCAAGGTCCGTCGTCTCCAGGATCTGCATGCAGGAGTCATGATATGAGTAGAAGTCCGATGACCGTCGAGGGCGAAGATCGCCTGCGCAAGGAGCTCGAGCACCTCAAGGGCACGGAACGCCCCAAGGTCATCGCTGACATCGCGGAAGCACGTGAGCACGGCGATCTCAAGGAGAACGCCGAGTATCACGCCGCGCGTGAGCAACAGGGTTTCATCGAGGGGCGTATCCAGGAGATTGAAGCCAAGCTCTCGATGTCCCAGGTCATCGATGTCACCAAGCTGCCCAAGACAGGCAAGGTGATCTTCGGTACCACGGTTGATCTGATGAACCTCGATGACGACAGCGAAGTGCGCTATCGCATCGTGGGTGAGGATGAGGCCAGCATCAAGGACGGCAAGATCTCCGTTACCTCACCGATCGCGCGTGCGCTGATCGGCAAGGAAGAAGGGGATGTCGTGGTCGTGCGTACCCCGGGTGGCGATGTGGAGTATGAAATCTCCGAAGTGCATCACATCTGAAGCACGTCACATCTGAAGAGCATCGCCTCTGATTCGTCAGATTTCGATGTCATGACAGCCCTGCCGGTCATCCCGGCAGGGCTGTTTTTTTGGCCTGCGGGCACGGAATCCTTCAGGGAGGGAGTAATGGAAGTACAGGGAAGTCAGCCGGAAAAGCGCATCATGGCAACCTCCATGGTGGCCATCTTCATGGTGCTCGGGTTCATGCTGTTCGGGGTGGCATATGTGGTCTCCCAGTCGTTTGCCTATCGGTACACCGGGGACTCGGCGCTGTTGACGCCGTCATTGGTCCTGGGGAGTGCCCTGTTGGCGAGGGGAGTTTTCCACCTGGTGGTGCCGCTGGCGCACTTCGGCAATCAGTCGCTTTATCTGCGGCCGTCACCACTCATTGGGTGTCGCAAGATCGATTATGAGCTGGTCGAGGATTTCACCTTCGACAAGAAGACGCTGGTCATCAAGTATCGTGATGCCGGCAGCGGTGAGGGGGAGTCCAGACAGACGACACTCAAGCGTCATCAGGTCACCCAGCGGGCGCTGGACGACATCACCTTCGAGCTGAATCAGCGCGTCAGGTCGTGATTGTCAGTCACAGAAAACAGAAACGCCGCCCTCGATGAGGGCGGCGTTTCTGTCTGCGGCAGGCGTGGCGTGCGAGGTGAGCCTCGTCAGGCCTGGGCCCGGCGGCTTACTTCTCGCTGAAGCGCTGTACGTTGGACAGCTTCGGCTTGGCCTGCGGGTTGCGGCGATACAGCAGGGCGATCTTGCCGATGCTCTGGATCAGGGTCGCGCCGGTTTCGCTGCACAGGTGGCGAGCCACCTCGCCACGGGCTTCGCGATCATTGATCGCCAGCTTCAGCTTGATCAGTTCGTGATCGTGCAGTGCGCGCTCGAGTTCGGTCACGACGCCGTCGGAAAGGCCGTTTTCCGAGACGGTGACGATCGGGTCAAGATGGTGCCCGATGCTGCGAAATGCTTTCTTTTGTGACTGTGACAAGCTCATGGTATCGTAAAGTTTCCCTGTTGGCGTCCGATGGGAGCGGGGAGCGTAGCGAAAGACAGGGTCGACTCCAGGGCTTGAAATCCAGGGGTGTGAACCCGTCTGTTGCGCAGGCAATGTCTGTGCCCGCGGGCGGAACCGCGCGCAGGACCCGCCATTCTACTCCATGACGACGCTCATGACACGACCCGTGCGCAAGCTTGCCACGCCTTTCGTGTCGTCGTTATCCCCCCGCACCATCTCCCGCCAGTATTCGATTTCCCCCGACATTCCAGGTGACAACGTGGCTCACCCCAGCAAGAGCAGCGCTGGCTGGATGAAGGAACACTTTGATGACGCCTATGTCCAGCGCAGCTGGGCCGATGGCTATCGTTCCCGTGCCAGCTACAAACTGATTGAAATCGATGACAAGGACCGCCTGCTCAAGCCGGGCGCTACCGTCATCGACCTAGGTGCCGCCCCCGGTGGCTGGAGCCAGATCGCCGCGGATCGCGTCGGCATGGAAGGCGTGGTCATCGCCTCCGACATCCTTGAGATGGACGCCCTGGCCGGTGTTGATTTCATCCAGGGTGACTTCACCGAAGAGGCCGTGCTGAACCAGATTCTGGCCACCTTGGGGGATCGCCCGGTGGATCTCGTGATCTCCGACATGGCACCCAACATGAGCGGCATGAGCGCGATAGATCAGCCTGCCGGCATATATCTGGTCGAGCTGGCGCTGGATCTGGCGCGCCAGACGCTCAAGCCGGGTGGCAACTTTCTGGTCAAGGTCTTCCAGGGAGAGGGCTTCGATGCCTACCTGAAGGACATGCGTGGCAGCTTCAACAAGGTCGTCACGCGCAAGCCGGAAGCGTCGCGCGCCCGCTCGCGCGAGGTCTATCTGCTTGGGCAGGGGTTCAAGGGCTGACGTTGCCCTCGATGCCAGGCGATCCCGATTTCTGCCCCGGGCGGCGACTTCATCACCGGTTAAGGCGGCCGATGGCATACTTGGTCAGGCTGGAATCATTGTGCCTCGGTCGAAGTCGTTGTATCTCTGATAT
Source organism: Cobetia sp. 10Alg 146 (assembly GCF_029846385.1). Lineage (NCBI taxonomy): Bacteria > Pseudomonadati > Pseudomonadota > Gammaproteobacteria > Oceanospirillales > Halomonadaceae > Cobetia > Cobetia sp. 10Alg 146. The sequence goes on from NZ_JARWKT010000005.1 coordinate 303,629, forward strand.
AGGCCGACTATCGGCTGAATAGTCCGGTGCCGGCCTTTAAGCAATGGTTGCCGGCCCCCATCTGGTGTAGTGTCGATAGCATTGGGCCTTGAGCACGGAGGGCCGGTAACAGGTTGATGAGATGCCAAGGTCGCATCATCATCGATCGGCAAGCAGAACAACGCAGGCAAGCTTTGAGTGACTCGGTAGGCAAGGCGGCGTGTTGCGTCGTTTGATACCCCGCAGGCACGATCAGATAGCATGGCAGGCCACCACAAGACGGCAGTCGGAGTATTCACGGCATGCCAAGACAGATTCATGCAATGAGGGTGTCCCCTTGAACGACATGGCGAAGAACCTGATTCTCTGGTTGATCATCGCGGCAGTGCTGCTGACGGTGTTCAACAACTTCAGCGTCGATACCTCGCCGCAGGCGATGAACTATTCACAGTTCGTCCAGCAGGTGCAGAACGACCGGATCAAGAGTGTGACCATCGATGGCTACACCATCGAGGGTGAGCGGGCCGACGGCTCCAGCTTTACCACCATCCGGCCGGCGGCGTCCGATCCCAAGCTGATGGATGACCTGCTCTCCAACAAGGTGGAGGTCATCGGCAAGAAGCCTGAGCAGCAGTCGCTGTGGACACGTCTGTTGATTGCCAGCTTCCCGATTCTGATCATCCTGGCCATCTTCATGTTCTTCATGCGCCAGATGCAGGGTGGTGGTGCCGGCAAGGGTGGCCCGATGAGCTTCGGCAAGTCGAAGGCCAAGCTGCTGAGCCAGGATCAGATCAAGACCACCTTCAGCGACGTCGCGGGCTGTGACGAAGCGAAGGAAGAGGTCGAGGAACTGGTCGACTTCCTCAAGGACCCCAGCAAGTTCCAGCGTCTTGGCGGTCAGATTCCGCGTGGCGTACTGATGGTGGGTCCGCCGGGTACCGGCAAGACCCTGCTCGCCAAGGCGATTGCCGGCGAGGCCAAGGTGCCGTTCTTCAGCATCTCCGGTTCTGACTTCGTCGAGATGTTCGTCGGTGTCGGTGCCTCCCGTGTGCGTGACATGTTCGAGCAGGCCAAGAAGCAGGCGCCGTGCATCATCTTCATCGATGAGATCGACGCCGTCGGCCGCCACCGTGGCTCCGGCATGGGCGGTGGTCACGATGAGCGCGAGCAGACCCTGAACCAGCTGCTGGTCGAGATGGATGGCTTCGAAGCGAATGACGGCATCATCGTCATCGCCGCGACCAACCGTCCAGACGTGCTTGACCCCGCATTGCTGCGCCCGGGCCGTTTCGACCGCCAGGTCATGGTAGGCCTGCCGGACATCCGTGGCCGCGAGCATATCCTCGGCGTTCACCTGCGCAAGGTGCCGATGGGCGACGACGTGGTGCCGGTCAATATCGCACGGGGTACGCCGGGCTTCTCTGGCGCGGATCTGGCCAACCTGGTCAATGAAGCGGCCCTGTTCGCTGCACGTCGCAACAAGCGCCTGGTCGGCATGGAAGAGCTTGAGCTGGCCAAGGACAAGATCATGATGGGCGCCGAGCGCAAATCGATGGTCATGTCCGAGAAGGAGAAGCGCAACACGGCCTATCACGAGTCCGGTCACGCCATCATCGGTCTGGTGATGCCAGAGCATGATCCGGTCTACAAGGTCTCGATCATTCCGCGAGGCCGTGCGCTGGGTGTGACGATGTTCCTGCCGGAAGAGGATCGCTACAGCTATTCTCGCCAGCAGATCATCAGTCAGATCTGCTCGCTGTTCGGCGGTCGTATCGCCGAAGAGATGACGCTGGGGCCGAATGGTGTCACCACCGGGGCTTCCAACGACATCAAGCGTGCCACCGAGCTTGCCCACAACATGGTCGCCAAATGGGGTCTCTCCAGTGAAATGGGCCCGATCATGTACGATGAGGACGAGTCTCACCAGTTCCTCGGCGGTCCGGGTCAGGGCGGCGGCAAGCTGAAGTCGGGCGACACCACCTCACGTCTCGACAAGGAAGTGCGTCGTATCATCGACGAGTGCTACGCCAAGGCGCAGCAGATCCTTGAGGAGAATCGCGACAAGCTGGATGCGATGACCGAGGCGCTGATGACCTACGAGACCATCGATGCCGAGCAGCTGGCCGACATCATGGCAGGGCGCACTCCGCGTCCGCCCAAGGACTGGGGTGGCCCGGCCGGTGGTGGTGACAGTGGTCTCGTCGCACCGGTGGCCGACACGCCGAAAGCTGAGGCGCCTGAGGCCCCCGGGTCAGACGGTGATGACGCAGACACTGACGACGGTGAGGAAGATACGCGCCGCCGTCCGTCAGATCCGCTGGGTGGTCCAAGCGGTCACTGAGCCATGAATCAGCCATCATCGCGCTGACTCTCACAACGCCCGAGCGGACATTCCGCTCGGGCGTTGTCGTTTTCGGGGCAGACATTCGCGGCGCCCTGGATGCCCGGAGGCGGCTGATGGCGGGTGATGCCATCCGCGATCAGGCGTCGGGGTGAGCCGGGTAAGTGTGGGTGAGGCGGTGTGACTCACTATCCTGCGCGGCGCGGCTCAGGTTCCTGATCCTGATCAGATGATTTGCCTGGGCAGATGGCGTTGCCATCTGCTGACGCCCCATGTGGCGGCCGTTCGACGCCTTGCGCGGCCGATGAGGCCTCTTTAAAGTGGGTGCCCGATTCCTTCTCCGGCAGCCATGATGTTCGTCCTGGCTGCCCGTTTTCTGCATGGGTGATCATGTCGACTTACGCTGATTCACTGCCACGCGAGCCCGTGGTGGGCCATTCAATGGCGCTTGACTGCGGTGGACGCACGCTTGACCTGTCACGCCCGCGTGTCATGGGGATTCTCAATGTGACCCCGGACTCCTTCTCGGATGGTGGGCGCAGCGCGACTCTGGATGCCGCGCTGCGCCATGCCGAGCGGATGCTGGCCGATGGCGCCGCCATCATCGACGTGGGCGGTGAGTCGACCCGCCCGGGGGCGAGCCCTGTCAGTGCGGATGAGGAGCTGGCACGTGTCTGTCCGGTCGTCGAGCGGCTGGTGAGCGAGCTGGGGGCGCTGGTGAGCGTCGATACCAGTACCCCGGAGGTGATGCAGGAAACGGCGCGTCTCGGGGCTGGCATGATCAATGATGTGCGTGCATTGCGTCGTGAGGGCGCCCTTGAGGCGGCCGCACGCAGCGGCCTGCCGGTGTGCCTGATGCACATGCGTGGCGAGCCGGACACCATGCAGCAGGATACCGCCTATGCGCAGTCGATCGAGGATGAGGTCAGTGACTTTCTAGCCGAGCGCATCACCGTCTGTGAGGCCGCAGGGATCGAGCGTTCGCGTCTGTTGCTGGACCCCGGCTTCGGCTTCGGCAAGTCCCTGCAAGACAATCTGCGTCTGTATCACCGTATGGCGCAGCTGCACGAATTCACCCTCCCGCTGCTGATCGGCACCTCTCGCAAGAGCATGATCGGCAATGCGCTCGGGCGCGCGGTAGAGGATAGACTGGCTGGCAATCTGGCGCTGACGGCACTTGCCGTCCGTGAAGGTGCCCGATTGCTACGCGTTCACGACGTGGCCCCGACTGTCGATGCTGTCGACATGACGTGGGCCGTGCTACAGGAAGGCACGATACGATGAGTCGACGTTATTTTGGTACGGATGGTATTCGCGGCACGGTCGGTGAATTCCCGATTACGCCAGACTTCATGCTCAAGCTGGGCTGGGCGGCCGGGCGTGTCTTTGCACGCCATGGCCGTGGCAAGGTACTGATCGGCAAGGACACGCGCATCTCGGGGTACATGTTCGAGTCGGCGCTGGAGTCCGGTCTTTCTGCCGCAGGCGTGGATGTCTCGCTGCTGGGGCCGATGCCGACACCGGGCATCGCCTATCTGACGCGGACCTTCCGCGCGGATGCCGGTATCGTGATCTCGGCCTCGCACAATGCCTATCCGGACAATGGCATCAAGTTCTTCTCCGCGGCCGGCACCAAGCTGGATGATGCGCTGGAAGCCGAGATCGAGGCCGAGCTGGATCGCGATATCGAGATCGTCGGGCCGGATAGCCTCGGCAAGGCCTCGCGCATCCAGGATGCCGCCGGCCGTTACATTGAATTCTGCAAGTCGACCCTGCCGGGCCGTCTGGGCCTGCATGGCATGAAAGTGGTGCTGGATTGCGCGCATGGCGCGACCTACCACATCGCGCCGAATGTCTTCCGTGAGCTGGGCGCCAAGGTCAGCGTCATCGGTGGCGAGCCGGATGGTCTGAACATCAACCAGGATGTCGGCTCCACCAACCCGCAGGCACTGCGGGCGGCCGTGATCGAGCAGGGCGCCGATCTTGGCGTGGCCTTCGATGGCGACGGGGACCGTCTGATCCTGGTCGATGCCGATGGCCGGGTCATCGATGGCGATGACATCCTCTACATGATCGCGCGGGATCGTCACGAGCGTGGGGTGCTGGGGGGCGGTGTCGTCGGTACGCTGATGTCCAACTTCGGTCTGGCGGCAGCGCTGGAAGGTCTGGGAATTCCCTTCGAGCGTGCCAAGGTCGGTGACCGCTACGTCATCGAGCGTCTGGAAGCCAATGGCTGGCAGTTGGGGGGGGAATCCTCCGGTCACATCGTCTGCAGCCATATCCAGAGCACCGGGGATGGCATCGTCTCCGCGCTGCAGGTGCTGGCGATCATGGCGCGTGAGGAATGTTCTCTCAGTGAGTTGCTGGTCGGTTTCGAGAAGGCGCCGCAGGCGTTGATCAACGTGCGTCTGACTCCGGGCTGTGACAACCAGGCGCTGATGGCGGCGGATGCCGTCCAGGCCGCGGTAGCGGAAGTGGAAGAGACGCTGGGCAGCGAAGGTCGCGTGCTGTTGCGTCCCAGTGGTACCGAGCCACTGATCCGTGTCATGGTCGAGGGGCGGCCGCACTTTGATGTGCAGGCACTGGCCCGTCAGATCGCCTCGGCGGTCGAGGCCAGCATGCAGGCCCGCTGATATCACCCGCGGTCATCAGAATCGACGACAGGCGCCCAGTGCGCCTGTCGTCGATTCTGAGCGTCATGAAAGGCCCGATCGAGCGTGCCTGCAGGGCTTGACAGTTCGCGATGAGGTTGTCAGTCAGGGGCCGCTCCATTACCATCCTCGCACTGCTCATAAGGGAGAAGCACATGCGTACACCGCTGATTGCCGGTAACTGGAAGATGAATGGCGATCTTGCCCTGATCAACGAGTTCGCCGACGCACTGGGGGCCGCAGCGCTGCCCCAGGGGGTTCAGGTGGCGTTGGCATTGCCTTTCCCTTATCTGAGCGCTGCGCGCGAGCGGCTGCCGGCGACGGTCCTGCTGGGCGCCCAGACGTTGAACCCGGCGGAATCAGGCGCCTTCACCGGTGAGGTGGCAGGCAGCATGCTCAAGGATGTGGGCATGACGCTGGTGCTGGTCGGGCACTCCGAGCGTCGCAGCCTGTATGGCGAGGACGATGCTGCCGTGCTTGCACGAGTCAATGCGGCTCTCGCGTCAGGCCTCACGCCGGTGCTGTGCATCGGTGAGACGCTGGAAGAGCGTGAAGCTGGTGAGTCGGAGCGTGTCGTGCTGGGTCAGCTGGAGGCCGTGTTCTCCGAGCTGTCCGCTGAGGCGCGTACCCGTCTTGTCGTGGCCTATGAGCCGGTCTGGGCGATCGGTACTGGCCGCACGGCATCGCCTGAGCAGGCGCAAGCCATGCACGCCGCTATCCGTGCACGCCTGGGCGAGTGGTCCGCGTCTCTCGCGGATGCCATGCAATTGCTGTACGGCGGTAGCATGAAAGCTGCCAATGCCGCCGAGCTGCTCGCGCAGCCGGATATCGACGGCGGCCTGGTGGGAGGTGCTTCTCTCCAGGTCGACGAATTCCTAGCCATTTGCCAGTCTGCAGGTTGAATCTCATGCAAGTAGCCGTTCTGATGGTCCATGTGGTACTCGCGGTCGCACTGATCGTGCTCGTCCTTCTCCAGCAGGGCAAGGGTGCCGAAGCTGGCGCTGCCTTTGGTGGTGGTGGTGCTTCCCAGACCGTTTTCGGGTCCAGCGGTAGCGGAAACTTCCTCGCGCGCTTCACCGGCGTGCTGGCAGCAGGCTTCTTCGCGACGTCCCTGACCCTGGCCTGGTTCGCCTCCAATGCCAACCAGACCTCCGTGGAAGCGGGCATCCCGAATGCCACCGTGATCGAGCAGCAGAAAAATTCACTGCCATCACTTGACGACTCCAGTGAAAGTGTGGAGAATACGTCGCCAGTGCTCGAGGAAAGCGGCAACGCAGACCAACCAGTACTCTAAGGAATTCAAGGCATTATCGTTTGAATTCTTCCGGGTAACGTCTCAGGCGATACCCGCCCCCGTGCCGAAGTGGTGGAATTGGTAGACACGCTATCTTGAGGGGGTAGTGACCTTATGGTCGTGGGGGTTCAAGTCCCCCCTTCGGCACCATCCTGTTAGATCGATTGGCAGTCTGGACGCAACTCTGCCACCTTTGAAAGACGTCATTCCTTGACCTCCTTTTACGGTGACATTACCATCGTCCGACTATTGTTGCGGGGTGGAGCAGTCTGGTAGCTCGTCGGGCTCATAACCCGAAGGTCATCGGTTCAAATCCGGTCCCCGCTACCAAGTTTCTTGAAAGGCCCCTTCCTATGAAGGGGCTTTTTGTTAGCACCAGTGCCAATCAGCCACCTAGCTCTCCTCTCTACTCCCGGTCAGGTGCCTGATGCAACTGCTGTAGGAGCCTCGTCTGTGTCAACCAAGGACGCTACGCTTAAAGCGCTTATCGATCCCGTCGTTTCTGCTCTGGGCTTCGAGCTCTGGGGTATCGACTATCTCTCCCAAGGCAAGCAGTCCCGTCTGGTGATCTATATCGACCATTCCGATGGCATTTCCGTGGATGACTGCGCAAGCGTCAGTCGTCAGGTCGGTGCCGTGCTGGATGTCGAGGACCCCATCACGGGCCAGTTCCAGCTTGAAGTTTCATCCCCAGGCATGGATCGTCCGCTGTTCACGCTTGATCAGTACGAGCGCTACATCGGTCATGTGGTGGCACTGCGACTGCGTCAGGCCTTCGATGGCCAGCGCAAGTACCAGGGGCTGGTGACTGGCACCGAAGACGGTGATGTCGTGATCCGGGTCGACGAAGAAGAATACTGCTTTCCGATCGAAAGCATCGACCAGGCACGCATTGTGCCGCAGTTCAAATAACTGACGTTGTCGGCACATTGCTCGCTTGGCGAGCTCGAGTCGATGCGCAAGGACAGGTTTCTGGCGAGGCAAAGTCATGAGCAAAGAGATTCTGCTGGTCGTTGACGCCATCTCCAATGAGAAGGGCGTGCCGCGGGATGTGATTTTCGAGGCCGTCGAGGCGGCACTGGCTTCGGCTTCACGCAAGCGTTTCGATCAGGAAGAGGCGGATATCCGCGTCAAGATCGATCGTGTCACCGGTGATTATGCGACCTTCCGTCGCTGGACCGTCGTGGAAGACGACGAGTTCGAGACGCCGGACTACGAGATCAAGGCCAGTATCGCCGAACAGCGCGAAGAGCCGCTGGCGCTGGGCGCCGTGGTCGAGCAGCAGATCGAGTCCGAAGCCTTCGGTCGTATCGCTGCCCAGACGGCCAAGCAGGTCATCGTGCAGAAGGTGCGCGAAGCCGAGCGTGCCGAAGTCGTTCGCCTGTACGCGGAGCGTGAAGGCGAGCTGGTCGCGGGGATCGTCAAGAAAACGACACGTGACGGCCTGATCATCGACCTGGGCGACAACGCCGAAGGCTTCCTGCCGCGCGGCGAGATGATCCATGGCGAGCGTTACCGCTTGAACGAGCGAGTACGCGCATTGCTCTGGAAGGTTGATACCGAGGCGCGTGGATCCCAGTTGATACTCTCGCGGACGCGTCCGGAGCTGATCATCGAACTGTTCAAGATCGAGGTGCCGGAAATCGCCGAGCAGCTGATCGAGATCAAGGGCGCGGCTCGCGATCCGGGCTCGCGGGCCAAGATTGCGGTCAAGAGCAATGACAAGCGCATCGACCCGATCGGTGCCTGTGTCGGCATGCGCGGCTCGCGTGTGCAGGCCGTGTCAAACGAACTGCGTAATGAACGCGTGGATATCATCCTGTGGGATGACAATCCTGCCCAGTTGGTCATCAACGCCATGGCACCGGCCGATGTCGGCTCCATTCTGGTCGACGAAGACACCCATTCCATGGATGTCGCTGTCGCCGCGGACAATCTGGCACAGGCCATTGGTCGTAGCGGTCAGAACGTGCGCCTGGCCAGTGAGCTGACAGGTTGGTCGCTCAATGTCATGACCGAGGCGGAAGCCGAGGGCAAGCGCGAGCAGGAAATCGACAGCTTTGTCGAATATTTCATCACTCATCTCGAGATTGAAGAGGATCTAGCCCGTGTCCTGGTGGACGAGGGCTTCACCTCACTCGAGGAAATCGCCTATGTCCCGCTCGAGGAAATGCTCGAGGTCGAGGGCTTTGACCAGGATCTGGTCGAGGAGCTGCGCGCTCGGGCCAAGGATGAACTGCTGAATCTCGCCATCGCCACTGAAGAGCAGCTGGACGGCGCACAGCCGGCCGAAGATCTGCTCAACATGGAAGGCATGGAGAGTCATCTGGCATACATTCTGGCCAGCAAGGGTATCGTCACCATGGAAGACCTTGCCGAGCAGGCCATCGATGATCTGAAAGACATCGAAGGCGTCGACGAAGAGCGAGCAGCGGCGTTGATCATGACCGCCCGCGCGCCCTGGTTCGCAAGCGAACAGTAACTAGGTCACGGGCTCAGGAGGGTCGTACATGTCAGAAATGACAGTCAAAGAATTCGCCAAGAAGGTGGGCCGCGAGTCAGCCCGCCTACTGGAACAGATGCACGAAGCTGGTTTGAAGCACAAGTCAGAGAACGACGCCGTGTCCGAGGTCGACAAGCAGAAGCTGCTTGACCACCTCACCAAGAGCCACGGCGGTGGTGCTGCCCCGGCAGCGCCGAAGAACCGCATTACCCTGACCCGCAAGACCAAGTCACGCATCAACACTGGCGGCGGTCGCGGCAAGTCCATCGAGGTGCAGGTCCGCAAGAAGCGTACCTACGTCAAGGATGGTGAAGAGCAGGCCGCAGATGCGCCGGCGACTGAGGCACAGGCTGCCAAGGCGCCTGCCGCCGAGAAGCCGGCTGCTGCCCCGCAGCGTGATGAGCGTCGTGGCAACGACAACCGTCGCGAAGAGCGTCCGCGTCAGAGTGCTCCGGCCGCTGCCGCTGCACCGGTCGCGGATGCTGCGCCGGAAGTCAATGCGCCGCCGAAGGAGCCGCGTGGTGATGCACCGCGTCGCGCCAAGGCTGCGCCGCGTGATGAATCACGTGATCGCCGTGAGGCCCGTGAAGATCGCAGCGAGCGCAAGCGTGGCGGGGCCAAGAAGGTCAAGCGCGCAGAGCGTCGCGGCGGTCGTCGTGGTGGTCGCGATACCAATCGCCAGCCGCCGAAGCCGGTCCAGACCTTCGTGCGTGAAGTCTCCATCCCCGAGTCCATCTCGGTGGCAGACCTCGCCGACAAGATGGCCGTCAAGGCGTCTGAAGTGATCAAGGCCATGTTCAACATGGGCGCTGCGGTCACCATCAATCAGACGATCGATCAGGAAACCGCGACCATCGTGGTCGAGGAAATGGGTCACACGCCCAAGCTGATCAAGGATGACGCGCTCGAGACAGCCGTTCTCGAGGGTATCTCCTACGAGGGTGAGCAGATCACTCGCGCGCCGGTCGTCACTGTCATGGGTCACGTTGACCACGGCAAGACCTCGCTGCTGGATTACATCCGCCGTACCAAGGTGGCCACAGGTGAAGCGGGTGGTATCACCCAGCACATCGGTGCCTACCACGTCGAGCACGACAACGGCGATGTGACCTTCCTGGATACTCCGGGCCACGCGGCGTTCACCGCCATGCGTGCTCGTGGTGCCAAGGCGACTGACGTGGTCATCCTGGTGGTGGCTGCCGATGACGGCGTTATGCCGCAGACCATCGAGGCTGTCGAGCACTCCAAGGCCGCGGGTGTCCCGCTGGTCGTGGCAGTGAACAAGATCGACAAGGAAGGCGCTGATCCGGACCGCGTGAAGAATGAGCTGTCCCAGCACGGCGTCATCTCCGAGGAATGGGGTGGTGATACCCAGTTCGTCCACGTTTCCGCCAAGACTGGCGAAAACATCGACGCGCTGCTGGAAGCCGTCCTGCTGGTCTCCGAAGTGCTCGAGCTTCAGGCCGTGCCGTCCGCGCCGGGTAAAGGCGTCGTGGTCGAGTCGCGTCTCGACAAGGGCCGTGGCCCGGTCGCGACCGTGCTGGTCCAGAACGGTACCCTGAAGAAGGGCGACATCGTCCTCGCTGGCCTGCACTACGGCCGCGTGCGTGCGCTGATCAACGAAGTCGGCAAGCAGGTCGATTCTGCGGGTCCGGCCATGCCGGTCGAGATCCAGGGCCTGGGTGGCACGCCGGAAGCCGGTGAAGAGTTCACCGTGGTCCCGGACGAGAAGAAGGCGCGTGAAGTCGCCAACTTCCGCCAGGGCAAGTACCGCGAGGTGCGTCTGGCGCGTCAGCAGAAGGCCAAGCTGGAGAACATGTTCTCCCAGATGGGTCAGGAAGAAGTCGCCAAGGTCAACGTCGTCCTCAAGGCCGACGTGCAGGGGTCTCTGGAAGCCATCCGTGGCGCTCTGGAAGAGCTCTCCACCGACGAAGTCAAGGTGGCCGTGGTCTCTTCCGGCGTCGGCGGCATCACCGGCACCGATGCCAACCTGGCACTCGCTTCCGAAGCGATCCTGGTCGGCTTCAACGTCCGTGCTGACGCTTCCGCCCGTGAGATCGTCGAGCGTGAAGGCCTGGATCTGCGCTACTACAGCGTCATCTACCAGCTGATCGACGAGGTCAAGCTGGCCATGAGCGGCATGCTGGCACCGGAATTCCGCGAGCAGATCGTGGGTGTGGCCGAAGTGCGCGATGTCTTCAAGGCACCGAAGATCGGCGCCATCGCCGGTTGCATGGTCGTCGAAGGCACCATGTACCGCTCCAAGCGCATCCGCGTGCTGCGTGACAACGTGGTCATCTACGAAGGCGAGCTGGAATCCCTGCGTCGCTTCAAGGATGACGTCAACGAAGTCCGCAACGGCATGGAATGTGGTATCGGCGTCAAGAACTACAACGACGTGCAGGTGGGTGACAAGATCGAGGTGTTCGACCAGATTCAGGTCGAGCGTAGCCTCTGATAGCGCCCCTGCGAGGAGAGATCACGGATGCGTGAATACAGCCGTACTGACCGCGTGGCGGACCAGATCCAGCAGGAGCTCGCGCTGTTGATTCAGCGCGAGGTCAAGGACCCGCGCCTTGGCATGCTGACGGTCAGCGCCGCCAAGGTCAGCCGCGACCTGTCCTACTCCGATGTCTACGTGACCCTGCTGGGTGACGACAGTCCGGAACGCATCAAGGAAAATCTTGCCGTGCTCAAGCGCGCGGCAGGTTTCCTGCGCTCCCAGCTGGCGCGCACCATTCAGCTGCGTCACGTGCCGGAACTGCGCTTTCATTACGATGAGAGCGTCGTTCGTGGCCATCACCTGTCTTCACTGATCAATACGGCGGTCGCTGATGACCGCAAGCGCAGTGCAGAACGTGGTGATGATGACAGCGAAGACGGTGCCCCGGGCACCACGCCGGACGCCTGATGGGCCGTCGTCGTCGCGGCCTGCCGATTGACGGCGTACTGTTGCTGGACAAGCCCAAGGGCATGTCCAGCAACTACGCGCTTCAGAAGGCACGCCGCCTCTACCAGGCACAGAAGGCAGGGCATACCGGCACGCTCGATCCGATGGCAACCGGCTTGCTGCCGGTCTGCTTCGGTGAGGCCACCAAGTTCTCCTCGCACCTGCTCGAGGCGGACAAGGTCTATCGGGCACGGATCAAGTTTGGCCAGGTCACCGACACCGGTGATGCGGAAGGCGAGATACTGCGTGAGCGGGAGATTCCCGAGCTTGCGGAGTCCGAGCTGGAAGCGGTGCTGGACCGGTTCCGTGGCGAGATAGATCAGGTGCCGCCGATGTACTCCGCGCTCAAGCACCAGGGACGTCCGCTCTATGAGCTGGCGCGCCAGGGAATTGAAATCGAGCGTGCAGTCCGTCGCGTTACCATCTACAATATGGCGCTTCTTGCACGGCACTCCGATGGTATCGAGATCGAAGTGGCGGTCAGCAAGGGCACCTACATACGCAGTCTGGCCGAGGATATCGGCGAGGCGCTGGGCTGTGGAGCCCACCTCACGGCACTGCGTCGTCTCAAGACAGGCCCGTTCACGGGTGATGCCATGCTGGATTTCGAGCGCCTCGAGGCGCTGGCAGATCAGCAGGCACGTGAAGGCGTTCTGTTGCCTGTCGACATCCTGCTCGATCATCTTCCACGTCTCGACATCACTGCCGAGATGGCTCGGAAGATATTGCGTGGTCAACAGGCTGAAACGACGACAGGGTCGCTGGAAGTGGACTCCCTGGCTCGTGTGTATCAGGACCAGCAGTTGCTCGGGCTGGTCCGGATTGCGGCGGAGGGCATCATCGCTCCTCGCCGACTGCTCAGCTCCGCTGTCGAGGCGGCGGCTGGGTGAGCTGATTGCGGCCTGGCCGCAAGCCGCATGAAGACTGCAAATATGCGTGGTCTTCGACATTTCTTATCTACCAAGCATATTGCTTACTGGAGAGACAGATGGCACTTACCGCTGAGAAGAAGGCTGAGATCGTTAGCGAATTCGGCCGTGGCGAGAACGACACCGGTTCCCCGGAAGTTCAGGTTGCACTGCTGAGCGCCAACATTGATGGCCTGCAGGGCCACTTCAAGGCCAACAAGCAGGATCACCACTCCCGTCGTGGTCTGATCCGCATGGTCAACCAGCGCCGCAAGCTGCTTGACTACCTCAAGCGCAAGGATTTCGAGCGTTACACCGCTCTGATCCAGCGTCTGGGTCTGCGTCGCTAATCAGCGATGTTGCCGCCATGCATTCCGGTGCATGGCGGGCCCCCGGTGGGCACAGGAAAACCGACACTGCCTGCGGGCGGTGTCGGTTTTTTTGTGCCTGATACCGTGGGGAGAAGCGGGCGGGCAATCGCCTCCCGATCCGGCTGCAGCCCGCATGCTGCGTGAGACTCACTCGCTTTTCATTGTCTGCGCCGCGCATTACCATGAGCGCCGGACATCGACGACATCAGACTAAAGGACATGCGCCGTGAACCCGGTTACGCACAGCTTCCAGTACGGTAATGACACCATCACGCTCGAGACCGGTCGCATCGCGCGTCAGGCCACCGGCAGCGTGATGGTGACCATGGGCAATACCTCGGTGTTGTGCACGGTAGTGGCCAGCAAGTCCGCCAAGCCTGGACAGTCCTTCTTCCCGTTGTCGGTGCATTATCAGGAGCGCTCCTACGCGGTCGGCCGCATCCCCGGCAGCTTCTTCAAGCGTGAAGGGCGCCCGACGGAAAAGGAAACGCTGACCTCACGGCTGATTGATCGCCCGATCCGACCGCTGTTCCCGAAAGGCTTCATGAATGAGGTGCAGGTGGTCTGCACGGTGATGTCGGCAGAGCGCAATGTCGATCCGGATATCGCGGCGCTCATCGGTACCTCGGCGGCGCTCAGCATCTCGGGTGTGCCCTTTGCCGGCCCCGTGGGAGCGGCGCGTGTCGGCTTCAGTGAGCAACGGGGCTACTTCCTGAATCCCGGCTACAGCGAGCTTGCCCACTCCGAGCTGGACATGGTGGTGGCAGGTACCGAGCAGGCAGTGCTGATGGTCGAGTCCCAGGCGCAGGAACTCCTGGAAGACGAGATGCTGGGCGCGGTGCTCTACGGCCATCATGAGATGCAGAAGGTGATCACGGCGATCGAGATGTTTGCCGCCAAGGTCAATCGTCCCCAGTGGTCCTGGGTCGCCCAGACGCACGATAGCGTTTTGATGGAGGCGCTGGAGCGTGAGGTGGGCGAGGAGATCGGTGAGGCCTACCGTCTGCATGACAAGATGGAGCGTCAGGATGCGCTGGCATCACTCAAGGCTCGGGCGATTCAGGCGCTGGAGACGCAAGGGGATGCACGCTTCGAGGCGAGTGCGGTGGCCAGTGCCTTCGCTGCACTGGAGAAGCGCATCGTCCGTCAGCGCGTGATTGCCGGTGAGCCGCGCATCGATGGTCGTGATGCACGCACCGTGCGTCCGCTGGACATCGCCGTTGGCGTCCTGCCCAAGGCCCACGGCTCTGCGCTGTTCACGCGCGGCGAGACACAGGCCATGGTGACGGCAACATTGGGCACCACGCGTGACGCCCAGCTGGTGGAGGGGCTGTCAAGTGAGAAGCATGATCGCTTCATGCTGCACTACAACTTCCCGCCTTACTGTGTCGGCGAGACGGGCTTCATCGGTTCTCCCAAGCGTCGCGAGATCGGTCATGGGCGTCTGGCGCGACGTGGGATCGAGTCGATGTTGCCTACCGTCGAGGACTTCCCCTACGCGATCCGTGTCGTCTCCGAGATCACCGAGTCCAATGGTTCAAGCTCCATGGCGTCCGTGTGTGGTGCGTCGCTGGCATTGATGGATGCCGGGGTACCGCTCAAGGCGCCGGTGGCGGGGATTGCCATGGGGCTGGTCAAGGACGCCGACGGCGTGGCCGTGCTGACCGATATTCTCGGGGATGAAGACCATCTGGGGGATATGGACTTCAAGGTCGCGGGGACGGCAGAGGGCGTCACGGCATTGCAGATGGACATCAAGATCGAGGGGATCGATGAGGCCATCATGGAGCAGGCGCTGGAGCAGGCCCTTGAGGCGCGCCTGACCATTCTCGAGCAGATGAACGCTGTCTTGAAGGGTAGCCGCGAAGAGGTGTCCGACAACGCCCCGGCGATGCTGTCGCTGAAGATCGCGCCGAACAAGGTCCGTGACGTGATCGGCAAGGGTGGCTCGACCATTCGCAAGATCTGTGAAGAGACCGGTGCCAATGTCGATCTCGACGATGACGGCAGCGTGCGTATCTATGCCGAGCACAAGGCCCAGGCCCAGGCGGCCGCTCGCTATGTCGAGGGCATCATCGCCGAGGCGGAGATCG
The DNA here is from genome assembly GCF_029846385.1 of Cobetia sp. 10Alg 146. Lineage (NCBI taxonomy): Bacteria > Pseudomonadati > Pseudomonadota > Gammaproteobacteria > Oceanospirillales > Halomonadaceae > Cobetia > Cobetia sp. 10Alg 146. The sequence continues at coordinate 318,719 of NZ_JARWKT010000005.1, forward strand.
GCAAGCTGTACGCCGGCAAGGTCGCTCGCATCGCCGATTTCGGAGCCTTCATCACCTTCATGCCGGGCACCGATGGCCTGCTGCATATCTCCCAGATCGTCGAGGAGCGCGTCAATGACGTGCGCGATTATCTCAATGAAGGCGATGAGGTCGTGGTCAAGGTGCTCGACATCGACAACCGCAATCGCGTCAAGCTGTCGCTGAAGGAGATCAGCGAGGAAGAGAAGGCGGCTTTCGTGGCACGCCAGGCAGCCGAGAAGCTCGCTGAGGCGGCAGACGGCCAGTAAGGCCACCATCGCCCTCAGCCCAATGAAAAGCCCCCGCCAGCAGGACTGGCGGGGGCTTTCTTGTCTCCTGGTGCCCGTGATCGCGGGAGCAGCGGGAGATCACCGTGGGCGATCAGCTGCGCTCGATGGCCAGTGCGACACCCTGGCCGCCGCCGATGCACAGGGTCGCCAGACCCTTCTTGGCATCGCGGGCGATCATCTCGTGTACCAGCGTGACCAGTACACGGCAGCCGGATGCCCCGATCGGGTGGCCCAGCGCGATGGCACCGCCATTGACGTTGACCTTGTCGACATCCCAGCCCAGCTCCTTGTTGACGGAGAGCGCCTGGGCGGCGAAGGCTTCGTTGGCTTCGACGAGATCGAGATCTTCCAGGCTCCAGCCGGCCTTCTTGAGGCACAGGCGGGTGGCGGGAGCCGGCCCGATGCCCATGATCTTCGGGTCGACACCGGCGTTGGAGTACGCCTTGATGGTCGCCAGCGGCGTCAGGCCAAGTTCGCGGGCCTTGTCGGCGGAACACAGCATGACCACGGCGGCACCATCATTGAGCGCCGAGGCGTTGCCAGCGGTGACGGTACCATCCTTCTTGAAGGCTGGACGCATGCCGGCGAGTTTCTCGGCAGTGGTGCCGGCACGCGGGTTCTCGTCGGTGTCGAAGACGATTGGGTCGCCCTTGCGCTGCGGAATCTCGACCGGAACGATCTGGCTCTTGAAGCGGCCCGCCTCGATGGCCTCGCAGGCCTTCTGCTGGGATGCGGCAGCGAAGGCATCCTGCGCTTCGCGGGTGATCTCGTACTTCTCTGCCAGGTTCTCGGCGGTGATGCCCATGTGGATATCATTGAAGGCATCCCAAAGTCCGTCGTGGACCATGGTGTCGATCGCCTTCCAGTCACCCATGCGCTTGCCATTGCGGGAGTTGGGCAGCACATGAGGAGACAGTGACATGTTCTCCTGACCGCCGGCCAGAATCAGCTGGGCATCGCCACAGCGGATGGCCTGGGTGGCCAGATGCAGTGCTTTCAGGCCAGAGCCACAGACCTTGTTGATGGTCATCGCCGGCACGCCTTCCGGCAAGCCTGCCTTGATGACGGTCTGACGAGCCGGATTCTGGCCGCAGCCTGCCGTCAGCACCTGGCCGAGCAGAACTTCGTCGACTTGATCACCGCTCACCCCTGTGCTGGCGAGGATATCCTTGATGACATGTGCCCCGAGGTCAGCGGCGGAAATGCCAGCGAGGCTGCCTCCGAAGGCACCTACGGCGGTACGACGAGCTGCTACGATCACCACATCTTGCATCTGAACGCTCCTGTTCTCTCGCGAGACTGTCTGAGTCAAAGACGCTGCGCCCTGCACTGTCGAATCGGGTAGAGGGCTTGCAGCCTTGCTGATGCGAGATTCCAGCATAAGGCAGTGTTGTGCAATGCGGCAATCGTCAAAGCGTCGTGGGTCTGTCAGCCATTTGCCATACGTGCTCCGGGGGGCGCCCCTTTGCGTGGCCATCAACGACGACGCCAGCTCCGCTTTCGCGGGGCTGGCGTCGTCGTTGCGTGTTTCATTGCCGTGGGAGGACGGCGATCAGGCCATCTGCACCGGAATGGCGTTGGCCGTGTGGCTGACCTCATTGCCTTCCATCAGATAGACCATGGAGGGCTTGTGGGCCTCCAGCTCGCTCTCTGCATAGTTGGCGAAGGCGCAGATGATCACGCGGTCACCGACGTCGGCCTGGTGGGCCGCGGCACCATTCACCGAGATGATCTTCGAACCTTCTTCACCGCGGATGGCATAGGTGGTGAAACGCTTGCCATTGTCCACGTTGTAGATCTGGATCTGTTCGTACTCACGGATGCCTGCCATGTCGAGCAGGTCACCATCGATGGCGCAGGAGCCTTCGTAATTGAGAACGGCATGGGTCACGCGGGCCATGTGCAGCTTGGCCTTGAGCATGATGGCTTGCATCGGGATATCTCCGGTTGAGCGCCGCCGGGCGCAGGAGGCCTTGATGACCGGAACGCGGGACACGGTCGTGAAGGCAGGGCGGCGCAGTCTATTCAGGCATCAGGCCACCGGCAAGGCGACCTTCAGGTTATCGAGCAGACGGGTACGTCCCAGGTGTGCCGCGACCAGAATCACGGCATCACGGGTGTCGTCCTGCACCGGGCCCAGGTCCTCGGCGCGGCGCAGTTCGAGATAGTCCGGCTTGAAGCCGCACTCGCTGATGGCGGCCAGCGCGACGCGCAGGGCCTCGGCAGGCGCGGTGCCACTTTCGAGGCTGTCCTTGAGCGCATTCAGGCATTGCGCAAGGCGAGGGGCGATGGCGCGTTCTTCGGCGCTCAGGTAGCCGTTGCGCGAGGAGAGTGCCAGACCATCCTCGGCACGCACGATGGGCACGCCGAGGATCTCGATCCCGAAGTGCAGATCACGATTGAGCTTGCGGATCACCGCCAGCTGCTGGAAATCCTTCTCGCCGAAACAGGCGACATCGGGACGCACCAGATGGAACAGGATGCTGACGACGGTGGCCACGCCATCGAAGTGTCCCGGTCGGTTGCCGCCGCACAGGCCTTCGGAGACCCCCGGGACCTGCACGTTGCACAGTCCGGTGCGCCCTTCGGGGTACAGCTCCGCTGTCGACGGGGCGAACAGCAGATCACAGCCCTCTGCGGTCAATGCGTTCTGGTCATCGACAAGCGTGCGCGGGTAGCTGTCGAGGTCTTCGCCCGGCCCGAACTGCAGCGGGTTGACGAAGATGCTGGCGACGACGAAGTCCGCCTGTCGGCGTGCCGCGCGCACCAGGGACAGATGGCCTGCATGCAGATTGCCCATGGTGGGCACCAGCGCGATGCGCAGGCCCTTGCGGCGCACCTCGGCCAGGCGCTCGCGCAGGGCGCTGATGTGAGTGAGGGTCTCCATCAGAAGGTGTGCTCCGTTGCCGGGAAGCTGCGTTCCTTGACGGCCCGATGATAGGCAGCGAAGGCGTCCTGCACGCTGCTGGCCTCAGCCATGAAGTTCTTGACGAAGCGCGGCTTGCGGCCCGGTGTCAGGTCGAGCATGTCATGCATGACCAGAATCTGGCCGTCCACCTCGACGCCTGCGCCGATACCGATCACCGGCACCTCGACCGCATCACGAATGCGTGCGGCGAGCTCGGCAGGCACGCACTCGAGCAGAATGATCGCGGCACCGGCGGCTTCAAGCGTGCGGGCGTCGGCGATCATCTGCGTGGCACGCGCTTCCTCGCGGCCCTGCACCTTGTAGCCTCCGAAGGCATGGACATGCTGCGGCGTCAGGCCCATGTGCACGCAGACCGGCACGCCACGCTGGACGAGGGCCGTGACGGCCTCGGCGAGCCAGGCTTCGCCTTCCACCTTCACCATCTCGGCACCGGCACGCATCAGACGTGCGGCATGGTCGAGAAGTATCTCGGTGCTGGCATTGCTCATGAAGGGAAGATCAGCCATGACCAGGCTGCCCTGTTTGCCACGCGCGACGGCCGCGGTGTGGTAACAGATGTCATCGATGGTGACAGGCAGGGTGCTGGTGTGGCCTTGCAGGACCATGCCGAGGGAATCGCCGACCAGCAGTACTTCAATGCCGGCTTCTCCAGCGAGGTGGGCGAAGGTCGCGTCGTAGGCAGTGAGGCAACTGAACGTCTCACCGTCGGCCTTGAGGCGGCGCAGGGTGCTCAGGGTGACGTTTTTCATCAGGAAGCGTACTCGTTGCGGCGCGTGTGCCTTGTCGTGTCCGTGGCGTCGGACGGACGACGTGGCCAGGATCGTCGCAGGCGGGGAGCCATGTGCGCGACCTGACAGGACGAGCCGGTGTTACCAGAAAGTGTTACCGAGCCACGATCAGTGGGCGCATCGGTAACAATGTGGCGAAACTCTACTCCCGAGGCCCGAGGGGGAGCAAGTCATCTCCTTCAACCCGCTGTGCCAGCGTCTCCAGGTCATCTTCGCTCAGGGAGGAAACGCGCACGGGGCCCAGCAGGTCCGCCAGTGGACGCAGCACGAAACCTCGTGTGAGCATCTCGGGGTGCGGCACTGACAGGCGCGGGGTAGTGATGGAGCGATCATCGAACAGTAGAAGGTCCAGATCCAGGGTGCGAGGCCCCCAGTGGCGCAATCGTACGCGACGGTGCTGCTGTTCGAGTGCCTGCAGTTGATCCAGCAGCGCCAGGGGGGAGAGGCGTGTGGTGAGCTCGGCGACGGCATTGACGAAGTCAGGTTGATCCTGAGGCCCGACCGGCTTGCTGGCATACAGGCGCGAGTGGCGCGTGCAGCGGGTCAGCGGCAGGCGGTCCAGCGCCTCAAGTGCGCGCTCGAGTTGAGCGCGCGGATCGTCAAGATTGGCACCGAGGCCGATCAAGGCTGTCGAAGTCATGCGAGGTTCCTGCGTCGGCACGTCAGTGCTCAGCCTTGTCCGCGACCATTGCGACGGCGCTTGCCGCGACGTTTGGTGCCCGCGGGCTTGCTGCCTGCCGGCCCCTCATCGGACACGCCTTCGATCATGGCGACCTGAGCACGGGAATCGACTTCCTGGAAGTCGGTCCACCACTTGCCCAGTCCCGGCTTCACTTCGCCGGCGAATTCCCGCAGCAGCAGGAAGTCATAGGCGGCGCGGAAGCGTGGATGCTCGCGGGTCTGGAAGGCGCGCTTGCCACGGCGACGCGGCAGCTTGGCCTGCATGTCCCAGATCTCGCGCATCGGGATGCTGAAGCGCTTCGGAATCGAGGTGTGGTTGAGCTGACGGGCGATCGCCTGCTGAGCCGCCTGGTGGGCGGCCGGGATGTCCGGCATGCCACTGGCGACCAGCTGGTCGGTGCGTGCCTTGACGCCAGGCCACAGCAGCGCAGCGTAGAGGAAGGCCGGCGTGACCGGTTTGTCGTCACGGATACGATCATCCGTGCTCGCCAGCGCCTTCTCGATCAGCGGCATGGACCAGTGATAGTGCGCGAAGCTCTCTTCCGTTTCAGGGAACAGCATCTGGAACAGGCCGAACTCACGCAACAGGTGGAACGTTTCCAGAGCGTAGCCGGACATGAACAGCTTCAGCACTTCCTCGAACATGCGTGCCGGCGGAATCTGCAGCAGCAGCGGTGCCAGCTCGTACATCGGTTCGGCGGTGGCTTCCTCGATGTCGAAGTCCAGCTTGCCGGCGAAGCGGACCGCCCGCAGCATGCGGACCGGGTCTTCGCGATAGCGCGTTTCCGGGTCACCGATCAGGCGGATCATGCGCGCTTCGATGTCACGCACGCCATGTGCCCAGTCGTGGATCGTGAAGTCGGACACGTCGTAGTAGAGGGCGTTGATCGTGAAGTCGCGGCGCAGCGCGTCCTCCTCGATGGAGCCCCAGACGTTGTCGCGCAGCAGCATGCCATCTTCCGACTGCTGGGTATGCTGGCTCGGTGTGCTGTCGGCAGGCTTGCCACGGAAGGTGGTGACCTCGATCACCTCACGGCCGAAGCGTACATGCACGATGCGGAAGCGTCGGCCAATGATACGTGCGTTGCGGAACAGCTCGCGGACCTGTTCCGGCGTGGCGTTGGTCGCCACGTCGAAGTCCTTCGGACGCTCGCCGAGCAGGGCATCGCGGATGCAGCCACCGACCAGATAGGCCTGATAGCCGCCGCTCTGCAGGCGATAGAGCACCTTCAGCGCGTTTTCGCTGAGCTGGCGGCGGGACACGGGATGCTCATCCCGCGGTATCACACGCAGGCTGGGCAGGGTGGCCTCGGGCGCGTCAGTTGCATTGAAAAGCGTCTTCAAGCGGTCACCGGGGCGTTGGAGAAAGCGGGTAAATCCTTTGAACATGCAGCGATTCGACTCGTGCGTAGCAGGCCGCCCAGTGTAGCGGAGGGCAGATACCTTGGCAAAGCGCCGGTCTGCCACTGATGGGCCGAGACTGCACTTCAAGGTGCCTGATGAGGGAAGAAATGCCTCTCGGGCAAGGAAAAAGGGAGACCGATTTCTCGGTCTCCCTTTCAGGTAGAGTACACGCATCCTTGAGCAGATGTTCTTTTTCGTGAAGGCGCATCGCCTTGAATACGCACCACAGTCGCCAATCACGCAGACAGATGAAGCTATTGTTGTTATCTGACCGTCTGTTCAGTGACCATCTCGTATTCAAAACAATCTTCCATTCACCGACGGCTGAATAGCCTCCCCCCGCGAGTTGTTGTTGGGTCGGGGGTGATCCGGGGTCGAGTATCTTGTTGTTGTTGGCACTCGAGGCCGGATTCGTCGCGTCCTGGTCAGTAGATTCCGGACTGCCGATATCTTGTTGTTGTTGGTTCGGCGGATGATGACGTGCGGCCGCTTGTTCTTGTTGTGGCTCCAGCATCCGGCCATGAATCTCGGCCGTGCTTGCCTGTCATCATCAATGTCACTCGCTCGACGAATCTTGTTGTTGTTGGTGTCGAGGGTTTTCGAAGCCTTGCGCAATCTTGTTGTTGTTGGACGCGCTTCGTATTTCCGGTTGTTCTTTTTCTTGACCGTGTTATTGCATCGGATGTGCCACAGCTTAAAAAAAACACGTAATTCAGTCATTTAGACATAGGTCGCTGAGACGTGAGGCGTAGGTGAGGCTGAGGTGTTACCTGACGTGGCCATTACCGCGCTGGATGGGGGCACTGTTTGGGGTCGATGGTAACAATTGGTGCGAAGGTCTAACGGAGTGACTCGCAAGCTAATGATTGGGAAGTGTTTTCCGGCATGGATTCGGCACTAAAGTCTAGCGAGGCCGGCAGGCTGCCTGCCGAGTCCTGAAGGGTTTGAGTGTTGATGTCTCGAAGACGGCCAGGTGAGTCGTGGGGGCGAGCACCCGCTTGGTGCAATGCGGATGGGGAGCCCGCGGGTCGGCTGGTGATCGTCAGCCTGCCCGTGCGCCTGTCCGAGGGAGACATGTGCCTGATGATGCCTCAGGACGTCGCGCTGCCACGGCGTGCCTTCTTGCGCGGGATACCCAGCCGCTGACGGCGCTCCCACAGATTCTTGCGGCTGATGCCGAGTCGACGGGCTAGCTCCGTTTCGCTCATGTGGTCCTGATGTTCGAGAACGAAATGCTGGAAGTAGTCCTCGAGGGACAGGTCTTCCTCTTCCGGTGTCGGGGTGGCGAGTGGAGGCGCGGGTCGAGGGGGGGCGGTCTCCCGTGCCGGAGAGGCACCTTCAGCCTGCGGACGCGGTGCTGAAGTGACGGGAGGCGGCTGGTGGGCGAGGGGCTCCTGTGGATGGCCGTCAGCAGTATCGCTTCGCAGGACATGCTCGGCGCGCAGGCCCAGGTCTTCCGGGGCGATGATCCGACGGTCTGCCAGGATCACGCCGCGCTCCAGGGCATTCTCGAGCTCGCGCACATTGCCGGGCCAGCCGTACTGATGGATTTCCTGGCGCGCACGCTGTGACAGCCGCATCCCCTCCCGGGCATGCCGGCGCGCGATGCCCTTCAGCAGGTGTTCGGCCAGTTCCAGCACGTCATCTCCCCGCTCACGCAGCGCAGGCAGGTCAATCTCCATGACGTTGAGGCGATAATAGAGATCCAGGCGGAATTCGCCGGTCGCGGAGAGGCGGTGCAGGTCGCGGTGAGTGGCCGCGATCAGGCGGACATCCACATGGCGCGTCTCGATGGCGCCGACGCGACGTATCTCACCCTCCTGAAGGACACGCAGCAGGCGAGCCTGAGCATCCAGCGGCAGTTCCCCGATCTCATCCAGGAACAGGGTGCCGCCATCCGCGGCTTCGATCAGGCCGGTGCGTGAATTCGTCGCGCCGGTGAAGGCGCCCTTTTCATGCCCGAACAGCTCGGATTCGATCAGGGTTTCCGGAATGGCGGCACAGTTGACGCAGATCAGCGGTGCCTGATGCCGTCCGCTCTGGCGATGGATCGCACGTGCGACCAGCTCCTTGCCGGTGCCGGATTCGCCAAGTACCAGCACGGTGACATCCGCGGGGGCCACCTTGCGGATGCGGGTATAGACCTGCTGCATCGCACGGCAGTGGCCGATCATCTCGACCTGCGAGCCGGTGGCTCCGGAATGAGAGGAGGGGCGCGATGAGGGGGACGGCGCATCGTCATTGCGCGGCAAGGCCAGCGCCTCACGTACGCTGCGCGCGAAGGCCTCCTGATCGAAGGGTCTGGGCAGATAATCCGCGGCGCCGGCTTTCAGGCAGGCGATGGCGCCATGCAGGCTGGGGGGATCCGCCAGCAGGATCACCGGGGCAGGGTGGCTGGCCTCGAGAACGGGCTTGGCATGTTCTCCGGCGAGCGCGACATCGCAGATGACCAGTGCAAACTCGCCGGGTTTCTGACGACAGGCGTCTTCAAGTCCATTGGCATGCACCACGCCGTGCCCGTCGCGCTCCAGCAGATGCTGAAGGGCAGTGCGTGTGGCACCTTCCTTTTCGATGATCAGAATCCGGGCCATGGAATGCTATCGCTCGCCTGATGGAGTGCGTGAAGAAATGAGATGGCGCTGATGCCTTGGCTATCTCGTACAAAGTCTCCCCTGTTCCCCGTGGGCTGGCAATCCGACAATCGTGGCTGGCCTGGTCGTCATGGAAATGGCGTGGCCATGCGCAGTGACTGGGCCGCGCCAACGTTCGCGAGCGACCAGCGTGGCGTGGCGTGCGCCAGTTGTTCCGCGGGGCTGGCAGTGGCCAGCTCGGCTGGCGGTGCCTGCCCGAGCAGCGTCAGCGTGTGATGCAGCAGTTGGCGAATGGCGACTTCATCGACCGGCAGGGCCGGGGCCAGGTTCTGCTTGGAGAGCTTCTGCCCATTGTCGGCGGTGATCAGTGGCAGGTGCGTCAGGCGCGGTGTGGGAAGACCAAGGGACGCCTGCAGGAGGCGTTGCCAGGGCGTGTTGTCGAGCAGGTCCAGGCCGCGTACGACGTCGGTGATTCCCTGTTCGGCGTCATCCACCACCACGGCCAGCTGATAGGCCCACAGGCCATCGCGACGCTTGAGTACCACGTCGCCGAGTGCCGCCAGTTCCTGCTGGATCGGGCCTTGCAGGCGATCGTGCCAGCCGGCGATGGCGCCGGCTCCACCGAAGCGCTCTGCCGTTCGCACGTCCAGACGCCAGGCGTGCTCGCCAGCGGGTGGCTCATCGCGATCGCGACACCAGCCCGGGTAGACCGCGAAGTCCCGCCACTGCTTGCGGGAGCAATCACAGGGATAGGCGATACCCGTGGCCTCGAGCTTCGCGAGCGCCTCGTCGTAGGCGGCATGGCGATCACTCTGATAGCGCACCGCGCCGTCCCAGTGCAGCCCGAAGGCCTCCAGCTGACGCAGGATGGCGTCGGCGCTGCCTGCGGGGCAGCGTGGCGGGTCGATGTCCTCGATGCGCACCAGCCATTGGCCAGCGTGATGCCGGGCATCCAGGTAGCTGGCCACGGCCGCCAGCAGTGAACCGGCGTGCAGTGGGCCAGAGGGGGTCGGGGCAAAACGGCCACGGTAGGCGGTGGGCATCGGCAGGGCTCCGGCGTCCGTGATTGGGGGAATGTCTGGCTGTCCGGACCCCAACGCATACGGGCACCGCTCCAAGGAGGGTGCCCGTATGGGGGATGAGGTCGACGGCGGGCCGTCGGTTCACCGACAGCGGGGCTTAGCGGCCCAGCTGCTTTTCCTTCAGCTCGGCCAGTGTCTTGCAGTCGACACACTGGGTCGCGGTCGGGCGTGCTTCCAGTCGGCGGATACCGATCTCGACGCCACAGGCTTCGCAGAAGCCGTAATCGTCCTCATCGATGTTCTCGATGGTCTCGTTGATCTTCTTCAACAGCTTGCGCTCGCGGTCACGCGTTCTCAGTTCGAGACTGAAGCCCTCTTCCTGAGTGGCACGGTCTGCAGGGTCCGCGTAGTTGTTGGCATCTTCCTGCAGGTGACGCACGGTGCGATCAACCTCTTCCATCAGCTCCTGTTTCCAGTCCAGCAGGATTTGACGGAAGTGCGCTAGCTGCTTCTCGTTCATGTACTCTTCACCCGCTGCCGGCTCGTACGGGGTGAATTTCTTAAGCGCTTCCGGCTTGGTTTCAGCTACTGGCATGGGACCGCCTCATTCCGCAAGGTGACTTGGGCCGTCGACAGTCTGTTGCACTGCCTCCTTGGCCACGGCGAGGGGGCTGTCCTGACTGCTGCCCTCGCGAGAAGATCAGCTTATTTAGCGTAAAAATGAAAAGTTTGCAACCGAACTCCGACGATAGTTTGTGCCGGCTCATGAACAGGCCTGTTCACGCAAACATGCATTTTCCTGTGAAAAGGGGGTGGGAATGGGCCTTGGCAGGTGCCTAGAATGAAGCTTCCGTCACGAGGAGTGCCATCATGCAGTTTGCCCGCCGTCTTGAATCCGTTGCCGCCTTTCGCGTGATGACGCTGCTGGAAGCCGCCCAGGCGCGAGAGGCTGCCGGGCATGATGTCATTCATCTGGAAGTGGGCGAACCCGACTTCCCGACCCCTGCGCCGGTGATCGCGGCCGGTCAGGCGGCATTGGCCGCTGGCCAGACTCGCTATACGCCCGCCTGTGGCCTGCCCGCGCTGCGCGACGCCATCGCGGCAGACTACCAGCGCCGTCACGGCGTCACGGTCTCGCCCTCGCGCATCATCGTCACGCCCGGCGCCTCTGGCGCTCTGCTGCTGGCCACCCTGCTGTGTGCCGAGCGCGGTGACAGCGTGCTGATGGCGGATCCGACCTACCCGTGCAATCGCCATTTCATGGGGCTGGTCGATGTCCAGCTCGACGTGGTGCCTGTCAGCGCCGAGAGCGGCTGGCAGCTGACCGCGGAGCTTGCCGATGAGGTCTGGCGCGAGAACACCCGCGCGGTGATGGTGGCATCTCCTTCCAATCCTACCGGGCACGTGTTGTCGCCACAGGAGCTGCAGGCGCTGGGGGAGCTGTGCAGAGCCCGGGACGCTCACCTGCTGGTCGATGAGATCTATCAAGGCCTGACCTATGGCGTGCCTGCACATACGGCGTTGGCGGAATGTCCGGATGCCTTCGTGATCAACAGCTTCTCGAAATATTTCGGCATGACCGGCTGGCGACTGGGCTGGCTGGTGGCGCCGGAAGCGGCGGTCGAGCCGTTGTCGCGCCTGGCGCAGAATGTCTTCCTGGCCGCCTCGACGCCTGCCCAGCATGCGGCGCTGGCAGCCTTCACGCCGGAATGCGAAGCAGAGCTCGAGCGTCGTCGGCAGGTGCTCGAAGCCCGCCGTGGCGTGCTGCTGGCCGGGCTTGAGCGTCTGGGGCTGGCGCCGTCGGTGCCGCCGCAGGGCGCCTTCTACGTCTGGCTGGATATCTCGCACTTGAGTCATGACAGCGAGGCCTTCTGCCGTGCCTTGCTGGAGGAAGAGAACGTTGCCATCACGCCGGGGACCGATTTCGCGCTGGCAGATGGACGTCGCCATGTGCGGATCGCCTTCACGGCCGATGAGGCGCGTCTGCGCGAAGCCCTGACGAGACTTGAGCGCTTCCTGGAGCGGCGTGCTGCCCCGGCGGGAGCATCTGCCTGATGCAGTTGACAGGGTTGTATCGTGGTCGGCTGATCCGGCGCTACAAGCGCTTCTTCGCTGAAGTGGAGCTGCTCGAGGGGGAACGGGCAGGCGAGGTGGTGACGGCGCATTGTCCGAATACCGGCTCGATGCGTGCCGTGTGCGTGGAAGGCTGTGAGGTATGGCTGTCACCGTCCAACAACCCGAAGCGCAAGCTTGCCTGGACCTGGGAGCTGATTCGCCTGCCCCTGGACCCTCCCGGGGCTGGCGGTCGGCGTGAGGCCTTGGTGGCGGTGCATACCGGACGTGCCAATGCGCATGTCGAGGCGGTCCTGCGGGAGGGTGACTCGTCAGAGTGCCCGCCTGCACTGCATGCTGCGCTGCGTGAGAGAGGGCTGACGAATCTGGCGCGAATCGAGCGGGAGGCGCGGGTCGAGGTCATGCCAGCAGGCAGTGAGGTCGCGGAGCGCTCGCGGCTCGATTTCCAGCTATGGCCGCGCGATGAGCAGGCCGCCTCGATCTATGTCGAGGTCAAGCAGCTCACCCTGCGTGAGTCGGATGGGCATGGGTATTTTCCGGACTCGGTCAGTACGCGCGCGCGCCGTCACCTTGCCAGTCTTGCCGCGCTGGTCGCGGCCGGTCATCGCTGTGTGCTGGTGTTCTGCGTCGCGCACGATGCCATCGAGGATGTCGCGCCGGCGGCTCACCTGGACCCGGCCTATGCCGAGGCCTTCGCCGCGGCCCAGGCCGCCGGTGTCGAGGTGCTGGCGCTGAGGATGCAGGTCGCACTGGCGCCCTGTCATGATGACGCGAGGCAGCCGCTCTGGCAGGCGTCGTTGACCCTCAAGGAGGTGCTGCCGCTGCACGAGGCGCGCTTCTGCGGGTAACGCCTGAGCTCACTCTGATCATCGCGGGGCACTTCAGTGCCGACTCTTCAGCACCAGCTGCGCCGGCGAGCCGTCAGGCCGCTCGATCGTCACGTCCAGCGCGGTCAGTCGCTGCCCCGTGCAGGGGCCACTGAGGCACAGGCCCTGCTGCGGCTCGAAGCAGGCCTGGTGACGATGACACAGGATCAGTCCGCCGGTGGCGTCCAGATAGGGGTCGCGGTGTTCGCGCTCGTCGTGGGCGGGGTCAGCGATCAGGCGGCTGCCGCGGTGCGGACAGGCGTCGAGATAGGCGTGCAGTCCATCGGCCAGCCGGATCAGCATGGCCGGGCGGCCATCCTCGAGCCTGATCGGCAGGCTGCAGCCGATGCGCAGCTCCGGCAGTGGCAGGCGGAGCAGGCGGCGTGTCATGCGGGTCTCCTCTGAGTGGGCGAGAGGCGTTGGTGAAGAACGCGGTGCGTTCGGGCATCAGGGGGCTCGCATCGGGTATCATGGGGCAATGACGGCCAGCAGGGTATGCTCGGCTGCCGCTGGCAGTGCTCGACCTTCCGTGCGCGATGGACTGTGTCGCCGTTGGCCATTATCGCCTTTCTTCACGCCTGGTTATCTTCATGTCGCTATTTCATCGTCCCGCCTTCCTCCGTCCTGCCCCAGCTGGGCAGGCAGGCCTCACGCGTCGCCAGTTGCTGGCTGGCCTGGTCGCCGGCGCCGGCGGTCTCTCGTTGCTGGGGAGCGGGGCGCTGCAGGCGGCTCAAGCGCCGCCGGGGCCGCTTCCGCCCTTGCCTGCCTGGCATGATCCCGACGCCTCACATCCGTTGCTGGGCAGCATTCTCGTGGCGCAGGGCAATCGACGCCTGTCACCGGCGGCACTGGTGGACTGGGCGCAGGCGCATCCGCTGGTGCTGCTGGGAGAGCATCACGACAACCCGGATCATCATCTGCTGGAGCGCTGGCTGATCGATGCACTGGCGGCACGTCGTCAGTTGGGTGGCGTGGCAATGGAAATGCTGGATTCCCGTCAGGATGCGGCGCTGTCACTGGTCAATCGCACCTCGCTGGCCGTGGCGGGCCTGCCGGATGAGGAGCTGATGCGCCTGCTGGCATGGGATGCACGCTGGAACTTCACCGATTACTCGAGCGTGTTGCGTGGTGTGCTGGACAGCGGCGCCCCCCTGTCGTCCGCCAGTCTGACCAGAGAGCAGGTGCGCGCGGTGATGGCCCAGGGCCAGACGGCGCCAGCACTGCCGGAGGCCGTGCTGAGGCTGCAGCGCGAGGCGCTGGATGAAGGCCACTGTGGTCTGCTGGGGGCAGAGCGCCTGGATGGTCTGCTGCGTGCCCAGCTGGCGCGTGATCAGCAGATGGCGGAGCGTCTCGAGGCGCTGGCCAATCGCGATGCCACGGCGTTGCTGGTGGCCGGCAGTGGCCATGCGCGTCGCGATATCGGCGTGCCGCGCTGGCTGACCCGGGATTCGCTCTCCATCGCACTGATGCCGGTGGCCTGGGGGGAGGAGGGGCAGCCGCTGACCCAGCTCGATGACTATCTTCCGGAAAGTGCGGGGGCGGCCTCGGCGTATGACCTGGTGTGGTTCACCCCGGCCGTCGCTCAGACGGAGGATGCCTGCGCGGGACTGCGTGAGGCGGCGGATATCGCCACGCCGGATCTGCCGGGCTGAGAAAGCGGGCCGGGCGAGCAACGCTGGCATGAAAAAAGGCACCTCCTGTGAGGTGCCTTTTGCGTTCTTGCATCGCGTCGCTCAGTCGGACTGCGATCAGTCGGGCTGCGGTCAGCCGGGCTGCGCTCAGCCGCTCTTGACGTCGACCTGGCCTTCCGCACGACGACGGGCCGCTTTCTGCGGCGTGGCATCCCCGTCGGCGTCATTGGCCTGGCTGTCGTTGCTGCCGGCCTGCTCGCGGAAGCGATCCTCGATATACGTGATACGAGTGCGTCCGTGGGGCACCGGCTTGAAGTCGGCATCGACACTGACCAGCACGATGCGGTCGATGGTCAGGATGCGTTCACGCGTGATCTTGTTGCGGATCTCGACGCACAGCGAGATGGACGTGCGGCCAAAGGCGCTGGCGGTGATGCCCAGCTCGATGATATCGCCCTGGCGCGCACTGGAGACGAAGTTGATCTCCGACATGAACTTCGTCACCACGCGGGAAGTCCCCAGCTGGACGATGGCGTAGATGGCCGCTTCTTCGTCGATCCAGGCCAGCAGACGTCCACCGAACAGGGTGCCGTTGGGGTTGAGGTCTTCGGGCTTGACCCATTTGCGGGTATGGAAGTTCATGCACTCTCTCCTCGGGATGCCGGCGCACCTCACCGGAAGTGCGAGCCGTGATCCTCAGCTGCGTTTACCCCGAAAGTATATAGACTTTAGTTGCGACTGTCTGTGCATGGCCCGGATAGCGCAACGCTATCGCGCCGCGGGGAGAGCGCGGGGAGAATTGGCGGCGTCATGACGCGAAACGGCCGGCAGGGACTCCCTGTCGGCCGTCTTTCCAAAGGCGGTGTGGCGAGTGTGATCAGCGCTTGTCGGGCGGACAGTTGTCGCGGCAGACGCGGAAGATGGCCACCTCTCCGAACAGATTCGGCCACCAGGTCGCCGCCGGATGTGGCTCGTGATCGCCATTGCCGACTGCGCGGTCGATGATCTTGAGGCCCTGGGCACGACACAGCCGCTCGAAATCCGCAAAGGTCGAGAGGTGGATGTTGGGGGTGTCGTACCAGGCGTGCGGCAGTGACTTGGAGACCGGCATGCGCCCCTTGAGCCCCAGGTGCAGGCGGTGACGCCAGTAGGCGAAGTTGGGGAAGGTGATGATGGCTTCACGTGAGACGCGCATCATCTCTTCCAGCGCACGATCCGGACGGCGCAGTACCTGCAGGGCCTGGGACATCACCACGCGATCAAAGGTGTCATCGGCGAAATTGGCCAGACCATCATCGACATTCTGCTCGATGACGTTCACGCCGCGCGCCACGCAGGCGCTGATGTTGTCGGGATCGATCTCCAGTCCGTAGCCGAACACCCCCTTGGTCTCCTTGAGCGAGGCCAGCAGGGTGCCATCCCCACAGGCGAGATCCAGCACGCGGCCACCTTCGGGAATCCAGTCGTGGATCTGGGCGAGGTCGTTACGCATGGCTGGCCTCCTGGGGAGCGGTGTGCAGGGGAGAGGCTGCGTTGCAGGCCTTGTCGTATGCGCGGGTCAGGAAGTTGCCCAGCACTGCCTGATAGCGCTCTCCCGGCAGCAGGAAGGCGTCATGGCCGTGAGGAGAATCGATGTTGGCATAACTGACGTTCTTGCCGGCATGGATCATGGCGTTGACCAGCTCGCGCGAGCGTGAAGGAGCGAAGCGCCAGTCGGTGGTGAAGCTGACGACGAGCACCGGGCAGCTGATCGGTGCCATGGCCGCGGCCAGATCATCGCCGGCCGTGGCGGCGGGATCGAAGTAATCGAGTGCCTTGGTCATCAGCAGGTAGGTGTTGGCGTCGAAGGCGGTGGAGAAGGTGTCGCCCTGATGGCGCAGATAGCTCTCGACCTGGAAGTCGACGTCGTAACCGAAGTTGAGGCGGTCCTGGCGCAGGTCACGCCCGAACTTGGTCCCCATCGAGTGCTCGGAAAGATAGGTGATGTGACCGACCATGCGGGCCAGCTTGAGACCGCGCTTGGGCACGGCATCGACGCGTGAGTACCAGCCGTCATGGAATTCCGGGTCCGAGCGGATGGCCTGGCGCGCGACTTCGTTGAAGGCGATGTTCTGCGCCGAGAGCTTGGGGGTACAGGCGATGATGGCGACGTGCCCGACGCGCTCGGGATGATCCATCGCCCACTGCAGTGCCTGCATGCCGCCCAGTGAGCCACCGACCACCGCGGCGAAGCGCGTGATGCCGAGACGTTCGGCGAGGCGCTTCTGACTCTCGACCCAGTCCGGCACGGTCACCAGCGGGAAATCGGGGCCCCATTGTTCGCCCGTTTCCGGGTTGATCGAGGTCGGGCCGGTACTGCCGTGACAGCCGCCGATATTGTTCAGCGCGATGACGAAGAAGCGTGAGGTATCGATAGGCTTGCCGGGGCCGATGTAGTCGTCCCACCAGCCGGGCTTGCGATCACTCATCGCGTGGTAGCCGGCGGCGTGATGGTGTCCGGTCAGGGCGTGGCAGATCAGGAGGGCGTTGCTGGCGTCAGCGTTCAGCTCGCCATAGGTCTCGTAGACCAGCGAGTACTGTTCGAGACGTCTGCCGCAGGCCAGCTCCAGCGGTGTATCGAAGTGGGCAGTCCGGGGCGTGACGAGACCGACCGAATCCGGGGGAAGGGAATCAGGCATCGTGGTGAAGGTTTCCAGCATCATGTCCAGCAGAGTGTTCGGGCAGAGCCCGTGTCCGGGGCGCGAAGCCGCGGTGATGCGCCTTGTGGGCGTCTCGTGCACCGTGGTTCTGGCTTCGGCCGAGGGATCACTCTAGCACAGCGTCGGGCGCGCGTGAGCCAGTGGCGCGGGCAGGAAGCACAGGCGCCCGCAGCGGAGGTTCCGTTGCGGGCGCCTGGGGGGGACACCGCGAAGCGGCGATGTCACGTCTGGCAGGGAGGAGCGTGCGTATCAGCCGAAGACGCTACGCAGCATGCCGATGGTCGGCAGCGTCTGACTGACCAGACTGCCGATCAGGTTGAGGGCGATGAACACGAAGATCGGCGACAGATCGAGCATGCCGATCGACGGGATCACCTTGCGCACCGGCTTCATGATCGGGTCCACCAGCTGATGGACCAGGATGGCGCCCGGGTGGTTGGCCTGGGGGGCGACCCACGACAGGATGATCATCGCGATCAAGGCGAAGAAGTAGATGTTGATGATGCTGTCGAGCATGGTGCCCAGTGCCGTCAGCGCGATGAAGCCGATCGGCAGCATGCCGCCGAACAGCGCGCCGATGGCGACCAGCACCAGACTGACGACGATGAAGGCGGCCGCCAGCGTGGCGATGTCGAAGCGCCCCAGCGGGCGCAGGATGCCCTGCAGCGGTGCCACCAGCGGATTGGTCGCCTTGACCACCGACTGGGTGACCGGATTGTAGAAATCTGCACGAGACAACTGCAGCAGGAAACGCAGCATCAGTATATAGACGAACAGTTGCAGCAGGATGGTGACCAGCTGAAGTCCGATGTTACCCATAGCACCCATGGGGCCTTCCTTAAGACGGTGAGTTGAGGACGCGAATCTGGTGTCGGCGTGTCATGCCATCAGCATGCCAATCCGAGATGAACGCAGCATGATGGCGGTTTCCCGAGTGGGCTGCCAGTCAGGCGCTCTGCACGCTGCCACTCGTGGCGTGGCAATCCCGCCACAGGGGTTACTGGTCCAGCTCACGCGCCAGCTCTGCAGCCCTTGCGCTGGACGCCTTGGCCGCACGGCTGACGATCTCGCGCAGGCCATCTCCCTCGAAGCTGTTGATGGCGCGTTCGGTGGTGCCATTCGGCGAGCAGACACGGCGACGCAGCTCTGCCGGCTCGTGCTCGCTGGTGAAGGCCATCTGCGCGGCGCCGCGTCCGGTCTGGATCGCCAGTCGGCGCGCCGTCTCGGCATCCAGTCCCAGTTCGATACCGGCGGCTTCAAGCGCTTCGATGAACAGGAAGAAGTAGGCCGGGCCGGATCCGGAAATCCCGGTGACCGCTTCCAGCAGACCTTCTTCCTCGACCCATTCGACGATACCGACCGCGGTCAGCATCTCGTCCATCAGCGCACGTTGCTCATCGGTCACGCGCGAGGTGGCGTAGAGGCCGCTGGCACCGACGCCCACCAGCGAGGGGGTATTGGGCATGCAGCGGATGATGGCAAGCTCTCCCCCCAGCCAGCGCTCGAGACTGTCGCAGGTGATGCCGGCCGCGACCGAGATGACCAGCGGCTTGCGCTCCTGTACGGCAGGCGCCAGTGCCTGGCAGACGTCATGCATCATCTGGGGCTTGACGCCCAGCACGATGACATCGGCACGTGCGACGGCGTCAGCGTTGTCCTGGGTCGTGGTCACGCCGTAGCGTTGCTCGAGCGCCTCGAGGGTATCGCGTGAACGGGCCGTCGCGATGATGCGGTCTGCCGGATAGCCGGCCTCGATCATGCCGCCGAAGATGGCGCTGGCCATGTTGCCGGCACCGATGAAGGCGATGGTGCGGGGAGTGGCGGAGGTCTGGTGCGTCATGCGGTGCTCCTGATCGTTCGGATGGGATGGACCGGCGAGCGGTGAGTCTGTGCACTTTACCGCGGCTGCTTCGCGAGAGTGACGTTCGTGGCAGTGAACCGTGCGTCCGAGGCTGCCGGAGGTGACTCGTCCGCGGGCTGCGCATGCGTCAGTGGCGTGCGTGAATCGTGTGCGGGCGGCGTCAGTGAGTGGTCTCAGTGGGCGCTGGAATAGTCACGCGCTCCGAAGAGGGCCGTGCCGAGACGGACCAGCGTCGCGCCTTCGGCGACGGCGGCCTCGAGATCACCACTCATGCCCATGGACAGGGTGTCGAGCTGGGCCTGAGGGTAGCGGGCCGCGGGGAAGCGAGCCTGCAGCTGCTCCAGCAATACGCGCAGTGTCCTGAAGGGCGCCTGCCTTTCCTGCAGGTCAGCCTCGGATGAGGCGGGGGCGGGTATCGCCATCAGGCCTCGCAGTCGCAGGTTGGGCAGTGCCAGCACCGTCTCGGCCAGGGCAATCAATTCCTCGGGTGTGACGCCTGCCTTGGTGGCCTCGCCGGAGACGTTCACCTGCAGACAGATGTCGAGTGGCGGCAGGGTCTCGGGGCGTTGCTCGCTCAATCTGCGAGCCACCTTCTCACGCTCGACGGCATGTACCCAAGAGAAGTGTTCGGCAATCGCGCGGGTCTTGTTGGACTGGATGGGGCCGATGAAGTGCCATTCGATATCGGTGAGGTCCGACAGCGCCTGCTGCTTGTCCAGCGCTTCCTGCAGATAGTTCTCGCCGAAGGCCCGCTGGCCATTGCGCCAGGCAGCACGAATCATCCGGTCGGGCTTGGTCTTGCTCACCGCCAGTATCCGGGCTGCCTCTACGTTGCGTTTACTTGCCAGCAGTGCCTTTTCCAGCCGCGCACGGGCCTCTAGGATACACTGAGTAACACAAGCTTCGTCGTCGGGGACTGCAGTCATGCGGCTCGGCTCCAGAATTTGCGAAATATCTTCACGGTTGATGGCTCGGCGTCGTGGGCGCCACCGGTAGTATGGGCTGGATAGGGCGTTCGTCATGATATCCACCGCACCATCTGCTGAAGAGCCACATCACACTTACACCCGAGTCCACGGGACTCGTTGGTACAAGAGCTTCGGTCTTCGCGAGGGATCTGCATGGATATTACCGAACTGCTGGCTTTTTCGGCAAAACAGAACGCATCGGATCTGCACCTGTCCGCCGGCCTGCCACCGATGATTCGCGTCGATGGTGACGTACGACGCATCAACGTCCCTTCGATGGATGACAAGCAGGTGCGTGCGCTGATCTACGAGATCATGAACGACAAGCAGCGTCGCGACTTCGAGGAGTTTCTCGAGACGGATTTCTCCTTCGAGGTGCCGGGCGTCTCGCGCTTCCGTGTCAATGCTTTCCACCAGGGGCGGGGGGCGGGTGCCGTCTTCCGTACCATCCCGTCGGAAGTGCTGACGATGGAAGACCTGGGTCTCGGCGAGGCGTTTCGCAAGATGTGCATGCTGCCGCGTGGCCTGATTCTGGTCACCGGCCCGACAGGGTCGGGCAAGTCGACCACGCTGGCGGCAATGGTCGATTACATCAACGAGAACAAGTACGACCACATTCTCACCATCGAGGATCCGGTCGAGTTCGTCCACCAGTCCAAGCGTTGCCTGGTCAACCAGCGTGAAGTGCATCGTGACACCCACGGCTTCGCGCCGGCTCTGCGTTCGGCATTGCGTGAGGACCCGGACGTCATTCTGGTCGGCGAGCTGCGAGATCTCGAGACCATCCGTCTGGCACTGACGGCCGCCGAGACCGGGCACCTGGTCTTCGGCACCCTTCACACCACCTCGGCGACCAAGACCGTCGACCGCATCATCGACGTCTTCCCGGGCGAAGAGAAGGCGATGGTGCGTTCGATGCTGTCCGAATCCCTGCAAGGGGTCATCGCGCAGACGCTGCTCAAGAAGGTGGGCGGCGGGCGCGTGGCAGCGCACGAGATCATGCTTGCCACTCCTGCCATCCGCAACCTGATCCGTGAGGACAAGGTGGCGCAGATGTATTCCTCCATCCAGACCGGTGGTGCGTTGGGGATGCAGACGCTGGATTCGGCGCTGACGCGACTGTTGGCCGAGGGGCTGGTGACCAGCGAAGACGCGCAAGCGAAGGCCAAGGGGCTGCTGGGATAGTGCGCGACTGCCGTGCAGTGGTGTTGCCAGGCGACATCAGGGAAAGGGCAATGCCCATGGCCGAATCCAGGTCGAGACAGGCGAGACGGCACGCCTGAAGGCCATCACGGGCGTTGTCCTCGTCGGGACGGAAGGTCGTTGCGATAAACGATAATAAAACCGTAGTTTGAATGTGACTTCACAGAGTGGATCGGGACACGGCTCATGACTCCTCATGAATGGCTGCAGGAACTCCTGCAGTTGATGGTCAGCAAGGGCAGCTCGGATCTTTTCATCTCGACGGGGACTCCGCCGCAGATGAAGGTCAATGGGCGAATGGCGGCGCTGGGTGACAAGAAGCTCGGTGTCGATCAGGTGCGAGAACTGGTGCTTGCGCCGATGAGCGACATGCAGCGAGAGCGCTTCGAACAGGAGCGTGAGGCCAATTTTGCCCACAGTTTGCCGGGGGTGGGGCGTTTCCGGATCAGCGCCTTCTATCAGCGTAGCCAGATGGGCATGGTCATCCGTCGCATCCAGCTGTCGATTCCCAGCCTGGAAGAACTGCGCCTGCCGGAAATCATCAAGAGTCTCTCGGAGACCAAGCGTGGCCTGGTGATCTTCGTCGGGGGCACGGGTGCCGGCAAGTCGACCTCGCTGGCCTCGATGATCCAGCACCGCAACCAGACCTCAAGTGGCCATATCATCTGCATCGAGGATCCGATCGAGTACATCCATCCCCATCAGCGCTCCATCGTGACCCAGCGCGAAGTGGGGATCGACACCGAGTCCTTCGAGGTGGCGCTGCGCAACACGCTGCGCCAGGCGCCGGACGTGATCATGATCGGCGAGATCCGTTCGCGTGAGACCATGGAGCATGCGCTGACCTTTGCGGAAACCGGTCACCTGTGTCTGGCGACCTTGCACGCTAACAACGCCAACCAGGCGCTGGATCGCATCATCCACTTCTTCCCGGAAGAGCGTCACGAACAGGTATGGATGGACCTGTCACTGAATCTCAAGGGCATCGTGGCCCAGCAGCTGCTGCCTCACAAGAGTGGCAATGGCGCACAGCGAGTGCCGGCCATCGAGGTGATGCTGCGCTCGCCGCTGATCGTCGACCTGATCCGCAAGGGGGCGGTGGTGGAGATAAAGGACGTGATGAAGCGCTCCCAGCAACAGGGCATGATGACCTTCGATCAATCGCTCTATGCGTTGCATCAGCAGGACCTGATCACCGAGGAGGTGGCATTGGCGCATGCCGATTCCGCCAATGACCTGCGTCTGATGATCAAGTTCGGCGATTCCGACAGTGCTCAGGAAGCGCAACTGGATGTGATGAATGCCGCCAGTCGCTTCTCGCTGCAGGACGACGATGGCTGAAGTCCGTGGAGAATCTGGCCTGCGACGGTAGATGTCTCAGGTACTCGACGAAGCCGCGCTTCTGTTTTGCCAGGAGCGCGGCTTTTTCATGTCTGCGCGCGATGGGTCAGCGTGCGTAGAGGCCCCCCAGGACTCTGAGGCCGCGTGCTCCCGTCACGCTGACGAGATTGCCGGGGCGCTCCAGCACTCTGCGGGCGGCCAGCCACGCGAAGGCGCTGGCTTCGAGGAGATCGGCATTCCAGCCAAGCGAGGCGCAGGTGGTCAGGCCGGTGGGGTGGCTTGCATGCGCAAGGCGCTGTTCGAGCGCGGCCATCAGGGCGGTGTTGCGCGCTCCGCCACCACAGGGTGTCAGACCCGCCAGTGATACGCCGGTATGCTCAAGTGCACGCGCGATGCTCTCTACCGTCAGGCTCAGCAAGGTGGCCTGCACATCGGCAGGGGCCTCGCTGCCTGTCAGGTGCTGCTCCAGCCAGTCGAGATGGAAGTCCTCGCGTCCGGTACTCTTCGGCAGCGGTCGAGTGAAGTAATCCGCGCTGAGCAGACGATCCAGCAGCTCCTCGATGACATGGCCGCTGGCGGCCCAGCTGCCCTGAGGATCAATCGCGGCCCCCTGATGGCGTGCATGCCAGGCATCCAGCAGGCAGTTGGCCGGGCCGGTATCAAAGCCGATCACTGCCGCCTGCGAGTCCAGCGGCGGGAGCAATGTCAGGTTCGCGATCCCCCCCAGGTTCAGCAGTCCCCGCCACTGGTCTGGCTGAGCGAACAGCGCTGAGTGAAATGCCGGCGCCAGAGGCGCTGCCTGCCCACCGGCCGCCAGATCCCTGCGGCGGAAGTCTGCCACCACGGGGATGCCGGTCAGCTCGGCCAGCAGGCTGGGGTTGTCGAGCTGCAGGGTGTAAGGCGTCTGACAGGGTTGATCGCTGAAGCCATGCGGGCGGTGCTCGATGGTCTGTCCATGGCTGCCGATGGCGCGAATGTCTTTCGGTTCCAGTCGCTGGCGAGACAGCAGCTGGCGGATCGCGTCGGCGGCCAGTTCGGCCAGCGCCTGCTCGGCTGCGGCAAGATCACGAAAATGCGCATGGTCCTCGTGCATCAGGCGCCAGAGGCGAGTGCGCAGGGGTTCCGGAAGCGGCAGATCCAGACCGTCGATGAAGCGGATGTGCTCGCGCAGCGCAGTGCAGTCCTGATGGGGTTCGATATCGAGCAGGGCGACATCGAGGCCGTCGAGGCTGGTGCCTGTCATCAGGCCGAGGTAAAGCGCCATGGAGATCTCCCGGGTAGTGAAACGTGGGTCAGCGAGTCTGCCGTGCGCCCCCGAGTCGCGGAAGTCTGGTTGGCATCCTCATGGCCAGAGGCAGAGCAGGGGTGCATGGTCTGCGTGTCATGCTAACATTCTCGGCCAACATGCCCCGTTACGAGGGGAGCAGCAACGGTCAGAGAGGGCAGGATGAGCGACAAGTCAGTAGTGGAAGCGCTGGAGATCATCAAGCGCGGTACCGATGAGGTGCTGGTCGAGGAAGAGCTGATCAAGAAGCTCGAGTCCGGACGCAAGCTCAGGGTCAAGGCGGGTTTCGATCCGACGGCGCCGGACCTGCACCTCGGGCATACCGTGCTGATCAACAAGCTGCGTCAGCTGCAGGATCTTGGCCACGAGGTCATCTTCCTGATCGGGGACTTCACCGGACGCATCGGTGATCCGACCGGCAAGAGCGTGACGCGCAAGCCGCTGACCGAAGAGGACGTGAAGGCCAATGCCCTGACGTATCAGGAGCAGGTCTTCAAGATTCTCGACAAGGATCGCACGCGAATCGCCTTCAACTCCGAATGGATCAGCAAGCTCTCTGCCAGCGACATGATCGAACTGGCGGCTTCCAGCACGGTGGCTCGCATGCTCGAGCGCGATGATTTCGACAAGCGTTACACCGGCAACCAGCCGATCTCCATTCACGAGTTCCTCTATCCCCTGATCCAGGGCTATGACTCCGTGGCGCTGGAGGCGGATATCGAACTCGGCGGTACCGATCAGAAGTTCAACCTGCTGATGGGCCGTGAGCTGCAACGCCAGCGTGGCCAGGAGCCGCAGGTCGTGATCACCATGCCGATCCTCGAAGGTCTGGATGGCGTGCAGAAGATGTCCAAGTCGCTGGGCAACTACATCGGTATCAATGACCGTCCGGGCGAGATGTTCAACAAGATCGTCTCCATGCCGGACTCGCTGATGTGGCGTTACTTCGAGCTGCTCTCGCTGCGCCCCATGGAGGAAGTGAAGGCGCTGATGACCAGCATCGAGAATGGCGCCAATCCGCGCGACATTAAGATGGAGCTGGCTCGCGAGCTGGTGGCGCGTTTCCACGATGAAGAGGCGGCTGCCACGGCTCACCTCTCCAGTGGCAACCAACTGGCAGAAGGTGAGCTGCCGGCGGACATGCCGGATGTCACCGTGAGCCTTGAAGGGGCAGAGGTCGCGCCGATCGCCGCCGTGCTCAATCGTTCAGGTCTGGCCAACAACAGCGCCCAGGCCAAGGACATGCTCAAGAATGGTCGCGTGAAAGTCGATGGAGACGTGATCGAGCCTTCCTACATGGTGCCTTTCGATACGGCCATCGTCATCCAGGCTGGCAAGAAGCGCTACGCACGTGTGACGGTGACTCGCTGATCCGACGCGAGATGTCTGACCGACCATTCGGCCCCGCCATTTCTGGCGGGGCCGAATGTGTTTCTGGCCAGGGAAGAAAGGTGTCAGCAAGCGACGGCGAGACGAGGCCAAAGGAGCAAGAAGAGGTGATAAGGGAAAAGGTGTCGCCCGCATGTCCTCAAAATGACAATCGGTGGAAAAAGCCCTTGTGCTCACGCCGGTTCGTGCGTAAAGTACGCATCCGCTGCCGG
>NZ_JARWKT010000006.1:0-268158 GCF_029846385.1 Cobetia sp. 10Alg 146
CAGCCCAGCTGCAGGGGCGGTTCTCTTTGTGCGCGGAAAAAGTCGTGCTCGGAGAAGTGGTGCTCGGAGAAGTTGCGCAGAAAGTCCTGCGTGCGAAATAGCAGTGGGCGAAAGAAAAGAGCGAGAGGAAAGCTCTGCGTGAGCAACGTGCATATGCCACAAGAAGGCCCCTGTCGAGATATCGACAGGGGCCTTTTGTCTTCGGGGCCTTTTGTCTTCAGAGCCAGTGAAGTTTCAGCGCGCCATCACATCAGGGCGAGACTTCGTAGAGCTCGATGGGCGTACCGTCAGGGTCTGCCAGGAAGGTGAAGCGGGCGCCGGTGTATTCATCGACACGTATCGGCTCTGGCGTGGCGCCACGGGCGATCAGCAGCTCGACACAGGTGTCGATGTCCTCGGTTGCCAGCGCCAGGTGACGCAGCCCACAGGCTTCCGGATAGCTTGGGCGCTCAGGCGGTGACGGGAAGGAGAACAGCTCCAGCTGGATACCGCCCGGCAAGCGCAGGTCGAGCTTGTAGCTGTCGCGGGCTTCACGATAGGCCTCGTGGATCACCTGCGCATCCATGACCTCGAGATAGAAGCGCCTGGCGCGTGGGTAATCAGCGGTGATGAGTGCCACGTGATGCACTCGCGTCAAAGGCAGGCGCGCTGTCGAAGTGGCACTTGATGCCATGGTGGGACGTTCCGTTGTCATATGGTTGCTCCTGCTGAGAGTCTTCGGTGGCGAATGCCCGAGTGACATCCTGATGAAAGAAGGCGCCCAGTGGGCGCCTTCTTTCATTGAACCCATCACGGGTCATGCTGTGCGCTATCTCAACGACACAGGGTTTCCAGTGCTTCGATCAGGCTGTCCATCTCGGCATCGGTGCCGATGCTGATGCGCAGATGGTCGCGTAGCGCATCGGTATTGAAGTGGCGGACCAGGATGCCCTGCTCGCGAAGGCCGATGAACAGCTTGCCGGCATCATGGGTCGGGTGAGTCGCCAGCACGAAGTTGGTCTGTGACGGCAGGATCTCGAAGCCCAATGCGGCCATGCGATCGCGCGTCTGCTCACGGGTAGTGATGACGCGGGTGCGGCACTCATCGAAATAGGCGGGATCACTGAGCGCGGCGACGCCGACCTGCTCGGCCAGACAATCGATGGGGTAGGAATTGAAGGAGTCCTTCACGCGCTCCAGGCCCTCGATCAGCTCCCGCGAGGCCACGGCATAGCCAAGGCGAATGCCCGCCAGGCTACGCGACTTCGAGAAAGTGCCTGACACGACCAGATTCGGATACTGATGAATCAGCGGGATGGCGCTTTCCCCCCCGAAGTCCACGTAAGCCTCATCCACCAGCACCACGCTCTGCGGGTTGCGCTCCAGCAGCGCGGCAATCGCCTTGCGGCCATGGCCATGCCCTGTCGGGGCATTGGGGTTGGCGAAGATGATGCCGCCATTGTCACTGCCGAAGGCTTCGAGATCGACTTCCCAGTTGTCGGTCAGCGCGATGCTGCGTGATTCGATGCCATACATGCGGCAGTAGACAGGATAGAAGCTGTAGCTGATGGAGGGCAGCAGCAGCGGCTTGTTCTGACGGAAGAAGGCCTGGAAGGCCAGCGCCAGCACCTCGTCGGAGCCATTGCCGACGAAGACTTCCTCTGCGGCCACATGGAAGGTCTCGGCCAGGGCGGCGCGCAGCGAGCTGGAACTCGGGTCCGGGTAGCGACGCAGGTCAGAGGCATTGAACTCGCGCAGCGTCTGTTCCACGGCCGGGGCCGGCGGGTAGGGGTTTTCATTGGTGTTCAGCTTGATCAGCTGCTCACGCGGTTGTTCGCCGGGGACGTAGGGGGTCAGGTCGTGGACCTGTGGGCTCCAGTACTTGCTCATGATTTCTCGCCGCTGGTGACAGTGCATGACCCGTGTCATGGATAGGTTTCATGTTGCCCGCTGGATCGTCGCGGTACAAGCATCGGCAGGCTCTCGCATGAGTCGCGAGGATGCCGCGTGGCGCGACCTGGCGCATTGTTGCCATCCCAGCATTATTCTCATGCACCGCGTGCGCTTGAAGCATCGGCTGGCGCACCGCATGTCACTGGCATGCCCGCCCGGTTCGCCCGAAGCGGCGGCTGGCGAAAGAACAGAGACTCAAGGAGCACCGATGACTGCCAACACCAAGGCCCCGTACGCCGACACCCTGCTTGATCCGGTCACGCTCGGTGACCTGACCCTGCCCAATCGTATCCTGATGGCGCCACTGACCCGAGCGCGCACCCCGGACAGCATTCCCGGTGAGCTTCAGGAGGTCTACTACGGACAGCGTGCCGGCGCCGGCCTGATCATCAGCGAGGCGACCAACATCTCGCCGACCGCGCGTGGTTACGTCTACACGCCGGGTATCTGGACGGATGAGCAGGAAGCCGGCTGGAAGGGCGTCGTCGAGGCAGTGCACGCCAAGGGCGGACGCATGGCGCTTCAGCTGTGGCATGTCGGGCGTGTCTCGCACGAGATGGTGCAGCCGGATGGCCAGCCACCGGTCGCGCCCAGCGCCCTGCGTGGTGAAGGCGCCCAGTGCTTCGTCGAGTTCGAGGATGGCAGTAGTGGTCGCCACCCCACCAGCACGCCGCGTGCGCTGGAGACGGAGGAAATCCCCCAGCTGGTCGAGGACTATCGTCAGGCTGCCGTGCGCGCCAAGCGTGCCGGCTTCGACATTATCGAGGTGCATGCCGCCAACGCCTATCTGCTCAACCAGTTCATGGCCACCGGCACCAACCAGCGCACCGACCAGTACGGTGGTTCGGTCGAGAATCGTGCGCGTCTGACACTGGAAGTCGTCGATGCCGTCGCCGAGGTCTTCGGGCCGGAGCGCACCGGCATTCGTCTGACGCCCTTCATCGAGATCTTCGGTCTCACCGATGACGAGCCGGAAGAGATGGCCTTCTACATGGCAGACCAGCTCTCCAGACGTGGCATTGCCTACGTGCACGTCAACGAGCCGGACTGGGCCGGCGGCGACGTCAAGTTTACCGATGACTTCCGCCGCGCACTGCGGGAGCGCGTCAAGGGCGCGCTGATCTTCTGCGGTCATTACGATGGGGAGCGTGCGGCACGCATCATCGACGAGGGCATTGCGGATGCCGTCGCCATCGGGCGCCCCTATATCGCCAATCCGGACCTGGTCGAACGCCTGCGTCTGGATGCGCCGCTCAACGAGCAGGATCCTGATACCTTCTACGGCGGCGGTGCCGAGGGCTACACCGATTATCCCTTCCGCGACAACGGGCATGATCGCCGTGGCTGAGGCCGACATGATTTAGCGAATGGCGTTCGATAAACGCCATCGGGGGGTGGCCTCACGGGGCTGATACCCGCTATTCTTGAGCGTGGAAGCTCGTGAGCGGTCCGTCTGTCGAGGCAGTCGGGCCGCTCGCCGTCGATAGCGCTGACGCTGCTATCGAATCATCGCCTTAAGGAGGATTCAATGCAGATCAGGACTCTGATGGTGGGAGCCGCGCTGATGGTCGGTCTCGCCGGGTGCGCATCAACGGCCCAGACGACGGATGGTGCCGCTGCCAATGACGCCACCGAGACAGCCAGCGAGCAGGTTGCCGTCTACAAGGGCACCCTGCCGTGTCGTCGTTGCACGGGCATTGACCTCGATGTGCGTCTCAAGGGAGCGGAAGATGCTGCCCCGGAAGCGCGTACCTTCAGTCTCGATGCCACCTATCGCGATCATCCGCAGCAGCCCGCGCCGGAGCACTACGAGGGGCAGTGGGATGTGCTGTCAGGTACGGTGACCGACCCGAATGCCACCGTCTATGAGTTGACGCCGAATGGCGAGGGCCAGACCTACTACTTCCTGCGCCTGGACCCCCAGACACTGGAACTGGTCGACCCGCAGAAGCGCCGCTTCCAGAACGGCGAGACACTGCGTCTCAAGCGCGAGTGATGCCACCGCGTGTCATGCACGCGTGAGGTGACAGCAAGGCGGCGCAAGCCGCCTTGCTTGTGTCTGGCATCCGTGTCGGACGTTCGCATCGAGCGCCCCTGCCTGGTGCCATCGGGCGATGCGGGGCATGGGTGCCATGCCGGGCGACGTGGTCCGAAATCATTACTCCCTGACAGGATGGTCTGATGGCGAAAGCAAAGAGCGCCTTCGTATGTACCGAGTGCGGTAGCGAATTCTCGAAGTGGCAGGGGCAGTGCAGCGGCTGTCGCGAGTGGAATACCCTGCAGGAGATTCGGGTCGGTGCCACGGTATTGCCGGGGGCTGCGCCGGCTGCCGGGGGCATCAGCACTGGCGGGGCGTCACGTGGCGCCACCAGCGCCAGAGGCGGCTATGCCGGCACGCTGAGTGACAACGTGACGGATCTGTCCAACGTCTCGCTGGCCGAAGTGCCGCGCTTCTCCTCGACCTTCGGTGAGTTTGATCGCGTGCTTGGCGGCGGTCTGGTGCCTGGCTCCGCCGTATTGCTCGGCGGGCACCCCGGCGCCGGCAAGTCGACGCTGCTGCTGCAGACCGCCTGCAAGCTGGCGCAGCACAAGCGTTCGCTCTACGTCACCGGTGAAGAGTCGCTGTCGCAGGTGGCGATGCGTGCCCATCGACTGCAGCTCCCGACCCAGGGACTCAAGATGCTGGCCGAGACCAGTGTCGAGACGATTCTGGCCACCGCCGAGCGCGAGAAGCCGGAAGTGCTGATCATCGATTCCATCCAGACCATGCACCTGGAGGATCTGTCCTCCGCGCCGGGGGGCGTCTCGCAGGTGCGTGAGTCCGCCGCGGCGTTGACGCGTTTCGCCAAGCGGACCAACACCGTATTGCTGCTGGTCGGGCACGTGACCAAGGATGGCTCGCTGGCCGGCCCCAAGGTATTGGAGCACATGATCGATGCCTCCCTGTTGCTGGAAGGGGATGGTGATTCGCGCTTTCGCACCCTGCGCGGACAGAAGAACCGCTTCGGCGCGGTCAATGAGCTGGGCGTGTTCGCCATGGTCGAGCTTGGCCTGAAGGAGGTGAAGAACCCCAGTGCGATCTTCCTGTCACGCAGCGAGGAGCAATCCTCCGGCAGCCTGGTGATGGTGGTCTGGGAAGGGACTCGGCCGATCCTGATCGAGGTCCAGGCGTTGCTGGACGATTCGCCGCTGGGCAATCCCCGGCGCGTCGCGGTCGGTCTGGATGGCAATCGACTCTCGATGTTGCTGGCCGTGCTCAACAAGCACGGCGGCCTGTTCACCGGCGATCAGGATGTCTTCCTGAATGTGGTGGGCGGGGTCAAGGTACTCGAGACCAGCGCCGACCTCGCGGTGCTGTGTGCGGTGGTATCCAGTCTGCAGAACCGCCCGCTGCCGCGCGAACTGGTGGTGTTCGGTGAAGTCGGCCTGTCCGGCGAGATCCGTCCGGTGCCCAGTGGGCAGGAGCGCATCGTCGAGGCCGCCAAGCATGGCTTCACGCGCGCCATCGTGCCCAAGGGCAATGCCCCCAAGAATCCGCCCAAGGGCATGACGATCGTCGCGGTCGACAAGTTGTCCCAGGCGCTGGAGGCCCTGTGATGGCTGCCGGCAGCTGCCACGCGCAAGCCTTCCGGTGACATTCCGCCTGAAACGCACAAGGCCAGCCTCGCGGCTGGCCTTGTGCATATGGGATTGCCACTGGGCGTGATGTCAGTCCTGGCTGTCAGCCTGACGGGCGGCGTGAGCGCAGGCCTTTAGGCGTGCGACCAGCTGTTCGACGCCACGCTCGCGCATCAGCGCCTCGTTGCGCGCCGGCACCTCTTCCACATCCCCCGAATAGGCATTGATCGCCGCTTCGACCGAGCTTTCCCGCAGCAGGTGCAGCATCGGGAAGGGCGAGCGGTTGGTGTAGTTCGCGGCGTCGTCTTCCTCGGTATCCTCGAAGACATAGTCCGGATGGAAGCTGGCCAGCTGATAGATGCCCTCATAGCCCTGCATCTCGAGCAGTGCCTCAGCGTAATCCAGCAGCTCCAGATAGGCATCGAAGTCGCGGAAGCCATCCTTGAAGATCACCAGGGTGGTTTCGGCATCGCGATTGGCATCGAGGTTGAGGAGTTCATCGCCGAGTGCCTGCAGGCAACGCTCGAGTCCCGCGCCGGGGATGACTGCGTACTGGACGCTGTTGCGCGCCACTTCACGTGCCGCGAATGGGCATAGATTGTCCGCGATGATGTGCGTCTCGACCCACTGGCGGGTGGTCTCGATGGCCTCGGCCTCACTGACCTCAAGTGCAGGCGTATAGCCGGCCGACGGGGTGGAAGAGGTGGTGTCAGCAGGCGTAGCGTCGGTGGTCATGGCGTCAGGGTCCGCAGCGGTGTCAGGAGGGTGCATTGTCACTGCTCATGCCGGCCATGGCCAGTCCGGATTGGCAGCGCGCCACGATTGTCGCCGGTATCGCTACCGACAAAGGGAGCCCCGGGCCGGCGAGTACGGTTCGCTGACACGCTGTTTCATCAGCGTATTCAGGGATAGACTTGCCGGGGCCGGACGTCGCCACGCCCGGCCCCGGCATCGTTTCTTCACGGAGGCGATGGCCTCTCCCGCAGCCCACGCACCTTCATGGAGGCACTTCTTGCCCGCTGACAATCCACCGCCACGCCAGCCTGCCGATGATGCCTCTGCCACGTCGAGTGCCACGGCATACCGCCTGTCACGCCTGCTGCCGTTTCTGGGCTGGATGCGCCAGCTGTCGCCGAGAGATGCGCGCGCGGACCTGATCGCCGGGCTGAGCGGTGCGGTGCTGGTACTGCCTCAGGGGGTGGCCTACGCGCTGATCGCGGGGTTGCCCCCGGCGCATGGACTCTATGCCGCCATCGTGGTCGCGATCATCGCCGGACTCTTCGGCTGCTCGCGTCATATGGTCAGCGGGCCGGCCGCCGCCATCTCGATGGTGGTCTTCGGTACCGTCTCGACCCTGGCCACCCCCGGCAGTCCGGAATACCTGCCGCTGGTGCTGGCGCTGACCTGCATGGTCGGCATCATCCAGCTCGCACTCGGGCTGCTGCGCATGGGGGCGCTGGTCAATCTGATCTCGCATACCGTGGTGATCGGCTTCACCGCCGGTGCCGGCGTATTGATCGCCACCAGTCAGCTCAAGCATCTGTTCGGTATCGCGCTGGGAGATGCCTCGAGCTTCCTCGGCACCTGGTGGGCATTGCTTGGGCACCTGGAAGACACCTCGTGGGCGACCCTGATCACCGGCCTCAGTACGCTCGCCAGTGCCTTGCTGGTGCGACGGGTGAATCGCAGACTGCCGTGGATGCTGGTCGCGATGGCCGTCGGTTGCGGGGTTGCGGCATTGCTGGGTGGCAGCGAGGCAGGCATCCCGATGGTGGGGGCTCTCTCCGGCAGCCTGCCGCCGCTTTCTCTGCCGCCACTGGGGTTTGACACCCTGCGCTCGCTGGGCGGTGCGGCCTTTGCGCTGGCGGTTCTCGGCCTGATCGAGGCGGTCTCCATCGCCCGCGCCATCGGGGTGCGCTCGCACCAGCGCATCGATGGCAATCAGGAGTTCATCGGCCAGGGGCTGTCGAATCTGGTCGGCAGCTTCTTCTCGTGCTTCGCCGGCTCCGGCTCCTTCACCCGTTCAGGGGCCAACTACGATGCCGGCGCCCGCACGCCGCTGTCGGTGATGATCGCGGCCCTGATCGTGCTGGCGGTGCTGTTGCTGGTGCCGAATGTCACGGCCTGGCTGCCATTGCCCGCCATGGCGGGCCTGATCATGGTGATCGCCGCCAACCTGATCGAATTCAGTCATATCCGTCAGATTCTCACCGTCAGCCGCGAGGAAGCGGTGGTGCTGGTGATCACCTTCCTCGCCACGCTGCTGCTGCCGCTTGAGTTCGCCATCTTCGCCGGCGTGCTGGTGTCGCTGGTGCTGTATCTGAATCGCACCTCGCGTCCACGTCTGGTGGAAATGGCACCGGACCCCGAACACCCGGAGCTGGGCGTGCGCAATGCCGAGCGCTATCAGCTGACCCAATGCCGTGAGGTCGTCATCCTGCGAGTGGATGGCTCGCTGTTCTTCGGCGCGGTGGACCACGTCCAGCGCAAGCTGGCGCGCTATACCGGCAAGCACGTCATCCTGCTCGGCACCGGCTGCAACTTCATCGACATCGCGGGGGCCGAGATGCTCGAGATCGAGCAGCGCCGCCTACAGGATGCCGGCGGCAGCCTGAGCATGTGCGGCTTCCGACGCTACGCGCTGGAAGTGATGGAGCGCGGAGGCTTCCTTGAGCGCATGGGGGATGAGCACTACTTTCATACTGCCGAGGCGGCCATTGCCGCGCTGCGCGAGGCAGTGTCCGAGGCGCATCGGCCACACGACGGTGAGCCGGCCGCATGTGCGTCCTGCCCGCTGTTCGGCCCTGACAGCATCGGCCCGAGCCAGGGCATTCGCCTGACGCCGCCGCTGGCCTGAGCGGGTGGTGCGACAGCTGACAGGGCGAGAGTTGGCGGCACGCGAGACGGCAAGGCTGGGGGCCATGTCGTGCATGCGATAGAATGCCTGCCATCGATGTGCCGGGTGCGAGTCGCCGGCCATTGCCTCATTTCCGTTTTCCTGTCGAGAGATGCCCATGAGTTTGCCCACCGTGGCGGCCAGCTGCGATCTGATTCGCGATGGCCGTCCGCTGATCGATGTGCGTGCACCGATCGAATTTGCGGCCGGCTCCCTGCCGGGGGCCGTCAACCTTCCGCTGATGGATGACGAGGAACGTCACCGGGTCGGTCTGCAGTACAAGCAGGTCGGCCCGGAGTCGGCGGTGCATCTGGGTCATCAGCTGGTCAGTGGCGGGATCAAGCGCGCCAGGATTCGTGCCTGGGTCGAGCACGTCGAGCGCCATCCCGAGGCGATTCTCTACTGCTTCCGGGGCGGCATGCGCTCTCAGCTCAGCCAGCAATGGTTGAAGGAGGCAGGCATCGAGCGCCCGCGGATCGCCGGGGGCTGGAAGGCCATGCGTCAGCAGCTTTGCCAGCATATCGATGAGCGCGTCGAGCAGGCCCCGATGCTGCTGATCGGCGGCCTGACCGGCTGCGCCAAGACCGAGCTGATCCATGCGCTCGACAATGGCATCGACCTGGAAGGCTGCGCGCGCCACAAGGGCTCGGCCTTCGGCCGTCACCCCTTCCCGGCACCGAGCCAGATCGACTTCGAGCATCGCATCAGCGCCGAGATGCTGTCACTGGCCGCGGACGCGCCCACCGTCATGGAAGATGAGTCGCGCTTCATCGGCAGCGTCAACATTCCGCTGCAGGCATGGCGCGCGATGGAGGCTGCCCCGCTGGTGAGAGTCGAGATGCCACTGGACTGGCGACTGGTGCAGATTCAGAAGGACTACATCGAAGGGCTGTGGGCCACCTACAGCGGGCACTATGGTGACTTCCTTGGCTGGGCACTGCTGCAGCGTCAGCTGCGTCAGGCGTTGCTGCGTCTGCGCAAGCGGTTGGGCAGTGCACGTCTGGCGCGCCTGATTCGCATGCAGGACATCGCCTTCCGTGAACACAAGCGCGGCAATCCCACTGCCCATGAGGGCTGGCTGGCCCCGCTGCTCAGCGAATACTACGACCCCATGTACCGTTATCAGCTCGAGAAGCACGAGCGTACCTTCCTGCATGTCGGCGACTGGGACAACACGCTCGCCTTCGTGCGTGACTGGAGCGCCACGCATCGCTGGCAGCGCTGAGTCGTCGTAGGGCCTCAGCGCCGCCCGGGAGCACCTCAGGCGTCGAGCCAGTCCACCAGCAGGCGGTCCAGCAGGGCGGCCTGCCGATCAAAGCGCTTCGGGTCTTCCAGCAGCGTGTCTTCTGACTGCACTCCGCGACCCTCATTCGGGGCGGGGTGATGCCGGAGACGGTCACGCGTTGCGCCGGCATCCAGATGGGGATGGAAGTTGAGCGCCAGCACCCGGCCAGCATCCCAGCTGAATCCGGCGATCGGGGTATGCTCACCGCTGGCCAGCAGCTCGCAATCCTCCGGCAGGCCACAGATCTCCTCATGCCACAGCAGCGTCTCGAATTCGGCGGGCAGTCCCACGGGACACTCGTCACTGCGCGTGAGCGTGGCCCAGCGACGCTGCGGCACCACGGCCGGAGACACGATGGCGCCGAGTTGCTCGGCGATGAGGCGCGCGCCCAGCCCGATGCCCAGTACGGGGCGGTTGCTGTTGAGCGCGCGGCGAATCAGCTTGCGCTGCAGGCGCAGTGGCTGTGATTGGGCGCTCTCGGCACCTGACAATGGCTGAGGGCCATCCAGGATCACCAGCGCCTGGAAATCGTCGATGCCGGGGAGCGTCTCGCCATCCAGCGGGAAGCTGGTGTTGTAGCTGTGGCCCATGCCGACAAGCCAGTCGCTCAGGCGTACGGAGTCCTGCCAGCCTTGTGATCGTGGCAGGGCATCAGTCGCTGAGTGAGGCGCTGCGTCGGGGATAAGGCCTTGATGTATGAAGTAAAGGTGCATGGCGTCATCATGCGTCAGCCATCTGGCAGCGTAAAGACCCGAGGTCTGCGCTCGTGTGCCCCTGATGCCCGCCATTGCGCAGCGCGCAGGTGGAGGTATCGTGCTGGATGAGCTTGATCACAAACAGGGGAGAGCGTGATGCGTGCTGAACTGCTCGAGCAGATATACACCGTGGTGGCGCAGATTCCGGCAGGGCGAATCACGACCTACGGGCGAATCGCCAGCATGACCGATGGTGCCACCGCACGCATGGTCGGCTCGGCCATGCGCCATCTGCCGGATGGCCATCAATTGCCCTGGCATCGGGTGATCAATGCCTCGCTCAAGGTCACCGACCACGGTGGCGCGGTGCGTCAGCGCGAGAAACTGCGCAGCGAAGGCGTGCTGTTCGATGCTGTCGGCCGCGTGCCCAGAGAATGTCTGTGGCCGTGAATCTCGCCGCGGCAAAGTCTCGTTCGTCAGACCGCCTGAGTGCGCTACCCTAACGCATGTCCCATGCCATCTGTGGCGGGCTGTCGGCTGGCGGATTTCCCCTCCCGACATGTGCCCCGCCTCTTTGAAAAGTGAAGTGAGAAGAGAGCCGTCATGACTCAGCCTGTTCCTGGTTTCCGCGCGCGTCTGGAAGCGCTGGCCCCCGTTCGCCGTACCGCCTTCATGGCAACGCTGACCGAGCGACTCCTGCCCAATGCCGGCTTCTACGCCGAGGCCAATGGCACCGCCAGCGCGCTGGAGACCACGCGCGAGTTGCGCAAGCTGCTGGACCTCGTCTGGGAGCAGCTGCGCGTTCGCGATGCCAAGATCGATTTCTCGCTGCAGGCCGAGAAGGTCACGGCCTTCGAGCCCGACGAGCATGACGACAGCTTCGGTGCGCGCCGTGCACTGGAAGCCGTCATGGCGCTGACCGCCTGCATCGATGTGCTGATCAGTGAGGAGCCGGAAGCCGCGCTCAAGGTCAGTCGCCTGTCCGCCGATGGCGTTCGCGCGCTGATCGACCTGCAGGCCGGTGAGGGCATCGAGCAGGAAGCGCTGGAAGCCATGATTCGCGAACATCCGCTGATGGTCGATGAGCGCGACTTCCAGGACGCCGTGCTGGAGAGTGTCGAGGCTCCGCGTCTTGAGCGTGATGACTGGCGAGCGCTCAAGCGGCTGGGGCGTAACGAGGATGTCAGCAATCTGGGGCTATCCTTGCAGGAATGAGCCCCCGGAAGACCGGGTGAGCGAGCCTGCCCGGCTGACACTGGCAGCCAGGCCATTCCCTTGGAGAGACAGATGGGCAAGACGAGTCAGATGCTTTCCCGCACAGGCGTTGATCCCTTGAATGGCCTGATCCTCGCGCATCTCGAGTCAATGCAGCAGCATCTGGCGCAGGCGACGCTCACCGCGCAGGAGGTCCATGCGCTGCGCGTCGACTGCAAGCAGCTGCGGGGCTGGTGGCAACTGCGACGTGAGTCACTGGGCAAGGCGGCGGTGAGTGAGCATCAGGCGCGTCCGCGCGCCATCGCCAGGGCATTGGCCGGCCCGCGTGAGGCGCGCATGCTGCGCAAGACCCATGCGCGCGCCTATGCCTGGGTGGATGAGCGTAGCCAGCGTCTGCTGGATGCGCTGCGTCCGGGGCTGATCAGTACCGCATTGAGCGAGTCGGTGGCGGAGCTGGATCACGCACCTCTGAAACGGCTGCTGAGCGACGAGATGGCCGCCTGGCAGGCCGCTCCGCTGACGGGGGAGGAGCTCACGGCCGGACTGGAATTCAGTCGTCACCGCCTCCACAAGCTGGCGGCGCGGGTGATCAGCAAGCGGGAGATCGAGACGTCCCACCGGCTGCGCAAGTGGATCAAGTACCGCAGGTTCCAGCTGGCACTGGCGCATGCGGCGCTGGGGGAGACGGCAGGGCGTGAACTCGAGTCACCGAGTCGTGGGCGTCGTCGTGAGCCGGAATTGCTCGACAAGGCAGCATCCCGTCTGGGCAATCAGCATGACCTTGCCGAGCTGGCGCTGTGGGTCGGCGAGCGGGTGATGCTGCCCGCCGCCGAGAAGCATCTGGTGGGTGATATTCTGCGACTTGCCGACCAGCGACTCGAGCAGGCGCTCACACCACTGGCGAAGCTGGGCTACGCCTGAGCGCTGTCGTCGCCTGACCTGCGGGTAATGCCTCTGAAGACACGAACGCCGCCATTCCCTGAGGAGTGGCGGCGTTCGTGTATCTGCCTGACGCGAAGGAGATCGCTCAGAGGCGCATCTCGATGCCGCGCTCGGCCATGTAGGCCTTGGCTTGCGGGATGGTGTACTCGGCGAAGTGGAAGATGCTGGCGGCCAGCACCGCATCCGCCCCGCCCTCGAGCACGCCATCCACCAGATGGTCGAGAGTGCCGACCCCACCGGAGGCGATGACCGGCACGCTGACGGCGTCGGAGATGGCGCGTGTCACGCCGAGATCGAAGCCGGCCTTGGTGCCATCGCGGTCCATGCTGGTCAGCAGCAATTCACCGGCGCCCAGCTCGACCATCTTCTTCGCCCACTCGACAGCGTCGAGCCCGGTTGGCTTGCGCCCACCGTGGGTGAAGATTTCCCAGCGCGGAGTCTCGCCCTCTTCGCTGACGCGCTTGGCGTCGATGGCGACCACGATGCACTGGCTGCCGAAGCGGTCCGCCGCTTCACGCACGAAGTCCGGGTTGAACACGGCGGCGGTATTGATCGAGACCTTGTCCGCGCCGGCATTCAGCATGGTGCGGATGTCCTCGCAGGTGCGGATGCCACCACCGACCGTCAGCGGGATGAAGACCTCACCGGCGATGCGCGACACCATGTCGACCGTGGTGCCACGGTTGTCGACGCTGGCGGTGATGTCGAGGAAGGTGATCTCGTCGGCGCCTTGCTCGTTGTAACGCTTGGCGACCTCGACCGGATCACCGGCATCGCGGATGCCGACGAAGTTGACTCCCTTCACGACGCGACCGGCGTCGACGTCCAGACACGGGATGATGCGTTTGGCGAGTGCCATGATCGCTCCCCTCAGGCCGTGCGGCCGGTGATGGCGTCGGACAGCGCCTGTGCTTCGGCGATATCCAGGCTGCCTTCATAGATGGCGCGACCGGTGATGGCGCCGAGGATGCCCTGATCGGCCACTTCGGCCAGGCCACGGATGTCGTCCAGGTTGGTCACGCCGCCGGAGGCGATCACCGGAATGCCGCCTTCGCGGGCCAGCGCCACGGTGGCTTCGATGTTGACGCCCTGCATCATGCCGTCGCGGGCGATGTCGGTGTAGACGATGGAGGACACGCCGTCATTGGCGAAACGCTTGGCAAGCTCGGTCGCCTTGATGGTGGAGACCTCGGCCCAGCCATCGGTGGCCACGAAGCCGTCACGCGCATCGAGACCGACGATGATGCGGCCCGGGAAGGCGCGGCACATCTCGGCGACGAAGGCCGGTTCCTTCACGGCCTTGGTGCCGATGATGACCTGACCGACGCCGGCCTCCAGATAGTGCTCGATGGTCGCGGCATCACGGATGCCACCGCCGATCTGGATCGGCAGCTCCGG
The DNA here is from genome assembly GCF_029846385.1 of Cobetia sp. 10Alg 146. NCBI lineage: Bacteria > Pseudomonadati > Pseudomonadota > Gammaproteobacteria > Oceanospirillales > Halomonadaceae > Cobetia > Cobetia sp. 10Alg 146. The sequence continues at coordinate 13,982 of NZ_JARWKT010000006.1, forward strand.
GTAGGCGCGGGCGATGCGTGTCACCGCGTCACCATTGACCGGCTTGCCTTCGAAGGCACCGTTGAGATCGACCAGATGCAGGCGGCGACCACCGGCCTCGACCCAGCGCGCGGCCATGGCCAGCGGGTCATCGCCGTAGTTGGTGGAGTCTTCCATGCGGCCTTGCTTCAGGCGTACGCACTGACCGTCCTTGAGATCGATCGCGGGGATTACCAGCATGTCGGGTGTCCTCTCGGCGTGTCTTGGCACGCCTGAATTGTCGTCGGTATATCGAAGGCGGATGAATCGGTACCCGACTCGCAAGGCAGGCACCGACGGTCACGCAGGTGAGCCCTCAGGGCTGCCAGCGGACGAAATTCTCGAGCAGCTTGAGGCCGGCGGCCGCACTCTTCTCCGGGTGGAACTGCACCGCGAACAGGCTGCCCTCACCGATGGCGACGTGCGCCTCGGCACCGGCGTAGTGAGTCGCGCCGAAGACCTGTGAGCGCTCGGCAGCCGAGACATAGAAGCTGTGCACGAAGTAGAAGCGCGAGTTGTCCTCGATGCCTTCCCACAGCGCATGGCCCTGGGTGTGGGCGACGTGGTTCCAGCCCATGTGCGGCACCTTGAGACGCTGGCCGTGTTCGTCCAGCTGCTTGTCATCAAAGCGCTTCACATCGCCCTTGAAGTAGGCGAGGCAATCGATGCCACCGTTCTCTTCACTGCGCTCCATCAGCATCTGCTGACCGACACACACGCCCAGCAGCGGCTTGCTGTGGTTGCTCAGCAGTTCGCCGACCAGCCCGCGCAGTTCGGCGCGCTCAAGCTCGCCCATGCAATCGCGGATGGCGCCCTGACCGGGCAGCACCACGCGGGTCGCACCACGGATGGCGCGCGGGTCACTGGTGATCACGACATTCTCGTCAGCCACATGCTCAAGTGCCTTGGCGACGGAGTGCAGGTTGCCCATGCCATAGTCGATGACGGCAATCGTCATGTCTTTCTCCCGCAGGCCGGAGGGGACTCCGGCATTGGATGTTCATGCAGAGGAAGTGCCACCCGGTGCCCGGCAAGCGGCAATGGCTGGCGACACATCCTCTGGCCGCGCGTCACGACGCTTACAGCGAGCCCTTGGTGGAGGCGATGCGGCCTCCCATGCGCTCGTCCTCTTCCACCGCCATGCGCACGGCACGGCCGAAGGCCTTGAAGATGGTCTCCGCCTGGTGGTGGGCATTGAAGCCCTTGAGGTTGTCGATGTGCAGCGTGGCGCCGGCATGGTTGACGAAGCCCTGGAAGAATTCCCAGAACAGCTGCGTATCGAAACGCCCGATGTTGCCGCGCGTGAACTCGCACTGCATGAACAGGCCCGGGCGACCGGAGAAGTCGATCACCACGCGCGACAGGGCTTCGTCCAGCGGCACGTAGGCATGGCCGTAGCGGCGGATGCCGGCCTTGTTGCCCAGCGCCTGCGCGAAGGCCTGGCCGAGAGTGATGCCGATGTCCTCGACGGTGTGGTGGTCGTCGATGTGCAGATCACCGTCGCAGTCGACGTCGATGTCGATCACGCCGTGACGGGCGATCTGGTCCATCATGTGTTCGAGGAAGGGCACGCCGGTGTTGGCGCTCAGCTTGCCTTCGCCGTCCAGATTGATGCGAACCCGAATCTTGGTTTCCGAGGTGTTGCGATGAACCTCGGCGATACGCTCTGCCATGATGTCTCTCCAGCGGTCGGTGACCTCACCGCGGCTTCGGGGCTGATGAGGTCTGGCGCAGTCTGGGGCCTGGGTGTGAGAGGCGTATGTCCAGTCCGGCCGGGAAGTGCGCATCATGTGGTTGTTGTCATGTGATGTCGCAAGTGAAAGCGTGATCCAGTGACGTTGTCGAGGTTGCGGGTCACTGATCGATGGCAGACGCGTCGTCCTTGCCTGCCCAGCCAGTCATTATAGAGAAAGGACAACGGCATCCGCTACAATGGCGGGCATTCATATCGCGGGCGAGGATCTCACCATGCCGGTCACTCTTCAGATGATCGATCACGCACGCTGGCAGGCCGATGAGCAAGTGCGCATCGACCTGTCACGCATCTATCACGAAGCCCCCGGTGAACGCCTGCCACTCGCGCCGGATGAGTTCATTCAGGCCAGCCTGGAGACCGGTCATCGCTTCTGCACCGCCTTCTTCAATGATCGCCATATCGGCGCCCTGCTGTGCGAGGACGATGGAAGGGCATGGCGCATCCGTCATTGCTGCGTGCGCAAGAGCACCCGGCGACGCGGGGTGGGAACGCGCCTGATGGCATTGATGTCGCTGGAAGCGGCGGCGCGTGAGCGCCTGCTGGTCGTGCCGGATCAAGGATTGACGCTGGCTGACGAGCTTCTGCTGTCGCGGCTCGGTTACGTGAAGGATGCCGAGCAGCAAGGCTTCGTGCTGGCCCAGACAGATAGCGAAAGCTGACGGCTGGACCGGCGTGACAGGAACTGATGACGCCGGGGCCTGTCCACCGCAGGTGAACGTTGACGCTGGCGTCTGGCATCGGGCGCACGTTCGCGCCCTCAGGTGCGACAATCGGGATCATTCACACGTGCCGGGCAATGCCTTCAGGAGCGAAGGCAGCCCGGACATCTCATCGTGTCAAAGGGAGGACGCAGATGAAAGCACTGTTCAGAGCCTTGCTGGCCATCGTCGGAGTACTGGCGCTGGTCGTGGTGGCGGGGGTGATCTATGTCACCACCTTCCTCGACCCGAATGATCTCAAGCCGCGTCTGGTCAAGGCGGTCAAGGACCAGGCGGGGCTGGAGCTGGCCCTGAACGGTCCGCTGGACTGGTCGTTCTACCCGCGTCTGGGCGTCAGTGTCGAGGACGCCCAGACCTGGCTGCCGGAGCAGGCTCACGACCAGACACCCTTCGCCTCCTTCAAGCGTGCCGAGGTCGGGGTGTCCTTCGCGCCCTTGCTGAGCGGTGAGGTGGAGGTCGAGGGCGTGTTCCTCGATGGCCTGAAACTGGACCTCAAGCGAGACGCTGACGGGCGAGGCAACTGGGAGAGTCTGTTGCAGCATGCTGCCGATGCCGCCGAGAGCGGTGCGGCGGACAAGGCCCTGCCTCCCGCCAAGAGTGCCGGTGTCGCCATGGCCGATGAGACGCAGGGAGATGCCGGTGTCAGCGATGGCGCTGAAGGCATGGCCGTCAATCTCGATATCGCCTCGATTCAGGTCACCAATGGGCAGATCACCTACCAGGATGCTGCCAGCGGTCTCGACATGACGCTCAATGAGCTGGCATTGAGCTCCAGCAACGTCAGCCCGACCAAGGCGTTCCCGGTGGAGCTGTCCTTCGTGGCGGAGGGGCGTGAGCCTGAGCTGCGCAGCACCATCAATCTGGACGGCAAGGTGGCGCTGGACCTTCAGAACGGTCGCCATGTCCTGACCGGCATCAGCCTGGACACCGCCACCAGCATGCCGTCGCTGAGCGAGCAGTCCCAGCAGCTGGCGCTGGAGATCGATACCCTGACACTGGATACCGAGCAGCAGCGCTATCGCATCGAGGGTGGGGAGCTGGATGCCTCGCTCAACGAACCGTCGCTGGGAGAGAAGGCGCTGCCGGTGAAGGCGACCTTCGGGGCGGAAGCGGATCTTGCCGAAGGCACCGCGACGCTCTCCGATCTGCTGCTGACCTCGGGCAGTGACCTGCGTCTGAGCGGGGCGCTCAAGGCCAGTGACATCACGGGCGAGGCGCTGAGCTACAGCGGGCAGTTCAAGCTGGCCCCGCTGTCGCCCAAGGCGTGGATGACGCGGGTCGGCATGCAGGCACCGCAGACGGCACGCGGCGATGCACTGACCTCGCTGGCATTCTCCAGCCCGCTCAAGGGCGATCTGTCACAGGTACAGCTGACCAACCTGGTGATGGCACTGGATGACACCACCATCAACGGACGTCTCGGCTCCTCCTTCGATGCCTCGCAGATCACCTTTGATCTGGATGTCGATGCGCTGAATCTGGATGACTACCTCCCGTCGCAGACCAGCGAGAAGACTGCGAGTCTCGGTACGGGGGTGACGGCAGGACTGGTGGCGCCGGCCTACGCGGCTGACGGCGATGCAGAGGTGTTGCCGGTGGAGCTGCTCAGAACTCTCGGGCTCAAGGGCCAGCTGGACATCGCGAACCTCACGGCATCCGGACTCGAGATGCGCAAGGTGTCCGCCAAGCTGTCCGGTCAGCCGGGACTGCAGCAGCTCGATAGCCTGACGGCCAGTCTGTACGGCGGTAGCCTGGCAGCCAGTGCCCGCATCGACAGTCGCAAGACACCGCTGACCATGAGCTTCGGCGAGAAGTTGACCAATCTGGATATCGCGCCATTCCTCAAGGCACTGGCGCCTGAGCAGGATGACATCCTGCGTGGCCGTCTGACGCTCAATGGCGACTACACCACCAGCACCAATCAACTCGACAGCATGAAGCGCAACCTGAATGGTTCGGGTGACTTCGAGATTCGCAATGGCGAGATACTCGACGTCAACGTGTCCGAGAAGATGTGCACCACGGTGGCGACGCTGAGTGGCAAGACGTCCTCGCGTGACTGGGCGGCGAATACCCCGCTGGAACGCGCACAGGGCAGCTTCAAGGTCACCAATGGCGTGATCAGCAATCAGGATCTGGCACTGGCGATCCCGGGTATCGCGCTGGATGGCAAGGGGCAGCTCAACCTGCCGACCGAAGCCTTTGACTACAACGTGGCGGCGCGCTTCATCGAAGGAACGGATGACGCTGCCTGTGAGGTCAATCCGCGTCTGGTCAAGCTGCGCTTCCCGGTGCAGTGTCAGGGCAACCTGAGCGGTGAACCGGGCGAATGGTGCGGCTTCGACCAGAAGGGCTTCCAGACGGCCGCCGCGGAACTGGCCAAGGATGAAGCCAAGCGCAAGGCGGGCGAGAAGGTCAGCGAGAAGCTGGATGAGAAGCTCGATGAAGACACGCGCAAGAAGATCGATGACAAGCTGGGCGAAGGCGCCAGCGACAAGCTGAAGGGCGCGATTCAGGGGCTGTTCAACTGATCACGCGCTCCTAGCACAGCAAGACCGGCACGCCAGTCCCTCGGGGCTGGCGTGCTGCCGTTGGAGCCCAGACCATGGCGCGCCATGGTACGAGTCACGAGTAGAGGAAGTCTTGATGGCGGTACCTGACACTGCGGCCACGCCTGACGTGGCGGCATCTGATACCCACGCCCCGCCAGGCGTGGCAAGCATTGCGCTGAGCCCGGAGGAATTCCAGGCCCGCGTGTTCGACTGGTTCGATGAGCATGGCCGCAAGCACCTGCCCTGGCAGGAGAACACCACCCCGTATCGTGTATGGGTCTCGGAGATCATGCTCCAGCAGACCCAGGTCACGACGGTGCTGCCCTATTACGCACGCTTCATGGAATGCTTCCCGGATGTCGCCGCGCTGGCGGCGGCGGAGATCGATGAGGTGCTGCACCTGTGGACGGGGCTTGGCTACTACGCCCGGGCGCGCAATCTGCACAAGGCCGCTCAACAGGTGGTCGCTGAGCATGGCGGCACCTTCCCGGTCGAGAGTGTCGAGGCACTGTCGGCCTTGCCAGGTATCGGGCGCTCGACCGCCGGGGCGATCATCAGCATCAGCACCGGACAACGGGCGCCGATTCTCGATGGCAACGTCAAGCGCGTGCTGGCTCGCCTGCATGCCGTGGAAGGCTGGCCGGGACGTCCGGCGGTGGAGCGCAAGCTGTGGGCATTGGCGGAGCGCTATACCCCGCAGGTGCGGCTGGCGGACTGGACCCAGGCGATGATGGATCTCGGGGCCACCCTGTGCACGCGCGGCAGCAAGCCGGATTGTACGCGCTGCCCCTTCGAGGAAGTCTGTGTGGCGCATGCACGCGGCGAGGAAAAGCGCTTCCCCGAGAGCAAGCCCAAGAAGGCTATTTCGACACGTCAGACGCTGATGCTGCTGGTCAGTGACGAGGCGGGCCGGATTCTGCTCGAACGACGCCCACCGACGGGCATCTGGGGCGGCCTGTGGGCGCCGCCGCTGGTCGAGGACCGTGAGGCCGCGCGGGAGTGGATTGCCCGTGAAGCGCGAGGCGCGCATCTGGAGGCGCCGCTGGACAGTTTCGAGCATGTCTTCAGCCACTTCCGGCTGACCATCACGCCGCAGCCGGTCCAGCTGGGGGAGGCAGGGCTTGCGGCAGTTCAAGCGGCCGGGAGCGTCAACGAGTCAGCTGCCGACCGCCGCTTCGTCGACCCTGCCGCGCCGGACGCCGTGGGTCTGCCGGCGCCGGTCAAGGCGCTGCTGGCGCGCTGCACGGATGATCTGTTCGGCCTGTGAGGCCTTGTAGACGTCGGCATCGGCCGCACGTCTGGGGCAAAGCGGCCCAGGCGTGCGAGAATGAGGCAACAGTAAAGGCGTCTGGCGAAGGCTCGGCGCTCAACCGCACTGACATCCAGTTCTCTTACGGAGTTACCCATGCGCACCGTACATTGCCGCAAGTATGACCAGGACCTGCCGGGTCTCGACTTTCCGCCGCTGCCGGGCGAGAAGGGCCAGGATATCTGGGCCAACGTCTCGAAGCAGGCATGGGAAGAATGGCAGGCGCTGCAGACACGCCTGATCAACGAGAAGCACCTCAACATGATGGATGCCGACAGCCGTCGCTATCTGATGGAGCAGATGGAGCGTTTCTTCCGCAACGAAGAGACCGATCAGGCCGAAGGTTTCGTCCCGACTGACGCCGCCGCCAAGGGCGAAGCGCAGGGCGGACAGGGCTACGAAGTCTGACGAGACGGCGAGGGCGATGGAAGACGAATAACGACGCCAAATTCTTGATAAGCAAGGGTTGACGTCGGGAAAGGTTTTCTATTTAATACGTCCTCGTTGGCAAGGGCCAGATAGCTCAGTTGGTAGAGCAGGGGATTGAAAATCCCCGTGTCGGCGGTTCGATTCCGTCTCTGGCCACCAAGTGTTGGGGTATAGCCAAGTGGTAAGGCACCGGTTTTTGGTATCGGCATTCCCAGGTTCGAGTCCTGGTACCCCAGCCAGCTGACATGCAGTAACGTAGTAAGAAGACTCATATCATGAGTTCTTTGTGCCGGCTTAGCTCAGTTGGTAGAGCAACTGACTTGTAATCAGTAGGTCGAGGGTTCGACTCCTTTAGCCGGCACCATCTTCAGGCTTCTGTAGATGAACGAAGAACGCAGGATATCGAAGTCGCCCAGGCGGCTTTTTTTGTGTCTTCCGGTCGGCCAGATAGCTCAGTTGGTAGAGCAGGGGATTGAAAATCCCCGTGTCGGCGGTTCGATTCCGTCTCTGGCCACCAAATTGGGGTATAGCCAAGTGGTAAGGCACCGGTTTTTGGTATCGGCATTCCCAGGTTCGAGTCCTGGTACCCCAGCCAATTCTGGCTAGCAGATGAAGTCGCAGGATGAATTCGGCAGCCAACAGAAAAGCCACCCTCCGGGGTGGCTTTTTTGCGTCTGGCGTCTGGCGTCTGCTCGCCTTGCGTCTTTCGGCGCTCAATGCGCGGCGGATGAGCCGGGGTGATGGGCCTGCCAGCTGAGGCGTTTGCGATAGATGGTCGATGGGGCGATTTCCAGAATGGCAGCGGCACGCGGAATGCTTCCATCGCATGCCGCTATCACCGTCTCGATGGCATCCCGCTCCACCATCCACAGCGGGCGCTGCCAGAGGCCCTGGTTCTCGGCGCCGGGTGGTGCGTGCTCGAGTCTCTCGTGTGAGCCGCCGTGTGCTGGCAGGTCCAGCATGGCGGCCGTGAGACTCTCGCCCTCGTGGAGGATGATGGCGCGGCGCAGGGTGTTTTCCAGCTCGCGCACGTTGCCCGGCCAATCGTGGGCCAGCAGCGCCTGTTCCGCGCAGGCGCTCAGGCTGGTGAAATGCTTGCCTTCGTGGCTGGCCATGCGACTCAGCAAGCCGTTGGCGATCTCGAGAATGTCACTTCCGCGCTCGCGCAGGGGCGGCACCTTGAGCGGGATGACGTGCAGGCGGTAGAAGAGGTCTTCGCGGAAGCGATGGGTCTCCACCAGCTGACGCGGGTCCTGATGCGTGGCACAGACGATACGGCAGTTGACCTCGACCGTGCGTGTCGCGCCCACGGGCATCACCTGGCCGGTCTGCAGAAAGCGCAACAGCTTGCTCTGCAGTGGCAAGGGCAGTTCGGCGATCTCATCCAGGAACAGCGTCCCGCCATCCGCTGCCACGGCCAGGCCCTGCTGGGCACTGACGGCACCGGTAAAGGCGCCACGCACATGCCCGAACAGCTGTGATTCCAATAGCTCCGCCGGGATGGCAGCACAGTTGACGGCGATGAAAGGGCCTTCGCGTACCGGGCTGTGGCGGTGGATGGCAGTGGCGCATAGCTCCTTGCCGCTGCCGCTTTCGCCGGTGATGAAGATGGGGGCGTCCGAATGGGCGACCTGTATGAGGGTGCGATAGAGGGTCTGCATGGACGATGAGCCTCCGATGAACCCCTCAAAACCGTTAGGCCGGCCTGTCGGTAGAGACTTCACCCGTGCGGGGGAGTCGACAGTCAGATTCAACGCAGTGGTGATCGGCGTAGCCTGATGGTGAGCCTTCAGTGCGGTCATGAGTGATGTTCCCTTGCTGCTGGACCCCTGTCAGCAGCTCGTAGAGCATCGCTGCAGGAGCATAATTGTCGGGCTGCTTCTGGTGACAGCCTCTCGGAAGGACACACGCTTCCCAAGCGTTGAGTCTTCGTCATGCGGGTTGTTGCGCGTCCTTTTCCAAGCTTACTCAAACGTGAGAGATGATCATGGCGGCTTTTAGTGGGTTTTTTCCGCTGCGCGCGAGGGTCAGATATCTCATCCCACCCGTTGGCATGATGACCAACTCTCTCCTCACGTTTGACACGTGAGTCTGATGTTCTCAAGTGCCCTGCCTGGGCCGTCGCGCCTTGCCCGGGCGGGGCATCATGGGACTTCTTCCTCTTCATCATCCGCATTGTTGTGGGTGATGGTGAAATCCGTTGACGACGTCTGCGAACTGCCATCGGCGGACTGGTCCGCCGTGCTGTCGATGGTGCCGGTAGAGCCGTCACTCAGGGTCTGTTCAATCTGCTGCCAGTTGCCGATCGAGGTACTGCTGCCGGTATTGAGCGTGTATGCGCCGATATTGGTCTCGGACCCTTCCCCCAGGCTGCCGGCCTTCTTGCTCTCGTAGAGGATCAGGGCGGTTTCTGCACTGCGCGCCGGGAAGTCGTAGGGGAAGGGGCCCATCAACGAGTTGGCGCTGGCGCTACCGGCCAGCAGGAATCCCGCGCCCACGACTCCCAGGCTGATACGTGTGAAAGCATTCATGTCTTGCTCCTTTCGGTCTGTGAAAGATGCAGTGTCTGATGCGTGAGACGTCTGATGTCAGCAGGTGCTGAAACACACGCGGGTTGCCCCGCGTGTGTTGGTTGCCTGCAGAGGGGTTACGGAGTCACGGGGCCGACGCTGATGGACATGTTGTTACCCACGGAGGTCGCGGCATTATTGATGACCGGGCCTTCGAAGCTGCCTGTCGGCGGCAGATCCAGCGTGATGTTGCTGACTTTGGCAGTCGAGCTGATGTTGGCGAAGCTCATCTGGGTATTGTCGGCAATCAGGGCGCTATCGATATCAGTGCTATCCAGAGTGACCGACATATTGTTGCCTACGGAGGTCGCGGCATTGTCCACGCTCAGGTTGAGAATGTTGTCGACCTTAGCCAATGATTCGACTTCAGCAGTGCCCGGGTAGAAGAAATAGCCACCAGAACCCGCCAAGAACTGCTCATTGTGTAGGTTGACCATGGCATCACTATCCACCGAGACATTGTTGCCCACCGAAGTAGCGGCATTCTCAAGCGACTCTAGGCGAGTAATGTCAGGATTAGGCGTGGAGCCGGCATAGCTGATATAGACATCGACATCAGCGTTAGCGTTTGCAACTGCATCTGCACTCGCATTGGCTGCTGAATGATGATTCCAGCTGTGTGCATTCGCAGCGGATGACGCGCTGCTGCCTGCACTGAGGCTATCAACTAGTTCGATGGAAGGGTCACCTGCTTCACCTGCACCGTAGCTGACATCACTGACGATGGCTTCGGAGCTGACGTCACCGATCTGCTTTTGCAGACTTTCGACCATCACCAGGCCGCCTGGATCTTTGATTTTCGGGTCAATATAGACATCAATATTGACATCAGTATTGACATACCCATCCCAATTCCAATCCACGTTATTGAAGGCTTGCGCTTGGCTTGCCATCATCACACCACTTACGAGACCGATGGCGACTGCGAGCTTATTATAGGTAGTCATTGTCATGTTCCTCATGAATGTTGACTTATTGTGCTGCGCTGGATGCTGCCGGTACTTCTGATGCGGGTGCTGCTTGCAACGGTGTTGCGACTGCTGCGGTACTGCCTGATGCCGTATTGGCTGCGGCCACTTGCTGCGTGTTGCCGTCTTTCGCTGCAACATGCTGTCCCGGGTGAAGTTCACATTCCTGCCCCGCAGGTACAGGAAGTCCCAGGCCTTCAGTCAGGAGTTGGTAGGCGCCCATCTCCACGACTGATCTCACGCCCAGCTGCAGTGGTTCATTGCGCACTGCGCCGGAATCAAACTCGACCAGCTGATTGCCGAAGAAGCGATAGATGCCGGCTTCGACTTCGTAACCCACTACCTGCTTCTGCAGGCTGGTGACATAGACGGTGCGGAAGGTGCGGATGTCGACCATGCGCAGGTCCAGGCCCACATTGATGACGGCGGTCCGCAATCCGGCCCCGATTCCGCTGACGAACAGGCGAGTGCCACCACTGGAAATGTTGTAATTGAGCTCAGTGAGGGCACCGAGAACCACGAAGTGCGAGGGGAGGACGGCCAGCTTGCGTGGTGCATAGGCCATGGCCTTGTTCTCGTAAAGCTGCTGCTCCGCCAGCGGGACGCGAACATCAAGACGCTCTGTCAGGTGAACCTTGCGAGTCTTGTAGAGCGCGCTGATCAACATTTCCGAGACACCCTGAGTGACGGCGGCGCTTTCGGTTACTGTCGAATAGCTGCGTTGCCCTGTCTTGTCAGTGATCTGCCCGACGGCGATGACTGGCAGGTTTGTCGCGCCTGAAATACGGCTCAATGAGGCAAGACATTCACTGTAAGGCGTATTGTTTGAGGTGACTGGCGGCCCGACGACTGGCTCGACATTATCGAATTTCGGCTCGACTGCGGCGCAGCCCCCCAGCACTGTGGCCATGCAAGCGGCCAGACAAATCCGTGGCTTGAACATGCTGGAAGTTCCCCTGGTGTGACGCATTGTCCTGCGCCGTTCTTGTACTCTGATATGTGTCTATCAGTTGTGATGCCGTGACTTTACAGGGGCATTAAGTGTGCCAACTAAATTCACAATAGTTCACAACAACTTACGCTTATTGTCTGGTGATCATTCGCGATGCGATTTGCAAAAGGCGAAGCGTATTGGGGTGAATTGTCAGGAGGCCATGACAAGGAATGAGGCGATATATGAGTCATGATGTCTTTCATGCATGAGGCGCGTGGCCACCGCGTGAATGATGAAATGATCTATCGGGGTGACTGAGGAATCTTGTCATCCGTGAGACACAGGAGGTCTCATGTTTTCGCGAGAACGGTGATGGCGGGGGTAGTGCGCGATTGAATGGTCTTTTAACGAACTCGGGGATCAGGCGTCTGTGATTAATTCATGATTCATGGGGTTGAAGTCTGTGTCATGGCCCATAGGTGGGACAGTGCGGCCAAGCCGCAGGAATAGAACGCCGGATTCCTCTTTCCTCAATGCAAGCCATTGATGCCTTAAGGAGAGCAAGATGACAGCTTCACGCCACATGACCTCGTACAACGCCACCGCTGCGCTTTCGTCCAAGCAGCGCCACCACCACGAGATGGACGGCAGCAACGCCAGCGATGGCGCAGAGTCCTCCAATCAGCGTCTGGGTGTCCGTCAGGTCGATGCCGATCGCGATCAGGCGCCGGAAGCCTATCTGGACAAGTCAGGCAGCGACCGAGGATCCTCCCACTCGCGCGACGCCTACCCGACGCGTCTGAGCCAGCCACCGCAGCACCTGTGGCAGAAGCGCCGCGAGCCCGTCGTGCACTCGCGCGCCGACGAGGGGCCGCTGGGGGCTGAGCAACTCAAGCGGTTCGAGCGCGATGGCTTCCTGTTCGAGCCGGAATTCCTGGCCCCGCAAGAAGTCGAGACGCTCAAGGCCGAACTGGCTGCGCTGCTGGAGCAGGAAGATCTCCAGGGCCGTGATTTCACCATCACCGAGCCCAAGAGCCGCGAGATCCGCTCCATCTTCGCCGTGCACTTCCTGTCGGAGCGCTTCCGCCAGCTTGCCGAAGACCCGCGCCTGATGGATCGCGCGCGCCAGATTCTGGGTGGCGATGTCTATGTCCACCAGTCGCGCATCAACTACAAGCCGGGCTTCGAGGGCAAGGGCTTCAACTGGCATTCGGACTTCGAGACCTGGCACGCCGAGGATGGCATGCCGGAAATGCGTGCGGTCAGCGCCTCGATCATCCTGAATGACAATCACCACTTCAACGGCCCGCTGATGCTGATCCCCGGCTCGCACGAAGTCTTCGTGCACTGCCTGGGCGAGACGCCGGAAGACAATCACAAGTCTTCGCTGCAGGCACAGGAAGTCGGTGTGCCCTCGCGCGAAGCGCTGCGAGAGCTGGTCGCCCAGCGTGGCATCGAGGCGCCCACCGGTGCCGCGGGTGGTCTGCTGATGTTTGACTGCAACACCTTGCATGGCTCCAACGCCAACATGTCGCCGGACCCGCGCAGCAACGCCTTCTTCGTCTACAACCGTGTCGACAATGCCATGCAGGCGCCGTTCGCGGCCTCTCGTCCGCGCCCTGAATTTCTGGCCCACCGTGCCGATGGTGGCTGGGATGAACTGGAAAAATGAGCCGCGCGTGACAGATCGCCAGCGTGAGCAAGCGAAAGGAAAGACCGAAAGGCTGAGCAGGCCAGTGGACTGAACTGCACAACCCGGGGTTGCGTTCAGGCGGCGAAATCTCGGACGTTGGTGTGGTAGTGGCAAACCGGCGGGGCGGCGTAAGATTGAGACATCTCTCATTGATCATCCATCACGCCCCGACAGGAGTTCTGCATGCCGCTTGCTCAGCGTTTTACCCCACGTTTCAGCGATGGTCGTGTCTTTGCCCATGATCTCGGCAAGGTGGTGTGCGTGGGGCGCAATTATGCTGCCCACGCCGCGGAGCTCGGCAATGAAGTGCCCAGCGAGCCGTTGCTGTTCATCAAGCCCGCCACCAGCGTGGTGCCCATGGACAAGCCGCTGCCGCTCTCGAAGCGTCGTGGCCAGTACCATTACGAGGCCGAGCTTGCGCTGCTGATCGGCAAGCCACTGTGCGAGGCGAGTGAAGACGAGGCGCTGGAGGCATTGGCCGGCATGGGGCTGGCGCTGGATCTCACCCTGCGTGAGCGTCAGAGCAAGCTCAAGGCCAAGGGGCAGCCGTGGGAACTGGCCAAGGCCTTTGACGGCAGCTGTCCGCTGTCCTCCTTCGTCGCGCTGGAAGGCCCGCGCTGGCGTGATGGCGAAGGCGCACTGCATGATGTCGATTTCCAGGCACTGCAGTATCGTTTCGCCATCGACGGCGAGCAGCGTCAGCAGGCGGATACCCGTCTGATGCTGTTCCCTGTCGCGCGGCTGCTCAGCGAGATCAGCCACAGCTTCACGCTGCTGCCCGGCGACGTGGTGCTGACCGGCACGCCGGAGGGCGTTGGCGAGCTGAATCCGGATCAGGCGCTGGTATTGGCGCTGGATGCCCCGGATGGCAGTGGCGAGCTGTTGCGTGTCGAGACACGCACGCGCGGCGTGGCATGACGACTGGGGCTGACTGGGGCTGAGACAGCCCTGAGCGAGTTCACAACAGCCCTGAGCGAGTTAAAAAAGAAAAGCCCCTGTCGGGATTCCGGCAGGGGCTTTTGCTGTCTGGGCTGCTGCTTTCTGGTCTTTTGCGCTCAAGGCTCGAATCTCTGAAGCAGAGATCGGCTCAATGACGGAAGGGCTCAGCTCTCCAGGTAGGTATATCCTTCCAGGCCTGCCTTCAGGTCCTCGAGCAGGTCTGCCTGTTCCAGCGCGTTCAGATTGGATGACTTGAGCTGACGCGCGAGGCGGGCCGCCAGCTGATCCGGGTCGAAGTTCACGTAGCGCAGCACTTGCGCCACGCTATCGCCCTGGATGGCATGGGAAAGCTGCCATTGGCCCTCGTCGTCGAGGCTGGCATCCACGGAATCGGTATCGCCGAACAGGTTGTGCAGGTCGCCGAGGATCTCCTGATAGGCGCCGACCATGAAGAAGCCGAGCAGCTTCTCTTCCTCGGCATGCCATTCCGGCAGCGGCAGGGTGGCGTCCAGGCCCTGGTCATCCACATAGGTGTCGATGCGGCCATCACTGTCGCAGGTGATGTCCTGGATCACGCCACGGCGAGTCGGCGCGCGGTCGAGACCGGTCAGCGGCAGGATCGGGAAGATCTGCTCGATGCCCCAGATGTCCGGCAGTGACTGGAACAGCGAGAAATTGACGAACAGCTTGTCGGCCAGCTTCTCGTTGAGCTCATCGAGCACCGCGCGGTGCGAACGCTGGCGCGCATCGAGGCGCCCGGCGAGACTGCGACACACGTTGGTGTAGATGGCCTCCGCCTCGGCACGGATGGCGATGCTCGCCAGCCCCATCACGAAGCGCTCCTGCACCTGATGCTGGGCATGCACCACGGCGTGGTAGATCTCCACCAGCTCACGTGGCTCGAGCGAACCCTCCAGACGCGCGGCCTGTGTCCACAGCGCGGCGATCTGCAGATCATCCTCACGCGGCGTGGGCAGCGGCAGGTCGACACGCTCCTCGCCGATCACGTCCGTCACCAGCACGGCGTGGTGAGCGGTCAGGGCACGACCGGATTCGGAGATGATGTGCGGATGCGGCAGATCATGCGCCTCGCACACCGCGTGGAACGCCCCGACCACATAGTCGGCGTATTCGCGCATCGAGTAGTTGAGCGAGCAGGCGCTTTCCGAGCGCGTGCCTTCGTAGTCCACGCCCAGGCCACCGCCGACATCGACGATTTCCACGCCGGCACCGGCTTCATGCAGCCCCTGATAGAAGCGCGCGCACTCGGCCAGGCCGCGCTGGATGTCGCTGATGTCCGCGATCTGCGAGCCGAGGTGGAAGTGGACCAGCTTGAGGCAGTCCAGCGCATCCACTTCGCGCAGGCGCTCGACCAGCGCGACGATCTGGCTCGCCGTCAGGCCGAATTTCGACTTCTCGCCGCCGGTGTTCTGCCAGTTGCCCTTGCCGATGGTGGCCAGGCGCGCGCGCAGACCGATGCGCGGCCGCACACCGAGACGTTCAGCTTCTTCCAGTACCAGTTCCAGCTCGCTGGCCTTCTCGACCACCAGGTGCACGCGGTGGCCGAGCTTCTCGCCCATCAGCGCCAGACGCACGTACTCGCGGTCCTTGTAGCCGTTGCAGACGATGACCGACGGGCCATTGTCCGACAGCGCCAGCACGGCGAGCAGTTCCGGCTTGCTGCCGGCTTCCAGGCCGACACGCCCGCGCGAGCGTTCGCTGGTCGCCAGCAGTTCCTCGACCACGCGGCGCTGCTGGTTGACCTTGATCGGATAGACGGCGGTGTAGCTGGCGCCATAGCCGCGTGAGCTGATGGCGGCATCGAAGGCGGCGCACAGCTGCTCGACCCGGTCATGCAGGATATCGGCGAAGCGGATCAGCAGCGGCAGTCGCAGGCCCTGGGCGCGGGCCTTGTCGATCAGCGAGATCAGCGGCAGCGCAGGCGTACCCGGTTCGCCATGGGGGCGCACCAGCGTCAGGCCATCCTGGCCCACGTCGAAATAGCCGCTGCCCCACTGGTCAATGTTGTAGGTGCGGCGTGCTTCGGCTGCAAAGGAGGTCATCGCGGTCTCCGGAGATGGACGGCGTGAAGGCAAGCCCGGCGGTGCTCAGCGGTGTGGGCAGCGTCGGAGAAGACAATGGCGCCCGCACGGATGCGGGCGCTCAGGGGGCGCATTATGCCTGCTGGGGAGGCGCAGGCAATCGCTTTGCCACTTGCGTGGACATTCAGGCCGGCTGGGTGGCATCGGGCAGCGGCAGGGCGCCTTCCTCGATGCGCCGGCCCAGCAACTGGCGATACTGTGCCGGGTCCTTCGGCGTCAGGCTGTGAGCGGGCGGGTCCACGTAGACCACCAGCAGGCGTGACAGCCAGTAGCGCAGCGCGGTCATGCGCAGCATGCTCGGCCACAGGCGACGTTCGTCAGCGTTCATCGGGCGCTCGGCCAGATAGGCGCTGAGCAGGGCGTCATAACGCGCCTGATCCAGACGGCCATCGTCATTGGAGCACCAGTCATTGACCAGAATCGACAGATCGAAGATCAGGTCGCCGGTGCAGCCATTGTAGAAGTCGATGATGCCGCCGAGGCGATCGCCGTCAAACAGCGTGTTGTCGCGGAACAGATCCCCGTGCAGCGCGCCCTGTGGCAGGTCGACGCCACTGAAGACGTCTTCGCAGACATCGATCTCGTCAGCCATCAATGCCTGGTCTTCCGGGCTCAGATAGGCCAGCACCTTGTGGTGCATCGGCTTGATCCAATGCAGGTCACGGGTGTTGGGGCGCTGGCCGGTGAAGTGCTGCGAGACGGCGTGCATGCGCCCCAGCGCCGCACCGATCTCGCGGCACTGGGCGACATTGGGCGAGACGGGCCACTTGCCCGGCATGCGCGGAAACAGCAACGCCGGCTTGCCTGCCAGCGTCTTGAGCGCCTGACCTTCGCGGTCATGCAGCGGGCCGGGCACCGGCAGCTGGTGGCCGGCGAGGAAGTCGAGCAGCTCGACGAAGAAGGGCAGTTCCTCATGCTCGCCCTGCTCGAACAGGGTCAGCACCATCTCGCGGCGGTCGGTGGTGACGAAGAAGGTCGAGTTCTCGGTGCCGTGGGCGACATCTTCAAGCGATGTCAGCGTGCCTGCATCGTACTCTGCCAGAAATTCTGCGACCTGAGCCTCGCTCAGGGGGGTAAAGACTGCCATGGGTGACTCTTCTCGCCGAAATGTGTCCGCCCCATCAGTGGCGCGCCGCTGGACCGACGCGGCGGCAATGCGCTGACAGGAGTTGTTGTCGGTAGGCAGGAGGAAGACCTCCATGCCCGGACCGAGCGCAAGGGATGCGTCCGGTCCGGGCATGATGCCCGTCACTGCCGGGTCAGATGCCGCGTGACCCGCAATGCCGAGCTTATCACTTTTTCCGCGCCCAGCCGGGCACCTTGAGCTGACTGGCCTGCGACACGCTGGAACGGGTGAAGTTGCCGTTGCCATCACTGTCGAGCAGGAAGAAGGGCGTGCCCCCCTTGGGGATGATCTCGATGGCGTACAGATGGCCATTGACGCGGTATTCGTGCAGCTGGCGGTCATCCTGCTGACGGCTGGTGACCTGTGGCTTGGGGGCATCACTCTCGGCCACGGCCAGCGGGGCGCCCAGCGCGGTGATGACCAGCAGCAGAGCACTCGCCAGCAGCGTGGGCAGGCGCAGCGTCGGGTGCGGAGCAATCGAAGCAGTCGTGCGCATGGCATTCCTCCTTTAACACGTGAGCCTTCATCGCAGGGAGACTGGCGACAAGGCCCCGTACACAAAAGTCCTGAGCGCAAAGATTCTGTGCGCAAGCGTGCGGAGGGCAAGCGAATCGGCGATGGCCAGAAACCTTGCCTGATGGGCGCAGTCTACGACTCTTGTCAGCCGCGTGCACGATTTCACTGCCCCTGGGAGCTGCCCGAAAGCCGGTCCATGCCCGCGGCGTGACTGTGCCTCGCCGCAGCCCTTGCGTATCATGACAGCCATTGATGCCGAGAGAGTTTCGGCCCCGACTCTGCTTGCCCCAAGCCCACCCTTCAGCCTACGGATGCGACTGCTCATGGCCGCCACGCCGATCGTTCTCGTCGATGGATCTTCCTACCTCTATCGTGCCTTTCATGCCCTGCCGCCGCTGACCACCTCCAAGGGCCTGCCCACCGGCGCGGTGAAGGGCGTGATCAACATGCTCAAGAGCCTGATCCGCCAGTATCCGGACAGCCCCATGGCGGTGGTGTTCGACGCCAAGGGCAAGACCTTCCGTGATGACATGTACCCCGAGTACAAGGCCCAGCGTCCTCCGATGCCCGATGACCTGCGCCTGCAGGTCGAGCCGCTGCATGCCTGCGTACGCGCGCTGGGTCTGCCGCTATTGTGCGTGGAAGGTGTCGAGGCCGATGACGTCATCGGGACTCTTGCGCGACTGGCCACCGAGGCCGGGCGTGACGCCGTCATCTCCACCGGCGACAAGGACATGGCTCAGCTGGTGAACGAGCACATCACGCTGGTTAACACCATGAAGAACGAGACGCTGGACGTGGACGGCGTCACCGAGAAGTTCGGCATTCCGCCCAATCTGATCATCGACTTCCTCGCGCTGATGGGCGACAAGGTCGACAATATTCCCGGCGTGCCGGGTGTGGGCGAGAAGACCGCGCTGGGCCTGCTGCAGGGCATGGGCGGCGGTCTCGACACCATCTACGGTGATCTCGATCGCATCAAGACGCTCAGCTTCCGCGGCGCCAAGACGCTGGCCAAGAAGATGGAAGCGCACCGCGAGGATGCCTATCTCTCCTATCGTCTCGCCACCATCAAGCTGGACTGCGAGCTGGAGCATGGCCTGGATGACCTCGCGATCGCCGCGCCGGATACCGCCGCGCTGGTGGAGCTCTACAAGGAGATGGAGTTCCGCGCCTGGCTGAAGGAGCTGCTGGAAGGCGGTGACATGGCCGCCACCCCGCACGCCGACGAGAAGGACAGCGGTGTCGCCGGCGGTGATCTGTTCGGCGACAGCATCGCGCCCGTCGCGGACAAGGCCTCCGGCAAGGGCAAGACCGCCGCTGCACCGACGCCTGAGCTGGATGCGGCGGGTGACGAGGACGAGATGCCCGAGGCGCTGCCGCCGCGTGAGGAGCGCAACTACCGCGCCATCACCGAGCAGGCCGAGCTGGACGCGTGGCTGGAGCGCGTGCGCAATGCCACCTCGCTGTGCTTCGACCTCGAGACCACCAGCCTCAACTACATGGAAGCCGAGATCGTCGGCATCGGCATGGCGCTGGAGGTCGGCGAGGCCGTCTACATCCCCGTCGCCCACAGCTATCTGGATGCCCCCGCGCAGCTGGAGCGCCAGGCCGTGCTGGAGGCGCTGACGCCGATTCTGGCCGATGGCGCCATCACCAAGATCGGCCAGAACCTCAAGTACGACATCGAGGTGCTGGCGCGCTATGACATCGCGGTGGCCGGTCCGCTGGCCGACACCATGCTGATGTCTTACGTGCTCAACTCCACCGCGACCCGTCACGACATGGACTCGCTGGCGCTCAAGTACCTGGGCGAGAGCACCATCAGCTTCACCGACATCGCCGGCAAGGGCGCCAAGCAGCTGACGTTTGACCAGATCGCGCTGGAAGAGGCGATGCCCTACGCCTGTGAGGATGTCGACATCACCCTGCGCCTCGCCGCGCTGCTGATGCCGCGCATCGAGAAGCTGGGCCGTCTGGGCGAGGTGCTGCGTGATTACGAATACCCGCTGATTCCGGTGCTGGCGCGCATCGAGCGCAACGGCGTCGCGATTGACCCCGAGCGCCTTCACGCCCAGACCCGTGAGCTGACCGAGCAGATCCACGACATCGAGAAGCAGGCCTTCGAGCTGGCGGGCCGCGAGTTCAACCTCTCTTCCCCCAAGCAGCTGGGCGAGATCCTCTTCGAGGAGCAGAAGCTGCCGGTCAAGAAGAAGACCCCCAAGGGCGCGCCGTCCACCGCCGAAGCGGTGCTTGAGGAGCTGGCGCTGGACTACCCGCTGCCCAAGCTGATCATGCGCCATCGCGGCATGACCAAGCTCAAGAGCACCTACACCGACAAGCTGCCGCAGCTGGTCAACCCGACCACGCGCCGCCTGCACACCAGCTACCATCAGGCCGTCACCGCCACCGGGCGTCTGTCGTCTTCCGATCCGAATCTGCAGAACATCCCGGTGCGCAGCGAGGAGGGCCGTCGCATTCGTCAGGCCTTCATCGCACGCCCCGGCTATCGCATCGTCGCGGCGGATTACTCGCAGATCGAGCTGCGCATCATGGCGCACCTCTCCGGTGACAAGGGGCTGCTCTCGGCCTTCGCCGACAACCGTGACGTGCACGCCGCCACCGCCGCGGAAGTCTTCGGCACCGAGGAATCACGTGTCAGCAGTGACCAGCGTCGCAGCGCCAAGGCCATCAACTTCGGGCTGATCTACGGCATGTCCGCCTGGGGCCTCTCGCGTCAGCTGGATATCGACCCCGGCCAGGCCAAGACCTACATCGAGCGCTACTTCGAGCGCTATCCGGGCGTCGCCACCTACATGGAAGACACTCGCCATCTCGCCGCCGAGCAGGGCTATGTCGAGACCATCTTCGGCCGTCGTCTCTACCTGCCGGAAATCGGCTCGCGCAATCACGCGCGTCGCAGCGCCGCCGAACGCACCGCCATCAACGCCCCGATGCAAGGCAGCGCCGCCGACATCATCAAGCGCGCCATGATCGATGTGGACGCCTGGCTGGCGGGCAATGACGGTGACAAGGCGTATGACGCCATGATGGTCATGCAGGTACACGATGAACTCGTCTTCGAAGTCGCCGAAGCGCAGGTCGAAGACTTCATGAAAGACGTCGCCCAGCGCATGCAGAACGCCGCCTCCCTTGACGTCCCGCTGCTCGTCGAAGTCGAGCAAGGCGATAACTGGGAAGAAGCGCATTAATGCGACGGACTCTTTAAGCAATAACAAAAACCCCGCTTCGGCGGGGTTTTTATTTGGTTGTGTTTATAGTATTGGCCAATTTGGTCTGGTTTAAGAAGCAGAGAGATTTTTTAATATTTTCTAGAGCATTTACTTTGTCCAAGATTTCAGAGATAGCTATTTCAAGTAAGTCGTGTTCTTCACTGGCTCTTATAGTGTATTCACTAAAAAGACGTTCTACTTTCTCTAAGTATTTTTCGCTGTAATCTAATTCGTACCCAAAATAAAATAGCGACTCTATTTCCACAGCTTTATCTATAGTTAAAGTTTCTTTGAAAGCTTCAAAGACCTCACCTCTATTAGAGCCTGCGTCAATCTCTTTGCGCAGTTCTTGTGTGGTAATTATTCTATTTCGGGATTGGGGTGATGTGTTTCCATGCGTTTCTCTCCAAGTTTTACATAGTTGGTTAATGTCGTTCTCAGATAGGCTGTCAAGCTCAAGCTCCAAGCCAATATTTGCGCTAAACTCATGGTGTGATTGAATTATTTTCAGGCATTTTTTATATTCAGTATTGCTTATCTTGTAGTTTCTTATTATCTCATCTTTTGCTTCAGTAAGTTGTGTGCTTGGCCAGCTGTATTTAGGGGGTAGCCTTGTTGATATATCCCTTATATCATTTCTTGATAAATTTCTAGTATATGTATTGGTTTTATAGTCACTGAAAACCGTATCGCTAAGTCTTACTAATCTTGTTAAAAGTTTTTCAATGATTTCAAAATTAATTTTTAGTCGCTCAATGTTGATAAGGCTAACTTTCACTAGATGTCTGTGTCCGTCGACATTTTCGGGGTACCGAAATGTCTGGCCAGTGGGGTCTACGCTACCAATCTCATTTATTAACGGTTTAAGCGTATTTAGAATTGGCTTGTATTGCCTGTCTAACATCATTAAATGCGTAAACAAGAACTCCCATATTATATTAATGTCGTGGGATTTATTATTGTTGAAATGAACTTCAATTCCTTTGATTCTATTTATTTCGATCGATCTATAGATTTCATTTTTTAGTATTATCTCTATTGAGTGTCGCATATTAAAGCAAATAGGGTAGACAAGTTGGTCTTGGAAGATAGATGTACTATTTTCTAGATAAGTATCTATTAGCATCTTTGCAGCAGTTGAATACCCTTTAGCGTAATCAATTGCATCTGGCTGTCCATTATTACCAACGCAAGCATTATGTTGTGAATTTGGACCTCTGCCAAAAATTCTATTCATGACCTTCTCTTTATTAGTGGCGTCTTTTGAATATAGGTTTTCGGTGGTTTTAATCAATATGTGTAGCTGTCTACGACCACTGGCTACGTTGATCCCTGGCGGCAGTAGGCCGATGCTGTGGGTGGCGTCCGGTTTTCCGGACGCTGGCTGCGTGATGGTGCAGCCCATAACAACCAGATCCGGCGGGTGTCGGTGGCGGCATGATGGCTACCCACGATGACCGGACACGCCAAGGGAGAGCGGAGATGGCTCAGCAGATGCCAGTGTCAGGCGCGGCGGGTGGAGCGAAGGCGGCTGCCCCGCTGCGCAACGATTCACCTGCCACCTCGATTCATGTCGAGCGCGCGCGTCGCGAGTTGCTGCGAGCCGCGATGGATGCGGTGGAGGAGTGGGTGGTGGTGGTGGATGCCCAGGGCGGTATCCAGTTTCTGAACGCCCCCTATGCCGAGTTTCTCGGGGTGGAGGCCAGCGAGGTGCTGGGGCGCGATGTCAGCGAGGTGATCGAGAACACCCGCATGCATGAGGTGCTGGAAAGCGGACGCGCGGAGCTGGCCCAGCTGCAGTTGATTCGTGGCCACCACATGATTGCCCACCGTTACCCCATCTTCCGCGATGGCGAGCTGATCGGCGCCATCGGCTCGGTGCTCTATCACGACACCTGGGAATGGCGGCAGGTGAATGCTCAGGTCCAGGCGCTGGAGGCGGAGGTGGACTACTACCGTCAGGCGCTGGAAACCCCCAGCGGCGCGCGCTGGCAGTTGAGTGACATCATCGGGGATTCGCCCGCCATGCGGGAGCTGGCCAGCAAGGTACGCAAGATCGCCCCCGGCGGCGCCTCGGTATTGATCCGTGGCGAGTCCGGTACCGGCAAGGAGCTGTATGCCCATGCGCTGCATCGCAGCTCGGCGCGCGCCAAGGGGCCCTTCATCAAGCTCAACTGCGCGGCGATTCCCGAAGCGCTGCTGGAGGCGGAGCTGTTCGGCTATGAGGAAGGCGCGTTCACCGGCGCGAGGCGAGGCGGCAAGCCCGGCAAGTTCCAGCTCGCGGATGGTGGCACGCTGTTTCTCGATGAGGTCGGTGACATGCCGCTGGCGATGCAGGCCAAGTTGCTGCGCGTGCTGCAGGACCGTGAAGTCGAGGCGGTCGGCGCAACACGGCTGGTCACCGTCGATGTACGAGTCATCGCCGCCACGCACCGCCCGCTGGAGGCGCTGGTCGAGAGCGGCGAATTCCGCGAAGACCTCTTCTATCGCATCAACGTGGTGCCACTGCAGGTGCCGCCGCTGCGCGAGCGCCGTGACGATCTGCCGACCCTGGCCACGCATCTGCTGTCACGTCTGGCGCGTCGTAGTGGCCGTCGTCCGCCGATACTCTCCGAGACCGCGTTGGAGCGCCTGTGTGCCCATCACTGGCCCGGCAACGTGCGCGAGCTGGAAAACGTCCTCGAAGCCGCCTTCTATCTGGGCGGCAGCCATATCCAGCCGACCGATCTGCCGGATGCCATCGGTGCCCGGCATGGCGATGCGCGGCATGGCGATGCCCGCCGGACTGAATTAACCACACCCCCCTCGGATTCAGACGTGCTTGCTGCTTCCGACACGCCAGTGGCAACCGGCTCGCTGCGGGAGGCGATGGCGCAGACCGAGCGACGCCTGATTGAGGCCGCCCTGTCTGCCGCCAATGGCAATCGCACCCGCGCCGCCCGTCAGCTCGGCATCGCCAAGTCCTCGCTCTACGAGAAGCTCAACCGTCATGGCCTGTTGGCCGAAACGCCCTGATCGAGAGTGGTTTCACCTTCCCGCCACAGACGTGGGGTCAAAGCGTCCGGAAACTCGGTCAATGACCGGAATTCCGGACGCTTTGCGTGTCACGCCACCCCACGCCGTGCCTACCCGCATGGGGTCTGCCTTCCACTATCGGCATATTCGACTGGAGTCGTAGACCGAATTCATGTCAGCGCGCGACCTTGGTCGCAGCCTTGGCGACCCGCGTGTCCGGCTTTCCGGACGCTGCCGAGCGTGGATGGCGGCATCGAGGACATCGTGCGGCTACTCGTGCGTGATTGGCTCTCGTAGCTCTCTGAAATCATTGGAATTGTTGTGGCGTGGTCAGGCGCTTGCGTTGTCAATGGGTAAGTTGACGTAAGCGTCAGCTTGTTGCGTGCCTTATCGCCAGAAAGCATCGAGCCGTACGACCAGCCAGTACAACAACAAATCAGGGAGCCGTGCCATGTTGCATCACGCCACGCCGCGTCACACGACGCCGACTCGTCGCCTGCGCCTCGGAGCCGCCATCGCGGCGGCCGTCGCCACCACCACCTTGATGGCCGCCGCACCTGCTCAGGCGGAAGGGCCGAAGCAGCTCGACGTCGCCAGTACCTTCTCGACCAAGAACTTCCTGGGCGCCGGGGCCGTGCGTCTGTCCGAGGAACTCAAGAGCGCCACCGGCGGTGAAGTCGGTCTGCGCGTGCATGAGCCGGGCGATCTGGTGCCGGCCTTCGAAGTCTTCAACTCCGTCTCTTCCGGCGCGATCCAGGCCGGTTGGGACTGGATGGGCTACTGGGCCGGCACGGTGCCGATCACCAACCTCTACGGTGCGCTGCCGTTCGGCCCGAGCCCGGAAGCCTTCATGTCATGGATGTGGGCCGGTGAGGGCACCGAGCTGATCCAGGCTGCCTATGACCCCTACGGCGTGAAGGTGCTGCCGTGCTTCATCTCCCCGCAGGAGACGGGCGGCTGGTACAACAAGGAAATCAACTCGCCGGATGACTTCAAGGGCCTGTCGATGCGCATCTCGGGCCTCGGCGCCAAGGTGCTCAACAAGCTGGGCGCCTCCACCCAGCTGGTACCGGGCAGCGAGATCTATCTCGCGCTGGAGCGTGGCCGTGTCGATGCCACCGAGTTCTCGGTGCCGCAGGTCGATCAGGCGATGGGCTTCAATGAAGTCGCCAAGTACTACTACTTCCCGGGTTGGCACCAGAGCGCCAGCTGGTTCTCGCTGTTGATCAACCAGCAGGTGTGGGACAGCTACAGTGACGAGCGCAAGGCGCAGTTCCAGACCGCCTGCCGCGCGACCCTGCAGTGGGCGATGGCCGAAGCGCCGCCGGCTCAGGTACGTGCGATCCATGAGCTCGAAGCCAAGGGTGTCGAGGTCAAGCGCTTCCCGGAACCGGTGATGACCGCGCTGCAGAAGGCATGGGGGGAAGTGCTGGAAGAAGAGAAGCAGACCAACCCTGACTTCGCCAAGGCCTACGATTCGCTGATGAAGCATGCCGCACTGATCGACGAATGGTACGAGCTGCAGGCCATGCCGCAGCCGATGGCCATGAAGCAGGCCGGTGACGCTGAGGAGGGTAGCGCCCAATGACCGACCCCCGCCTTGCGCCCTGGCGGGCACAGGGCGGGGCGGTGTGTGACGCCCTGGGCCGACCGCTGGTCGGCCTGGGGCTATGGGTGGGTCGCCTGACCAGCTGGTTGGGTCTGGCGATCATCCTGGCCGTGCTCACCACCGTCACGCTCAACGCCCTGGGCATCAATGAAATCGCCAACTGGGGGTCGCCTGACGTGCTGCTGTTCGGCACCGCGATCACCATCAATTCCGTCACCGAGCTTCAATGGCATCTGTTCGGCCTGCTGACGCTGTTCGGTGGCACCTATGCCTTGCACAGCGACACGCATGTGCGGGTCGATCTGTTCTACCAGTGCCTCTCGCCGCGTGGGCGCGCCGTGGTCGATATCCTCGGCCACCTCATCATGCTGATTCCCTTCTGCCTGCTGATCGCCTGGCTGTCCAAGCACTTCGTCATCATGTCCTACATGTCCGGCGAGAAGTCCAACTATGGCGGGCTGGTGGACCGGTATCTGATCAAGGCGATGCTGCCGACGGGGCTGGTGTTTCTCGCCCTCGGCGCACTCGGGCAGATCTTCGAGAATCTGGCCTGTCTGTTCGACCCGGCGCGCACTCCTGAGCGCCTGAAGGACCACGAGATTGCCAGTCTTGCCGGCCTTGCACCTCAGGCAGGCAAGACGCAGGACACCGCTGCACACGAGACGGCCGGCACGACGGCACCCAAGGATCAAGCAGACGGGAGCCATGACGATGCTCGCTGAATACGCCTTGCCCATCACCATGGTGGTGGCACTTCTGATCGGTATCTTCTCCGGCTACCCGGTAGCCTTCCTGCTCGGCGGGCTGGGTATCCTGTTCGCCTTCATCGGTGACATCCCGCTGCCGTTTCTCGGCACCGTCGGCTCGCGCATCTTCGGCGGGGTGATCGAGAACTGGCTGCTGATCGCGATTCCGCTGTTCGTGTTCATGGGGCTGATGCTGGAAAGCTCCGGAGTGGCGCGCAATCTGCTGATGACGTTGCAGCGCCTGTTCGGCCGCGTGCATGGCGGTCTGGCCGTCTCGGTGGCGCTGCTGGGCGTGGTGATGGCCGCCAGTACCGGCATCATCGGTGCCTCGGTGGTCATGCTGGGGCTGCTGGCGCTGCCGGTGATGCTGGGGCAGGGCTACAAGGCCGAGATGGCCTGTGGCGTGATCGCGGCCTCCGGCACCCTGGGCATCCTGATTCCGCCCTCGATCATGCTGGTGCTGATGGGCTCCATCCTGCAGATCTCGGTGGGGGCACTGTTCAAGGCGGCGCTGATTCCGGGGCTGATGCTCGGCGCGCTCTACGTGGCCTACCTGCTGATCACCGCCAAGCTGCGCCCGGACTGGGCACCGCTGCCGGACCAGTCGCTGCTCGGTACCGACAAGACACCGCTGCCGCTGGCGCTGCTGCGGGATCTGCTCGGCCCGATGGTGCTGATCGTCGCAGTGCTGGGCTCGATCATGACCGGTATCGCCACGCCCACCGAGGCCGCGGCCATCGGCGCGGGCGGCAGTCTGCTGCTGGCGCTGGTGATGGGCGGGCTGTCCTTCGACACCCTGCGCAACACGCTGCGCGATACCTCGCGGACCAGCGCGATGATCCTGTTCGTCGTCATCGGCGCGACCTGCTTCTCGGTGGTCTTCAAGCGCCTGGGCGGCGACTATCTGATCGAGGATGTCATCACCGGCACCGGCCTGGGTCCCTACGGCCTGCTGTTGCTGCTGATGGGGCTGATCTTCGTGCTCGGCTTCTTCCTCGAGTGGATCGAGATCAGCTTCGTGGTGCTGCCGCTGGTGGCGCCGGTGGTCGAGGCGCTGGACTTCGGGCTCGGGCTGTCCGGCCAGGGGCTGCTGGTATGGTTCGCGATTCTGGTCGCCATCAATCTGCAGACGAGTTTCCTGACCCCCCCCTTCGGCTACGCATTGTTCTATCTCAAGGGCATCACCGCCGGGCAGGTGTCCATCGGCACCATCTATCGCTCGATTCTGCCCTTCGTCGGCCTGCAGCTGGCGGGGTTGATCCTGTGCATGCTGTTCCCCGCGCTGGTGCTGTGGTTGCCGGGGCTGATGCCCTGAGTGCGGGCAGGGGGCGGGCAGGGTGCGGGCAGAGTGCGGGCGGGACATCGGCACCGTGCCACCGCCACGCCGGGGGAGGTAGTCAGCAGGGCGAGGGGCATCACAGGGAGGTGATGTGCCACAGATCCGCCGTGATCGGCAGAGCGATCCATCAGGGAGAACGAGATGCTGCCACGACGCAGGGTATTGATTGCGGGGCAGGGAGAATGGCTGGAAGCCATGGCGCGCACCTTCCTGGAAGATGGTGCCATCATCGCCCTGATGAGCACCGCGCAGACGGATCTCGAGCGCGTGCTGGACGCGCTGGGCGGCGAGCAGTCGGATCGCTTCGGTCAGGTGGTGGGCGAGGGCTGTTTCGAGGTGCTGGTGGCGCGTCTCGGCCGTCTCGACGTGCTGGTCTGCATGCCGCCGCAGGCCGTGGCCGGGCAGTCGCTGGAGGCGTGTCTGGTCGCGCAGGTCGCCGGGCCCGGCGCCTTGCTCAAGGCGGCCTGTGCACGCATGTTGCGCCACGGTGGACGCCTGCTGGCCGTCGCGCCGCCGCTGTCCTCGCCGCTGCCCTCGCAGGAGCATCACGGCACTGCCATGGCGCAGGCGGCGCTGGGTGAGTTGATCCAGCGCCTCGCGCTGCGTGCCCCCGACAGGGTGCGTGCCAATCTGCTGTGTCCTGAGGGCAGCCGACCGGACGCCGTGGCGGAGTGCGCGCGCTTCCTGGCCGGTGGTGCCGGTCGCGCGCTCAACGGTCAGGTCCTGCACCTGACCGACTGATGTCGAATGGGGGCTCCCGGCCCTCGTTCTCTTGTCGTACCCCCGGCGCACGATAGCTGCCGGGCCTGCCTGCCATTCCTTCCCAAGCCTTGCCGATTCGTTTCCGCGGATGCGCCGCGTCCGCTGGTCCGACATATGGCCAATTTCATCAAATCTATGTCCAATTTCCTCAAACCACTTCGACGGTAGGGGCTTAAGGTAGAAGAGATTCCAGTCGGACCCGCCCCCGAGAGCAGGCACCTGCCAGGGAAAACAAGCGTGCCGCTCCCCAGCCGTGGAGAACATCGAGTGCCCAGCGCCCCCCTTTCCGTCTGCCTGACAGACTCCGGACGACAACTGCAGCTGAGCCACCCCGAGGGTGATCTGACCCTTGAGGCGCTCTGGCTGCGCGAGCGGAGTCCTGATGACGCGACTCTCGATTCCCTGACCGGTCAGCGCCTGATCGAGGCGGCGGATCTGCCGCTGGATCTGCGCCTGAGCGAGGCGCAGCTCGACGGCGATACGCTGTCGCTGGCCTTCAGCGACGGCCACGCGGTGAGTGTCTCGTCGTCGGCTCTGCTGGCGGAGTGTCGCGCGCCACAGGCCTACCAGGGCATGACGTTCTGGAAGGGGGATCTCGCCCAGCTGCCCGAGGCTGACTTCGCGGCAGCACTGGACGATGACGCGGCCTTGCTGGACATGCTCGAGCAGTTGCAGCGCTTCGGCTTCGTGCGGGTCAGTGGCGTGCCGGACACGGAGGACGGCATGCAGGGGCTGATCCACCGTATCGGGCCGCTGCGGCGCACCAACTGGGGCGGCATCGCCGACGTGAAATCCGTCGCCAACGCCTATGACCTCACCATGACCCAGCGCGGGCTGGAGCCGCATACCGACAACCCCTATCGCGATCCGATTCCCGGCTATATCTGGCTGCACTGCCTGCGCAATGCCGCCCAGGGGGGTGACAGTACGCTGGTGGACGGGTTCAGCGCGGCGGAGCATCTGCGTCGTGAAGACCCCGAGGCCTTTGCCTGCTTAACCGAGGTCACGCCCGGATTCCGCTATCACGATGCCACCACGCGGCTGGAGAGCGAAGGCCCCTTGATCGAGCTGGATAGTCGGGGGCAGGTGGCCCGTGTGCGCTTCTCCAATCGTACCGAGCGGGTGCCGGCGTTGCCGAGCGCGACCCTGCGCCGTTACTACGCGGCCCGTCAGGCGTTCTACCGCCTGATTGCCGGTGACGACTTCACGCTGCACCTCAAGCTGGCACCGGGCCAGATGCTGATCATGGACAACTACCGGCTGTTCCATGGTCGCAGTGCCTTCCAGCTGGAAGGCGGCATCCGCCACATGCGTCAGGGCTATGTGGATCGCGACTCCACGGCCAGCCGCCGCCTGCTGCTGGCCGACCAGCTTGCCGATCAGCTCAGCGGTCAGCCGGACAACCGGGAGGAGGCCACCGCATGAGTCAGCAAGATACCGTCCCGATGACCCAGGCGCGCTTTCGCAGCTTCGCGGAAAGCACGCATGCCGAATGGGCGCTGATCGATGCGCACTTCCGGGAGTATCAGTCCGATGCCTGCCGGCGCGTGATCGCCCACCTGGGCCGCCTCCAGGGAGATCACCATGGCTATCCGGTGGATCGCTACGAGCACTGCCTGCAGACGGCGACCCGCGCCTTGCGTGCCGGCGCCGATGAGGAGATGGTGGTCTGCGCGCTGTTGCACGACATCGGCGATGATCTCGCACCGGCCAATCATGCCGAGATCGCCGCGGGTATCCTCGAACCGTTCATCGATCCGCTCAATGTCTGGATGATTCGCCATCACGAGCTGTTCCAGGGCTATCACTACCGGGAATTCTTCGGCCAGGACCGTCATGCACGTGATGCCTACGCCCACCACCCTGCCTATGAGCGCACCGTGCGCTTCTGTGACGAGTGGGACCAGACCAGCTTCGACCCCGAATACGACACCCTGCCGCTTGCGCATTTCCTCCCGATGCTTGCGCGCGTGATGGGGCGTGAGCCCTTTGGCGGCCTACCGAAACTGGTGGCAGCGCCATCGGCTGCAGTCGCGCAAGGCATGCAAGACCCCGCTTGACACTCCCTATAACAAGGCCCGGCGCGACCGGTGCTGACAAGGAACGACAAGATGAAGCGACCCCTGACCTGCCTGACCTCTTCCCCGTTGCGCGGCACCCGCCGCGGACTTCTCACGCTCGGTGCACTGCTGCTCAGTACGGCGCCGCTGGCGGCTTCTGCCCAGGACACGGACGACGTCTTGACGCTCATCGTGCCGCCCTGGCCCGGTGTCAGCGTCAAGAGCGAGATCGTCGCCCAGATTCTCGCCCCCATGGGCTATGACGTGGAGCGGCAGGAAGTCAGCTCCACCGTCGGTTACAACACGCTGACCACCGGCGACAGTGATGCCTTCCTCGCCGGCTGGCTGCCGGCCCAGAAGGACAGCTACGACGCGGCCATGGCGGCCGGCGCGATCACGGATCTCGGCAACAACGTCACCGGTGCCCGGATGGGCTTCGCGGTGCCGGGCTATGTCTATGACGCGGGTATCCACAGCGCGGCGGACCTGGCCGCCCACGCCGATGAATTCGATGAGACCATCTACTCCATCGAAAGCGGCTCCACCATCAGCGACATGCTCAACGGCGCCATCGACGACGATGTCTATGGGCTGGGTGGCTGGGATGCGATGGAATCCTCGACGCCGGGGATGCTCAGTGAAGTGCGCGCCGCCGAGCGCGAGCAACGCTGGATCGCCTTCTACGGCTGGACGCCGCACTGGATGGTGCCGGAATTCGACACCCATATCCTGGAAGACCCGGAATCGGTCTTCGGCCCTGACAACGGCGCCAGTGACGTCAAGACCGTCGTGCGGACCGCCTACGCCGAGGCCAATCCCAACCTGACGCGCTTTCTCGATCAGCTGGTCTTCAGCTCCGATGAGCAGAGCGCCTTCATCCTCGACTACAGCCTGAACGAGCGTGACCTCGATGAGGTGGCGCACGACTGGCTCGTCGCCCACCCGGAGCGTCTGGCGGAGTTTCTTGCCGGCGTGACGACCCGCGATGGCGAAGATGCCGTCGCTGCCGTGAACGCCAGCCTGCAAGACTGACGTAGCCTCCCTACCGCGATGACGGCCATTGATCGCTTCCCGCGCTCCACTTCTCCTGCATATGAAGACGCCGAGTCAGTCGACTCGGCGTCTTGCTGTCAGGGGCCCGGCGTTCAGGCCCCGAAACCCGCGATGAAGACGCGCACGCAGCGCCTGACGTGTGGTCGCAGGCTTTCCGGGTCGGCCGGTTCGGGGAAGCTGCCCAGCAGGGCATCGACATGCAGCGGGTTGAGCAGCATGCCGGTCAGCAGGTTGGCGGCGGCCAGCGGTTCCTGCCCGAGGCCGGAGCCTGGCAAGTGGCCCTCCGCCACCTGTCGTGCCAGGTAGCCTGCCAGCCGCTGGCGCGTCAGCTTGGGGCCATTGTCGAGGAAGAGCTTGCCGAGCTGCGGGTTGCGGCCGCTCTCGAAGGCGAGGCCACGAAACAGCCGGATCAGCTGTGGTTCGAGGGCCAGTGTCAGCATCGCCATCCCGAAGTGTTCCAGGGCCTCGTCGACGCGACGTGCCTCATTGACCTCGTGATCCATCACCGACCATACCGACTGTGCTTCCTGCTGCATCACGGCGAGGAACAGCCCCTCCTTGTTGCCGAAATTCCGATAAAGCGTCGTCAGTGATCCGCCGGCCTCCCGTGCGATCTCGTTGATGCTGGTCGCGGCGTAGCCATTTTGCAGGAAGTGTTCTCTGGCGACTTCCCGCTGGCGTCTGCGGCGGGCTTCCCCGCGCGGCGAGGTGCGGGATGTGGCGGTGTCCGGAGCACTCTGCGAGGAAGGGGAGTCCGTCATGTCTGTGTCCTCTGGTGAAAGGGGCCGACTGACGCCGTCAGGGTTGCGATATTGCGAACGAGGCACGCTGTCGGTTGACGCTGTCGGGGGTGGCTCAATGAAGTGTAGTATTCATTACACTTAGTGGCGGTGCAAGATGGCAGTCCCGAGCGCAGGCGTTGCGTCATCGAGGCCGGCCACCGTCAGACGGTTTCCCTGCCTGGCACTGACAGGCAGCAACAGAGAGTCGCCGTATGAACAAGGCAGGCAAGGGCGCAGTGGCGCTTCTCGTGGTGGCGGGCGTGATCGTGGGTGGCGTGATGGGAGTCGAGTGGTGGCAGGTCGGGCGCTTCATGCAGGAGACCGACAATGCCTATGTGCGGACCGACAGCGTGCCGGTGCGTTCCGAGGTCACCGCGCGTGTGACGCGCATGCTGGTGCATGACAACCAGCCGGTGAAGAAAGGGCAGTTGCTGGTTCAGCTGGACGATGGGGATGCCAGGGCCAACCTGGATCAGGCGAGCGCCGCACTCGACAAGGCGCGCACCGGGGAAGTCCAGGCCGAGCGTCAACTGGATCTGCAGAGCGCGAAGATCGATGAGGCCAAGGCGGCCCTGGCCTCGGCCAAGGCCGAGCGCGATCAGGCCGCGCTGCATCTCAAGCGCTCAAGAAGTCTGGAGAGCCGCAGCTACGCCTCGCGGCAGTCCCTTGAAGATGACCAGGTGACCCTGCGCACTGCCGAGGCCAGCGTCGCGCAGCAGCAGGCGTCGCTGGTCTCCGCGCGTCAGCAACTCGAGGTCTACAAGGCACAGCTGGACTCGGCCCGCGCTGAAGTGGTGTCAGCGGCGGCGGATCTCGCCTACGCGCGCCACCAGCTGGAGAAGACCTCGATTCGTGCGCCCCAGAACGGCGTGGTCGGCAATCGCAGTGTCGAGGTCGGCACCATGGCCAGCGCCTCGCTGACCCTGATGCAGCTGGTGCCGGTGGAAAGCGCCTACGTGGTGGCCAACTACAAGGAAACCCAGACCGAGCGCATGCGAGTCGGGCAGCCGGTCCACCTTGAGGTGGATGCCTATCCGGACATCGAGTTCGAGGGGGTGGTGGACAGCCTCGCGCCGGCGACCGGCACCGAGTTCAGCCTGCTGCCGACGGACAATGCCACCGGCAATTTCAACAAGATCGTCCAGCGCGTGCCGGTGCGTATCCGCCTGACCGGCCCGGAGGCGGCATTGCCACGCCTGCGGGCGGGGCTGTCGGTCGTGCCGTCCATCGACACCCGTGAGCTGCCGGAGACCGGCACCTATGCGGCCAGTGTCACCGCGCCGGTCATGGCACCTGATAGCGTGCAGGCCGCCTCCGATGTCGCGGCCACCGCCGAACACGGAGCGCAGTGAGCATGGCCGAGGCAACCGCAGCCCCGGTAGGGGCTGCCAGTGACATGCCGTCGCGCCGTCAGCAGATCGGCTTCATCGCGGCGGTGTTCGGCATGTTCATGGCGATCCTGGATATCCAGATCGTCGCCAGCTCGCTCAATGAGATCCAGGCGGGCCTGGCGGCCAGTCCCGAGCAGGTCTCCTGGATCCAGACCAGCTATCTGATCGCCGAGATCGTGATGATTCCGCTCTCGGGCATGCTGGCGCGCATCTTCTCGACCCGCGTGGTACTGACCGTCTCGGCGCTGGGGTTCACGCTGGCGAGTCTGGGCTGTGCATTGTCCACCTCGCTTGAGGCGCTGATCGTGCTGCGTGCGGTCCAGGGCTTCATGGGCGGGGCGATGATTCCGCTGACCCAGGCCGTGAGCTTCTCGATCTTCCCGCGACGCAAGATGGGCACCATTCAGGCGGTGATCGGCCTGGTGGCGACCATGGCGCCGTCCATCGGTCCCACCGTCGGTGGCTATCTGACCGAGTATTTCAGCTGGCACTGGCTGTTTCTGGCCAATCTGCTGCCGGGCATCCTCGTGGCCAGTCTGGTGTGGCGCAATCTGGAGATCGACAGCGGTGATCGCGGACTGCTCAAGCGTCTGGACACGCTGGGACTGTCGTTGATGGCGGTGTTTCTCGGCAGCCTCGAATACGTGCTGGAGGAGGGGCCGGGAGATGACTGGTT
This sequence comes from Cobetia sp. 10Alg 146, assembly GCF_029846385.1. Classification (NCBI taxonomy): domain Bacteria; kingdom Pseudomonadati; phylum Pseudomonadota; class Gammaproteobacteria; order Oceanospirillales; family Halomonadaceae; genus Cobetia; species Cobetia sp. 10Alg 146. Next base: position 48,279 of record NZ_JARWKT010000006.1, read on the forward strand.
CGCCAGCACCCCCATCCTGCTGTGGGCCATCGTCTGTGCGCTGAGCTGCGTGGGCTTCTTCTGGCGCGTGCTGAGTGCTGACAACCCCATCGTGGATCTGCGCGTGTTCAAGAATCGCAACTTCGCGCTCGGCGCGCTGGTCGGCTTCTGGCTGGGCGTGGTGCTCTACGGGCTGGTCTATCTGGTGCCGCTGTTCCTCGGCAGCGTGCGTGGCTTCTCGAGCCTGCAGATCGGCGAGGTGATGTTCGTGGCGGGCGTGGCGATGTTCCTGATGGCACCGCTGTCGGGCAAGCTCTCCGATCTCATCGATCTGCGCCTGATGATGTTCATCGGTCTGGTGCTGACCGGTGTCGGCACCGGCATGAATGCCCATCTGACGTCGGGCTCGGGCTACAACGAGTTCTTCTGGCCGCAGGTCATCCGTGGCGTGGGCCAGATTCTGGTGCTGCTGTCGGTGTCACGCCTGGCGATGGGACGACTGGCACCCCACGAACTGGGCAACGGCAGTGGCCTGTTCAACGTGATGCGCAACCTGGGCGGGGCGGTGGGTCTGGCGCTGATCGATACCGTGCGCGACTGGCGGGAGGACTACCACTGGAACCAGCTGATCGGCTCCATCGACCAGAGCCGCCAGGTGGTGATCGACCAGCTGGCCAGCTATCAGGTGACCTTCTCTGGCCTGACCGACCCCTGGCAGGCGGGCGTCGCGATGATCGCGCAGCGCATCAGTCTTCAGGCCGAGGTGCTGGCCTTCGACAATATCTTCCTGTGGCTGGGCGCGGTCTATGTGGTGGGCAGTGTCGTGGTGATCGCCTTCCGTCGCCCGGAGAGCGAGGGCAGTGACGAAGGCGGCGCTCACTAGCGTGGCGTCCCGTGGCGTCACCGCCGCCCCGGTCAACAAAAAGACCCGCCTTGATGGCGGGTCTTGTCGTTTCAGCCTTCGGGTGACAGCGTCTCACCAGCCCCAGAACATCAGGTACCAGACCCCCAGCGCGGGCAGGCAGGCCAGTGCGACGCTTGTCGTGCCGACCAGTCGTGCGGCGTTGCCGGCGAGCCGTCCACCGTTGCGCTGCTCGCTGTTGCGCTGCTCGCCATTGTGTTGCTCGCCGTTGTACTGCTCGCCAGTAATGCGCCAGGCCAGTCGCAGGCCCCACAGGCAGGCCAGTGCCAGCAGCACGGCACGAAGATCATTGGCCCAGGTGAGGTTGATGCCGTCACCGCGCAGCAGCGTCATGGTGGTGGCGGAGAGGCCGAGGAACACGCCGAGCCCGCCCAGCGGAATCAGGCTCAGCGAGAGATGCCACAGGCGTGACAGCGTCGCCTTTCCCCCCATCAGCCAGTTGCCAAGCAAGAGCGGCAGGCTGGTGAGTGCGCCCAGCAGACCGCCGCCCACCACGATCCACAGCGTGATCAGACTGCCATCGAGCAGATTGAAGACATCGTTGTGCTCGGGGTAGTTGGTCAGGATCCAGGTGGGCAGGGTGGTGGTCAGCGGCCACATCAGGTCATGCTCGATCAGCCAGACGGCCAGCTGCTGCTTGAGGGCGACGAACCACGGGCTGGCGCTCCAGCTGAAGGCGCCGATGGCGATGCCGAGCAGGCCGAACACCAGCACCGAGTAGTGGGTGAAACGCACCGGCTGCGGCGGCTCGACCAGCTCCACGCCCGGCGACCGCCATTCCAGCTGCATCGCGTCCTTGTAGCCACTGCAGCGTCCGCAGACATGGCAGTCACCGGCACTGTCGAGCTGCTTGAGCGGAATCAATGGCGCGCAGTCAGGCGCATGCGTACGCACGGCCTTGCCCTGGCGCACGGCGCGGTTGTGGGCGTTCCAGCGCGCCTGGTCGGTACGGAAGTGGGTCGGCGAGAGGCGCGCCAGCAGATTGAAGACGCCATTCACCGGGCATAGCTGACGGCACCAGACACGTGTGCCCTTGCCGTAGATCAGCCCGACCACGATCGCCGCCACCGTCGAGCCGCCCAGTACCACCAGCGCGCCCAGCGGGTACTGATAGACGCTGGCCAGCTGACCGTAGAGCGTGGTGCCCAGGAAGGCCACGAAGGGCCAGCCTCCCCAGCGCATCCAGCCCGGAATCGGCCGGCCGAGCCCGATGCGGCTGGCGGCCTCCGTCAGGGTGCCCTCGGGGCAGAAGACCCCGCACCACACCCGGCCCATCAGCACCATGCTGATCAGCACGAAGGGCCACCACAGCCCCCAGAACACGAATTCGGCGAACACCGTCAGATTGGTGAGGATGTGCGCCTGATAGTCGGGCAGCGGCAGCAATGCCGGCACCACCAGCAGGAAGGCGTAGATGCCCACCACCAGCCACTGGATCAGCTGGATCAGGCCGCGCCGCTGTTGCATCGCCTGGCCGAAACGCGCGATACGCGTGGCTCGGGAGGCGCCGGCTCCGGCGTCACTGGCGATGATGTCCGCCCGTGCGTCGGGGCGTGCGGAGTGTGTACTGCAATGGGCCATGAACGCTTCCTCTTCTCTCACTGGGCAGTGCGCGGGACGGGCATCAGCTGCGCGCGCGGGCGGTGAGCTGCTTGCGCTGATCCTTGCGCTCCACCTTGCGCTGGCGCTTCATCAGAGTGATGACGATGACCCAGTAGAGGGCATAGCCCAGCACCATGGTGGTGGCGGGCCAGGCGCGATAGCCGGCGAAGGTCGCCAGCAGGCCACCGAGACCGCTGCCATCATCGAGCAGCCAGCTGGAATCCCACAGCGGGTCGAGACCGGCCGGCAGATAGCCCAGGCCGATGAGCTGCTCAAGCCCTGACATCAACAATGACGCGGCCAGCAGCAGCAGCAGGGCTTCCGTGACGCGGAAGAACAGCTTCCAGGAGAACAGGCGCGAACCCAGCTGCAGGGCCATGAAGGTCGCCACTGCCAGCGCGAAACCGATGAAGGCCGCGAGAGAGAAGCTGCCGATGCCACCGGACTGCAGGCTGGCGGCGCCCATGCCGTAGAGGAAGACGACGGTTTCCGCACCTTCACGTGCCACGGCGATGGCGACCAGTACCGCGACCCCCCAGTAGCTGCCGGAGGAGACGGCCTCGGCCAGGCCGCTCTCGAGTTCTGCCTTGAGAGTCCGGCCCTTGGTCCGCATCCAGAGCACCATCTGGGTGATCAGCAGGCAGGCGATCAGTACCAGCGCCGCCTGGAAGACTTCCTGGGCGGTGCCGGTCAGCCAGGTGTTGGCGCCCATCAGGGCCGCGCCCATCAGCCCGGCCAGCACCAGACCGGCAACGACCCCACCCCACAGGTAGCGCAGCCCGGCGCGCGTGCCCGACTGCACCAGCCAGGCATGCATGATGCCGATGACGAGAATGGCTTCGACGCTTTCGCGCCAGACGATAAACAGAACCTGATCAAACATGGCGGGACTCTCGGGGACAGCGGGCAGGGTGAGGAATCGGCAATGCCGTTCGTGCCCTGACAGGGAAGAGGTGGCAGGCGCGGCAGGGGACGAGACGAGTGACGGCGGACATGTGCCTGTGCCTCAGTCTTCTGCGACGACCTTGCCGCGGGCATCCGGCAGGTGGAAGTCATCGAAGTAGTCGTAGCTGCCGGCACGCAAGGGGTGGATCACCACGAAGGATTTCACGCCCGGGGCCAGCACCTTCTCCTTGCGCAGCGAATTGCTCTCGAATTCGGCGGGCGTGTTGCCCGCGTTGTGCAGCTGGATGACGAATTTCTCGCCGGCCTTGACCTTGAGCACCTCGGGACTGAGCTTGCCGTTGGTGAGCGTCAGGTCATAGGACGGCATGTCGCTGGCCAGCGTCACGCGCGGCAGCAGTACCGCCAGCAGCAGAGCGAGGGTCGGCAGCAGCGCAGCGACGGACTGCCGGGCAGAGCGACGACGAGGAAGGCGCATGATGGGCTCCGGGATAGTGGGGTAGGCACTCGGCAGAGGCACGAGGGAGAGTCATTCGGACGTGGCACTCGCGGGCGCCAGGTGCCAGGGATGGAGGGTTGCCGGCAGAGCGACCAATGGCCGCGAGCGCTTTTCAGCACAGGCGGCCATTGGAGACAGCGGGCGGACATGCCGGCGGATACGAGATGGCGCCGGCATGTCCGCCACGTGCAGAGGCTGGTGCTCAGTAGCCGCCTTTCTTGCCGACACCGGCATACACGAAGTCGTAATCGGTGGTGATGGTGTCCGGCCACTCGGCGACACCGGTTTCCTTGTCGATGTGACGCGGCATGTCCGGGTGCTGGATGTCGAAGGTCAGGTGGTACTTGCCCGGGCCATCCAGCTTGACGTTCTTGCCATAGTGGGTGCCGTCGTTGGCGATCATCGGCACCAGATCGCCTTCGATCGGGGTATCACTGCCCTGCTTGGTCAGGGTGTAGTGAATGCCCAGATAGGGAATCCAGTCGCCCGGCGCGAAGCCATTGTCGTTTTCCATCAGTGCGTGGATATCGGCTTCCAGATGGATGTCGGCCTGATTGGCCGGCAGCTTGCCTGCCGGGGCCATCACCACTGGCTGCAGATAGACGGCCGCGATTTCCATGCCGCCTTCCTTGACCGGAGTGCCGATCGGGTATTCCAGTGCCGAGGCCTGGCCCGCCACGAACGGTGCCGCCAGGCTCAGGGCGAGCAGGGCAGGCTTGAGCGCGCGGGGCAGAGTAGTGGTGACGAAATGACGCTGTGGCATCGGGGATGGCTCGCAGTAATGGGAAGTGGAGCTTCATTATCCTGATAGGCATAAATATAACCATTCTCATTCTTGCGCCGCCTGCGTTGCCTATCTTGCAACGGGGTGTTTTTAAATATGAGATATTACTTAAATAAAAGGATGTTGAGAGAGAGGGGGGCCCGGCGTGACTGGCCCCTGGCCTCCCGTCATGAGGATTCCAGCACCATGTCTGGTCTGCCACGTCACCATGCGGCATGCTGCGCGCCATGATGACGACTTCTTCACGTTACCCCGCCCCATTGGACCCTCCCGCCATCGATGCCTGGTGCCGGACACTGCATGAGCGCCTGCTCGCGCGGCATCAGCGCGCCTGTCTGTGGATCAGCGGCGGAGAGGGCACGAGCGGTGATCCCTGCGCTGCTGCGCTGGCGATCTGTGATCTGTGGCCAGCGCGTGAGCCTGCTCCGCTGTGGCTGGGCGCCGGAGAGGCGATCACGACGCCGGGCGGGACACACGTGCGCTCGCTGGCGATGGCCAAGGCTGCCACTCAGCTGGGCGGCGAGCAGGCATTGGTCGTCTTCGATGCCGCACATCCGCAGAGTGGTCTTGATCCCGATGCCTTCGGGGCCGTGGCCGGCACTCTGATGGCGGGAGGACTGCTGGTGCTGGTGACGCCTGCCGCCTGGGCCGACGCCGAGCCAGCGCCAGCGCCGGATGGCGACTATGCGCGTCTGGCGCACTGGCCATTCGCGCGTGAGCAGCTTGCGGCGCGCTATCTGGCGCGGCTGGCACGGCGTCTCCAGGCGGATGCCAGCGTACTGCACTGGCCGCAGGGCGAACCGTTACCGACGCTGCCACCCGCCGGGGAGGCAGCGACCCGCGTCGGTGAGGTCATGGACCCTGATTGCCTGACGTCAGATCAGGCCGAGGTGGTGGCCGCGCTGGCGGCGCTCCGCCCGAACCAGCCGGTGGTGATCAGTGCCGATCGTGGCCGCGGCAAGAGTGCCGCGCTGGGCATCGCCGCGGCACGCTGTCTGGCAGCGGGGGAAAGTGTCTGGCTGACGGCGCCACGGCCGGCGGCGGTGGCCGCGGTCTTCGCGCGTCTGGCAGCGCTGCTGCCACGGGGGCGCCGCGAGGGCAATGCCTTTCGGCTTTGCGTGCCGGCAGCGCCCCCCGCGCAAGGCGGGTGGACAGCTGATGGAGCGGAGGTTGCGAGCGAGCTGCGTTTCCTGGCACCGGACGCCATCGCCGCCGCCCGCCTTGCCTGCCCGGAGGGGCCGCTGCCGCGCTTGTTCGTCGATGAAGCGGCCGCCATCCCCACCCCGTTGCTCAAGGCGTCTCTGGCCCATTTTCCGCGCATCGCCTTCGCCACCACCGTCCATGGCTACGAAGGTACCGGGCGAGGGTTCCAGCTGCGTTTCCGCCAGCATCTCGAGCGTCAATGCCCCGGCTGGCAGGCGCTTGAGATGACCACGCCTGTCCGCTGGGCGTCCGGTGATCCGCTGGAGGCGCTGACCGATGATCTGTTGTTGCTCTCGGCACCGCCATCAATGTTGGCGCCGGTCATGGAGGGTCGCAGCGATGTCGAGCAATGGCTGGCCGGCAGTGAGGTCGTCGTGCTGGATCGGGACGCTCTGGCACGCGATGAAGCGATGCTGGAGTCGCTGTTCGGCCTGCTGGTGCAGGCGCATTACCGCACCACGCCGGCGGACCTGCGGCAGCTGCTGGATACCCCGGGGCTCAGGCTGCTGGCGATTCGCCATCAGGAGACCGCCAGTGGCAAGCCGGCATGGCTGGGCGTCGTGGCGGCCGTCGAGGAGGGCGGGTTTCCTGCACCGCTGGCAGAGGATATCTGGCGAGGTCAGCGGCGGCCGCGCGGGCATCTGCTGGCGCAGTCTCTGGCGGCGCATGCCGGACATCAGGCGGCCGCCGAGACGCGCTGGTGGCGGATTCTGCGCATCGCGATACATCCCGCACTGTGGCGGCGTGGGCAGGGGGCGCGCTTGCTCAATGCGCTGGAGCAGCAGGCACGGCTGGCGGGTGTCACGCGTCTCGGCACCAGTTTCGGGGCCGAGGCGGGGCTGGTGGACTTCTGGTTGTCCCAGGGCTTCATGCCACTGCGCATGGGGCTCAAGCGGGATGCGGCCAGTGGCGAGCATGCGGTGATGATGGGCAAGGCGACGGGGGAGTTATGCGATGACGAAGGCGAGGCCTCGCCGGGAGATACCTTGCTCGAGGCGCTGCATCAGGACTTTCAGCATCTGCTGCCGAGCCTGCTGGCGCATGAGCTGGCCGGGCTGCCTGACGTGCTGGCATCGCGGCTCGCCCTGGGCGGTCAACCGGCTCAGGGCTGTCAACCGGCTCAAGGCTGTCAACCGGCTCAAGGCTGGCTGCAACGACTCGACTGGTATCGGCGCGGTGGCGGAGGTCTTGCTCTGGTGCGGCCGTGGCTGCAGGCCGCGCTGAAAGCCCACGGCTCCCCGGATGAGCAGTGCGTCGGCTCATCCGGACTGGATGAGGCCGCGCGTCACGGACTCGCACTGGCCCTGGCCGGCCAGGATGCACCAGCCTTCATCGACTGGGCCCAGCGTCAGGGCATCGTGGGGCGCAAGGCGCGTGATCGCTGGTGTCGTGCGGCGGCAGGGCGTCTCGTCGAGGCGCACGGTGCCCTGCCTGCCGGCGATCATTGATCAGAGGCCGGGGATGCCGATCGGTCCCGGCATGTCGGGAATCGGCGAGCAGCCGCTCAGCATCAGCAGGCCAGCAGTGGCGGAAAGGACGGATAACAGCAGAAGTCGGCGGGGCATGAGGGCTCCGGTTGTCAGGGGCTGGAAGTGCACAGCGTGGCCGTGTCGAGAGATCTCATCCTTGCATATTCGCAGTCACTGATCGACAGGCACCGACAACCACTAGCCATGGCCGTGGACGGTTCCGTATGCTCGGGGATGACAAGAACAGGAAACTTCGCCATGAATGAGCATATCGACACGTTGGAACCCGCCATTGTCTGGCGTCATTTTCGTACCCTGTGCAATATCCCGCGCCCTTCCGGGCATGAAGCGGCACTGGTTGAGCATCTGATTGAGTGGGCGCAGTCGCGCGGCCTCGCGCATGACCGCGACGATTTCGGCAACCTGCGTCTGCGCAAGGCGGCCACCCCCGGCCATGAGAGCGCTCCGGGGATCGTGTTGCAGGGGCATCTCGACATGGTGGCCCAGGCGGCCAGTGACTCCCGCCATGACTTCACCCGTGATGCGCTCGAGACCTATCTCGAGGATGGCTGGCTCAAGGCGCGCGGCACGACGCTGGGCGCCGACAATGGCCTCGGCGTCGCCGCGGCGCTGGCGGTGCTGGAAGACGAGACGCTGGTGCATGGTCCGCTGGAGGCGTTGTTCACCCTCGAGGAAGAAACCTCGATGGGCGGCGCATTGAATCTGGCCGAAGGCTGGCTGGAAGGCCGCTATCTGCTCAATCTGGACTCGGAGGACCGTGGCCAGGTCTATATCGGTTGCGCTGGCGGTGCGGACATCAATGTCGCGCACGAATTCGCCACGTCCTCGCTTAAGGATGCCGAGGCGGAGCTTGAGCTCACCATCGGCGGGCTGGTCGGAGGACATTCCGGGCTCGACATCCATCGTGGGCGCGGCAATGCCAACCGCCTGATGTCACGGGCACTGGTGGCGCTGGCGGAATTCTCGCCGCGTCTGGTCAGCTGGTCTGGCGGTACGCTGCGCAATGCACTGCCACGCGAGGCGACCGTCGGCGTGGTGCTGTTCGATGAGCGTGTCGCGGCAGCCCGCCAGCGTCTGGCGGAATTCGAGGCGCAGATTCGCGATGAGCTACGTGACACGGACCCGGACGTCACCCTCAGCGTGACGCGCGGCAATGCCGAGAGTGCCCTGTCCGTCGAGGATACCCAGCGGCTTGTCGCCGTACTGGATGCCGCGCCCTATGGCGTGGAGCGCATGAGCGCAGCCGTGGAAGGCGTGGTGGAAACCTCCAACAACCTCGGCGTGGTCCAGCTGCGTGAGGGGAGTTTCCATCTCTGCGCCCTGGTGCGCTCGCTGCGTGATGATGCGGTCTCCATGATGGAGCAGCGCATCCGCGGGCTGTTCGGCCTGTTGGGGGCGCACACTCAGGCCGAGAATGCCTACCCGGGTTGGCAGCCGCAGCCTGAGGCGGAGCTTTTGGCGCGATTCTGCCGCCTGCACGAGCGCGTCACCGGCCGCGCGCCGGAGATCAAGGTCATCCATGCCGGTCTGGAATGCGGCATCCTGGGGGCCAAGTATCCCCAGCTCGAGATGATTTCCTTCGGCCCCTTGATTCGCGGTGCGCACTCGCCCAGCGAGCGCGTCGAGGTCGACTCGGTCGGGGAATTCTGGCAGGTGCTCAAAGGACTGATCACGACGCTTGCCGAGCCGCGCGACGCCTGATCCGGGCCGATTGACTCCCCACGACACCGCCCCCGCAGGTAGCCTGCGGGGGCGGTGTCGTATCTGGGCATCAGGCTCTCGTTGCGCTTCCTGCGGGGGCGCTGGCTGGGCACTTCGAGCGTGCGTCAGCTCAGTGGATATTGATGCGTATCGCCGGGAAGCCGATGCTCACGCCATCGTGACGGCGGCGCAGGTCTTGGCGGCGCGAATCGTATTGTCGATACTGATGAGGCGCGTAGCGCTCATGTTGGTAGTAGCGGCGCTGGGGAATGCGGTGACGTGTGTCGTGGCGAGAGTGATGGCGCTCCACCCGCGGCTCGTCGAACATCCTCAGATGGCGGCGCTTGATCGCCTCATGGCGGCTTTGCGGCGTGCTGTGACGCTCGATGGTCTGTCGGCCGTGATGCTGCTGACCCTGTGAGCGATGACGATCATCCGCGGCAACGACACCGGGGATGGCAAGGCTCAGCATGAGTCCCAGGCTCAGCAGGACTGGTGCCATTGTGATGGTGTGCATGGGGTGGTCTCCCGTGTTGTCGGATAGTCACCCTTCTTGATCCCTGTTCACACGATACCGTGTCGCGGACACTTTGACGAACAGCGTTCTCTGATGTGCCGGCGTCTCCCTGAGTCCATGTCGTGATCTTCTGGCCTTCATGCCCTATGGCGCTCAAGGTAAGTGCTTGCTCGCAAATGCTTTTCCCGCGATGAGCGTCAGTCTGCGGTGCAGAGCGCAAAAAAACGCCCCTGCCGCGGGGGCAGGGGCGTTTTCGGGTGCTGTCGTCGGGGACGAGATCAGGCGTGTTGATGCTGATGCTTGCCCTCGGCGAGCTCCTCGAGCAGCTTGGCATTGAAGGCATCGAGGTCATCCGGCTTGCGGCTGGTGACCAGCGCGCTGTCACACACGACGTCGCTGTCCTGCCACTCGGCACCGGCGTTTCGCAGGTCTTGGGCGACGGAGGGGAAGGAGGTCATCTTGCGGCCTTCGACCACCCCGGCGTTGATCAGGATCCACGGCGCGTGACAGATGGCGGCCACCGGCTTGTGGGCCTGGAAGAAGCTGCGCACGAAGTTCAGTGCGGTCTCGTCCTGGCGCAGGGTATCGGGATTGAACAGGCCACCCGGTAGCACCAGGCCATGATAGTCGTGTTCGCTGGCATCGCTGAGCGAGGTGTCGACCTGGTAGGTCTCGCCCCAGTCGGTTTCGGCCCAGGCACGAATGCCGTCTTTCTCCGGCGAGACGATGTGTACCTCGACGCCCGCCTCCTGCAGTGCGGCGCGCGGCACCGCGAGCTCGGATTCCTCGAAGCCATGGGTCGCGAGAATGGCCACGCGCTTACCTTGCAGTTGTTGACGTGTCTGCTGATCGGTCTGCTGTGTCATGCAAATCTCCTTTCCGTGCTTCGGCTCTTGCGAGCGTGTTGGGCAGAGAAGGGAAAAATTCTGCTCTCAGCATGCGTTACTCACTGAGGTGAGCGCCCCACGTTGATGCAGCGAATTCCCGTCCTTTCGTGCCCTGACACTCAAGACATGGATGCGCGATACTGACTTTCAAGGGGGTGACCCCACTGCGTTTTCACCGGCCATGGAGTGCCCGATGCCTCTGCTTTCTGAATCTTCCGCCGTGATGTGGTTGCTGGTCGGCGTGCTGTTGATGCTGTCGTTGATCCTGGGGTTGGGCTGGCGGCGAACCCGCGAGCAGCTTCACGCTCTCGAAGAGAGCAGTGACGAAACCCGGCAGGCGTTGCAGCAGACGCTTGAAGAGGCGCGGGATCTACAGCAACAGGCCGAGCAGCGGGCGGCCCTGGTCGAGCAGCGTGCCGCACTGGATGGGCAGCAGGCGGAGCAGCAGCAACGCCATCTGAGCCAGTCGCTGGAGGAGGCGCGCCAGGCGCGCGATGCGCTGACGGAACAGCTCGCCACGCTGCGCGAATCGCTGCAGGGGCGGCTTGATGAACAGTCGCGTGCGCTGAGTGAACAGCAGACGCTGGCACGCAGCCTGACCCGCCAGCAGGAAGTGCTGGAGGCCCAGCTGCTGGAGCGCGAGGAGCGTCTCGAGACATTGACCGAGCGCTACGCCGAGCTGCGCGAGACGCATGCCTCGCTGGTCACGCGTCAGCGTCAGGAGGCCACTCATCACGCCGAGCAGCTGGCACTGCTCAACGACTCCCGCGAACGCCTGAGTCAGGAATTCGAGCAGCTGGCAGGCAAGGTGTTCGAGGAGCGCCAGCAGCGTTTCACCGCCGCCAGTGGTGCCCAGCTCGAACAGTTGCTCAAGCCGTTTCGCGAGCAGGTCGGGGACTTTCGTCAGCGCCTCGAGCAGCTGCATGGCGAGGAGGTGCGCGAACGCACCAGCCTCAAGAGTCAGCTCGACCAGCTGGCGGGACTCAATCGCCAGATCACCGAGGAAGCGGCCAATCTGTCACGTGCGCTCAAGGGCGACAGCAAGATGCAGGGCAACTGGGGCGAGATGATTCTGGAGACCGTGCTCGAGCGCTCCGGCCTGCGAGAGGGGATCGAGTTCAAGCGTGAGGTGTCCTTCAGCGGTGAAGGCGGGCGCCAGCGCCCGGATGCCATCGTCTATCTGCCGGACAACAAGCATCTGATCATCGATGCCAAGGTCTCGTTGAGCGCCTACACCGACTACGTCAATGCCGCGGATGAGACGGCGCGGGCGCGAGCCCTGAGGGCGCATCTGACCTCGGTGCGCGGCCACGTCACGGGACTGGCGCGGCGCAACTATCCCGCCATCGAGGGGCTGGGGTCACCGGATTTCGTGTTCCTGTTCCTGCCGATGGAGCCCGCCTTCGCGCTGGCCTTCGAGCATGACGACAGCCTGTTCCAGGACGCCTTCACCCAGGGCGTGGTGATGGTGACGCCGACCACCTTGCTGGCCAGTCTGCGCACCGTGGCCAGTCTGTGGAGTCTGGAGCGCCAGAACGACAATGCGCGCGTGATCGGTGAGCGTGCCGGGGCGCTGCTCGACAAGTTCCGCGGACTTGCCGAATCCCTCGAGGAGCTTGGTAGCCAGCTGGGCCGTACCCGCGAGGCGCACGATACCGCCATGAAGCGTCTGGCCAGCGGGCGCGGCAACCTGATCAGCCGTGCCGAGGAGCTGCTGGAGCTCGGTGCGCGCATGAAGAAGCCGTTGCCCGAGACCCTGGTGCGTCAATCCCGTGACTCCCTGCATCACCAGGGGCCGGTCTCTGGCCCGACATCGCAGTCCGATGCTGCTATTGAATCTGATCCTGAGACTGAGACTGAGACTGAGACTGAGACTGAGACTGAGACTGCCTCTGGCTCGACGGCGGACAAGGCTCAAGGTGCCACGCTATCGCGCTGGGAACATCTGGAGCGCAAGTGGCAAGGGGGCACCCCGTGAACTGGCACATCTCGCTCATTGCCGGCTGACACTCGGTGGCATGCCATCTCTCGTATTCCCTGTTCTTTCTCGACGGCCCTCCAGCAGGGCCGTTTTTCTTGAGATGCAGGGTCAACGCAAGCTCGGACTATCGTGTTCTGACGCGGCGAGGAAGGAAATATCGTGAGTGATGCAAAAAATTCGACATCTTCTGCATCCGTTCTCCGGACCTCCCCGTAAGTTGGTTTGAGCCTGCGGTAATGGGGCGAAAATGACAAATGAACAACTTTCAGCTCATGAATGAGCGTTTTCTCAGGAGATGTGCCCATGTCTACCAAGTCCAATAAGTCCGCCAAGACCGCTTTCGCCCTGGCTTCCGCCCTCGGTACCGCCGTAGCGCTGTCTGCCGCCGTGGTCTCCATTCCGGCGCATGCCGCAGGCATGGAAAAGTGCTATGGCGTGTCGCTGGCCGGTGAGAATGACTGCGCTGCAGGCCCGGGCACCTCCTGTGCCGGCACTTCGACCGTCGATTATCAGGGCAATGCCTGGAAGCTGGTCCCGGAAGGCACCTGCACCTCCATCGAAACGCCCACTGGCACCGGCAGCCTGGAAGAGATCAAGTAAGCATCACGCCTCGGGTCTCCCCCGAACCTGACGTCCGGTGGGCGGGTGTCTCACCCCTCCGCCGGACGCTCGCAGAATCGAGAGGTCGTCATGCACGAGTCATCCCCCACCTCCCGCAGCCCGGATTTCGGTACGGCCTTGCCGTCGTTCGATGACATGGCCACGGGAATCAGCCTCAAGGCGCAGCATGTCAGGGAGCTGATGTCATCACGGCCGGCGCTGGGGTTCCTCGAGATTCATGCCGAGAACTACATGGGCGCAGGCGGAGCCCCCCATGCGCGGCTGGATGCGCTGCAGGAGTATCCGCTGTCGATCCATGGTGTCGGCCTGTCGCTGGCATCGGATCGTCCGCTGGAGGCCGCGCATCTGGCGCGCCTTCGAGCGCTCTGCGAGCGTCACCCGCCTACCAGTGTGTCAGAGCATCTGGCCTGGGCCGGCCATAGCGGCCACTTCTACAACGACCTGCTGCCGGTGCCATTGACCGACGCGATGCTGGCACGGGTCAGCGATAACCTGATGCGGCTGCAGGACTGCCTGGGCCGCCAGGTATTGATCGAGAATCCCGCACACTATCTGCGCTTTGATGCGCAGGCTCTGGGCGCGGAGTTGATTCCCGAGACGAATTTCCTGACCCGACTGGTCGAGCGCAGCGGCTGTGGACTGTTGATCGACGTCAACAATGTTTTCGTCTCGGCGCACAACATCGGTGTCGATCCTGCGGCATGGCTTGAGTCGATCCCGGCCGCGGCCGTCGGCGAGATCCATCTGGCGGGTCATGTCGTCGATGAGCGCGAAGGCCTGCTGATCGACAATCACGGTGCGCCGGTCTGCGAGGCGGTATGGGCCCTGTATGCCGGCTTCATCCAGCGAGTCGGGCCGCGCCCGACCCTGATCGAGTGGGATACCCAGGTGCCGGCGCTGGAGGTGTTGCTGGGGCAGACGGCTCGGGCCGAGCAGATTCTGCAGAGCGCCTTGGTTCAACAGGGCTCTCGGGTTCCGCAGACCTCTGGCCCTCAGGTGGAGAGTCCGCGATGAGCACGCCAACGGCCCCCATGACTGACCATGATCTTCTCACCTGGCAGCGGGCCTTCATCACGGCGCTTGAGCAGCCTGACCGTCATCTGCCGGGCATCGAGGCGGCACATCAGGGGCGTCTTGACGTCTATCGCAACAATGTCTGGGCCAGCCTGGTCTCCGCGCTGCAGGACGCCTATCCCGTGACGCGTCAGGTCGTGGGCGAGCGCTTCTTCGCGGCGCTGGCGCATGATCACTCACGCCGTCACCTGCCGGAATCGCCCTTGATGATGGAGTACGGGGCGGGGCTTGCCGAGACCTTGCACACGACTCTGACGACGCTGGTCGAGCATCGACAGGCATCGGTCGCTCAGCTGCCGTTCTACGCGGTGGATCTGGCGCGGTTCGAGGCCGCGCGTCTCACGGCCTATCACGCCGCCGACGCTGAAGTGCTGGCACCGGCCAGGCTGGCGCAGCTGTCACCTGAGGCGGTGATGGCGCTGACCTTCCTGCCTCATCCCGCGGCAGGTCTGCTGCGCCTGGAGCATGCGATCTTCGAGGTCTGGCAACGCCACCAGCATGAGGGAGCCAGCCTTGCAGGCCTGGATGTCGCGCGGCCCGAGAACCTGCTGATCACCCGTCCGGCCCTGGAGGTTCAGGTGACGGTGCTGTCAGAGGCGGCTGCCTGGTTGCTCGACCTGCTGTTGGCGGGTGAATCGCTCGCGGATGCGGCCGCCATGCTGGCGGATGTCCATCCCGAGCAGGACCTGGGGCAGCTGCTGGCCCCTCTGCTGGCAAGTGGCGTGTTTCTCGCGCCGGACTAGTGTTGCCCCATGATCTTTCGTCCATGCCAGTCTCCTGCCGACCTATCCGGGCCGAGCTGGCGCATCCCCTTTTTCTCGCGCACTGGCGCATCCTTGAGGAGGCCTCATCATGAGCCTTGAGTCATCCACGACGCCCGCGGTCCGTACCGGTGTGGCGGGGCAAGTCCTGAACGTGTTCGTCTGGCTGGAAAATCTGCGCATGGATGCCGTGCTGATCCTGATGCGCATCGTCATTGGCGCCGTGTTCTTCATGTCAGCGCAGACCAAGGTCGACGGCTTCGCGCTCAAGGAAAGTACCTTCTTCCTGTTCGAGTACGAATACGCGTTGCCGCTGGTCCCGCCGGTACTGGCCGCCTATCTGGCCACGATTGCCGAGCATCTCTTCCCGCTGATGCTGTGGCTGGGCCTGGGCTCCCGCCTTGCCGCGCTGGGTCTGGCCGGCATGACATTGACCATTCAGCTGTTCGTCTACCCGGAAGCCTGGGTGACGCACGGTCTGTGGCTGTCCAGTCTGCTGGTACTGGTGCTGCAGGGCCCGGGGCGTCTGTCACTGGATCACCTGATTCGCTCACGTATCGCCTGATCTTGCCCGCTGGCCACAACGCAAGACGGAGACCTCAGGGTCTCCGTCTTGCGTTGTGCGTATCGTGCGTATCGTGGGTCGTCGTGGGTCAGACAGGCTCTTCGGCGCGCTGATGCTCGATCTCGGCACGTACCATCTCGACACTGGCGGCATCGATGTAGTCATTGGCGTGTGCATGATGCGCCATGTCGAGGCTGTCGGTGCTCAACAGCATGTCGCAGCCCAGTGCGGAGAGCTCCTCGCCCAGCGTGGCCAGCTCTGCCTTGCGCGATTCGGAGTCACCGATCTGGCGAATGTAGATGGCGCAGATGCGGCCCGGGTAACGGCGCACGACATCGGCATAGACCTCCGGATCATGCTGACCGCTGTCTCCGATGAGCAGGAACTGCATCTCGTCATACAGGTCGAGCATCTTCTCGATCAGCGCCTGCTTGTGGTCTTCCGAGCGCTTGGGCAGGGGGCGCTGCAGCGTCAGCCCCCATTCGCGCAGGAACAGGATGGGGCCGACCGGGATGCGGTTGTGCTGGAAGAACACCTCCAGCATCTCATAGATGCTCCAGGGGCCGCGTGAGACGTAGAGCAGCGGGCGACTCTGCTGACCGTCGCTGCCCTCGTGGAGCGCCTGATAGAGCGCGGCGACTCCCGGGAAGGCAGTGCGTCGCTCGGCGGATTCGATGAACAGCCGATAGAGCATCTTGAGCTTGTTGGCGACACCGGTGTACATCACGGTGTCGTCGATATCGCTGATCACGCCCAGTCGGGTACTGGCCGGTGGCAGGTAGACCTGGGCCTCGCCCTCGACAGCGGCCTGCTTCGGCGGCCGGGCGGTGATCCGTGCCGTCTGCCATTGGCCTTGATCTGCCAAGGGCGACAGCAGAGGCAGGTGGACGCTGAAGTAGCCATCGCGGTCGGTGACGACCGTGGTCTGGTTACCGCCAAGGCTGACGTCCACCTCCACGCCGCCCTTGCCCCAGCGCAGCAGACGGCGGCCGACATCCATCAGGTCGCGCCCGGCCCCGGGCGCCAGCTGACTGCGCGAACCGGGCTGCTGGAAGATGCGGCCCATCAGAAAGGCTTCATTGTGTGAGCCATAGCCACGATAGGCATGGATGACGCAACCATCCTTGCCCTGGGCATGGCGCATGGGCTTGGCAGCCACATGCAGCAACTTGCGTAGCAGACGTGTCAGCGGCAGTGACATGCAACCCTCCTGGTATGACGCCTGATCAACCTGCCTGATTGGCAGCCACCCTGCGTGTCGCGTGATGATGCGCTTCCGAGCATGGTCCTGCGCCTCTTGCTCAAGTTCTTCTCGAGCTCAAGTTCTTCTCGGGCTCAAGTCCTTCTCGAGCTCAAGTTCTTCTCGAGTCTGCCCCTCGAATGGTGTCCGACCCACGAAAACGCCGCCTTCCGGACACCGCGCAAGCACGGGACAGAAGGCGGCGTTCACGGCCTGCCGATCACGCTGGCCGCAGTGTCAGACACGCGATGGTGTCCTGGTCAGAATCACTCGCCCAGGTAGGCGGACAGCATCCAGACCGTCTTTTCCTGCTCGCGGATGTAGTCGCCGACCAGCGAGGCAGTCCCTTCATCGTCGGCATCGGAGGCGACGGAGAGGATTTCACGCTGCAGCTCGATCAGGGACTTGTAGCCGGTGAGCAGACCCTTGACGCAAGCGGTGCCATCGCTGACGTGGGTGTCTTCCTTGATGGTCGCCACGCGAGCGTAATCGCTGTAGGCGTGCATCGGCTCGTGACCCAGGGTCAGGATGCGCTCGGCGATCTCGTCGACCTTGGTCAGCAGGTCGGTGTAGGTTTCCTCGAACTTCACGTGCAGCTCGAAGAACTGGTTGCCCTTCACGTTCCAGTGATAGCCACGCGCGTTCATGTAGAAGGTCTGGTAGTTGGCCAGCAGCACATTGAGGTGCTCCGCCAGCTGGGTTGCGCTGGAAGTGTGCAGGCCAATGGCATTGGTATCGGTGGACATGAAGACTCTCCTTGAGAATGGGCGACGTGAAATGTGGTTGGAATACGTGGTGAGGCAGGGCGCGGGCACTGAGGACAAGCAGGCGATATCCCTTACCTTCGAGTGCCTCAGGTTCATGAAGCCAAGCCCATGGCACCAGGCCCGAGCAACCGGGTCGATGACACCAGTGTAGAGGGTGACGGTGCCGCGCAGTAACGAATTCGCTGCATCGTCGTGATCGTCTGGTGCTATGACGTGTTCCGGTGCGAATGATCGGATGACTGAGCCATCCAGTGCCTCACGATGAATCCGTGATCAAGCGTCTTTCTGGTACATGCGGCTCAGGATGACGCTTTTCAAGGTGGCACGGCAAGGTAGCACGCGGTTCATTGCCGGGGCATGACCGTGAGAAACGCAAAGGCCCCGCACGGGGCGGGGCCTTTGCGACAGCCAGACCAGCAGCTGTCATCACTTCAGCAACGCTCAGGCGTCAGTTGCGCGCCATGTGCAGGAAGTGCATGTGCTTCTCGTACTGATCCAGTACATCACCGATGACCTGCTCCTTGGTGTAGCCCATCAGGTCATAGGTCTGGCCGCCTTCGCGCAGGAAGACCTCGGCCCGGTACTGGCGCTCCACGTCACTGGTGCCCTTGCGCTTGACGTTGCGCAGCGCGAAGGCCGGTGCTGCATACTCGCGGACACGTACGCCATAGATGAAGTCGATCTCGTCGCCATGGCTGACCTGCAGATAGCTGCGGTCATCTTCGTCGTTGACGCGCACATCCAGCCCCTGCGCCTCGAACTCCTTGGCGACATCCGACAGCGCCGGCGTCACGACATCCGACAGATACTGCTCGACATTCTTCTGCTGCGGCGTCTCGACCAGGGTCTGGACGCGCTTCTGCCAGCTGCGTGCACCACCGGCGGTATGCCCCGGCGTGTTGCTGAGATGCTGCATGGAGCGCTGCTTGACGCCTTCAAGACGCAGCGCCTTGAGCAGGCCGTAGCAGACGAACATCAGGATGATGGCGAAGGGCAGAGCAGAGGCCAGCGAGGCGGTCTGCAGTGCGCCGAGACCCCCGGCCATCAGCAGCGCCACGGCCACGAAACCTTCGGACACGGCCCAGAAGATGCGCTGCCAGACCGGAGATTCATCGCCTTCCTTCGAGGTCAGCATGTCGATGACCAATGAGCCGGAGTCGGAGGAGGTGACGAAGAAGGTCACCACCAGCACCGTGGCCAGCAGGGAGGTCACGCTACCGAACGGGAACAGTTCCAGGAACTTGAACAGTGCCACGGAGGCATCCGCGGAGACGGCTTCGGCCAGATTGCCAGCGGCGTCGGTCATCAACAGGTGCAGTGCACTGTCGCCGAAGAAGGTCAGCCACATGAAGGTGAAGCCCATCGGCACGAACAGCACGCCATAGACGAATTCACGGATGGTACGACCACGCGAGACGCGTGCGATGAACATGCCGACGAACGGGGACCACGCGATCCACCAGCCCCAGTAGAACAGGGTCCAGCCACCCAGCCACTCGGACGGGCCGTCTTCCGGGATGTAGGCGAACATGTTGAAGGTCTTGTCGACCACTTCGCTGAGGTAGCCACCGATGTTCTGGATCAGGGTCTGCAGCAGGAAGATGGTCGGGCCAACGCACAGCACGAACAGCATCAATGCCAGCGCAAGACCGAGGTTCAGCTCGGAGAGACGACGGATGCCGCCGTCCAGCCCCATGACCACGGAGATGGTCGCCAGGCCGGTGATGATGGCGATCAGGATGACCTGGGTGGTCAGGCTGTTGTCGATATCGAACAGATAATGCAGACCGGAGCTGACCTGCAGCACCCCCAGACCCAGCGAGGTGGCCACCCCGAACATGGTGCCGAAGACGGCGAAGATGTCGACGGCATGACCGATCGGGCCGTGGATGCGCTTGCCGATCAGCGGGTACAGCGCGGAGCTGATGCGCAGCGGCAGGTTGTGGCGGAAGCTGAAGTAGGCCAGCGCCAGTGCTACGACGGCATAGACGCCCCAGGCGTGGATGCCCCAATGGAAGAAGGTGGTCTTCATGGCCTCGCGAGCGGCTTCCACGGTACCGGCATCGCCCACGGGCGGTGCGGTGAAGTGGAAGACCGGCTCGGCGACACCATAGAACATCAGGCCGATACCCATGCCCGCGGAAAACAGCATCGCGAACCAGGAGCCGTAGCTGAAGTCCGGCTCGGAGTGGTCCGGCCCCAGCTTGATGTCACCGGATTTCGAGAAGGCGAGCCCCAGCGTGAAGACCACGAACAGCCCCATGGCCAGCAGGTAGAACCAGCCGACGGTATCGATGATCCAGGTCTGGACGTGGCCGAAGACCACGTTCGCCGTCTCGGGCATGGATACGGTGAAGATCACGAACGCCAGTATCACCACGGCGGAGCCGAAGAAGACTGGCGGATTGATCTTCGCGACCGTAGGTTGGTCGGCATTTTCTGACATAAATTTCTCTCCCTGATTGCCTGTTCGACGATAATGGTAACTTATTGAACCTGTGGCGTCGTGAGTTGTCCGCGCCATATCGTTTCCATGTGTAACCGATGATGAGGCCATGGAAATGCGATGGGGACGAAAGCGCTACGGCACGCTGATGCCTTGGCGCATCGCGGGTCAGGCGTCGTGCCAGCCGGTACTGGCCGTCGCCCGGGAACATGCATGAGGTAGGCGTTGGCGTGGTGGCGAGCTAAGATGAGACCGTCTGCATTCAGGCCCCTTTACTGCTTGATACTATAGTTATGCACAAATCCTACAAGGCTTAAGTGTCAGTCTAGTGGCTTTGCGCCATCTCGCGGATGAAAATCGTGATGGATCGCCAAGTCAGATGGCTGACCGGAGACGTTCGCATGTTCTCTCGACTTCCCTTAGCTCCCTCTCGGACCGAGGCAAGTGCTCGAACGCCGCAGGCCGGAGCGGTGTCTCGCACGGGGCTGCTCATCTCGGGCCTGCTGCTGTTGAGCGGCTGTTCCACGCTGACGAGTCAGGACCCGCTATCTGCCCATGACAGCGAAGCGCTGCCTGCGGCCTGCATTTTCCCGCGTCAGGGCGATGCCGATCAGTGGCTGCGCGCCGCCGCCGAGGTCGTGGAGGCCCGTGGCTACAAGGTGCGCGAAAGTGAGCTGTCGCTGGGCCTGGTGACCGGGGAGCGCAAGGTCGACCAACCGGGACTCGGGGCCATCGAGGGGCCCTTCGGCTCTCGCATCGGGTTCTCGGTGGGCTACGGCGTGGCCGCCGGGCGTGGCATCGGTGTCGGGGTGGGCAATGACGTCTATCGGGACGACCCGATCAGCTTCGAGCGCATCTCGCTGGTGGCACCGGACGAGCGAGTGCGCGTGATCCGTGATGAGCAGGTCATCAACCAGGGCGGGTATGTCATCGATGCCCGACCACAGAATCTCAGCGAGAGCTGTCAACAGATCGAACGTCAGCTGGAAGCCGCGCTGGCGGGCCGTGACCCTCGAGAGGTGCGCTGATGAATCCTTCCCTTTCTCGCTGCCTGCGTCTGGTGGCCTGTCTCGCCCTGCTGTCGCTGGGCGGCTGCATGACACAGCCGACCCATGCCCCGGACTCCCGTACCGCGGTGATCGCGCCCGACAGCGGCACGCTGACCTCCCGGCAGGTCTTCGTCACGCTGATGACCACGCTTGCGGAGCGCGGCTTCATCATCGAGCGGGCAGACCCGGATCTCGAGCGGCTGGATGCCAGCTACGCCGCCAGACCACCGCTGACCCTCGACGCCTGGGTGAGTGAGGTGAACGGCCAGATTCGTCTGAGCGTGACGGGTGACAGCAATGGCGCCGAGATCGCGCCGGGGCGTCTCGACAACCTGCTGGTGGACGTGGCAGTGGCGCTGAACGCACGTACCGTGCCGGTGATCGGCACGCCATGATCGCCAGCACCCCATGACATCGCGCCATGCCCCGGGGCGTGGTCGGGCATCTTCCGATCGCTTGCGCCCGGAGGGATTGAGTCTGCACCGACGACGGCGCCTGGCCTGGCTGGCACTGGGCGCCAGCCTGTTGGCCGGCGTACTGGTGCTGTTCGCGCTCTGGCAGTGGGAGTTCGCCCGCAGCGAGCGTGAGGCACGCCAGCATGCGGCCACTCGGCTGCACTTCTATGCCAGCACCCTCAATGCGGAGTTGTCGCGCTTTCAGTGGCTGCCCGCCATGCTGGCGCGACAACCGCGCGTGCGTGCCGCCTTCGATGACACGGCCGATGTCGCCGAGTCCGGCAATCGTCTCGACTGGCACCTGCAGCGTGTGGCCCGGGAATCCGGCGCCGCCGCGATCTTCCTGACGGATGCCTCCGGCGTGACGCTGGCCGCGAGCAACTTCGATGAATCTGACAGCTTCGTGGGCCATCGCTACGCCTACCGGCCCTATTTCCTGGATGCGATGGCGGGCGGGCGCGGGGAATTCTTTGCGGTGGGCAATACCACGGGGCGCCCCGGCTACTTCGTGTCCGCGCCCGTGGCGGGGGCGGGCGGCCAGCCGCTGGGCGTGCTGGTGGTCAAGGTCTCGCTGGAGGCGCTGGAGGATACCTGGCGCCAGGCCGGCGAAACGGTACTGCTGGCCGATGCCAATCGTGTCGTGCTGCTGGCCTCACGGCGGAGCTGGAAATACCGCACTCTCGAACCCCTCGCGCCCGCCGCTCTCGACGACATCCGGGCGCAGCAGCAATTTCGTGGGGCGCCGCTCTCCCCGCTAGCGCGCTCGCTGGAAGACGGCAGTCTGGTGCTGGGGGCGGGTGAGGCGTCTTCCCGCTCCTCGACTTCCGTCGGCCAGCGCTATCTGGATGAGTCGCTGTTCAGTGGTCCGCTGGCCTGGCAGCTGCACTTTCTGATGCCGCTGCGGCCTCTCTATATACAGGCGCGCAACACCATGCTGGCCGGGCTGGCGGTACTGCTGGGGCTGGGCATGCTGGCGCTGTGGATGCGCGAGCGTCAGGCGCGCCTGCGGCTCATCCGGCGTGAGGCGGTGGTCATGCGTGAGATCAACGAGCGTCTCGAGGAGCGTGTCGCCGAGCGCTCCCGCGAGCTTGAGGCCACCCGTGACGAGCTGGTGCAGGCGGGCAAGCTGGCGGCGTTGGGCACCATGGCTGCCGGCATTGCCCATGAACTCAATCAGCCGCTGGTCGGCATTCGCACCTATGCCGCCAGTGGCGGGAAGTTGCTGACGCGTGGCGTGTCTCAGGCGACGACCCGCCCGGAGCTGCTGCCACGTGCCGCCGAAGCGGCGAGCGGCAATTTCACGCGTATCGCGGAACTGGCCGAGCGTCTGGGCGACATGATCCGCCAGTTGCGGGTGTTCGTGCGGCCGGCCAGTCAGCAGCCGCCAGCGCCGCTGGCACTGGTGCCTCGCATCGAGTACGCCCTGGAACTGCTTGATGAGCGGTGCGAGCTTCTGGGGCTCGTGATCGAGCGGCAGGGACTGATGCCAGAGGTGCGGGTGATGGGAGAGCAGGCGCGCCTCGAGCAGCTGCTCACCAACCTGATCCGCAATGCCGTGGATGCGCTGGAGGGTCAGCAGCGCGATGGCACCCTGGGCGGGCGCGCCCGTATCCGGCTGAGCTGGCAGGCCTGGCCTGAGGTTGCCTGGCTCGAGGGGCGGCCCGGCGGTTGCCTGCGCATCGAGGACAATGGCCCCGGGATCGACCCGGCATTGCGGGCCACCCTGTTCGACCCCTTCACCACCACCCGCGAAGTGGGTGACGGCATGGGCATGGGGCTCTTTCTGAGCTATGGCATGGCACGTGACCTGGGCGGTGTCCTGCGGCTTTCGGACGATGCCCCGCCGGGTGCGCTGGGCGGTGCCAACTTCGAACTGTGGCTGTGCACGCCCCCTGATGACGCGGGCAGCCCGACACCCACTCGACTGACCCCGGAGGCACCTGACCATGAGTGATGCTGCCTTCGAGACGGGCGATGAGCGCCTGACTCAGGATCATGAGCTGACCCGCGAGGCGCCCATCTGGCTGGTGGACGACGACCCGGCCGTGCGGGAATCGCTGTCTCAGTGGCTGGAACTTGCGGACCTCAACCTGCGATGCTTCCCGAGGGCCGAGGCCTTGCTGGAAGCGCTGGCCGCCGGCGAGCCGGTCAGTGTGGTGATCAGTGACATTCGCATGCCGGGCATGGATGGACTGACGCTGCTGTCACGGCTCACGCTCGAGGCGCCGGAGCTGCCGGTGCTGATGATGACAGGGCATGGCGATGTGGCCACTGCGGTCTCGGCCATGCAGGGCGGAGCGCGCGATTTCATCGAGAAGCCCTTTGACCCGGAAGCGCTCGAGCTCAAGCTGCGTCAGGCGCTGGCAGGCCGGCGGCTGAACGATGAGAACCAGCGGCTGCGTCGTCGCCTGAGCGTGCGGGGGCTTGCCGGTCTGCTACGTGGTGAAAGCGCGAAGATACGTCAGTTGCGCGAGCAGATACTGGAGCTCAAGGGGCATCCGGCACGCGTCTGGATCACGGGGGAGTCGGGCAGCGGGCGGACCACCACGGCGCTGGCACTCGCCGAGCATGCGCCGGCGGAGGGAGAGGCCCAGCGCGTCGGCACATCGCCGGCCTCCGCGTTGCTGGCGAAGGTCGAATGTCGTGCCCTGGTCGGTATGGCGTCGAGCACCAAGGCGTCGAGCGGCGCGGCATTGTCCGAGGCGATTGATGAGGCTCTTCAGGCCGCTCCCGAGATGAATACCCTGTTGCTGCATGACGTCGACGTCCTGAGCCGTGAGCAGTGGCAGTGGCTGGATGCCTGGCTGAACGCTCAGCCCGAGGGCGGACGTCGCGCGCCGCGGGTGGTCTTCAGCGCCGAGTGCAGCGTCCAGGCCTTGGTGGCCTCCGGCACGCTGGGGCTGACGCGGGGGCATGCGCTGGCGGAGATCGAGCTGGTCACGCCGTCACTGCGTGAGCGGCGCGAGGATATCCCGTTGTTGATGGCGCATTTCAGCCGCCAGGCCGCCGAGGTTCATCAGGTTCCTGAACTGCCCTTCGTCCGGGGCGAGCTGACGACCCTCATGGCGGCCGACTGGCCCGGAAATCTTGCCCAGCTGCGTCAGCTGGCCAGCCAGCGGACCGTGCTGGGTGAACAGGGGCAGGAGCCGCCGGCGACCGGGCAGGAAGCGGGAGAGGAGGACCCGGACGGGCTTGCCGCGCAGGTGGCGTTGTTCGAGGCGACGCTGATTCGAGCGGCCCTGACACGTGCCCGAGGCAACATTGCCCAGGTGCTGGAGGAACTGGCCCTTCCGCGCCGGACGCTCAACCTCAAGATGCACAAGTACGGACTGCGGCGTGATGACTTTCGTCATGGTGCGGACGGGGCATCGGAATGAGCGCCTGCTCGGGAATCAAATTGTCGGTCTGGCGTCGAAGGGGTGGTTCGTGCCCCCGAATGTTATAAGGTAACGACGATGTGCCACGCCTGGCATTCGCTTTTCTTCGTATCCGCCTTTCCGGAGTGTCTGCATGCCCCTTGCTGTTGATCATCGCGATGATGCGCGATCGTTTCCGCGCGCCTGGCGTCGTTGCCTGCGCTTGCTGACGGGGGCGTGGGTCGGCATGTTGGCCATCGCGTCGTTGATGGTCAGTCAACCGGCGCTTGCCCATCCGCATGGCTGGGTGGATCTGCGCGTGACCCTGCGCCTGGATGATCAGGGGCGGGCGGTGGCATTGCGTCAGTACTGGTTGCTGGACCCCTTCTATAGCCTGACGCTGCGGCAGGAGCTGGCCGCCCTGCAGGACGATACCAGCATGGAGCAGCGCCTGGATGCGCTGGGCAGCGAGATCCTCGCCAATCTTTCCCAGTTCGATTATTACACCCATGTTCAGCGTGACGGAGCGCCGGTGGCGCTGGGAGAGGCGACACGCCAGACCACCTGGCTCAAGGGGGAGCGCGTCGCCTTCCAGATGGAACTGCCTCTGGCCGAACCCGTGCCGATGGCCGGCCATACGCTCAGTTATCGCATCTATGATCCCACCTATTACATCGAGATCCTGCATGACCCGGACGCGATTGCCGTCCAGGAAGGGCTGGTGATCAAGGGGTTGTCCTCGCAGCAGGTGCCGATGGACTGTACGGCGAAGATCGCCAAGGCAGACCCGGATCCCCAGAAGGTCGCCGAGGCCTCGATGCTGGATATCAATGCCACCGCGCCGATGGATCTTGGCCAGTATTTCGCCGATGTCGGCAGTGTCCATTGTGAGGCGTCTCGATGAGCGATGTGCACAAGGACACCACCGGGCTTGGGGATGTCAAAAGCCTCAAGGGCATGCGTGATGGCCTGCTCAAGCCGGCCTCTTCGCGAGGGCGACGCCTGGCCGGGTGGCTGGCCCTCGGATTCGGACTGATCGTGCTGGGCATGGCCCTGTGGCCGAGCCTGGTACAGGCCTGGGGTGAGGCGCTGGGCTGGATCTTCGCTGAACAGTCGCGTTTTCAGCGCTCGCTCGGGCGCGCCATGAGCGAGCTTGCCGCGCACCCCGGCACCCCCTGGGCGCTGATCGGGCTGTCCTTCACTTACGGAGTGCTGCATGCGGCGGGCCCCGGCCATGGCAAGGTGGTGATCAGTACGCTGCTGGCCAGCCAGCCCATCGCGCGGCGACGTGCGCTATGGCTCTCGCTGCTGGCGGCCTTGCTGCAGGGCGTGAGTGCGCTGGTGCTGGTCGGCCTCGGGGCGGGACTGCTGGACTGGGCCGGGCGTGAGGTGCTCGGGCAGGTCGAGAAGGTCACTCTGCTCAGCCATGTCGGCGTACTGGCGTTGGGCCTGCTGCTGCTGTGGCGTGCCGCGCGTGCGTTGTGGCGGGCACTCAGGGCACCCGCCACCACTGGCATGGAAGAGAGCGTGACGACACAGGAAGCGCCAGCGATGCAGGAGCTGGCGTTCGAGCCGTCGCATGGTCGCGACCACTCTCACGGCCACGATCATTCACACGGGCATGACTGCGGTTGCGGCCATGCGCATGGCGTGACGGCGGAGCAGGCTAGCGGCGACTGGCGCACCATGGGCATGGCGGTGCTGGCGATCGGCTTGCGGCCGTGTTCCGGCGCGATTCTGGTATTGCTGGCCGCGCTGGCGCTGAATCTGGTCGGCAGCGGGGTACTGGCGGTGCTGGCGATGTCACTGGGCACCGCGCTGACGGTGGGCAGCGTGGCGATGGCCACGCTGCTGATGAAGGCCAGCGGGCGTCTGGCGGCGGGCACGGCGCGCCTGACCGGCAAGCGCGAAGCGGGCGGAGTGCTTCGTCAGTGGCCATGGGCCGCGGTGATCGGGCTGCTCGGCGGGATCGTCATCAGCGTGTTCGGGGCCTTGCTGGTCGCCAGCAGTCTCAATGCGCTGGAATCCCCCACCGGACGCGGTGCCTCGCCGTTCGGGCGCGCGGCACAGGGCGCGCCGTCCCCGTTGCGTGCCGCTCCCGCCGCGTCTCTGGTGGCTCCGCGCCCCGCCGTCGAGACACTAGAAGCAGGCACATGACAGGTGCTTGGCGATCCAGCGTCCGGCACTCGGCGTCCGACTGATGTCATGCTGACTGGCTTTCCTTCCCATCACGACAACGGGGCCCGCTGGGCCCCGTTGTCGTTGGCGCCTGAACAGGGCGCTAGAAGGAATAGGTCGGCAGCTCGGCGATCTTCATGCGTAGCGTGTCAATCAGCGTGGTGAGCGCTTCATTGTCATAGGCCTTCGGGCGTCCCACTCCCCAGACCGGCCCGGGCCAGGTGGCATCATCGCTGCTGCGGGCGATCACGTGTACATGCAGCTGTGACACGACATTGCCCAGGGTGCCGATATTGAGCTTTTCGCCGTCACTGAGCTGCATCAACAGCTCGCCGAGCAGGGTGGTCTCGTGCCACAGCTGGTGCTGGGAATGGCTGTCCAGCTCATAGACTTCGCGAATGTCCGCACGGCGTGGCACCAGCATCAACCAGGGATAGCGCGCATCGTTCATGAGGCGCACGCTGCACAATGCCAGGTCGGCCACGAAGTGAGTGTCTGCCTCCAGCTGCGGGTGCAGGGTGAAATCATTCATTGTCGTTCCTCGTCGTCGCGGGGCTGGCGCGCCCGAATGGCCTCGGCTGGTCTGCCGGTCCGTCTGCCGGCGGGGCCGTCACGGGTGTCCCCAGGCCAGGTGTCTGAATGTCTCCAGTGTGACCAGATCGGCAGAATCCTGCCACTTTTCGGTTTGCGCCATGCCGGCCGGCCGTTGGCGCAATGCCCCCATCGCCAAATACCGCCCCTGCTCGACACTTGCTAGTCTTCACTCAAGGCTGGGCAGTACGACCTGACCTTCGCTGTCCCGTCCGCTATCGCCACGTCTCGCCTATTCCAACAATAAGGGTTCGCCTGCGTTCCGGCAGGCCCGCCAAGGAGTCATTCCATGCAAAAGCGCCAGTTCCTCAAGGCCGGCCTCGGTCTCGCCATCGCTGCCTCTCTGGGCCTCAGTGCCGCAGCCCAGGCGGAAGGCAAGTACATCATGGGTACCGCGACCACCGGCGGTACTTTCTATCCCGTCGGCGTGGCGCTTTCCACGCTGATCAAGGTCAAGCTCGAGCCGACCGCCGGCATCTCGGTGTCCGCGATCTCCTCCGCCGGCTCCGGCGAGAACCTCAAGCTGATGGAAGAGAACCAGGCCCAGTTCGGCATCATCCAGGGCCTCTATGGCGCCTGGGCATGGAATGGCACTCCGCCGGTCAACAAGGCGCACAAGGACCTGCGCAGCATCTCGATGCTGTGGCAGAACGTCGAGCACTTCGTGGCACGCAACGATGAGGTCAAGACCGGCACCATCGAGGACATGACCAACTTCTATGGCAAGAGCTTCTCCATCGGCAAGAAGAACTCCGGCACCGAGGGCTCGGGTCGCTTCATTCTCGAGCAGCTGGGCATCGATGCCGACAAGATGAATCTGGCCTACATGGGCTATGGCCCGAGTGCCGACGCGATGCAGAACGGCAACATCGACGGCATGAACATTCCGGCAGGCGCACCGGCTTCCGCCGTGACGCGTGCCTACGCCAACCTCGGTGACGAGATCACCACGCTGGACTTCACCGAAGAGCAGCTGGCCAAGGTCAATTCCCAGTTCGAGCTGTGGACACCGTATGAAATCGCCGCTGGCACCTATCCGGGCCAGGACAAGGCGATCAACACCATCGCCCAGCCGAACATCCTCGTGGTACGTGATGACGTCTCCGAAGAAGACGTCTACCAGATCACCAAGACCATGTACGAGAACCTGCCGTTCTTGAACAACATCCACCCGGCCACCAAGGCCATGGCACTCGACAAGGCCATCGCTGGTCTGCCGCTGCCGCTGCACCCGGGTGCCGTGCGTTACTTCAAGGAGCAGGGCATCGAGATCCCTGAGCGTCTGATCGCCGACTGACCCACCCCTGAGTCCGCTCCATCGCTGCCCTCATCGCGCGCCCATGGCCGCGGTGAGGGCTGTGCAGTCCAACAAGACAGTGCCGGTCCGGCGTCATGCTGCGCCTTCGTTTCGCAAGCCAGCCTCTGCCAGGCCAAAGCCTGCCCATGCATCACTGATGTCACCGACGTCATTGATGAAGCAAGTCCGCATTTCCTCGCAAGCCCGGGCGCAGGTTGACGCCACACGTCGCCGCCGCGCCATCGCTGTCTGATCCCGTCTTGAGGCACCGCCATGCATGATTCCCGCTCGCCAGAGCCCTCTCGTCCCACTGAAGCCGTGCCGGATGCGCCGGACCTGTCCGGTGTGCGCGATGAATCCGTCGAAGCCGCGCCATGGCGCATGGAACTGCCCTGGCTAGGGCGGGCCGTGTTCGTGATTTCCATCGTCATCTGTCTGGCGCATCTGTACTTCAACACCATCTCGACCCTGTCGGAGCTGTGGGTGAGCGCGTTGCACTTCGGGCTGTTCGGCCTGCTGTGCGCGCTGACCATCCCGATGCTGACGCCGTCCAGTGATGGTGCCAAGCGCTGGGTGCTGGGTGTGGATGTCATGCTGGGGCTGGCGGCACTGGGTTGCGGTCTCTATCTGATCGGCTTCGAGGATGCGCTCTATGATCGTGGGGTCGTGTTCTCCCCCGCGGACTGGGTGGTCTCCATCGTCGCGGTGGGGCTGATTCTCGAGTTCGCGCGGCGCACCACCGGCTGGTTCATCCCGGTGCTGTGTCTGATCGCGCTGACCTATGTGGCCTGGTGGGGCAAGTATGTCGGTGGCGTGTTCAACTTCCCGGGCCTGACCTGGGAGACGGTGCTGTTCAGAAGCTTCATCGGCGGCGAAGGGATGCTGGGCTCCATCGCGCGCATTTCCTGGTCCTACGTGTTCATGTTCATCCTGTTCGGCGCCTTCCTGGTCAAGTCCGGCGCGGGTGACTTCATCATCGATCTGGCGCGCTGCGCGGCGGGTCGCTTCAAGGGTGGGCCGGGCTTCGTGGCCGTGTTCGCCTCCGGCCTGATGGGCTCGGTCTCCGGCTCCAGTGTCGCCAACACCGTCTCCACCGGCGTGATCACGATCCCGCTGATGCGGCGTGCCGGCTTCCCGGCGCGCTTCGCGGCAGGCGTGGAGGCCGCCGCCTCCACCGGTGGCCAGCTGATGCCGCCGGTGATGGGCGCGGGCGCCTTCATCATGGCGTCCTATACCCAGGTGCCGTACCTGACCATCGTCGGCGTGGCCGCCTTGCCGGCGCTGCTCTACTTCCTGTCTGTCGCCATGTTCGTGCGCATCGAGGCCAAGCGCTCCGACGCCACGGCGCTGGATGACCCGCAGGGCCCGCGCCTCAAGGACGTGCTCAAGGATGGCTGGCACTATCTGGCACCGCTGTTCGTGCTGGTCGGTGCACTGATCTACGGCTTCACGCCGACCTACGCCGCCGGCATCGCGATCCTGTCCGTCATCGCGGCCTCGTGGCTGTCGAAGAACCCGATGAAGCTCGGCGACATCATCGAGGCGATGCTGGCCGGGGTGCGCAACATGACCACCACGGCGATTCTGCTGATCACCGTCGGGCTGATCGTCAATGTCGTCTCCACCACGGGGATCGGCAACACCTTCTCGCTGATGATCACCGACTGGGCGGGTGGCAGCCTGCTGATCACCATCATCCTGGTCGCGCTGGCGTCCTTGATCCTGGGCATGGGGCTGCCGGTGACGGCGTCCTATATCGTGCTGGGCACGCTATCCGCCCCGGCGCTCTACAACCTGATCGCGCACTCCCAGCTGGTGGATCTGCTGGCGGCGGGCAACCTGCCGGAGCAGGCCAAGGCCATCTTCATGCTGGCGGCACCTGACAAGCTGGACCTGCTGGGCGCGCCGATGAGCATGGACGCCGCACGTGAACTGCTGGCCCTGGTGCCGGATACCTTCCAGAGCCAGCTGTATGAGCAGGCGCTGTCGCCGCACGTGCTGACCATGGCACTGGTGAGTGCCCACATGATCATCTTCTGGCTGTCCCAGGACTCCAACGTCACGCCGCCGGTCTGCCTGACCGCCTTCGCGGCTGCCGCCATCGCCAAGACACCGCCGATGAAGACAGGCCTGATGGCGTGGAAGATCGCCAAGGGGCTCTACATCGTGCCGCTGCTGTTCGCCTGGAGTCCGCTGATCTCCGGTGACATCGGTGAGATGCTGACGGTCTTCGTGTTCGCGCTGTTCGGGATCTACGCTATCGTGGCGGGCATGGAAGGCTATCTGGAGCACGAACTGCCCTGGTGGCTGCGTCTGGCGATGTTCCCGCTGGGAGCGCTGATGCTGTGGCCGCATGGTCAGCTGACCTATGATATCGCCGGGCTGGCCATCTTCTTGGGCGTGCTGACCTACAGCGTGCGCCAGAGTGGCCGTCAGGAAGCCCTGGCTTCCTGAGTTCCGGCAGGTTCCGGCAGACGTGCCTGAATCCTGCATGACGTGACGCAATGCATCATCCACGATGCCCGGCATCCCTGCCTTCGCGAGGTTCCTGCGAGGAGGGTGTGTCGGGCATCGCGCGCTCTGAATGACGAAGTGCGGGCAGCGTGTCCCCCTTTTACGGCAAGACAAGGAATGTCGGCATGACAAGTGATGTGGCAGGGCTGGCAGGCGGCCTTGATCTGATCAGCGTGGTGGCGCTGATCGCGCTGGGTGGCGTGGCCGGCTTCATCAATGTGCTCTCGGCGGGTGGTTCGATGCTGACGCTGCCCTTGTTGATGTTTCTCGGCCTGCCCCCCGCGCAGGCCAATGCCACCAACCGCGTGGCGATCGCGTTGCAGAGTGCGACTGCCACCAGCACCTTCCTCAAGGCGGGGGCGCACAACATGGGGGTGGCCTGGCGACTGGCCGTGCCTGCCGTGCTGGGCGCGATGCTGGGGGCCTGGCTGGCGACCCGGATCAGTGCCGAGGCCTTCGAGGGTGTGCTGATCGTGGTGATGGTGGTGTGCTCGATCATGATGCTGCTGCCGACGCCGCGCATCGACACCCGTGAGCTGACCCCGGAACGCATCACTCCCATCGTGCTGCTGGCGATGTTCGGCATCGGTCTCTATGGTGGCTTCATTCAGGTGGGCGTCGGCGTGCTGTTCATCGTGGTGCTCTACCGGTTGCTCAAGATCGATCTGACCCAGGTCAACGTCTTCAAGGTCTTCATCGTGTTGATGTATACCCTGCCGGCGCTGGCGGTCTTCGTGTTCGATGGTCAGGTGCGCTGGGCCTATGGCCTGGTACTGGCGGTCGGCAACATGAGCGGCGCCTTCCTCGGTGCGCGGGTCAACATGAGCCCTGCCGGTGCGCGTTGGGTCAAGTGGCTGACGGTGGCGGTGATCTTCCTCATCGTGCTCAAGCTGGTGCTGACCTGATGCTGATTTGAGGCATGACACGGAGTAAGCTCGGGTCATTGCCGACATGGCGCCACCTTCGTGGCGCGGTGTCACCCAACTTTCATGACGACGCCGTGCGGGCAGGGCGTCGCTTCTTTCTCATTGTTCAGGAGTCTTCCCACATGCAGGCCATGGTCATCGAGCAATACGGCGCCCCGGATGTGTTCGTCGAGCGCGAGCTGGACACGCCGACCCCGGCACGAGGTCAGGTGCGCATCAAGGTATCCGCCTCCAGCGTCAATCCCATCGAGACCAAGCTGCGCAGTGGCCTGGTCAAGTCGCACCCCGACTTCCCGGCCATCCTCAATGGCGATGTCGCGGGGGTGATCGACGCCGTGGGCGAGGGCGTGACGGATTTCTCGGTCGGCGATGAAGTGCTGGGCTGCGCCGGTGGCGTGAAGGGCTGGCAGGGCGCACTGGCGGATTACATGATCGCTGATACCCGTGTGATCGTGAAACGCCCGAGTCTGGCGGCGCTGACCCTGGAAGAATGCGCGGCCTTGCCACTGGTGTTCCTGACGGCCTGGACGGCGCTGGTCTCGCGCGGTCAGATCAAGGAAGGCGAGCACGTGCTGATCCACGCCGGTACCGGAGGGGTCGGTCATGTCGCGGTGCAGATCGCCAAGTATCTCGGCGCACATGTCACCACCACCGTGTCCAGCGAGGCCAAGGCCGATCTGGCGCGTCAGCTGGGCGCCGACGAGATCATCAACTATCGCGAGGAAGCGGTCAGTGACTATGTGGCACGCCTGACCTCCGGGCGTGGCTTCGATCTCGTCTTCGACACCGTCGGTGGTGACAATCTGGATCGCTCCATCGAGGCCACGGCGATCTCCGGTCGTCTGTGCTCCATCAACACCCGCTCGACCCACGACCTGACCCAGCTGCACGCCAAGAACCTGTCGCTGCATGTCATCTTCCGCTCGGTGCCGCTGCTGACCGGTATCGGCATGGATGAGCAGCCGGAGCTGCTCAACGCCTTGAGCGAGATGCTGGAGGCCGGGGCGGTTCGCCCGCTGCTGGACGAGCATCAGTTCAGCTTCCGAGATATCGCCAAGGCACATGAATTGATCGAATCCGGCGAGGCACTGGGCAAGATCCTGCTGGTGAATCGCTGAGAATTGGCACTTTCCAGTGTCACGAAGGTCAGAGTGGCAGAGACGATTGATCAGGAATGCATGACATGCGAGTGACTCGCTTGATGATGGCCGCCTTGCTGGTGGCCAGCGTGGCCCTGACGGGCTGCAACACGGTGGCCGGCTTTGGCAAGGATCTTGAACACCTGGGTGGCAAGATCGACAACGCAGCCAGCTGAGCCTGACGGCCTGATCGACACCTTGCGTGCGATCAGGCACTTGAGAGAGGAATACCCATGCGACGCTTCATGATGATGACCGGTACGGCTCTGCTGTTCGGCCTGATGCTGGGAGGCTGCAACACCGTGGAAGGCTTCGGGGAAGATCTTGAGCATCTGGGGGGCTCCATCGAGGAGTCGGCCAGCTGAGCGAGTGAGGTGGCAGCGGATTCAGGCAATGAACGAAACATGAATTTCTCCCTTGAAACCCCGCAGGGTGGCCCAAGGTAATGGGTATCAGCGCAGGCATGACGCGTTGAATGGCAGGATCCATGATATCCATCACCACAAGGAGCATGACCATGTCCCGTACCATTGCACTGCTGTTCGCCTCTTTCTTCACTGTGGCGGCACTCTCCGGCTGCAACACCGTTGACGGTGCCGGCCAGGATGTCGAACACGCAGGTGAAGCCGTTCAGGACGCTGCCCAGTAAGCAGGTCGCCAGGCACGCCGCTTCACTGTCAGCACGAGACGTGAGGCATGAGGCGTGATGCAAGAGCGGCCCTGCGCCGATGATGACGCCCGGTGATTTCCGCCGGGCGTCGTCGTGTCCAGCCTTCCGTCGTCGCGTGCATCTGCTCTGCGTGCCATTCACTTTCTCTA
This sequence comes from Cobetia sp. 10Alg 146, assembly GCF_029846385.1. NCBI lineage: Bacteria > Pseudomonadati > Pseudomonadota > Gammaproteobacteria > Oceanospirillales > Halomonadaceae > Cobetia > Cobetia sp. 10Alg 146. The sequence goes on from NZ_JARWKT010000006.1 coordinate 82,545, forward strand.
CTCTCCCCCTCGCAAGGACCCCGTCATGGATCATCGGCAGTTGGGCTTTCTGGTCGCGCTGGCCAATGAACGCCATTTCGGACGGGCGGCGCGAGTCTGCCATGTCACCCAGCCGACGCTCTCGGCGCGTCTCAAGCAGCTCGAGGAGGAGCTGGGCACGGCGCTGATTCTCAGAGGGCATCGTTTCGAAGGCTTCACGCCGGAGGGGGAGCGGGTGCTGACGCATGCGCGGCGCATCATCGCCGAGCTGGATGAGCTCAAGGGAGATCTGTCACCCGAGGCCGTGCTGACCGGTCGGCTGACGCTGGGTGTCGTGCCGTCCGCGCTGGCGGCGGTGGGGGAATTCCTGCCGCGTCTGCGTGAGGCCTTTCCCCAGCTCTCCCTGCGCATGCGGGAGCTGTCCACCTCCTCGCTGGCTCAGGGGCTGGAGGATGGTGAGCTGGATCTCGCGGTCGGCTATCCGGCGGCCCCCGCCATGAGCGGCTTCGCCTGCCGACCGCTCTATCAGGAGCATTCGGCGCTGATTGCCAGTCAGGCGCATTTCCTGCTGCCCGAGACACCCGCATGGGAGTGTCTGCGGGAGTATCCGCTGGTGCTGCTGACGCCGGAGATGCAGCAGCGACGCCGGCTCAATCAGCAACTGGCTCAGCTGAACCATCAGCCGTCGCCGTTGCTGGAAGCCAATTCCATCGCGGCGCTGGGCGTGATGCTGGAGGCGGGCCTGGGGGTGAGCGTGCTGGCGGAATACCTTGCCGACTCGCGTCTCGGTACGGGGCTGGTGGCGCGACGCCTGCCCGGGGAGGGCGAGACGGTGGGGCTGCTGTGGCGTAGCGGCCAACAGCATAGCCGTCGGCTGAATGCCGTGCTGGAGCTGTTGCGCTCGCTCCCTCGGTCGGCAGACGTGGACGGATGATGGAGGGGGCAACGCAAGACACCCCGTGAAAACGGGGTGTCTTGATCAGTCTTCAGCCACGCACGAGGTCGGGGTCAGCCCTTGTCGGCGTCCTTCGTCTGCGCCTTGAGCGCGGCCAGACGAGCCGCTTCGCGCTGACGCTGCTTGGCGTCACGACGCGCCTGCATCTGGGCGAGCGCGTCCTTGCCCAGGTGCGCCTCACCCCGTTGCTCGGCGAGACGAATCTGATTCTCGCGCTCGGCAAAGCGTGCCTTCTGGGCATCGCTGAGCTTGTCGTAGCAGCGCGGGCAGCTGACACCCTTCTGGTACTTGTCGCTCTGCTTGTCCGCTTGCGTGATCGGCAGACGGCAGGCGTGACATTGGTCGAACTGACCGGGGCGCAACTTGTGGTCGACGGTGACACGGTCATCGAACACGAAACATTCGCCCTGCCACAGCGTCTCTTCTTGGGGCACCTCTTCCAGATACTTCAGAATGCCGCCCTTGAGGTGATAGACCTCCTCAAACCCCTGCTCCTTCAGATAGGCGGTGGATTTTTCGCAGCGAATGCCTCCGGTGCAGAACATCGCCACCTTGCGGTGCTGCTGCGGGTCCAGCTCACGGGAGACATAGTCCGGGAAATCACGGAAAGCGGCCGTGTTCGGGTTGACGGCACCCTTGAAGGTCCCCACTTCCACTTCATAGTCGTTGCGGGTGTCGATCAGCAGCACGTCAGGGTCGGAGATCAGCGCGTTCCAGTCCTTCGGCTCCACGTAGGTACCGACGGTATGGCGCGGGTCGATCCCTTCCACGCCCATGGTGACGATCTCGCGCTTGAGCTTGACCTTGGCACGCAGGAAGGGGGACTGCTCTGCCAGAGACTGCTTGGTGTCCAGTTCCGCCAGGCGCGGGTCTGCCGTCAGCCAGGCCAGCAGGGCATCGATGCCGGCGCGAGAGCCGGAGACGGTGCCATTGATGCCTTCGCGTGCCAGCAGCAGGGTGCCGCGGATGCCATGCTCGTCCATCACTGCCAGCAGCGGTTCGCGCAGCGACTCGAAGTCCTCGAGGGTGACGAACTTGTAGAGCGCGCAGACGACATGCTGCGGCGCCAGCGGGCTGGGACGAGCGGTGTCGGCAGCCGGTGCGACGGTCGTGGGGGTATCGGTCATGCAGGAGTCCTCATGCGGGCCGGAACGTAAATCCGGAGCAGGATGATCAGAAGGGAAGGCGTGCGACAGCGCGTGAGTGCCGCGTCGTCCAGGCGAGCCTTCGTGGTTCGGCGGCATATTTTACGTGACTCGCGCACGAATTTCCTGCGCAGGATCAAGGGGTCGCCTCATGCTGGCAATTTCATTGATGGTGTCTATCAAGGTACGGGCGAGTTCAATTGGTGAGCGATCGATGATGACGCTATCGTATCGCCATGACGGCTTGCGTACATTCGCGAATCTGCACAGTGATGTCGCGCACAACGGGGTGTCGGAATGAGTGATTCACTCTATCAAGCAGCGACCGAGGGACTGCGTTATCAGGATGCGCGTGAGCGGCCCTTGCGAGAGCTGGATGGGCCCTCCGAGCTACCCGTGAGTCTGGTGCTCAATGAGATCCCGATGGGCACGCTGCTGGCGAGCCCCGAGGCGCTGGAGCCACTGGCGCTGGGGCACGCCTTCACCGCAGGCTGGATCACGCGGCGTGAGGAGGTCACTGCCATCCATCTCTCGCGGCTGCGCCATGGGCTGGCGGTGCGTCTGGACGTCAGCGAGGCGCTGGCGCGCAAGGCCGAGGGCCATCAGCGGCGCGAGAGCAGCGTGTCCAGCTGTGGCGCCTGTGGCGTGCAGGATGAGGCCGAGCTGATGGCTGGCCTGACACGACTGCCGCCACGGGCAGCGCTCTCACCTGAGGCGTTGATGCGTGGGCTGGAGCGCCTGGAGCGCGCGACACGGCGCGGCATGCACCTGGCGCTGGGGCTGGACGCCGAGGGCGGCTTGATCTCGCAGGGGGCCGATATCGGTCGCCACAATGCGCTGGACCGCGTGATCGGCATGAGTCTCGACAGCGGCGTCTGGCCCGAGGCACTGCTGGTCTCCAGTCGCTGCAGTCTGGAGCTGGTCCAGAAGACCATCCGTGCCCGCATTCCGACGCTTGCCACCCTTGCCGTGCCTTCACGCCTAGCGGTGGAGACCGCGCGTGCCTGTGATCTCAACCTGATCTGTGCCCATCGCGGGCGTCGACTCGAGCTGCTCAGTGGGCAGGCCGACTGACGGCCCCTGGCGCGTACTCACGCCTGTCTGATCCTTTCCCGCCTTCCCCTTTTGCCTGTGGACCCTGACATGACTGATATTGCCGCCCCCGAGACGCCTGAGCACGCATCGGCTCGCCTGCCACGTGAGGATGAGAGGATGACGCGCCATCCCCGCATCGCTGCCTACTCCGGTCCGGCGGGCGGCTGGGGGGCGCTCAAGAGTGTCGGTCAGCATGTCAGCCACTCCAGGGCGCCATGGAAGAGCGTGCGCTCCCTGCTCAAGGCCAATCAGGACAAGGGCTTTGACTGCCCCGGCTGCGCCTGGGGCGATCCGGAGCACGGCTCCTCCTTCGAATTCTGCGAGAACGGCGCCAAGGCAGTGGCCTGGGAAGTGACCGCCAAGCGTGTCACGCCGCGCTTCTTCGCTCAGCACACCGTCACGGAGCTGCTGGGCTGGGACGACTTCATGCTCGAGGATCAGGGCCGCCTGACCGAGCCGATGCGCTATGACGCGGCCAGTGACCGCTACGAGCCGATCAGCTGGGAGGCGGCCTTCGCGATCATCGCCGAGCACCTCGATGCGCTGACGTCACCGGATGAGGCGCTGTTCTATACCTCCGGACGCGCCAGCAACGAGGCGGCCTATCTGTATCAGCTGTTCGTGCGTCTGTTCGGCACCAACAACTTCCCCGACTGCTCCAACATGTGTCATGAGGCCAGTGGCGTCGGCATGAAGGCGAGTCTCGGTGTCGGCAAGGGCACGGTACTGCTGGAGGATTTCGAGCACGCGGATGCCATCTTCGTGTTCGGTCAGAACCCCGGCACCAACCATCCCCGCATGCTGGGGGACCTGCGACGTGCCTCTCGACGTGGGGCGCGCATCGTCAGCTTCAATCCGTTGCGTGAACGGGGGCTGGAGCGCTTCGCCGACCCGCAGTCGCCGCTGGAGATGATGACCCTCTCCAGTCAGCCCATCAGCCATCGTTATTACCAGCCGCGGATGGGGGGTGACATGGCGGCGGTGCGTGGCATGGCCAAGGCACTCTTCGCCATGGAGGCGCGCGGCGAATTCACGCGCGCTGCTTCCTTCATCGAGCGCCACACGCGGGGAGCGACGGCCTGGCAGGACGTGGTCGAGGCGACGGACTGGGCCACGCTCGAGGATCAGTCCGGGCTGACCCGTGCGCAGCTCGAGGAGGCCGCGATGATCTTCGCCGGGGCCGACAACGTCATCTGCACCTGGGCGATGGGCATCACGCAACATCTGCACGCCGTGGACAGCGTCCGGGAGATCGTCAATCTGCTGCTGCTCGGGGGCCATTTCGGGCGTCCCGGTGCCGGTGCCTGCCCCGTTCGCGGACATTCCAATGTCCAGGGAGACCGCACCATGGGCATCGACGAGAAGGCGCCGGCCGCGTTGATCGATGCACTCGAAGCCCGCTATGGCGTGAGCATGCCGCGTGGCCAGGGCTTCAACACCGTGGAGAGTCTGGCGGCGCTGGAACAGGGCAGGGCGAAGACCTTCATCGCGCTGGGCGGCAACTTCACGCGCGCCACGCCGGACAGCGAGCGCACCGAGGCGGCCATGCGCAACCTCAAGCTCAACGTCCAGATCAGCACCAAGCTCAACCGCAGTCATCTGGTGATCGGCAAGACGACGCAAGCGCTGATTCTGCCGTGTCTGGGGCGCAGCGAGATCGACCGCTCCGCACAGGTGGCCTCCCAGCACATCAGCGTCGAGGACTCGATGTCGATGGTGCACTCAAGCGCTGGCATCAAGGCGCCGGCCAGTGACGAGCTGCGCTCGGAACCCGGCATCATCGCGGGTATCGCGCGCGCCACGCTTGCCCGGGTGCTGCCACGGCGCGGCGTGAGTGACCCGGTCAACTGGGAGGCGCTGAGCGAGAACTATGATCTCATCCGCGACGAGATCGCGGCGGTGATTCCCGGCTTTGCCGATTTCAATGCCCGTCTGGCCCACAAGCGCGGTTTCCATCTCGCCAACCCGGTGCGTGAGCTGCGCTTCCCCACCACCAGTGGCCAGGCGGAGTTCTCGGCGGCGGCGCTGCCGGGGTCCGTGCTGCATCAGCAGCTCGCGCGTCGGGAAGGCTGGTTGACCCTGCAGACCATGCGTAGCCATGATCAGTACAACACCACCGTCTATGGCTACAACGACCGCTATCGTGGCGTGTCGGGTCAGCGTCGAGTGGTCTTCATCAATGCGCAGGACCTTGCCCGCCTGGGGCTGGCCGATGGTGACTGGGTCGACATGGTCGGTGAGCCGCGCCCGGATGGCAGTGAGCGGCGTGCGCCTCAGTTCAAGCTGGTGGAATACGATATCCCGGCCGGTTGCATCGGTGCCTATTATCCGGAAACCAATGTGCTGGTCGCATTGGAAAGCCATGGCAGCGATACCGGCACACCTGCCTCCAAGGCGGTCCCCGTGCGGCTGGAGCGCAGTTCACGCATCGCCTGACGGCGCGAGGCGCCAGCAGCAGGATGCAAGCATCACCACATTGCCGCGTGGCGAGGAGACTCGTCGCGCGGCAGTCGTGTGTCTAGAATATTCCCGTACGCCGAGCCCGCTTCGCTCGGCGTACGTCCTTTCCCGTCTTCAGTGCCGGCTCATCCATCGTTCAAGAGAGTGATCCATGCAATATCTGCACACCATGCTGCGTATCCGTGATGTCGACGCTTCACTGCATTTCTTCCGTGACCTGCTCGGCATGGTCGAGATCTCGCGCAAGGATTCCGAGAAGGGCCGCTTCACGCTGATCTTCCTGGCAGCCCCGCAGGATGCCGAACGTGCCCGTGAGATGCAGGCGCCGATGCTGGAACTGACCCATAACTGGGACCCGGAAGACTATGAAGGTGGGCGCAACTTCGGCCATCTGGCCTATCGTGTCGAGGACATCTACGCCACCTGTCAGCATCTGATGGACAATGGCGTGACCCTCAATCGCCCACCGCGTGACGGCCACATGGCGTTCGTTAAGAGCCCGGATGGCATCTCGCTGGAGTTGCTGCAGGCCGGCGAACCCCTTGCGCCGCAGGAACCGTGGGTCTCGATGGCCAATACCGGCAGCTGGTAACGCTCACGCCGGGGGTCGCGATGCCCGACAGCGCTCAGGCGCGGGCAAGCGTCGCACAATGGTGACGCAATGTCGGTGCGGGGCTGGCGGAACCGGCATTTGGGCTTATGCTGTGATCAGAACGATAATGCTCGCCGCATGAGACATGACACGTCATGCGGTGGCTTTCTGGTGTTGTGCAGGGCTACCCCTGCCGTCCAGACAGGTGCAGGCTCCATGACACTCCCCCTGTCGCGCGCTGGCCGTGTCCGTGTCATGAGAGTTTCGCCCACGTGATGACTGCCGAATGGCAAGGACTGCCTGATGTTGAGTGTTGCTCGTGCCTGGTTGCGTCAAGAACCGCGTCTGCTCGCTGTCGAGCATCGCCGTTTCTATCATGCCTATCTGTGGGTCTATCTGATGGTGCTGGGCCTTTATGTGGCCTGGCTGCCTGTCTTCATGGTGCTCAAGGCACCACGCCTGGCGTTCGCCAGCGGGATCATGGTGCTGGTGGGGCTGCTGGGAGTGCTGTTGCATCGTCAGCATCACATGCTGATGGCCCTGGTGCTGGTACTGGGCAGTCTGACGTTGATGACCTGGCTTGCCTCCTACTGCTTCGGCAATGCCGCCGGCTACGAGTATTACTTCTTCATCGTGATGGCCGGTATCCATCTTGCACCCCTGTCAGGCAAGGTGCGTGTCATCAGCACGCTGTCTCTCTTCGTCGCTGCAGTGCTGTCGCTGATGGTGGCCTCTCAGCATGTTTCCGATGGCTTCATCCCTGTCTGGATCATGCAGTCATTCAACCTGTTTGCCGTCTTCATGCTGATGGTCACCTTCCTGTGGCGCATGCTGGCACTCACCGAACACTTCGAACGCCAGTACCGCCAGGATGCCAGTCGCGATGAGCTGACCGGGCTGTTCAATCGGCGCCAGGCCCTGCGCCAGGCGGAAAAATGGTGGCAGGACGCCGTGCCCTGCTCGGTATTGATGATGGATGTGGATCACTTCAAGCAGATCAATGATCTGCGGGGGCATGCGGCAGGTGATGAGGCCCTGAGACAGATCGGGCGCCTGCTCAATGCCACACTGCGCCAGGGGGATAGAGCAGGGCGTATCGGTGGTGAGGAGTTTCTGGTGCTGTTGCCGCGCAGCGGGCGCGGCGAGGCGATTTCCGTGGCGGGACGGATACGTTCCCTGCTGGCCAGCTCGCCGCCACAGTTTGCGGGAAGCGCCGTGCCGGTCACCGTCTCGATAGGGGTCGCCGTCAGTCATGAGTGTGAATCACTGGATGACCTGCTGCAGCTGGCGGATCGTCGCCTGTACCACGCCAAACATCAGGGGCGCGACCGGGTGGTAGCGGGGGGTGAGCGGCAGCAGGAAAGGGAAGGCGAGCCACGCAGCCTCTTGGCTGCCCCTGAGACGGCGCGCCAGGGGGATCAGGGTGAGCCCCCGGCAGAACATGGGCACTTTGCCGACAGGACACTCGTGGGGTGATTCGAGGCTGTCTTGCGCTCTCGAGTCGCTCTTCAGTTCTCGAGCGTGTGCCGGCCCAGGCCTGACAGGCAGCGCTCGATGGCTCTCGCCAGACGGCACGCCACGGGCGTACACAGCACCCAGGGCAGAATGATCAGTGCAATGCTGAGCGAGCCCAGATAGACATCACTGAACCAATGGGCACCCACCATGATGCGTGGGGCACTCAATATCACCACGAATGCCAGACTCCACAGCGCGATGCGTCGTGGGGCGAAGGCCCACATGTAACCGGCGAAGACCATCAGCATCAAGCCGTGATCCCCCGGGAAGCTGTTCGAGGCCGAGTCCTTGGTCTTGAAGGACACCAGGTCGGAGAGATGCTGTGCGTGCTGGAAGACGCGAGTCGGACTGGCATGGCCGTAGCTGATGGCGCGCAGCACGAACAGCGAGATGATACCGGCGGTCAGCAACATGGTGATGCCGAGGCTGGTCCAGCGCCGGTAGCGGTCGGGGCGCGAATCCTCAAGCATCGCCCAGCAGAACAGGACACCCATCAGGCCGAAGGCCGCAGCATCGAAGAACCGCGTGTTGAGAAGCCCCAGCAGGGTATCCCAGTGCGGATTGAGTGGCGAGATGAGGTGATTGAATGCCCAGAATACCCGGCCGTCCAGATCGGGCCAGAAATCCAGTGCCGGTATCCACCAGCTGATCAGCAAGGCGAATCCTGTGGCATTGTGTGCCAGTAGTCGTCTGGTCAGCATCTCCGTCCCTCCTGGTGCAGATGGTGCGAGGTATCATCAAGCATCAGCAAGCGATCCCTATCGCTGCCTTCACGGCGTATGGTAATTTCAAAGGCTCTTCAAGAAACACTGTTTTCGAATGTTCCAGGAGAGAAGCATCGTTGCGTCAGACGCGATCTGGCGGGCTATCGTCTCGCAAGCCAGTCGGCCTGTCGGGACCGGGATGGCGCAGGGCATCAAGGGGCTTGTGGTTTACGCGACGGGTCTGCATGCTCGCGCCCGATCGTTTCATCAATGCCTGACATCGAGGGCAGGCTCATCACGGGGGATCTCTTCATGAGCGTCATCTTGCGCCGTCTATCACTTGCCACTTCGCTGGCGATCGCGACTTCCCTGCTGGCCGGCTGCGCGGTCAGTCACTCAGGCGCGACGGACGCCGGGCAGGGCGGCGGGAGCGGTGCCGGCAGTGCGAGCCCCGCGCTGGTCGGTACCCCCTGGAGCTTCTCGAAGACCGAGGAGACCGGTGAGGCGCCCAATTTCCTGTTGCAGGCCCCGACACCGGAGCAGCTGGCGGATGAAGAGGATGACCGCCTGCGTCTGGTGGGCAGCAATGGCTGCAATCGTCTGATGGGGCCGGTGGTACTGGATGAGTCTCGCCAGACCCTGGAGATTGGCCCGCTGGCCTCGACCATGAAGATGTGCCCCAATCCGGAGCAGTCCAATGCCTTCAATCGCATGCTGGAGGAGGTGGCTCGCTATCAGATCGTCGGCAGTGGCGAGAGCGCTCGCCTGCGTGTGATGGATGACACCGGCTACCTGCTGGCGACCTTCATGCCTGTCGCGGCCAGCGACGACTGAGCGCTAGCGACGATTGAGCACCTGCGCCGACTCCCGTGACATGCGCGGAATGAAGAAAGCCCCCGGCACCTTTCGGTGCCGGGGGCTTTTGCCTGCGATCAAGACGAGTGTGGCTTACAGCGCTTCGATCTTGGCGCGCTGACTTTCCAGCAGTGCAAGCTCCGCCTGGGCATCGGCCAGCTTGGCGCGCTCCTTCTCGACCACATCGGCCGGTGCGCGACCGACGAACTTCTCGTTGCCGAGCTTGTTCTCGAGACCGGTGATGACCTTCTGCTGCTTCTCGTGTTCCTTGTCGATGCGCTTGAGCTCGGCATCCTTGTCGATCAGGCCGGCCATCGGCACCAGCACTTCCAGCTCACCGACGCGCTGGATGGCGGACATCGGCGCTTCATCGCCCGCTGCCAGGAAGGTGATGCTTTCCAGACGGGCCAGCTTGGACAGGAACAGACGATTGGCTTCCAGACGCTCGGCGTCGCCGTCGGCCCCGTTCTGCAGGTAGACCTCCAGCGGCTTGCCCGGGGACAGGTTCAGCTCGTTGCGGATATTGCGCACCGCGATGATGATGCCCTTGAGCCACTCGATGTCACGGATGGCCTGCTCATCGATCCGCTCGGCGTCGGCCTGCGGCCACGCCTGGCTCATGATGCTCTCGCCTTCCACCGGCTTGCCGGCGTGAGGCGCGATGCGCTGCCAGATCTCCTCGGAGATGAACGGCATCATCGGGTGGATCAGGCGCAGGATGGTCTCGAGCGCGCGCACCAGGGTGCGACGCGTGCCGCGCTTGGCTTCCGCGCTGGCGTTCTCGTCCCACAACACCGGCTTGGACAGCTCCAGATACCAGTCGCAGTACTCGTTCCAGATGAACTCATAGAGCGCCTGGGAGGCGTGGTCGAAGCGGAACTCTTCCAGCGCGCGGGTGACCTGCTGCTCGGTCTGCTGCAGGCGCGCGATGATCCAGCGATCGGCCAGTGACAGCTCGACGGCTTCGCCGTTGACGCCGCAATCCTGGTCCTCGGCATTCATCAGCACGTAGCGCGCCGCATTCCACAGCTTGTTGCAGAAGTTGCGATAGCCATCGAGACGGCCCATGTCGAACTTCACGTCACGCCCGGTGGAAGCCAGTGACAGCAGGGTGTAGCGCAGCGCATCGGTACCGTGCGGCTCGATGCCTTCCGGGAACTCGTTGCGCGTGGCCTTGGCGATCGCCTTGGCCTTCTTGGGCTGCATCATGTTGCCGGTACGCTTCTCGACCAGCTCATCCAGGCCGATGCCGTCGATCAGGTCGATGGGATCGAGGACGTTGCCCTTGGACTTGGACATCTTCTGCCCGAGGCTGTCGCGCACCAGACCATGCACGTAGACCTTGCGGAACGGCACTTCACCCTTGAACTTCAGGGTGAACATGATCATCCGCGCCACCCAGAAGAAGATGATGTCGAAGCCGGTGACCAGCACGTCGGTGGAGTGGAAGGTCTTGAGTTCTTCGGTGTCCGCCGGCCAGCCGAGGGTGCCGAAGGTCCACAGCGCAGAGCTGAACCAGGTGTCGAGGACGTCTTCGTCCTGACGCAGTTCGATGTCGGCACCCAGCTGGTTCTCGGCGCGGACTTCTTCCTCGTTGCGGCCGACATAGACGTTGCCGTCGTTGTCATACCAGGCCGGAATGCGGTGGCCCCACCACAGCTGACGCGAGATGCACCAATCCTGCAGGTCGCGCATCCACGCGAAGTACATGTTCTCGTAGTTCTTGGGCACGAACTCGATGTCGCCGTTCTCGACCGCCTCGATGGCCGGGCGTGCCAGCTCCTCGACGGCCACGAACCACTGGTCCGTCAGCAGCGGCTCGATGACGTCGCCGGAGCGGTCACCGTGGGGCAGGGTGTTGTTGATGGTCTCGACCTGCTCCAGCAGACCCCGCGCGTCCATGTCGGCGACCAGCTTCTCGCGCGCGACGAAGCGATCCAGACCGGCGTAGGCGGCCGGCAGGCTGGCGTCTTCCTGGGGCTGCGGACGTCCCTGCAGGTCGTAGATCTCGGCGCGCTCCAGGATGGTGGCATCCTGGCTCATCACGTTGATCAGCAGATGGCCCTGACGCTTGCCGACTTCGTAGTCATTGAAGTCGTGTGCCGGAGTGATCTTGACGCAACCGGAGCCCTTTTCCATGTCGGCGTGTTCATCGGCGACGATGGGGATGCGACGGCCGACCAGCGGCAGTTCGATGAACTTGCCGACCAGGCTTGCGTAGCGTTCATCCTTGGGATTGACGGCCACGCCGGTGTCACCCAACAGGGTTTCCGGGCGCGTGGTGGCGACCACGACGTAGTCCTTGCCATCGGCGGTCTTGACGCCATCGGCGAGCGGATAGCGGAAGTGCCAGAAGCTGCCTTGCTGATCACGGTTCTCGACTTCGAGATCGGAGATCGCGGTGTGCAGGGTCGGGTCCCAATTGACCAGACGCTTGCCACGGTAGATGAGGTCTTCCTTGTGCAGACGCACGAAGACTTCCTGCACGGCCTTGTAGAAGCCATCGTCCATGGTGAAGCGCTCGCGGCTCCAGTCGATGCTGGTGCCCATGCGACGCAGCTGACGCGTGATGTTGCCGCCGGACTCTTCCTTCCACTCCCAGATCTTGTCGGTGAAGGCTTCGCGACCCAGATCATGACGCGTCTTGCCTTCTTCGGCGGCGACCTTGCGCTCCACCAGCATCTGCGTGGCGATACCGGCGTGGTCGGTGCCTACCTGCCACAGGGTGTTGCGACCCTGCATGCGACGCCAGCGCACCAGGGTGTCCATGATGGAATCCTGGAAGGCATGGCCCATGTGCAGGGAGCCGGTGACGTTGGGCGGCGGGATGACCAGTGAGAAGCTCTCGCCCTGGCCTGACGGCGCAAAGCGATTCTCGGATTCCCAGCGCTCGTACCAGCGCGTCTCGATGGCGTTCGGTTGGTAGGTCTTGTCCATGGGTCTGCAAATGATCCGGTTGGGCGGGACGTCCCGCGCCGGCTCAGTGAGCGGGGCAGCGCAGGCAGAAAATGGGCTCGATTATAGCGCCGCTGATGTCAGGCGTCATTCGGTCTTGGCGTGCAGGCTCTTGTGGCCCTCGCCAAGGGGACGGTTTCACAAAGCAGGCAACATCCACGCAATGATGCCGTATCCTGTCGCAACCTGCTGACGCCGAGGTGCCTCGCCTCGTAGTCTCCCTCCTGTTCCTGCTCGCGGAGCCGCAATGTCCAAGCCTCGCCCCACGGATGGTGCACCTCGTCCGACCCGTCGCTGGGTCTGGCATGAACTGCTGCGTCATGCCCTGGTGCCACTGCTGGTGATGGAGGTGGCACTGCTGGGCGGTTATCTGGGCTTGCACTGGCTGGTCGCGCAGCAGCAGGAAGCGACCCGTGAAGACCTGATCCGCACCCAGCTTGAGCAGCTGAGCCGTTATGAGGCGGAGCATGCCGGCATGGTGGTGGAGGATTGGCGCAGGGAAGTGCAGCAGCTGGCACACTCGGCACTCCGTGAGATGGATGCTCCCATCGCGCCGGGCGAGCGTGTCCGAGAGATGGCGCGTCATGTCTTCAGTGAGGATGGCACCCTCTACGTGGCCGAGGATGACGGGGAGGCCGGCTCCTATTATTCGTCGCTGGCCCCCAGTTATCTGCAGGACTACGGCAAGGTGGCACGGCTGTCGCGGCTGGATACGGTCATGCAGGACATGCTCGAGATCCGTCCCGAGCTGCGTCAGGCGTGGTTCTCCAGCTACGACGGCTATTTCCGTATCAAGCCGTGGATCGACACCCACGGCATCTTCACCCCCGGGGTGGATCTCACCAGCTACGGCTTCTATTACCTGGCCGATGATCGCAACAATCCCACGCGTGAGCCGGTCGTGACGCCGGCCTATCAGGACCCCGTCGGGGGAGGCTGGCTGATCTCGACCCTGATGCCGGTGCATCGTGGGGACTTCCTTGAGGGGGTCGTCGGTATCGATGTCACGCTCGATGCGCTGGCGAAGCATCTCGAGAGCACGCGACTTCCCTGGAACGCCTATCTGGTGCTGGTGAGTGGCAACAGCGTACTGGCCATGCCCGAGGCCGGTCAGAAGGATTTCGGGGTGCATGTCACTCCGCGGATCGAGCCGACCCCGTTGACGCATGACCGCTTCCTGGAAACGGCACGTGATCAGAGCAAGTCGCCGGAGATGGTGCGCCTGCTGCATGGTATCGACGATGCTCCCCATGGCATGCGCAAGATACCGCTGCTCGCCGGTGAGCGGCTGGTGGCGTGGTATCCGGTGGAGGGGACGGACTGGCGGCTGCTGGCCGTGGTGGACCCGCAGCAGGTGGAAAGCGGCATCCAGCACTGGAATACGCGTTTCAATCAGTTGGGTTACGTGATGCTGGTCGGCCTGATCGCCTTCTTCCTGGTCCTGCTGGTGGTGATGCGCTGGCGGGCGGAGTCCATGGCCACCACGCTTTCCGAAGCCCTGGAACGCTTGAGTGACATGGCGCTGCGCATCGGTCGCGGACAGCCGGTGGTGCGTCAGCGTTTTGCCTTGCAAGAGCTTGACCAGGCGGGGGAAGCCCTGCGGGAAGCCGCATTGCGGCGTGATCAGATCGAGCTCGAACGCGCCGAGGATGCCCGGCATGTCGAGATGGTGATGGCGGCCTCCGGTGATGCGACCTGGCGGTATGACTTCGAGCGTGATGATCTCCACTTCCACGAGAACTTCTTCCTGATGATGGGGCTCCCCATCCAGGCCAGCATGCATCTGGCCGATCTCGATGCCATGACTCACCCGGAGGATCTGGCGGGGATGCTGGAATCCCGCTGGCGCGTGTTGCATGGCGACAGCTGGGCCGAGGCGCGTGACGTGCGTTACCGCCATGCCGACGGCAGCTGGGTGTGGATGCAGGTGCGAGGTCAGGTGACCCGCCGCGATGGTGACGGACGACCGCTGCGTGCCACGGGGGTGGTGCTGGACATCCAGCGTCACAAGCAGACGCTGCAGGTGCTGGAAGCGGCACGTGACAGCGCCACCGAGGCAAGTCAGTCCAAGTCGCGGTTCTTCTCGAGCTTCAGTCACGAGATCCGCACGCCCCTCAATGCCATCCTGGGCTTCACTGACCTGCTGGCGGACGAATCGTCCCTGACGCGCGAACAGCGTCGCTATGTGGATGAAGCGGGCCACGCGGCAAGCCAGCTCTCGGCGCTGATCGAGGACGTGCTGCAGATGTCGAGCCTTGAAGCGGGAGAACTGCCCCTCGATTGCCAGCCTCTGTCGATCGGCCAGCACCTGATTCGCCTCGTCAGTCAGTACCAGCCGCGGCTGGACCAGGCGGAACTGACGCTGTCACTGGCGCTGGAAGAGGCGTCGCTGTGGCTGAATGCCGATCGCCGTCGTCTGGACCAGATTCTCGGCAACCTGATGGGGAATGCCATCAAGTACAACCGCGCGGGCGGCTGGATACGTCTCGCTCTCGGACGCGGTATCGACTCCCACGGCCAGGAGATGGCCTGGGTGGATGTCGAGGATGGTGGCTTCGGGTTTGACCCGAATCAGGCGGCTCAGCTGTTCCAGCCTTTCTCGCGTCTGGGCCGTGAGGATTCGGGAATCGAGGGCACGGGCCTCGGGCTTGCGCTGTCGCGTGAGCTGGCGCGGCGGATGCAGGGGGAGATCACCGCGCAGAGCGTACTGGGCGAGGGGGCCTGTTTCCGGGTATGGCTGCCGTTGGCGGATGTCAGTGCCCATGAACAGGTCGTGAAGGCGGCATGGTCGGCAGATCAGGCGCTGCCAGTGGCGTGTCGCTGGCTGGTGATCAGCACGCGCGCGGAGGACAGACTGCGCCTGGAAGTGATCGGCAGCCATGTCGCCAATCTGGACATCATCACTGCCAGCAGCGCGGCTCAGGCCTTGCGCCTGGTGCGTGATGTCAGTCCCTGCATGGTGATCTTCGGAGACGTCGCCGACATGAGCGTGGCGTCGCTGTTCAGCGAGATCCAGCGTCTGCCGCGTGAGGCGCCGTTGTGGGCTGTGCGTATCGGCGAACGAACGGGTGCGGAAGCCGATGGCCTGCCGCCGGAATTCTTTGCGGTGGGGGAGAGTCCCCCCGGCATGCTGGACGTCGAGCACTGGATCGAGTGGCTGATCGTGCGTTTTCGCGAGTTTCTCGAGGCTCGGGAGCAAGACGAGGAACGCGAGCGCTGAGTCGGCTGACAGCACCACCGGCACCTGCCGGCGTCAGCTCACGCCCTTGAGCTGATGCGAACGCACCGCATAGCCGCGTGACTTGTAGGTACGCCAGCATTCGCGCTTGGTGACCAGCACATCCTGATGCTGGTTGATGATCTCGGCGACGCGCTCGAAACGCGAGAACCACTCGGGGATCTCGGGGTGCAGGTTGAGCAGTGCCTCGATGCCCGGTGCCGGCGCGTCCTGCCAACCGATGGTCACGGGCGGACGTGGCACGTCATCGGCGTGTTCTGCCT
Organism: Cobetia sp. 10Alg 146; assembly: GCF_029846385.1. Taxonomy (NCBI): domain Bacteria; kingdom Pseudomonadati; phylum Pseudomonadota; class Gammaproteobacteria; order Oceanospirillales; family Halomonadaceae; genus Cobetia; species Cobetia sp. 10Alg 146. The sequence goes on from NZ_JARWKT010000006.1 coordinate 98,304, forward strand.
CGCGCGCCGCGAGATCCAGATCGATATCCAGCGCATGGGGTACGAAGCTCTCGGGGCGGAACTGCCACAGGTGCTCATCGAACTGACGCGCCATCGCCTCATCCTCGACATGCACGTGCAGGCGGAACCCCTTGGCATGGATGGTCTCGGCCAGACGGCAGGCGAATTCCAGCCGGGCTTCCAGCGTGGTATCGGGCAGGATGTAGAAGTCGATCTGGGTCATGGGCACCGCTCGTGGCAAGAGTTCGCGAGCGCTCAGGATACCGCACTCGCCACGCGGCTTCGATGCAGGAGGGACTCGGTACGCATCGGAAAGCGCGATATCTTCGCGTCTGCAAACATGAAGGCCCGCCTCTTGCGAGGCGGGCCTTCATGTTGTCGTCTGGCATGGGCCACAGGGCTTACGCCAGGCGGGTCATCCAGCCACGCGTGTCTTCGGCGCGGCCGTATTGAAGGTCCAGCAGCTGGCGACGCAGACGCATGGCCACGTCGCCGGCATTGGCAGTCAGATCCAGACGCGCGTCTTCGCTGACCAGCTCGCCCACCGGGGTGATGACGGCGGCGGTACCGCAGGCGAACACCTCGGTGATCTCACCGGAGGCGATACCTTCGCGCCACTCGTCGATGCTGACCGGGCGCTCTTCCGGCGTCAGGCCGAGATCACCCGCCATGGTCAGGATGGAGTCACGGGTGACACCTTCCAGAATGGTGCCGGTCAGACGCGGCGTGACCAGACGACCATCCTTGAAGACGAAGAACAGGTTCATGCCACCCAGTTCCTCGACCCACTTGTTCTCGGCGGCATCCAGGAAGACGACCTGATCGCAGCCATTGGCGGTAGCTTCGCTCTGGGCCGCCAGGGAACCGGCATAGTTGCCGCCACACTTGGCAAAACCGGTGCCACCGGCCGCCGCACGGTTGTAATGCGAGGACAGCCAGATGGAGACGGGCTTGATGCCACCCTTGAAGTAGGCGGCCACCGGCGAGGCGATCACGTAGTAATCGACTTCACGTGACGGACGCACACCGAGGAAGGCTTCGCTGGCGATCATGAACGGGCGAAGGTAGAGGCTGCACTCATCGCTGGCGCTGGCGGGGGTCGGTACCCAGGCGCTGTCCTGGGCGAGCAGGGCCTTGAGCGAGCCGACGAAGTCCTCGTCGGAGAGCTCCGGCAGTGCCAGGCGGCGGGCGGAATTGCGGAAGCGTGCCGCGTTCTTCTCGGGGCGGAAGGTCCACACCGAGCCGTCTTCATGACGATAGGCCTTGATGCCTTCGAAGATTTCCTGGGCGTAGTGCAGTACCGAGGCGGCGGGGTCGAGGCTCAGCGGGCCATAGGGGCGGACTTCATGGCCGTGCCAGCCGCCATCGGTGGTCCAGCGGACGTGTGCCATGTGGTCGCTGAAGTGACGGCCGAAGCCGGGATTGGCCAGGATGGTGTCGCGAATGGCAGCATCCGCCGGTTGCGTGGACGCGCGGACGTCGAAGCCTTTGGTCACGTGGGTGTCTCCGTAGCAGCGAGACCCCCGGCGCGAAACGCCGGGGGTCGAATCATTTTTATAGGACCTCTGGGGTCAGCGGTGCCGAGTGGCGTGCCGACCCGCGTGTCTCAACGCTAGCACGCCATCGAGAGCATGCGAAGCCTCAGAGCGTCTCTTCCTGGGCGGCATTGAGTTCCGCTTCGCGATCCAGCAGATACTGGGTCAGCAGGCCCACCGGGCGGCCGCTGGCACCTTTCTGCTTGCCGGACTGCCAGGCGGTGCCGGCGATGTCCAGGTGCGCCCACGGGAAGGTGTCCGCGAAGCGGGACAGGAAGCAACCTGCGGTGATCATGCCGGCTTCACGGCCACCGATGTTGGCGATGTCGGCGAAGTTGGAATCCAGCTGTGCCTGATACTCGTCCCACAACGGCATGTGCCATGCGCGGTCCCAGGCTTCTTCCCCGGCATCCAGCAGATCCAGCGCCAGGTCATCATCGTTGGAGATCAGGCCGGTGGCGTGATTGCCCAGCGCGATGACGCAGGCGCCGGTCAGGGTGGCGATGTCGACGACGCTGGCCGGCTCGAAGCGCTCGGCGTACGTCAGGGCGTCGCACAGCACCAGGCGGCCTTCGGCGTCGGTGTTGAGGACTTCGACGGTCAGGCCCTTCAGGGTCTTGATGATGTCGCCCGGCTTGGTGGCACGGCCGTCCGGCATGTTCTCGGCGCTGGCCACGATGGCGACCACGTTGAGCTTGGGCTTGAGTGTCAGCACGGTGCGCATGGTGCCGAAGACGCTCGCCGCGCCGCCCATGTCGTACTTCATCTCGTCCATGCCGGCGCCCGGCTTCAGCGAGATGCCACCGGTATCGAAGGTGATGCCCTTGCCGACCAGCACGTGCGGTGCCTCGTTCTCGTCTTCCGCGCCGCGGTATTCCATCACGATCAGACGGCTCGGCTCTTCACTGCCACGGCCGACCGAGAGCAGTGACAGGGCGCCAAGCTTCTCGAGTTCTTCCTCACCCAGCACGGTCACCTTCAGTGCGCCTTCGGAGGTGCTGCCCAGTTGCTCGGCACGCTCGCCCAGATAGGTCGGGGTGCAGATGTTGCCCGGCAGATTGCCCAGGGTGCGGGCTTCGTTGACCCCTTCGCCGATGGCCGCGCCAATACGCAGACCCGCTTCCAGTTCTGCCTGCTGACTCTTGTCGGCACTTACCACGCTCAGACGGGTCAGAGAGGCAGGCTCGCCCGGCTGACTCTTCATCTCGGTGAAACGGTAAGCGTTGCGCAGCGCGCTCTCGGCGATCATGCGTGCCTTCCATGCGGCGTCGCGCAGCTCGATATCGAGGCCGACTCCCGCGAAGGCGGCGTCTTCCACCGGCAGCTTGAGCAGTGCCGCCATGGCGGCGTCCAGCCCGCGCTTGTAGCGGCTCTCGTCGAGTTTCTCGGCCTTGCCGAACCCGGCCAGCAGCAGGCGCTGTGCGCCGAGCCCCGGGGCGAAAGGCAGCAGCAGGGTGTTGCCCAGTTCGGCCTTGAAGTCGCCGCGTTCGATCAGCTGGGAAATCAGCTTTTCGCTGGCATCGTCCAGACGTGCCGCGGCGCCATCGAGTTCGCCTTCAATGACGGGAACCACCAGGCAGGCGGTCTCTAGCTGGGCCGGATTGACAGTGACAACAGGAAATTCCATGACAACTCCACGCGGGCGAGTAAGGGATACGAAAATGAGGATAGCGTCAGACCGAAGCGGGTCGGACGTGTCGCGATATCCGGGGTCAGGCATCCAGGTCCGGCAGGGGCGGATGTGAAGAGGCTCTGCCGTCCGTCGGTGTCTGACCGAGCATGACCTTTGAATGGGGACACTGGCCGCTGATGGCAAGCATCCCCCGGTGCCGTCCATCATGCGGAAGATCATGTGCCTGTCGCAAGGCATGGCCGCGACAAGGCTGCATGCTTTCTGGATAATGCTCGAGCATGCCCTTGCGGGGCTCGGTACGCCCAGTGTCATCGACACTCGATCGCACCGGGCCGAGGCGCAAGTGCAGGCCGGATGCCCAGTGTACGCAAAGGCGGTTCGGCATGCATGAGGGATGGTGCATCTTCATGTGTCCCGTATCGTGTCTTCACCGGCTATCATCGTTCTGGTCAACACGCTCGATTGCGAGTGGGAAACAGGAGTTTCATTTGATCATCTTCCGCTACCTGACACGCGAGATTCTCACCACCATGGCCGCGGTGGCCGGGGTGTTGATGCTTGTCATCATGGGCAGCCGATTCATCCGCTATTTCAGTGACGCGGCAGAGGGGGACTTCCCGGCCTCGATTCTCGGCAGCCTGATGCTCTATCACCTGCCGGGGTTCTTCGAGCTGCTGTTGCCGCTGTCCTTCTTCCTGGCCGTGCTGCTGGCCTTCGGTCAGCTGTACATGAACAGTGAGATCACCGTGCTGGTGGCCTGCGGTGTCGGCCCGGAGCGCCTGCTGCGCGTCACCTTGCTGCCGGCACTGCTGATCACGGCGCTGGTGGCGGCCTGCAGCCTCTATCTGACGCCGGCTGGCGCGCTGAAGAACGAGATGTTGCTGGAGCTTCAGAAGCAGAAGACCGACTTCTCGGTGCTGGGCGCGGGACGTTTTCAGCAAATCGGCGATCGCACCGTCTATGCCGAGAGCATGAGTGACGACAACAGCGAACTGAAGCACGTCTTCATCGCCGAGCGTGGCAATGACGGGGCCACCCGCCGCGATGACAGCGAACCGAGTCAGTCGGTGGTGCGCGCCGAGCGCGCCTTCCAGGACGTCAGCGAGGAGACCGGCAGTCGCTATCTGGTGCTGGCGGATGGCTCACGCTACGCGGTGGAGCCGGGCAAGTCGGCTTCACAGCGACTGGGCTTCGAGCGTTATGCGGTGCGGGTCAGCGAGGGGCAGAGCGAGGCAAGCCTCAAGGATGACATCGAACTCGTCTCCACCCGAGAGCTGTTGGCCACGCAGACGCCCGAAGCCCAGGCCCAGCTGCAATGGCGTATCTCCCTGCCGTTGATGGTGCCGATCCTGATGCTGATCGGTCTGCCACTGGCGCGCGTCAATCCGCGCCAGGGCCGCTTCGCGCGTCTGCTGCCGGCCATCTTCGTGCATATCACCTACCTCAGCTTGCTGATCGCGGCTCAGAATGCCGTCGCGTCCGGCAAATATCCGGCCGCGATCGGCCTGTGGCCCATTCACGGCGTCTATCTGGCGCTTGGCCTCTGGCTGAGCTGGCGCGACAACCGCGGAGGTGGCCGCTGATGCTGCTTGATCGTCTCGACCGTTACATCGCGCGCAACGTGCTGCTGGCCATGCTGGTGGTACAGGTACTGATCCTCGGGCTTGACCTGATGATCACCTATATCAATGACCTGGGCGATGTCGAGGGGGATTACGGTGCCCTTGAGGTCTTGCTCTACCTGTTGATGAGGCTACCGTCACGTTTCTACGAATTCGTGCCGGTAGGGGTGCTGCTGGGGGCCTTGATCGGCCTGGGCAGCATGGCATCCAGCAATGAGCTGACCATCATGCGTGCGGCGGGCCGCTCCTTGACGCGCATCCTGTGGGGCGTGATGAAGCCGCTCGGGCTGGTGATCGCCATCACCATGGCCGTGGGAGAGTACGTGGCGCCTGTCACCGAGATGCAGGCCGATGCCTGGCGCGCCGAGAAGCAGCAGGGGGCGGGTGCCGTCTATGCCGAAGGCGGTGGCTGGCAGCGTGAGGGCAACAACTTCTATCGCTTCGGTTCGATCCGCAGTGATGATGTGGTGCTCAACGTGACCCGCTATCAATTCGATGATGATCAGGAGCTCAAGCAGGCCATGTACGCCCGGCGTGCCGTCTGGGAGGACGACCATTGGACGCTGGAGGCGGTGGAAACCACGGTCTTCGAGCGTGAGGGCGGCGAGGTGGCCTCCACGCGTGTCGAGCAGCAGGACTCGCGCCAGTGGGACACCCGATTGACGCCGGACCTGCTCAAGCTGGTGATCACCGAACCCAAGCAGCAATCCGCCTCTGATCTGTGGCGCTACGCCAGCTATCTGAAGGGGCAGGGTCTGTCTGCCAACCAGCCATTGCTGTACTTCTGGCAGAAGATCCTGCAACCGCTGACGCTGGCAGCGCTGGTGCTGGTGGCAGCGTCCTTCGTGTTCGGGCCGTTGCGCACCGTGGCAGCCGGGACGCGCGTGTTCTACGGGATCATCGTCGGTCTACTGTTCAAATACCTGCAGGACCTGCTGGCACCGGCCTCGGTGGTCTTCGGGTTCGCGCCCATCTGGGCAGTACTGGCCCCCACGATCGCCTGTTACGTGATCGGCCTGCTGCTGATTCGTCGCAGTGGCTAGGGCACGGTGCCCGGTGGCCCGGCGCTGCTTCGCGCAGCAGGGCGTGCGCCCAGCCGGGCTGATGCGGCGTCTGGGCGGATTGGTGTATGACACCTTTCTGGTAGTGGCGCTGTTGATCGTGCTGGGGTTCGTGGGGGTGGCCGCGAATGGCGGTGAGGCCAATCAGTCGCCATTGTTCCGCTCGCTTCTGCTGGTGGCGGTGTTCGCCTTCTTTGCCTACTTCTGGAGCCGAAGTGGCATGACGTTGGGCATGCAGGCCTGGCGGCTGAGGCTGCAGACGCCGGAAGGCTGCGCACCGACACTGCCTCAGTGTCTGCTGCGTTTTCTGGTTGCCGGTCTCTCGCTGGGATGCGGTGGGCTAGGGTATCTCTGGCAGCTATGGGACCCTGAACACCGCAGCTGGCACGACATCGCCTCAGGCACGCGCGTGGTGGTGGTGCCGAGGCCCAGCCGAGAGTGACGGCCCGGTAGGCGCCGCCTTGCGGGTGTCGTGCAAGGGCGGCGTGCAGGAATCGCCGTGAAAGGCATGCCGAATGCCGGAAAACACAACGCCCCGCCAGTCATCGACTGGCGGGGCGTTGTGTCTGTCAGGGGTGCAGGACGTGAATCAGACGCCCAGCAGGCCATCGAGGCGCGTGATGATGCGGTCGACCGTGGCGCGTGACACGACCAGGCTGTCTTCCTGTGCCGCGGTTTCCGGCAGCTCACGTGGCAGGTCGAGTACCGCGTTGCCCATGCCCTCGAAGCGCACGCCATCACGATAGCGCACGAAGGGCAGCTGGCCGATGGGGCGCTGACCGTCGTGGTCGAGGCGGGCCAGGCGTGTGAAGGCACTGACCGTGTCCAGCACCGGTGCGCTGGTCAGCGGCAGGTGGGTCAGGCGCCATGCCAGCCAGTCGTCCACTTCGACGGCTTCGTCACGCAGGGTGGCGAACCAGTGACGGGCCTGATCCAGGCGATAGCGGGCACGGCCCTGCTTGTCCAGCCACAGGACGTCGGCGCTGGCCTGACGCGGACTTTCCAGCTCGCCGGGCAGGTACAGCCAGGCCTCGGTGAGGCGATGCAGCGCACCCGGCAGTGGCTCATCGAGGGTACGCTCGTTGAGCGAGTCCAGTGCAGCATTCAGGTCGCCCTGTTCGGCACTGCTTTCACTGTTGGCGTAACCGACGTTGTAGCGCCAGACACGATCGGAGATTTCCTGGGTGACGACGTGATCGTGCGGCAGTGCGATGTGACTCATCAACTCACGTGCGTTGCAGCTCTCGTCCACCAGGCCCTCGCGACGCGCCTCGCGATAGAGATTGCGCAGCAGCGGATTGAGCGGCAGGCGGTGATGGTCCCCGAAGCAGCTGCCGGCATCGCGAACGGCGTCGAGATTGAGCGGCAGGTGGGAGGCGGCATGATGTTCGGCGGTAGCGATGGATGCGGACATTGGGTCAGGACTCCTTGCAGTTTGGCAGTAGGCGAAACGAACGGACAGCAGACGGATTCGGGCCGGTCACGGCATCATCATGTCGCCCATCATCGGCATGCCGATGGGCCGAGTCAGGATGGAGGGCGTCGACGGAATCTCTTGCAGTGTCCTGTTCATGTGCTTTTCCTGATTGCCTGGCAGGTCGTGGCAGTCATTTGCCGTCGCCTTGCTGCGTGTGGGTCATCGTCATGAACGGCAGCGTTCTGGCGAAGTGACGCTAGCAGGAGGCGAGTGACCTGCCTGAACCATTGGATGTCGATGGCTCATTATTTTTTGTTGCGACTTGATTCTTGTCTGCATAATAAAACGTTATACATCTTAGCGTCCCTGACCCAAATCGCAACCCCTGCCTTAGGCAGGTGACTCCCTTCTTTATACGGTGGGCGCTTTCATCGATGCAACGGATTTGAGAGCAGTGGATTTGAAAGCAATGGTTTGAGAACAGCGGGTTGAGGAAAGCGGGGAGAACGGCGGGTCGAGAACCGTCACGCGGCTCTGGTCGGACGTTCACATCCCGCAGCAGCAATTCATGGCGCCGACGGTGGAAGACGGGGTAATGCAAGTGGTTGATATGTCATGCAAATGAGAATTTTTTGCAGTCAGGTGTTGCGCATCTTTCTGCGAATCATTTACATTTGTCTCACTTGGAGTGAGCGAGGTGAGCCATGTACGTCTGTCTGTGCAAGGGTGTATCAGACCACAAGATCCGTGAAGTCGTGGGGCAGGGGGCGCGCAGCTTCCGTGAGGTCCGCGAGCAGACCGGGTGTGCGACCCAATGTGGAAAATGTGCCTGCATGGCCAAGACGATCACCCGTGAAGCCGTGGCACGCGAAATGATGCCGGCTGACGACCTCGCCTACGCGGTCTGATGTCAGGGGGGCTTGCCTCTCCTGGCCTGGATTGCCCTGTCGATGCAGCACAGCGCCACGAGTCCATGTCATTCAAACGCCAGAGGCCCGATCACATGATCGGGCCTCTGGCGTTTTCGCATGCCGCTCCTTGCCGGGAGAGCTCATCTTTCCAGCTATCCTCTCTCGCACTTTCCTTTCTCGCACTTTCCTTTCTCGTGCTTTCCTCTCCCGGGCTTTCATCGCTTGTACGCTCACCGGTGTCCGTCTGCATATGACAACGCGGATACCAATCTTTCCCATTTGCGCCTAAAAGTCGATAACTTGTTGTCATGTCTCGAAAAATTCATGGTTTTGCGCCATACTTGCCGGACCTGACGAAGCGGGGCGAGTGCCTGAGACGCCTCACCCCCGACGGCCCCTGACACCGGCATGCATGCCGGTCGCCGACGACAACGAGACCGCACCGGACAAGAGAGGAATGGCGACATGAAAGGCGATCCCAAGATCATCGAGCATCTCAACACCATACTGGGCAACGAGCTGGTAGCCATCAATCAGTACTTCCTGCATGCGCGCATGTACAAGGACTGGGGGCTCAAGCGCCTGGCCAAGTGGGAATATGACGAGTCCATCGAAGAGATGCGTCATGCGGACACCCTGATCGAGCGCATCCTGTTCATGGAAGGCCTGCCCAACCTGCAGGACCTCGGCAAGCTGCGTATCGGCGAGAACACCAAGGAAATGCTCGAGTGCGATCTGGCGCTGGAGCACCAGGCACATGGTGATCTGAAAGAAGCGATCGCCTATGCCGAGCAGGTTCGCGATTACACCTCACGTGATCTGTTCCGCAAGATCCTCGACGACGAGGAAGAGCATATCGATCACCTGGAGACCGAGCTGGGTCTGATCGAGAAGGTCGGTATCGAGCTCTACCTGCAGAAGCAGATCCATCACGAGATCGACTGATTCCAGGCGCGGCTTTCCAGGTCGTGACAGGAACGAAAACGCCCCCGCTGCCATCGGCAGCGGGGGCGTTTTGTCTTCAGTGGCGCAGAACCGGCTTACTTGCCCAGGTCATTGACCAGCAGCGCCTCGACGGCTGCGATGCGCGCGTCGAGACTGGCCTGGTCGGCGGCCAGCACCGTGATGTGACCGATCTTGCGGCCGGCTCGCGGTGCCTTGCCGTAGTCATGCAGGCGAGCACCGGGAATGGCCAGCACGGCATCGCGCTCTGGCATGCGCCCGATGATGTTGAGCATCGCGCAGGGGGCCAGCAGGGCTGTCTCGCCCAGCGGCAGGCCGGCGACGGCGCGCAGATGGTTCTCGAACTGGCTGGTGACCGCGCCCTCGATACTCCAGTGACCGGAGTTGTGCACGCGCGGGGCGATCTCGTTGGCCAGCAGGCGCTCGCTGCCGTCCGCTTCCTTGACCACGAAGAACTCGAAGGCCATCACGCCCACGTAGTCGAGTTCGTGCATCACCTTGAAGGCAGCCGCTTCGGCCTCGGCCTGCAGGTCATGCGCGGCCAGCGGTGTGGCGCAGTGCAGGATGCCGCTGCGGTGCTCATTGCGGGACAGCGGCCAGGCGCGTGTCTCACCGTCACGACCGCGTACCGCGATCACCGAGACCTCGTGATCGAAGGCGATGAAGCCTTCGAGAATCAGCGGCACGCTGCCGAGTTCGGCGAAGGTGTCGGCCACGTCCGCCATCTCGCGCAGCACCTTCTGACCCTTGCCGTCGTAGCCCAGCGTACGTGTCTTGAGGACGGCAGGCAGGCCGATGGTGGCCACCGCGCTTTCCAGATCGGCCTGGCTGTCGACCAGCGCCAGCGGCGGCACCTCGATGCCCAGACGCATGAACAGCGACTTCTCGTTCCAGCGATCCCGTGCGGTATCCAGCGCGCCGGCCGGGGGATAGGTCGGACGCTCTGCCGCCAGGCGCTCGACGGCGTCGGCGGGCACGTTCTCGAACTCGAAGGTGATGGCATCGGAGGCCGCCACCAGCTGTGTCAGAGCGGCGTCATCCTGCCAGTCGGCGCGCAGATGATGGCCATGCACGCGGCCACAGGGCGAGTCGGCGGGATCAAGAAAGGTGAAGCGGGCATTGAGGGCGGCACCAGCCTGAGCCAGCATGCGACCCAGCTGACCACCACCGACGATACCGAAGCGGATCGGCTCGCTCATGATTCACTGGCCTCCATGCGACAGGCTGGGAGCATCGGGACGCGGGTCCGGATTGTCCAGCACGCGGTCGGTCTGCTCGGCGCGGAAGTTGATGAGCGCCGTGCGGATGGCCGGATACTTGTTGGCCAGCTGGCTGGCAGCCAGCAGCGCCGCATTCACGGCACCGGCACGACCGATGGCCAGGGTGCCGGTGGGGATGCCGGCGGGCATCTGCACGATGGAGAGCAGAGAGTCGACGCCAGACAGCATGCTGGACTGCACCGGCACGCCCAGCACCGGCAGCCAGGTCTTGGCGGCACACATGCCCGGCAGGTGGGCGGCGCCACCGGCTCCGGCGATGATGACCTCGAGACCACGCTCCGCAGCGGTGTCGGCATAATCGAACAGCAGGTCAGGCGTGCGATGGGCAGAGACGACCTTGACCTCGTGTTCGATCCCCAGGGCTTCCAGGGTCTCGACCGTATGGCACATGGTCGCCCAATCCGATTTTGATCCCATGATGACACCAACCAGTGCGCTCATGCTTCCTCCGCTCTTGACGTGGTATGAACCAGCTCACAGCCACCGCCAGCGCATGCTGGGCGGCCCGCTGTGTGGGCGTGGTCGAGGTGGCCGGGCCGTGATGGCCAGTCCCACCTCAATGCGTATGTCTGGAAAAACAAGCGGCGCAGTATAGCACCGAGCCTGAGAGGCGGCATGCACCTGTCCGGTCGGTCAGCTTATGGGCGCCACCGGCCGGCGAGGCTCAGCAGGACCATTGCGTGACCAGCGCGAAACGCGGCACTGGCTCGCCCTGGATCTCGACATTCTCCATGAACATGCTCAGTGGGCGCACCCACAGACCACATTCGCCGTAGAGGGCGCGGTAGACCACCAGCAGCTCTTCCGTCTCGCTATGACGACTGGTGCCGATCACCTCGTATTGCGCGCCCTTGTAGTGGCGGTAGAGCCCCGGCACGGGGCGATTCTCGGGCAGCGGCGGCATGGGAGGCAGCTCTGACATGATGATTTCCTTGATGGGCAAGACAGTTGGCGCGGTCGCCCGGCGCGATCAGGCGTCGGGTGCGGGCTTGAGAGCGTTGGCCGGCGTGGCCTTGGCACCGCGGCGTGCGATGCGCGCCAGGGCGCGCGCACTGGCGGTGAAGCCGAAGCTTCCGGTGACGAAGGTGGCGGCGCCGAAGCCGCCGGTGCAATCCAGACGCGTGGCGCTGTCGCCGGGTTTGGTGGCGCAGACCTCGCCATCGGCACCGGGGTAGGTCAGCTGCTCGTCGGAGTAGACGCACTCGACATCGAAACGGCGCTTGAGATTGCGACTGAAATGGTAGTCGCGGCGCAGCAGGGAGCGAACGCGCGCCAGCAGCGGGTCCTGCTCGGTACGGGCAAGATCCGCGATCTGGATGCGTGTCGGGTCGAGCTGGCCACCGGCACCGCCCGTCACGGTCAGCCCCAGCTTGCGACGCTTGCACCAGGCGATCAGCGCCGTCTTGGCGGGTACGCTGTCGATGGCATCGATGACGTGATCCAGCTCATCGTGGATCAGCTCGGCCAGGTTGTCCGGGGTGACGAAGGCCGAGATGGCGTGAATCTTCATCTGTGGCGCGATCAACTGGCAGCGCTCGGCCAGCACCTCGACCTTGGGGCGGCCGATCTGGCCATCCAGCGCATGCAGCTGACGATTGACGTTGGAGACGCAGACGTCGTCGAGGTCGATCAGCGTCATCTCGCCGATGCCGGAGCGTGCCAGCGCCTCGGCGCTCCAGCTGCCGACCCCGCCGACCCCGACCACCGCGACATGCGCGTGACGGAAGTGGGCGAAGGCGCTGGCGCCGTAGAGGCGACGAATGCCGCCGAAACGGAAGTCGTAATCGTCCGCCGCCGGTGCCTCGGCATCGGTGGCGAAGAAATCCGCCAGCATGCGTTCGCTGGCAGAGGGCGCGGCGTCCGAGAGAGAGGCCGTGTGGGCCGCTGGCTCATTCAGCGGAATGTCGTCAGGGGTAGTGGTCATGCGCAGCTCATGCTTTCCAGGGACGTTGAATGCAGATGGCGAAGCGTGTTCGCGGGTGCCCGGTCGTCATTCGGGCAAGTCGTCTGTGGGCCGGCCAGCCAGGTCGCTTTCGGGGCGTTCGGCCTGGTGGATGGCATGGCGCTCCGGCAGATGCCCCAGCCAGCCAAAGCGCGCCAGCAGGGCAGCGTAGGCGCCATCCGGTGGGCATGAAAGACGCAACCAGCCACCCTCGGGGTGCGGCAGTTCCAGTCCGACCGCCGCCAGCAGCAGACGCGGACATTCCAGGGTCGAGGCGAAGTAACGATTGTAGTTGCCCTTGCCGTGCCTGGCATCTCCGATGATGGGGTAGCCACGGCGCGACAGGTGCCGACGAATCTGGTGTCGACGGCCGGTCAAGGGACGTGCCTCCACCAGCGAGAAGCGTGACTGGGGGTAGCGGTCGATCGCGACGGGCAGCTCGACCTGCGCCAGTCGGCGGATGTCGGTGATGGCTTCCTGCTCCGGCATCTGGGCCTTGGGCAGGCGACCCTCTTCCTTGCGCAGGCCGTAGTCCAGGCGCTCCTGTTCGGGAGCGACGCCACGCACCACGGCCAGATAGCGTTTGCTGACCTGCTGTTCCTCGAAGGCGGCGCTCAGCTTGCGGGCGGCTTCCGGTGAGAGGCCGAAGACCATCAGCCCGGAGGTCGGGCGATCGAGACGATGCACCGGGAAGACGTGCATGCCGATCTGGTCACGCAGGCGCTGCAGCAGAAATTCCGTCTCATGCTTGTCGATGGGGCTGCGATGCACCAGCAGGCCAGAAGGCTTCTGCACCACCACCAGCACGTCATCCTGAAACAGGATGTCGAGTGGCAAGATGGGCTCGGCCTCGTGAGCCGGGTCAGCATCGAGGGGCGCCGACACGAGTGGTCGAGACGTCACTGACGCGTCGCAGGGCAGGCCATCGGGAGAAGAGGGCAGATCATGGGAAGAAGGGGGCATGGGCATCACGGCAGCAGGAAGACGAAAGCCGATCACCAAGGGGGTGATCGGCGTGTATTGTCCGGCTTTCCTGGCTGGCTGTCATGTCCGGTCTGTTGCAGGAGGGGGCGCCGCCTCAGGCAATACGGTCTGAGGTATGGCGGCTGGCTCGTCCGGTGTCTTCGGGATGTATCAGCATGCCTGCCGGTATCCATTGCACCAGCAGGTTGATGGCGGCGCCCGGCGCTGCCTCGGCGCCGACTTCGGGGGCCAGCAACTCTCCCAGTGAGGCGAAGCTCAGGCCGTCATCACCGGCGGAGAGAATGGCGTCGAGCACCAGCGCTTCCAATGGCTCGAGAGAGCGATAGTGCACCTCGGGTGCGCCCTCGGTCGGCTGACGCCAGACGATCCATGGCGTGGGGATCTCGCTCTCGACCGGCGCACGTGGCGGCTCGTCATTGTCGATGGATTTCCAGATGGCCGGCGTATCGAAATGAAAGGCGAAGTGATGCAGTGACGGATGGGCTGCCAGTCTCAGCGTCGGCCAGTCTTGCGGGGCGAGCCCTTGCAGGGTCTCGACGCTGAGCGTCGCGATCTCCTCGGCATCCAGTGCCAGCCCCAGTGCCCATTCGAAGGCCGCCATCTCGGTGACCAGCGAACGCCGGGGTTCGCGCGCGGCCACGAAGGCCGGAAAGTGCTGGCCTGCCCAGCGGATCGAGTAGTGGCTCGGCGGATGGGCATTGAGGTACTCGCGACACAGCAAGCCGAAGGCATCATCGCCAATCAAGGTGTGCACGGCCTCGAAATCACCGCCGAAGACATCGAACAGGCGCAGGCGGTAAGCCGTGGCATAGATGCCAAGGCGCTCCTCGGCACTGGCCAGCTCATCACTGATGACAGCCTGTGCCGCGATGCTGCGGGTGTCGGGTGACGGCGCGGCCAGATAGGCGGCGGTGGCGTCCTGAAGCTGGGTCAAGGCGCGGCGATCGAACTGTGATGCTGTCGTCGCTGTGGTCGATGCATGCGTCATGCGTGCAGCCCCCCATTCATTGCCGCCGCGACAGTCCGGGTCGGTTGATCGTCGGCCAGCGGGCGACCACTGCGGCGACGCAGCTCGGCATATTCTTCCATCAGCTCCGACCATGGCGGGAAGTTGTCATCGCGCTCGATCATGGTGGCGACATCGCCGAAGCGCTCGCGTGCGGCGTCATACAGCGACCACACGGCATCCGGGACGGGTTGGTCGTGGGTGTCGATGCACAGCTCACCGCCAGACACGTCCTGCCTGATGTGCCCGGCGAGATGGTGCTGCCAGACACGCTCCGCCGGCATGGCATCCAGATAGGCCAGCGGATCGAAGTCATGATTGTGGCTGGAGACGATGACGTTGTTCAGGTCGAGCAGGATCAGGCAATCGGCGCGGCGGCTGACCTCGGCCAGAAACTCCCATTCGCTCATCTCGTCGGGCTGCCAGGTCAGGTAGCTGGAGACGTTTTCCAGCAATAGCTGGCGCCCGAGCGCGTTCTGGACCTGGTCGATGCGCTCGGCCAGGTGCGTGATGGTGGCCTCGGTATAGGGCAGAGGCAGCAGGTCATGGAATTGATGCGCGCCGGTGCGGGTCCAGCACAGGTGGTCGGAGACCCACATCGGTTCGATGCGCTCACACAGTGCGCGCAGCTCGCGCAGATAGCGGGTGTCGATGGGATTGCTGCCACCGATGGATAGCGAGACGCCATGCAGGGCGATGGGGTAGTGCTCGCGGACTCGCTCAAGAAAGTGCAGCGGCTTGCCGCCGGCACTGACGCCGTCGGAGTCGATGAATCCGGGGCCCATGTAGTTCTCGCTGATGGCCTCGAACCAATCGATATCCGGCAGCGTCGTCAGAATCTCGTGGTAGTACTCAGGACGTAGCCCTAGCCCTTGACCGGCACCCGAGGTGGCAGTGGCAGGCTGGTGACTCCGGGAAGCTGTCGTCATGAGTGACTCCTTTTCCATGGCATGGCAGGCAGTGCCTGCATTGGCAGTGTAGACCTGATGCAACAACGGGAGGACGGCATGCCGTCCTCCCGTTGCGTCCAGGGACTCCTGGCGACACCGTTACCTGGGTGACGGTGCCCTCATCTCGAGTGCTCAGCTCTTGCCGGAGATGACTTCGCCGCCAGCGCCGACACAGGATTCGGCACTTGCGGTGTAGGACCAGCCCTGACCCTTGCAGGCATTGTGGCCCTTGCAGGCGCTGGTGGCGGTGGCGCACTCGGAGGTGCCCTTGCAGGAGTTGATCCCGGAGCACTTCACGGCGTTGTCAGCCGCCTGCACGGACATGGAGGTCAGGGCGGCGGTGGAGAACAGTGCAGCGGCAGCAGCGGCAAAGGTGGCGGCAGTCACGGTCTTCTTCATGGTCATGATGGTTTCCTTTCGGGCGAGCCCGTTTTTTCTGGTTGTTGAGCAAGGTTCGATGCAGATATCCACCCGGCCAGTCAGGTCTCGTTGCCGGGTCATTGAGTCTTACGTCGCCGGCGTGAAGGTGGATGCACCGCGGCTCGAGAATTTGACCGGGAGCGCGAAAACCCTCTGAAAGACGCTATTCTGCTCGTGGCATACTGTGTGCCTGTCATGTCTTCTGTGCTCTGTCGAAGCAGTGTGCAGCGGGCCCCGCCTGCCTCATGGCCGATCCGTCCATCGGTCTCGTATTCTGCTTATGGAGCCTTGCATGCTGAACTCCCTTCGACGCCTGTGGCATACCCCGCGCTGGCGCTGGAGCATCCTCGTCATCCTGTTGCTGGGAGGATGTAGCGCCGTCACCGTGCATCAGCTGGATGCGCGTTTCGGGACGCCCGAGCCACGCGATCGCGTCGTGTCCGGCGATAGTCTGGCGGGGAGGCATTGGGAAGATGAGGTCAAGCCGATCCTCGAGACGCGTTGCGTGGTCTGCCATGGCTGCTATGACGCCCCGTGCCAGCTCAAGATGTCCTCGGCGGCCGGGATCGACCGCGGTATCAATCCCGCTCCTGTCTATGACGGCACCCGCTTGCTGGCGGCCAATCTGACGCGTCTGTTCGAGGATGCCGACAGCACCGCTGAATGGCGTGACATGAACTTCTCGCCGGTGCTCAACGAGCGCAACGACTCGGCGCTCGCCAATCTGGAAGGCAGTGTGCTGTTCCGCTCGCTGAGCCAGAAGCGCAAGCAACCCCTGCCGGTGACGGAGGAAGGCCTGCTGCCGGAAGACCGCTTCGATCTGTCGCTCAATCGCAGTCAGGTGTGCGCGCCCATCGAGCGCTATGATGCCTTCGCGGAAGATCACCCGGACTGGGGCATGCCGTATGCGCTGCCGCAGATCAGTGATGAGGAGCACCGTACGCTGGTCAACTGGTTGGCGCAGGGCTCCCCGATGACCAAGGTGCGCCCGGTGTCTGAGGCCCTGGTGCCACGGATTCAGCAGGTGGAAGCCTTCCTCAATGGTGACAGCCTCAAGCAGCGTCTGATGAGTCGCTACATCTACGAGCACCTCTTCCTGACCCACCTGTATTTCCCGGAAGCGAAGGGAGCCAATGGCCGGCCGATCTTCTTCTCGCTGGTGCGCTCCAGTACGCCGCCCGGCGAGCCCATCCAGCGTATCTCCTCGCGCCGCCCCTATGACGCTCCCTACGCCGCCTATCCCGGAGATGGTCGTGACGTCATGCCGCATGACGAGGCCGGGCGTCCTCGCGTCTATTACCGTCTATGGCAGGAGCGCTCGACGATCCTGGCCAAGAATCATCTGCCCTATTCGCTGAGTGACGCGCGCCTGGAGCGCTGGCAGTCGCTGTTCCTCGCGCCGGACTATACGGTGGATGACCTGCCTGGCTATGACCTCAAGACGGCGTCCAATCCCTTCCTGACGTTCGAGGCGATCCCTGCCGAGTCACGTTACCGCTTCATGCTGGATGAATCGCAGAACACCATCATGGGCTTCATCAAGGGGCCGGTCTGTCGTGGCCAGGTGGCCGTGGACGTCATCAATGACCACTTCTGGGTCAGTTTCACCGATCCATCACTGTTCAGCCTGCCGCAGGTCGAGCGCACCCTGGCACGGGAGGGCGAGAATCTCAGCCTGCCTGCCGAGCAGAGCAGCAATGCATTGCCCATCTCCTCGTGGATCAAGTTCGAGCGCAAGCAGCAGGCCTATCTGCAGGCCAAGCAAAAGCTGATGATGCAGGCCTACGAGGACGGCAATCTGCGTCTCGACATGCAGCTGTTGTGGGACGGCAGCGGCTGGCAAGGGGGCGAGGGTGGCGATCACAACCCCAATGCCGCCCTGACGGTCTATCGTCACTTCGACAACGCTGCCGTGATGAAAGGGCTGGTCGGCAATGTGCCCAAGACGGCCTGGGTGATCGATTACCCGATGCTTGAGCGCATCCATTACCTGCTGGTGGCCGGCTTCGATGTCTATGGCAACCTCGGCCACCAGCTGACCACGCGCCTGTACATGGACTTCCTGCGCATGGAAGGCGAGAACAACCTGCTGGCGCTTCTGCCTGCCGGCGAGCGTCAGGCAGTGCATGACAGCTGGTATCAGGATGTGGATTCGGGGCTGGAAAAGCTGCTGTTCAAGAAGCCGCCCCAGTTTGATGCCCCGAGCGATATCGTCTGGACACCGGGAGAGCTTTCCTCACCGGAGAAGGCGCGCATTGGGCTGATGCGCCGCCTGCGCGAGCGCCTGGCGCCGGAACTTGTCCACGAGCGTAGCCTGGAGACGCTGGAGGATGATGCCGTGCGCCGCGAATTGAAGGCCTTGAGCGAGGTGAGTGGTCTGGCGGCCAGCCTGCTGCCGGAAGTCACCATCATTGCGCTGGAACGGGAGGGAAGCGAGCACCCACAGTTGTTCAGCGTGCTGCGCAACTCGGCTCATGCCAACATCACCAGTCTGTTCGACGAGGAAGCCAATCGGCGTTCTGAGCGCGATACGCTGGATGTGCTGCGCGGCGTGGCCGGGGATTATCCGAATGCCTTCTGGCATCTGACACCCGAGTCGCTGCAGGGATTGGCACGGCGGGTCGCCGTGCTCAAGGATGAGGCGGACTATCGACAGCTGATGGCCGATATCGGAGTGCGGCGCACCGACCCACGCTTCTGGCAGTTCTCGGACAGCGTGCTGCGTGCCAATTATGCGGATCGTCCCGTCGAGGCCGGGTTGCTGGATTACAACCGTCTGCAGAATCGCTGAGCGTCTCCGAGCCGCCTGGCGCTGTCTGGAACACACGAAGGCCCGCCACATGAGGATGTGGCGGGCCTTCGTGGTGAGAGAGATGGCATCACGGGCGTTCAGCGACCGCCCTGACACTCTCCTTCTGCCAGCTCGATCAGGCCATCCAGGTGCAGGATATGGACCTCGCGGGCCTGGATATCCACCAGCCCCTGAGCCTGGAAACGCGTCAGGATACGGCTGATGGTTTCCACGGCCAGTCCCAGGTAATTGCCGATGTCGGCGCGGGACATGGAAAGACGGAAACTGTATGGCGAATAGCCGCGGCGACGGAAGCGCTGAGAGAGGTTGACCAGGAAGCTGGCCAGGCGCTCATCTGCCGTCTTGCGCGACAGCAGCATCATCATCCGACGATCCTCATGCAGCTCCTTGCTCAGGCTCTTGAACAGCTGGGTGCGCAGTTCCGGCAGTTGGGCGGAAAGCGCATCGAGGCGATCGAAGGGAATCTCGCACACGGTCGTGGTCTCGAGTGCCACGGCGCTGCCGGGGTAGGCATTGCTGTCGATGGCATCCAGTCCAGCCAGCTCGCTGGGCAGGAAGAAACCGGTGAGCTGCTCCGTGCCACTGTTCTCGGTGTTGATCTGTTTCAGGCTGCCCGAGCGCACCGTGAAGACGCAGTCGAAGGGCTCGCCCTGGGTGAAGAGAACCTCGCCCTTTCTGAGCGGCGCGCGGCGCCGAATGATGGAGTCGAACTGGTCGATGGCTTCCATGTTCAGTGCCAGCGGCAGACACAGTGAGCTGAGCGAGCAGGTCTGACAGCGTGCTTCATGCGCACGCAATCGATGGGATGCCGTTGTCTGGGCCGTCATGGTGACTCTCCTGGGGCATTACGCCGAAACTCGTGGGGAGCGGGTTTCGGGTGGGGGTGTCCGGGTGCGACACCTGGTACAGGGCGATTCCATGGTCCTGTACGGAGAGGCAGCATCCTCATGGACTGAGTCGCTGCTGCCTGTCGGTGCTGTCCGTCAATGATACCTGTCAGGCGCACTTCCCAGAACGGGTTCCCGTCCTGTGGGGCGGGATGTGAAGTGCTCCGTGAATCGCGCGCATTATATTAGATAATTCTGATTGTGTCGTGATGTCCTGCATGACTCTAGACGCAGAACCTCCCGAAGGGGCAGGTTGCGACGCCCTGCCTCATCCGCCTCGGGAGAGCCAGGTGACATCATCCACTCAAGGACATGACGATCTGCCCCATGCTGACCAGCAGCGTGAGCAGAAACAGCAGACTCCAGACCAGCGGCAGCGGTCTGTCCGGCTGAGGGGTGCCGTCAATGCGGTGTTCGTCGCCTGGCCCATCTCCCTGCAGGTCATCATCGGGTGAGGTGCTGCGCGAGCGAAGCCCGACAAGCAACAGCGTGCAGAAGGCCAGGCTGCCCAGCGTGAGCATGCTGATCCATGCTTGCCAGAACAGTGGCAGATCGACGTTTGCCAGCAGGTTCATGGTGCAGCTCCTGTCGTCAGTGTCAGTGTGGCGAGTGTCTCCCCTGTCGGGTCGGGTGCTGTCGCGGATGAGTGCCGAAGGGGATCCGTCTGTTGAAGATAGGCCAGCAGAGCGGTCGCCTCGGCCTTGCCGCGTACCCGGGCGGGCGCCGCGAGGATCTCGTCGTCTCGGTAGGGCACGCCAAGCGCCTGCAGGGCCCGCATTCGCTCGGCGACACCCTCGCCGCTCAGGGCGTGCTCGAACAGCCAGGGGTAGGCCGGCATGCTGGAATCCGCCACCTTGTGGCGCGGCGAGTACAGGTGCAGGCGTTGCCAGGCCTCATCATGTTCCGCCGGGAGGCGGCTCAGGTCAGGGCCATGACGAGCGTTGCCCCACAGGGCCGGTCGCTCCATGAGGTGGCGGGAGGCGGCGTCCCGGCTTGCATGGCGTGCCTGGTCTCCCGGTAGATCCCGCACCATTCGGGTATGGCATTGTTGGCAGCCTTCCCGCAGGTAAAGGCGCTGTCCCTCCAGCGCCAGCGCATCCAGCGGTGTCACTTCTTGCCCTGCCTCCTGAAACCCCAGAGGCAGCAACTGGGCCAGCGCGCCGACACTTGCCGCCATCACGCAGAGCGCGGCCATCAGGCCCGGATGCCGTTCGAGCAGTACGTGTCTCATGCCGGTGTCCTCCCCCGAGCGTGTGAATCCCCGATGTGGTGATGAGCGCGCTGGGTAGAGGGGCGCGTGATGGGACGGCGGGAGGCGCGCAGGAGATACGCTGCCATCAGCAGCAGGCCGAGTGCCCAGCAACTCAGCCCCGCCAGCGTCATCAGCATCGGCGGGCGAGCCACCGCCAGGACGTCGGCGAGGGAGTGCAGCGGTTGTCCCTCTGCGTCTACGGCATGCCACAGGCTGCCTTGCAGCAGGGTGGTGGTCCAGCTGGCAGCGATGCAGAGCAACGTGCCGGCGATGGCCAGCCAGGCGTGGGTCATGATCAGCGCCGAGGGTGCTTCAGGCAGCCGCAGACGGTAGAGCATGAGCACGCTGACCAGACCGATGACGCCCAGTGTGCCGGCCGGCGAGAGGCTGCCGGCGGCGCTGAAGGTCATGTCGTTGAGCGGGGCGATGGACAGTGCCACATGCTCCATCACGCTGATGGCCAGAAAGAGCAGGGCCGCGCCGAGCAGGCAGGTCTGAGGATGATGGCGCAGGGAGGGCCAGTCCGCCTTGAGGGTCAGCAGGCCGTTGAGAGGAATGGCCAGTCCCGGCGCCAGCAGCAGGAGCCCCATCGCCATTCCCAGCGCCTGGCTCCACTGGGGCAGGGCGCTGGCATGCAGCAGCGCCGCGCCGCTCCAGGGCAGCAGCAATACCAGCAGCCAGAAGCTGATGATGGCCAGACGGTGAGAGTGAAGGGGCTGGCGGGTCAGTCCCGAGAGTGCCTGATACGCCATGGCAATGAAGCCCAGTGCCAGCATGCCGCCGGGCAGCATTCCCTTCTGCCAGCTCTGCAGCAGCGCGTCCAGACTGCCTGAGAACATGGGTAACGATGTCAGCGGGCCCAGGGGCACCGCCAGTGACAGCAGGGTATGCTGCATCAGTATCATCACCAGACAGCCAATGAAGCACCAGCCAGCCACGGGCAGGCGCGCTGTCGGTCCTGCCTTCCAGTTGACATGGAAGAGCCACGCGACCGCGATCCACACTGCCAGCATCAGCAGGTTGAGTGGCCAGGGATATTCGGATTGGCCATGCCCCGACGCGAAGCCCGCGGCAATCGATATGCTGCCAAGCACGAGAATCGTCTGCCAGGCCTGCAGCGTGAACCGCTGGAGACGCCGCTGGCCTGGCCGGGCTTGCGTGTCATGATTGACCAGTGAATACAGGCTGGCAATCAATGCCGAGCCGCCGAGGCCGAAGAGCAGCAGATGCTGTTGCACAATGGCGAGACGGCCATGGCTCAGCCAGGCGATGGGCGGGGCCAGGGTTGGCCACAACTGCACGGCGGTCAGCCATGCCGCCAGCAATAGACTGACGGCGCCTGAAAGAATGGCCGTCGTGCCAAATTGGCGAATCACCTCGTGAGAGGCGCCTGCTCCATCAGGTGCTGTGCCCATGTCATGACCTCATCATGCAGTGAACAGCGATGTGCTCTCCTGAAGAGAGCACGACTCACGAGACGATTCAGCATTCATTTCAGCTACCAGGGAGGACACTGAGTGTCTCTTGTCACTTCATCATCGGACGAAGATCGGGATGCGTCCAATGTGGCGGCCGTTCCCACCCCCTACGCCGAGGAAGGTTTCAAGGTCGCTTCCTTTGACGCCATCGCCGATGAGCTGGAAAAGCGTCTGGAGCTGTCAGAGGAGGCGTTGGCGGCGCGCGGCCCCTGGCGAGGCTGGGTGGCCTCGTTCGGTCCGCTGGAGATTCATGGCAGCCCTCGGCAGGTGATTCTGCTGCATGCCCATGGGGCGGGCGCCGGACGCGAGACCGATTTCCATCAGCAGTTCGGCAAGGCCTGTGCACACCAGGGGGCGGCATGGCTGGGATTCGACTTCGCCTACCTCGTCAAGATGCGCTGCGAGGCACGCCGTCGTCCGCCGCCGCGGCTGCCCGGGCTGATCGAGGAAATGACGCGCTGGCATGAGGCGCTGGCCGCCAGTCTTGCCGCCAGGGCGTCTCTGGCGACATGCCCGGTATTGCTTGGTGGCAAGTCCATGGGGAGTCGCGTGGCCTCGCATGTGATGCAGGAGCTGGAGGGGCGAGGCATGCCAGCCCCCTCATCAGGCCCACGTCGAATGTCGCCCCTGGGCTGGTATGCGCTGGGCTATCCCTTTCACCCGACCGGCAAGCCGGACACGCTGCGAACCGAGCATCTGGCGGCCATTGATGCCCCGGGCGTGATCTGCCAGGGCACGCGAGATCCCTTTGGTCATCGCGAGGAAGTCGAAGGTTACGGATTGCCATGCACTATCAGCCTGCATTGGCTGGAGGATGGCGAGCATGATTTCAAGCCTCGCAAGGCGAGCGGCAAGACGCGTGAGGGACTGATTCGCTCAGCGGTGGCAGCGATCCTTGCACACCCTGCATTGCGCTGATGGGTGTCAATCCATGAGCGACACGAATTTTCTCCCTCGTGGCATCCTGATGTCAGAATGTTGACACAATGCTGATGGTTGCTGGGCTACAGGTGAGTGGTGCTGGGAAAATCCAGTCTTATCAAGACCCTGTCGAGGAGTATTCTGAAACTTCCTGTAAAAAAAGTATTGACTCATGGGGCGGATTCCGTAGAATGCAGCGCCAACGAGACAGGGGTGGTTAGCTCAGTTGGTAGAGCACCAGCCTTACAAGCTGGGGGTCACTGGTTCGAACCCAGTACCACCCACCATTTGAAAAAAGTTATTGCTTATCAAAGCGTTACTTGATTAAATGGCCTGGTTCGTCAGCAGAAGCAAACGTTGCAGTGGACTGGTAGTTCAGTTGGTTAGAATGCCGGCCTGTCACGCCGGAGGTCGCGGGTTCGAGTCCCGTCCAGTCCGCCACTACCGTTTGTCATGCGCCCGATGTTGAGTTGTTCTGAATGGACTGGTAGTTCAGTTGGTTAGAATGCCGGCCTGTCACGCCGGAGGTCGCGGGTTCGAGTCCCGTCCAGTCCGCCATTCAGAATGACGCGATGTCACCGCTGCTTGCAGCAAGGATCGTCTGTGTTGGGTGATTAGCTCAGTTGGTTAGAGCACAAGCTTCACATGCTTGGGGTCACTGGTTCGAATCCAGTATCACCCACCAATGTGGACTGGTAGTTCAGTTGGTTAGAATGCCGGCCTGTCACGCCGGAGGTCGCGGGTTCGAGTCCCGTCCAGTCCGCCACTCGATCTACAGAATTCGTGAAACCCGAGCCCTCGTGCTCGGGTTTTCGCGTTTCTGGCCAGCAAGATGCTCGTTGTTGCCTTCCTCGTTAATGCCTTCCTTCTGGACGTCCCATCGTCCCCTCGTCCCATCATCCCCCGTTCGACGTTTCTTCGTGTTTCAGGTCCGTGAGCTACCCGTTCGGCTGGATGCGCGGTGCTGTCTGCGCCATGCGCCCGGTGGTTTGGCGTGCCAGCGCTTGCAGGCGTGCTGGAAGCTTTCCGGACCGGCAAATCCCAGTACCCAGCTGATTTCCTTCAGGCTCAGATGGGTGTCGCGCAGATAACGCTCGGCCAGCGCGCGGCGTGTGTCATCCAGCAGCCCCTCGTAGTGCCAGCCTTCGGCGGCGAGTCGTCTGGCCAGGGTGCGCGGGTGCAGATTGAGGGCCGCTGCGATCTCGTCGCGTCCGGGTGCGCGCCCCGAAAGCCGCATGGCAATGGCACGTCGTGTGCGTGACAGCGTGTCATGAGGGCCCTGACGGCTCTCCAGTCGCTCCGTGATCTGTTGACGAAGCTGGGCAAAGGCGACCGGTGCTGCCTGCACGGTAGGGGCGTTCAATACCCTGTCTGGCAGCCACAGCCGATTGCGCCCTGTCGCGAAGTGCAACTGGCTCGCAGGCAGGCCCAGGCGTCGGGCATATCGCCAGCGCCAGCGCTTCTCCGTCTGCTCATGCATATCGCCTGGTGAGGGGGGGAGCGGAGAGCTGTCCTCCGGCGAGCGGGGGATCGTGTAATCGATCTCGAGCGATGCATCGCTCAAGGCATCGCCGCTCAGCTGGCGAGCCAGATGCCACCAGCCTCCCAGCACGCTGTCGACCACGAAGCGGTTGTAGGCATTGTAGGGAGCGAGGGAGTAGAAGTTCAGCCAGCCGCCGGTGGCCTGGCGCTCGAAATGGCCATGGCCACGACTGTTGTCGCTGTAAAGTGCCTCAGCCTCGCACAGCAGCGTCAGCCCTGCCGCCAGAGTGGGGGCGCAGGCACACGCAAGTCCGGGGAGCAGAAAGTCTCCCGGGCGAATCTGAGCGGCCATCTCCAGGCCGAACAGTTCATCACCGCTGGCAGTGATGGCGGCGTGGCCCAGACGCATGTAGCGAGCGATGCCGATCCGGGCATCTCCGTCGTCCGGCAGCGGCCAGCCCGTGTAGGGCTGCATGATGGGCTCGGCGTGCACGTTGCGCGCGTCCAGGGCACGTGCAACGAGGTGCGCCAGGCTGACCGAGACTTCTCCTAATTGCATGGGGCTGGCTCGTGTCGAGAGGTCGGGGAGACAAGCGCGAGGCTCGCCGTCGGCCGGATATTGCTCAGGGCATGTCCTGCAAGGATATCAATGTGTCCTCCAGGCGCATTGAGTGCAAGCGATGATGCACTACACTGAGCGTATCGAGATTCATACGACTGTTTGCCTTGGGTGTGCGTCGCCCTGACGTGTCTACCGCCAACGTGCACGAGTAGCGCAAGGCAACAAGATGACAATGACGACCTGATGAGTTCCGCGTGCTGGTGTCCCGGGGTCCGGTTGACGGCCACGCCAGTGCGACGGCAAGGAGCAAGCGCCATGACTGCCTATCCGAATATCTTCCGTCCGCTGAAGCTGGGACACATCACGCTGAAGAATCGCGTGCTGATGGGGTCGATGCATACCGGGCTCGAGGAAGCTCCCAATGGCTTCACGCGCCTGGCGGCCTTCTATCGCGAGCGTGCCCGTCATGGTGTCGCCCTGATCGTCACGGGAGGGATCGCCCCGAACCCGGAGGGCGCGGTCATGCAGGGGGCGGCCAAGCTGACCACCTCGCAGGAGGCGCAGCGTCATCGTGAAGTGACCGATGCCGTGCATGCCGAGGACGGGCGGATATGCCTGCAGATCCTGCATGCCGGTCGCTATGCCTATTCTCCGGATCAGGTCGCGCCTTCTGCCATTCAGGCCCCGATCAACCCCTTCATGCCGCGGGCGCTGAGCACCGAGGAAGTGAAAGGCCAGATCGCGGATTATGTGCGCTGTGCCGCCCTGGCACGCGAAGCGGGCTATGACGGTGTCGA
This sequence comes from Cobetia sp. 10Alg 146, assembly GCF_029846385.1. NCBI lineage: Bacteria > Pseudomonadati > Pseudomonadota > Gammaproteobacteria > Oceanospirillales > Halomonadaceae > Cobetia > Cobetia sp. 10Alg 146. The sequence goes on from NZ_JARWKT010000006.1 coordinate 124,219, forward strand.
GGTGATGGGGTCCGAAGGGTACTTCATCAACCAGTTCATCTGTCGACGGACCAACCAGCGTGAGGATGAATACGGTGGCAGCTTCGAGAATCGCATCCGTCTGGCGGTGGAGATCGTCGCGGGCATCCGCGCGGCGCTGGGTGAGGATTTCCTGATCATCTATCGGCTGTCGATGCTGGATCTTGTCGATGAGGGCAGCACCTGGAGCGAGGTGGTCGCGTTGGGCAAGGCCATCGAGGCGGCCGGTGCCAGCCTCATCAATACCGGGATCGGCTGGCATGAGGCACGAGTGCCCACCATCGTCACCAGTGTGCCGCGTGCCGTCTTCACCGGACTGACCCAGCGCATGAAGGCGGAGCTCAGTCTGCCGCTGATCACCACCAATCGCATCAACATGCCGGACGTGGCCGAGTCGGTACTGGCGGAGGGGCATGCCGACATGGTGTCGATGGCGCGTCCGTTCCTCGCTGACCCGGCGTGGGTCAGCAAGGCGCAGGCGGATGATGCCGCGATCATCAACACCTGCATCGCCTGCAACCAGGCGTGTCTTGATCACACCTTCCAGATGAAGCTGACCTCGTGTCTGGTCAACCCGCGAGCCTGCCACGAGACCGAGATGGTGATCGAGCCTGCCCGCCGCGTGCGGCGTGTCGCCGTTGTAGGAGGTGGTCCAGCAGGTCTGTCGGCGGCCGTCACCGCGGCAGAGCGTGGTCATGAGGTGGTGCTGTTCGAGGCGCAGGCGGAAGTCGGCGGGCAGTTCAATTTCGCGCGCCGCATTCCGGGCAAGGAGGAGTTTGACGAGACGCTGCGCTACTTCAACGAGGCGCTGGCACGCAATGGTGTCGAGGTTCGGCTCAATACGCGTGCCACCGCGGAGATGCTGGCAGCGTTCGATGCCGTGATCCTGGCCAGTGGCGTGCGTGCGCGTACGCCCGCGATTCCCGGTATCGAGGAGGGCATCTCGCGTGGCCAGGTGCTCAGTTATGGCGAGGCGATTCGTGCTCCGGAGCGAGTGGGGCGACGTGTGGCGCTGGTCGGTGCGGGAGGCATCGGGTTCGATGTGGCGGAGTTGATGACGCATCGTGAGCCGTCACCCTCGCTGGATGGCGAGCTGTGGTGCGAGGAGTGGGGGGTGGATCTCTCGGTCAGCACCGCCGGCGGCCTCAAGACACCGACGCCCGGCGAGAGCCCTCGTGAGGTATGGCTGCTGCAGCGCAAGACCTCCAAGCCGGGCAAGCATCTGGGCAAGACGACCGGCTGGGTGCACCGGGCCACCCTCAAGCAGCGCGGAGTCAAGATGGTGGCGGGCTGCGATTATCAGTCCATCGATGCCGAGGGGATGACCGTCAGCATTGATGGCAAGGTCCAGCATCTGGCGCTCGACAGTATCGTGCTGTGTGCCGGCCAGGAGTCGGTGCTGGAGCTCAAGGCGCCCCTGGAGGCGGCAGGGATCGAGCTGCACATCATCGGTGGCGCCGATGAAGCCGCTGAGCTGGATGCCAAGCGCGCCATCGCGCAGGGCACCATGGCGGCCGCAGCCCTCTAGCCCGCTCCCGGGAGTCTTGGCTGGCCGGGGCGCCTTTCGTGGCGGAGCGAGTGTCGGCGAGATGGGGATATTCAGCGTTGAGTTGAGCCGAAGCTCTGCCTAGACTGAGAGTGGCCATCACGGCCGTCGTGTCTGCGTGACAATGACGGCCGTGATGGCCTTGTCGTCTCTCCGCCTTCTGCCGTTCTCACGGCGCATCACCACGATGGGACTCGCTCATGTCATCGCACGCAGCCGCTTCTCGCCAATCCACCGACGAGACTCTGCCGCCGGATGGCGCCACGGTCCTGTCCGCGCCTCAAGGCGCGCTCTCCTCTCCTGCTGCTGTCGCGTCTTCAGCGACGGTCACGGCCTCGCCGATCGCCTCGCTCGAGGCCGACTCCTCATCGGCAGAGGGCGGCCTGGAAGCACTGCTCGAGCTGTTCACCCTGCCACGGGTGGAGCGTCTTGACTGGCGCGTGGCCCGCGAGGCCGGGGTGGTGGTCGAATGCCTGCGGGCCGATACCCTGGATGCCGAGATATCCGGCAACAAGGCATGGAAGCTGCGCCTGCCACTGGCGCGAGCGCTCAGCGAGGGGCGAGGCATCATCAGCTGTGGCGGCGGCTGGTCGAATCACCTGCATGCTCTGGCGGCTGCCGGGGCGCGTCTGGGGGTGGCGACGCATGGCTTGGTGCGTGGGCATCCGGAAGCTCCGCTGACGCCGACGCTGAAGGATGCCATGGCCAACGGTATGCACCTGAACTTCATCTCACGGGCGGAATACAAACAGCGCGACCAGCCCGGGTTCTCCGCCCGCTTCAGTGATGCGCTGTGGGTGCCGGAAGGTGGGGGCAGCGTGGAGGGGGTGGCGGGGCTCGAGCCGTTGGCACAGGCGCTGGTGACACCTTGCAACGGAGGGCCAGCGCCCCAGCTGGTACTGATGGCCTGCGGCAGCGGGACCACGCTGGCGGGTGTTCTGAGCGCGCTGGGAGAGCGTGATGGTCTGCGTGTGATTGGCGTCCCTACCATGAATCACGGAGATCAGCTCTATCACCGTGTGCGTCGTCTGCTGGCCCGGAGCGGCGGCAGTGAGCAGAAGACACCGGAGTGGGGGCTGTGGTTGGGAGCGCAGGCGGGCGGCTTCGCCAAGGCACCCGCCTGGTTGATCGACTTCATCCAACGATTCGAGGCCGAGACCGGGTTGCAGGTCGAGCCGGTGTATACCGGCAAGTTGTTTGCCTCACTGGCCCACCACCTCGCCAACGGGATGATCGCCCCCGGGACTCGTGTACGGGTTCTGCATACGGGCGGTCTGCAGGGGCGCAGAGGGTACCCGGCTCTCGATGCTGCCTGAGGGATTTTCCTGCATGGCCGTCCCGTCGTGATGGTCGCGTCGGATCATGGCTGGCGGCGGCATGCAGCGCTGTTATGATGGGATTTCTACTGTGGTGCCTGCCATCCCGGGTACCGCGTTCGTTTCATCGGGCAAGGTGACCCCTTGCTCTGCTCTGGATACTCCCATGACGACTGACGCCCTCGCCACGACCCGCTCCGCGGCCACTGACATCGATGACACCTGTACATCACGTTTTCTGGCCAGTGACAACACGTCCGGTATCTGCCCCGAGGCGATGGCATACATGATGCGAGCCAATCAGGATGATGATCTCGCCTATGGCAACGACCGCTGGACTCAACAGGTGACGGACAGCTTCCGTCAGCTGTTCGAGACCGAGTGCGAGGTATTCTTCGTCTTCAATGGCACGGCGGCGAATTCCCTGTCGCTGGCGCATCTGTGTCAGTCCTATCACAGCGTCATCTGCCATGAACTGGCCCATATCGAGACTGACGAATGCGGAGGGCCGGAGTTCTTCTCCAATGGCTCCAAGCTGCTCAATGCGCCGGGTCCGAATGGCAAGCTGACGCCTGAAGGCATCGAGCGACTGGTCACCAAGCGCAGTGATATCCATTATCCGCGTCCGCGTGTCATCTCGCTGACCCAGTGCACCGAAGTCGGCACCGTCTATAGCCTGGAAGAGCTTCAGGCGATTCGCGAAGTGGCCGACCGTCATGATCTTCAGATCCACATGGACGGCGCGCGCTTTGCCAATGCCTGTGCCTCGCTGGGCGTCTCTCCGGCCGAGCTTACCTGGAAGGCCGGCGTGGACGTGCTGTGCTTCTCCGGTACCAAGAATGGGCTGGCGATGGGGGAGGCGGTGATATTCTTTGATCGCGAGCAGGCCCGTGACTTCGACTATCGCTGCAAGCAGGCCGGTCAGCTTGCCTCTAAGATGCGTTTCATCGCCGCGCCGTGGATGGGGCTGCTCGAGAATGACATCTGGCTGGACAACGCACGTCATGCCAACACCATGGCGCAGTATCTGGCCGAGCGACTCGAGGCATTGGACGGCATCGAACTGCTGTTCCCCTGTGAGGCCAACAGCGTCTTTGCCAGCTTCCCCGAGCATGTGCTGACGGCACTGCGTGAGCGTGGCTGGACCTTCTACACCTTCATCGGCGCAGGCGGCGCACGCTTCGTATGTTCCTGGAATACCAGTACGGATCTTCTGGATGCTCTGCTCTCTGATATCCAGAGCGCCCTGTAAGAAAGGGGACTGAGAGTGACACTCTCGTAGCGCGTACTGAAAGTGTAAAAAAGCCCATCGGCCATCCGGTGGGTTTTTTTTTCATGAAGATTTTTCAGGACGTTGCGATGCGTCCATGCCCTTGCGGGGGTGTGACAAGGTCAGTGATCGCTACGGCCAAGGCTTCTGTCAGCAGTCGCCTCGTGGCCGCCCATGCTGGCGGTTTCGCATGTCATCGATTCGACTTCGGGCCGCCATCGAGTCGCTGGCGACACCTCGTGGGGCCGGATATGTGCAAGGACTGGCTGGCGAGACTCGCCGCTCTGTCCCTATTCTGAACGTGTGCTGCAGTGCGACGTGGCAGACATGGTGCCTTTCAGGAGGAGGGGCTTCAACGGCCACGAGGCGAGGCAATTCTTGCGCAACGGTGCGCTCGAGGAGGCGTCACTCCTGCCTCGTTCCAGATCGCGCTTGTCATGCAGGGACGAGGTTGTCCATTCGGGTGGCGAAAGTTCGTTGAATGCGGTGGGTCCATGTATTGGACACTCGCTACCTATATCGATCTATGCTGATAAACACGCCGAGGCAGTCACCTGAGCGCCAGCAGCGCGGGGCATCAAGTGACCTGGTACCACTGTCATCGTACAGGAGTGGCCCCGGCGATGGTCCCAGCGACCCCGAGTCGCGACAAGGAGGCTTCCATGAGCATCTTCGATCACGTGCAGAGCCGCTACGAGCGGGTCCAGCAAGAAGAGATGAGTCTCCAGGAGTACCTGGAGTTATGTCGGCAGGATCGTTCTGCCTACGCCAGCGCTGCCGAGAGAATGCTGGCGGCCATCGGTGAACCGGAGGTCATCGATACCGCCAAGGATCCCAGTCTTTCCCGGATTTTTTCCAACAAGCTGATTCGACGCTACCCCAGCTTCGCCGAGTTCTATGGCATGGAGGAAGCCATCGAGCAGATCGTGTCCTACTTCCGTCATGCGGCTCAGGGGCTTGAGGAGCGCAAGCAGATTCTCTATCTGCTGGGGCCAGTCGGCGGCGGCAAGTCATCGCTGGCCGAACGACTCAAGCTGTTGATGGAGCAGATTCCCTTCTATGCCATCAAGGGGTCACCGGTATACGAGTCGCCGCTGGGGCTGTTCTCGCTGGAAGAGGATGGCGAGGTGCTCGAGAAGGAATATGGCATCCCGCGCCGCTGCATGCGCAGCGCCATGTCGCCCTGGGCGGCCAAGCGTCTCAAGGAATATGGCGGAGATCTCAGTCAGTTCCGTGTCGTCAAGCTCTACCCATCCCGCCTGAACCAGATCGCCATCTCCAAGACGGAGCCGGGCGATGACAACAACCAGGACATTTCCGCGCTGGTCGGCAAGGTCGATATCCGTCAGCTTGAGCTCTATGCCCAGGATGATCCGGATGCCTACAGCTTCTCCGGCGGGCTGTGCAAGGCCAACCAGGGGTTGATGGAATTCGTCGAGATGTTCAAGGCGCCGATCAAGGTGCTTCACCCGCTGCTGACCGCGACTCAGGAAGGCAACTACAACCCGACCGAAGGCATGGGGGCGATTCCCTTCGATGGCGTGGTGCTGGCGCACTCCAATGAGAGCGAGTGGCAGGCCTTCCGCAACAATCGCAACAACGAGGCCTTCCTGGACCGCGTGTTCATTGTCAAGGTGCCCTACTGCCTGCGAGCCTCGGAGGAGGTGAAGATCTACGCCAAGCTGCTGGAGCACTCGTCGCTCAATCATGCGCCCTGTGCGCCAGACACCTTGCGCATGCTGTCCCAGTTCATCGTGCTGTCGCGCCTGCAGGAACCTGAGAACTCCAGTATCTATTCCAAGATGCGCATCTACGATGGCGAGAACCTCAAGGATACCGACCCTCGCGCCAAGTCGATCCAGGAGTACCGTGACAGTGCGGGGGTCGATGAGGGCATGGATGGTCTGTCCACGCGCTTTGCCTTCAAGATCCTCTCCAAGGTCTTCAACTTCGATGCCAGCGAGGTGGCTGCCAACCCGGTGCACCTGCTCTATGTGCTGGAGCAGCGCCTCGAGCAGGAGCAGCTGCCCAAGGAGACCCACGAGCGTTACCTGCGCTTCATCAAGGAGTATCTGGCCCCACGTTATGTCGATTTCATCGGCAAGGAGATCCAGACCGCCTATCTCGAGTCCTACTCCGAGTATGGCCAGAACATCTTCGATCGTTACGTGACCTACGCTGATTTCTGGATTCAGGATCAGGAATACCGTGACCCCGAGACTGGCGAGCTGCTCAATCGTCAGTCGCTCAATGAGGAGCTGGAGAAGATCGAGAAGCCGGCAGGCATCTCCAATCCCAAGGACTTCCGTCATGAAGTGGTCAACTTCGTGCTGCGCGCTCGCGCGCAGAACAACGGGATGAATCCGGGCTGGCAGTCCTACGAGAAGCTGCGTGCGGTGATCGAGAAGAAGATGTTCGCGAATACCGAAGAGTTGCTGCCGGTCATCTCCTTCAATGCCAAGGCATCGGCATCGGATCAGCGCAAGCATGAGGATTTCGTGGCGCGCATGGTGGATCGCGGATATACCGAGAAGCAGGTGCGTCTGCTGTCCGAGTGGTATCTGCGAGTGCGCAAGTCGCAGTAAGCCCTGCCGACTGACGACAGGCCTGCCGGCGGGCGTGATTGCCGCCGGCACTTGCCATCCGGTCTTTCGCTGAACGCGAGGCCGGCAAGGAGGGCGAATGAGTTACTTCATTGATCGACGCAGCAATGCGCGCAACAAGAGTGCGGTGAATCGCCAGCGCTTCATCCGGCGCTACCGCAGCCATATCAAACGGGCGGTGGAGGATGCCGTCAATCGGCGCTCCATCACCGACATGGAGCGTGGCGAGGAAGTCTCCATTCCGACTCGCGATATCTCGGAGCCGGTCTTCCAGCATGGCCAAGGCGGCAAGCGGCGTGTCATCAACCCGGGCAACAAGGAGTTCGTGGAAGGTGATCGCATGCGCCGCCCGAGTGGTGGCGGCGGTGGCGGCGGCAGCGGAGAAGGTCAGGCCTCCAACCAGGGCGAGGGCGAGGATGATTTTGCCTTCACCCTGTCGCGCGAGGAGTTTCTCGAATTCGTGTTCGATGGTCTGGAGCTTCCGCATCTGGAGCGCAAGCAGATCGCGGACATGGATGAAGTACGTCCGGTGCGGGCGGGTATCGCTCGCGATGGCACTCCCGCCAGGATCAATATCGTGCGCTCGATGCGTTCAGCCCAGGCGCGGCGTATCGCCATGCGATCCCCCATCAAGCGGGCGCTGAAGGAGGCCACTGACGCGCTGGAGCTTGAGGAGCGCAAGGATCCGGTGCTGCGCAACAAGGTGCGCATTGCCGAGCTCAAGGCGGAAATCGAGCGTCTTGAAGCGCGCCTCAAGGCGGTGCCGTTTCTCGATACCTATGATCTGCGCTACAACCACCTCATCAATCAGCCGATGCCGTCCAACAAGGCAGTGATGTTCTGCGTGATGGATGTCTCGGGGTCGATGACCCAGGCGCACAAGGATATTGGCAAGCGCTTCTTCCTGTTGCTCTATCTGTTTCTGGAACGCAACTACGAGAAGGTCGAGCTGGTGTTCATTCGCCACCACACCGCCGCCAAGGAGGTGGATGAGGAAGAGTTCTTCTACTCCCGAGAGACCGGCGGCACCATCGTCTCCAGTGCTCTGACCTTGCTGGATGAAGTGATCGAATCCCGCTATCCGGCGGGTGAATGGAATCTCTACGTGGCCCAGGCGTCCGATGGTGACAACTGGGATGACGATTCCACCAATTGTCGCGAGCTGATGATCAAGAAGCTGATGCCGCGTCTGCAATATTACGCCTACGTGGAGATCACCCCGCATGCACACCAGGCATTGTGGGAAGAATATGAGCGAGTCGAAGCCGAATTTCCGGATCGTTTCGCCATGCAGCAGATTGTCGAGGCGGGCGATATCTACCCGGTATTTCGAGAGCTGTTCAAGCGCCGCATCAGCGCCTGATCGCATCATGTGACGCGCCCGGCCATCTGCCGGGCCGGGAGGCCCCATGAGCCAGAGACGTGATAATCGACTGGAAAATCAGCAACCGGCCAGTGGCTCCGATTGGACCTTCGAGCTTCTGGAGCATTTCGAGCACGAGATCGCGCGTATCGCTGCGCAGTATCGACTGGATATCTACCCCAATCAGATTGAAGTCATCACTTCCGAACAGATGATGGATGCCTATGCCAGCATCGGCATGCCGGTGGGCTATCACCATTGGTCGTTCGGCAAGCAGTTTCTCTCGGTGGAGCAGGCCTATCGGCGCGGACAGATGGGACTGGCCTATGAGCTGGTGATCAATTCCGATCCCTGCATCGCCTATCTCATGGAAGAGAACACCCTGATGATGCAGATTCTGGTCATGGCGCATGCCTGTTATGGCCACAACAGCTTCTTCAAGGGCAATTACCTGTTTCGTGCCTGGACGGATGCCTCGGCGATCATCGATTACCTCGTCTTCGCCCGGAAGTACGTGTCCGAATGCGAGGAGCGCCATGGTGTCGATGCGGTTGAGCAGCTGCTGGACGCCTGTCATGCGCTCCAGAATTATGGCGTCGATCGCTACAAGCGTCCCTCGCCCATCTCGCCGGAAGAGGAGATCCAGCGTCAGCAGGAGCGTGAGGCCTATCTGCAGGCTCAGGTGAATGCGCTGTGGACCACCATTCCGCAGGCCGAGGAGGAGGATGAGTTGATCGATGAGGTCAACGACCCACTGGGTCTGCATCGTCGTGGTCGCTACCCGCCGGAGCCTCAGGAGAACCTGCTCTACTTCATCGAGAAGAATGCACCGTTGCTGGAGCCCTGGCAGCGGGAGCTGGTGCGTATCGTGCGCAAGCTGGCGCAATACTTCTACCCGCAGCGCCAGACCCAGGTGATGAACGAAGGCTGGGCCTGCTTCTGGCACTACACCATCATGAATCAACTCTATGATGAGCAGCTGATCGGCGAGGGGGTGATTCTCGAGTTCCTGCAGTCGCACACCTCGGTGGTGCAGCAGCCGGGCTTCGATCACCCGCATTACAATGGCATCAACCCCTATGCGCTGGGCTTCGCGATGTTCATGGACATCAAGCGCATCTGCGAGAATCCTGACGACGAGGACCGTGAGTGGTTCCCCGACATCGCCGGCAGTGACTGGTTGGAGACGGTGCATTTCGCAATGCGCAACTTCAAGGACGAGTCCTTCATCCAGCAGTTCCTGTCGCCCAAGGTGATCCGTGATCTCAAGCTGTTCTCGCTGGTGGATGACGACAGTGATGAGCATCTTCTCATCGATGCCATTCACGATAGTCGAGGCTACAAGCGCATTCGAGAGGCGCTGTCGGTGCAATATGCGCTTAGCCATCGCGAGCCGAACATCCAGGTGTGGGCCGCGAATATCCGGGGAGATCGCTCGCTGACGCTGCGCCATGTCCAGGATGATCGTCGCCCGCTGTCACGCAGCGTCTATCCCGTGATGCGCTATCTGCACCAGTTGTGGGGGTTCCCGGTGCATCTCGAATCATTGGAGCAGGATGAGATCGCGCGCCGCTACCAATGGCCGTTGCCGGAGGATGCTTCCGGCTCCACTGCGAGCTGACGTCTGGTCCCGGTAACACAGCCATGAAAAAGACCGCCTCGGGATTGGCTCCCGAGGCGGTCTTCTCGTATCAGGTCCGTGGCGCCGCCGGTATCATGCCGGGCGCTTGGTCCAGGACTGGCACCAGCCTTCGGGTGCCACGCTATTGCTGGGGAATAGCTGACAGCCCTTGTTCTCCGGCTTGTAGAACATGCAGTTGGTGCAGTCGGAGCCGGGCTTGAAGGCGGGGTGATCACTGGCTTCGCTGGCATCTTCCACATAGTGGAGCGCCTTTGCCTGCGGGTTGTCGGTATCCAGTGGGGGCAGGTCGGCGGCAAGGGCGCGCGGCGAGAGCACGGCAGCGCCCAGTGGCAGGGCGGCAAGCCCCAGCAGGCTGTTGCGCATGAAGTTACGACGGCTTTGATCAGCCATGGTCAGGTTCCTTCTCATCGTTGGAGCACAGCCGGTGGGATGTGCTGCGGTCACGGCTCGCCTGTCAGGAGGCGCTTTCATGTCGATCGTTGCAGTGTCACTCGTGCCACGGGCGTCTTGATGAGCGCTCTGTGTGGCGCGGCTGGTCGCAAGCATCCTGGTACGGGAAGATGCAGGTGGCATGCCAGATGCTGATCATGCGGTCAGATTCTGCGGTATCCGCCGTCGGGATGATCCCCCTCGTGGATATCTGCTCGCTGATGGTGCATGAAGCAAGTGCTGCCTGCTTATTGTGGCTTGAGTTGGGGCGGCCGTCAGCCTCGCGAACGGAACTCTGGCATGATGGAATGCTACGGTAGAACGTGAATGAAGTTGCTGCGGCTTGCGGGTCGTGACGGAATGACGAGCGCATGCCTTGCCGAGGCAATGGCAACGACAAGAAGGAAATGGCGGGATGCTGGATGTGATGGATGATATTCGCTCGGCCGGTCGCAAGCTGTGGCGAGGGTTTGGCGTCAGCGTGGCATTCGCGCTGGTGGGAGGCGGGCTGTGGTGGTGGCAGGAGCGTGATTACCAGCAGTTCTACGCCTGGCAGGGAGTGCCTGAGGCACGTGAACTTGACTGGAAGACGCTGGCGCGTGGCTTGCGCAGCGATGCCTATCTGGTGGGGTGGTCGGATCTGCGCGCCAACCCGTTATGGGTGACATGGCGTCTCGAGAATACCCAGGGGTCGCGGCTGGGGGAGCGTCCTGACGAGTTCGAGCGCGACTGGCGCTCGCTATGGCCCGTCACACCGGACAGCTATGGCAACAGTGGCTACGACCGCGGACACCTGGCGCCCAACTACGCCATCGGCAAGATCTACGGGGTCAAGGCCCAGCATCAGACGTTTCGCATGACCAATATCTCGCCACAGACACCGGCGCTCAATCGCAAGCTGTGGCAGCGACTCGAGGCGGCCATCATGGACAGGATTCTGCCGCGGGAAGAGGCGCTGTGGATCACCGCAGGCCCGGTCTTCACGGGAGAGATCGAGCGTCTGCCGAATCTGATCGAGATTCCGGATGGTTTCTACAAGATCATCGTCTCGCCCGGCAATGCTCGGCAGGCGCCTCGCGCCCTGGCGTTTCTCTTTCCTCAGCAGGTAAGAGGGGATGAGCCATTGGATCGCTTTCTGGTCAGCATTGATAGAATCGAATCTCTCACCGGTTTCGATTTCTTCCATGAGTTGCCGGACGATATCGAGCAGCGCCTGGAAGCCTCGGTACGTCGTGATGGATGGCAGGTCGAGAGTTTCAGCCGCATCCCGTCACGCTATTGAGTGTCTGATGACTCTGATGGCGCAGGGGAGGCAATGGGTCGTGCAGAAGGATGCGTCCGGGGATATTCGTCGCGCAGTCGCAGGAAATCCATCCACAGGCCAGGCAGTGGAAGCGGGTGTGGACAAGTCAGCAGGCGTCGGGGGGGGATCTGTGTTTCTGGGAGCACGCGAAAGACAACGCAGGGCGCTGCAGGTCTGGATAAAGCAATGAAGCTGATAGCAGGGGGGAGAGTATCGCGATGTGAGCAGCGGGCGCTGCGAGAAAGTACATCGGATGACAACTTGATGGTGCCCAGAAGAGGACTTGAACCTCCACGTCCATACGGACACTAGCACCTGAAGCTAGCGCGTCTACCAATTCCGCCATCTGGGCATCAAGTTGTGTGCTGAAGTCTCTAGAGCAGAGCCTTGCAGCGGAACGACCATGACATCCTTGGTAGTGGATACCATGTTCCCTGTTCGAGTGCGCATCGTGGTGCCCAGAAGAGGACTTGAACCTCCACATCCTTACGGATACTAGCACCTGAAGCTAGCGCGTCTACCAATTCCGCCATCTGGGCGAAGCGCGATACAGGGGTCGTTCATCGTGAGTCTGACGTCCGTGGTGCCCAGGAGAGGACTTGAACCTCCACATCCTTACGGATACTAGCACCTGAAGCTAGCGCGTCTACCAATTCCGCCACCTGGGCAGACATCAGAACTCGTTTTGGTCCAAGGACCCGGATCAGCAGTCCAAGTTGTTGAAACTTGAATGCTTTACCCGTTCTCCGGTATCCATCCTAACGTGTGTCACGTCAACATGAAACCTGAAATTGGTGCCCAGAAGAGGACTTGAACCTCCACGTCCATACGGACACTAGCACCTGAAGCTAGCGCGTCTACCAATTCCGCCATCTGGGCAAGTGGTGCCGAATAATACGGATCTTCTGAGGGAATGCAAGAGGTTTCTGTTTTATTTATGACGTCAGGGGCTGCATGACGCATCTCGGTCGTCTGCCTTGCTGGCCGGAACTTCGAGATGGTGCAAGCTTTGGAAGACCCGATGGAAAAACAAGCGCTTGGCAAAGCCATGAAAGAAAGCCATGAAATGAGGCCTCCTGCATCACTCTGACGAGCTTCCGGGAGTCGGAAGGTTGGGGAATGGTTGGGTCGGCCCAATGGTAGGGGCTATAATGCGCGCATGAGAGACAACCAGTCATTCCGTGCCGCGCCCGCTGCCCGTCTCGAATTCATCGTCAAGGAATCCTGATTAATGACCCAATGGACGCTCAGCGACGACCCGCACGCGGAACGCGAAGCCCATAAGTACGACAAGCCCATCCCCAGTCGCGAGTATCTTCTCGACAAGCTGGAAGAGTATGGCAAGCCCATTACCCACGAGAACATGAGCCGCATGCTCGGTTTCGAGGACGACGAGCAGCAGGAAGCCGTGCGCCGTCGCCTCAATGCCATGGAGCGTGATGGCCAGGTGCTGCGCAATCGTCGTGGTGCCTATGCACTGATCGACAAGCTGGACCTGATTCGTGGCCGTATCGTCGGCCATCGCGATGGTTTCGGTTTCCTGGCGCGCGAAGATGGCGTCAAGCCGGATCTTGCCGTGCCGCCGCGCCAGATGCGTCGCGTCTTCCATGGTGATCAGGTGCTGGCGCGCGTCAGCGGCCGTGATCGCCGTGGTCGTGATGAAGTCACCATCGTCGAGGTGCTGGCTCACAATACCCAGACGCTCGTCGGCATCTATCGCCAATCCGAGCCGGACTTCGGGGTACTGATTCCGGAGAATTCGCGCATCGCGCAGGAAGTGATCATCCCCAACCGTGTGGCCAATGGTGCCAAGGACGGTCAGGTGGTGTCCGTGCGCATTACCCAGCAGCCCGCGACACGCGTGCAGCCGGTGGGGGAAGTGGTCGAGGTGCTCGGTGAGCGCATGGACCCGGGCATGGAGATCGACATCGCGATCCGCTCGCATGACATCCCCAGCGAATTCCCGCCGGAAGTCGAGGATCAGATCTCGACCATCTCCGCCGAAGTGCTGGAAGAGGACAAGAAGGGGCGTATCGACCTGCGCGAGACGCCACTGGTCACCATCGATGGCGAAGACGCGAAGGACTTCGATGACGCCGTCTGTGCCTGGCAGGACGACAACGGCAACTGGAAGCTGCTGGTCGCCATCGCCGATGTATCGCATTACGTGCGTGGCGGCAGTCCGCTGGATCAGGAAGGCTACGTGCGCGGCAACTCGGTCTATTTCCCGGGTCAGGTCGTGCCGATGCTGCCGGAGCTGCTCTCCAATGGTCTGTGCTCGCTCAACCCGCATGTCGATCGTCTGACGCTGGTCTGTGAGCTGACCATTTCCGCCGCCGATGGCGAGATGCTCGACTACCGCTTCTTCGAAGCCGTGATCCGTTCCCATGCGCGCCTGACCTACGAGAAGGTCGGCACCATGCTGACGGACCCGGAAAGTGAGGAAGGTCAGGCACTGTGTCAGCAGTACAACGAATTGCTGCCGTCGCTGCACAACCTGCACGCGCTGTACGGTGTGTTGCGCAAGGCGCGCGACAAGCGTGGTGCCATCGACTTCGAGACCACCGAGACGCAGATCCTGTTCAACGATGAGCGCAAGATCGAACAGATCGTGCCGCGTACGCGCAATGACGCGCACAAGCTCATCGAGGAATGCATGCTGGCGGCCAACGTCGCCACGGCGCGCTTCCTGGATCTGCACGATCTGCCGGCCCTCTATCGTGTCCACAAGCAGCCGGCACCTGAGCGTCTCAACAACCTGCGCGCCTTCCTGGGTGAGCTGGGTCTGACGCTGGAAGGTGGCGATGAGCCACAGCCGAAGGACTTCCAGGCACTGCGTGCCTCGATCGCCGAGCGCCCGGACCTCGACATCATCCAGACCGTGATGCTGCGCAGCATGACCCAGGCGGTCTACTCGCCGCAGAACGAAGGTCACTTCGGTCTGGCCTACGATGCCTACGCCCACTTCACCTCGCCGATCCGTCGTTATCCCGATCTGCTGGTGCATCGTGCGATCCGTTCCGTCATCCGTGGTCCGCGCAAGACCGACACCGTGCTGCGCGCCGAAGATGCCGTGACCGAGCGTCCGACCAAATGGTGCCCGTACACCTTCGAGCAGATGCTCGAGCTGGGTGAGCACTGCTCGATGACTGAGCGCCGCGCCGATGAGGCGACGCGTGACGTCAACGACTGGCTCAAGTGCGAATTCATGAAGGACAAGGTCGGTGAAGTGCTGGAGGGTACCGTCGCGGCGGTCACCCAGTTCGGCCTGTTCGTGCGTCTGGATGCCTACTACGTCGAAGGTCTGCTGCACATCTCCTCGCTGCCGTCCGACTACTATCACTACGAGGCCGAGAAGCATCGTCTCAAGGGTGAGCGTGCCGGCGTCAGCTATGGTCTCGGCGATGGCGTCACCGTCCAGGTGGCTCGCGTCGACATGGATGAGCGCAAGATCGACTTCATGCTCAGTGACCCGACGCCGCGTCCCAAGCGCAAGCCGCGCAAGGCACGCAGCAGCGAACGTGATGCTGACAAGCCCGCAAGCGGCAAGAGCGGTGCAGCCTCCGGCAAGGAATCTGCCCCCAAGGGTCGTCCCGGCAAGCGGGAGCGCGAGCGTCTCAAGTCCCTGACGGAAGAAGTCAGTCAGGAAGGCCAGGGTGGCGGTACGGACGGAGCGTCCGAGACGCCTGCGCAGGAGAGTCCTGCCCGCAAGCCGCGCAGCGAGCGTGATGAGCGTTCCGGTCGCGGCGAGCGCAAGCCCTCCACCGGCAATGAGCGTCCGTCCGCGCCTGAGTCTCCGGCAGCGGCGCGCCCGGCGGTGCCGAGCGGTCCGGAATCTGCTGACAGTCCGTTCGCGGCAGTCGCGCCGATGGGTGCCGCTGGCAAGGATGATCCGTCGCGCAAGCGCGGCTCCCGTTCTCGCGGGCGTCGCGGCAACGGCCGCAGCTGACCGCCGGCAAGATTCACCGCGCAGCATTCATCAGCCCCGGCCATGGTCGGGGCTGATGCGTTGCACGGCCGTGAGTTCGCAGGATTTCATGGCTGTCGCCATGGCGACAGCTCAGTTTCCGTCCAAGTGACAGGGCCCTGTCAGGGCCATCAGGCAGGAAGGCACTATGAGTCAGGACAAGGGGCGCAAGCCCGGCCGCGGCAAGCCCGCTGGCGAGCGCGGTAGCCATTCTCGAAGTGAGCACTCTCGAGGCGAGCACTCAAGGGGGGAGCGTGGTGGCGCTCAGCGCCAGGAACGTGGCGGGGCCCGCAGAGGTGGCGCTCGCACTGGCGCACCGAAGATCCCCGGTGGCCTGGAAGCCGTCTATGGTGTACACGCCGTGGAAGCCTTGCTGGCACGCGGCCGCGCGCCGAGCGAGCTGTGGGTGCAGGCAGGCGAGGCCGAGCTGCGTCTGAACGAGATCGTCGAGCAGGCGCGTGCCGCTGGTTCACGCGTCACCTTGAAGGCGCGTGAGGAGCTGGATGCGCTGTCCACCGGCGGTGGTGCCCATCAGGGGCTGGTCGCTCTGTGCGCGCCGCTTGCCACCGAGAACGAGACTGGCCTCAAGCTGCGCCTCGATGGCTGGTCCCATGAGGAAGCCCCGCTGTTTCTGGTGCTGGATTCGGTCACGGATCCGCACAACCTCGGGGCCTGTCTGCGCAGCGCCGATGCCGCCGGTGCCCATGGTGTCATCGTGCCCAAGGACAAGTCCGCCTCCCTGAACGCGACCGTGCGCAAGGTCGCCTGTGGGGCAGCGGAAGTGGTGCCTGTCTATCAGGTCACCAACCTGGCCCGCACGCTGGATGCCATGAAGGAAGCCGGTGTCTGGGTGCTGGGTACGGCTGGCGAAGCCGAGGCCATGGCCTTCGAGGCCGATTTCACCGGGCCGGTGGCCATCGTGATGGGCGCTGAGGGCAAGGGCATGCGTCGTCTGACGCGCGAGCACTGCGACAGCCTGATCAAGCTGCCGATGGCGGGCAGTGTCTCGAGTCTGAATGTCTCGGTCGCGGCCGGTATCTGCCTGTTTGAAGCCGTTCGTCAGCGCCGCAACGGCTGACAGCGAGAATGGGGGTGTCAGGGCATGAGGCGTGCCTCGCGACGTGTCGCTTGCCAAGCCCTTGACACCTCTCTACAATACTGCGGTTCTGTGAAGTGCAGTCTGCAGTGAATGCGCGGCATGGGGGCACCTGTCCTCGCCCGCGCGCGTTGTACGTGGCTTTCGAGCCCGAATGACACAACCGTAGTAATCACTCCACTCCTTGCTTCCCGGCCCGAGACGCGCCGTGGAGGCTGTCAAACCGAAAGGAGCCAAGCCATGCGTCACTACGAGATCGTGTTCATGGTCCACCCGGACCAGAGCGAACAGGTTCCGGCCATGATCGAGCGTTACACCTCCATCGTGACCGAAGCCGGCGGTACTGTGCATCGTCTGGAAGATTGGGGTCGCCGTCACCTGGCCTACCCGATCAACAAGATCCACAAGGCCCACTACGTGCTGATGAACGTCGAAACTACCGGTGAAGTGGTCGAGGAACTCGAGACCATCTTCCGTTTCAACGACGCCGTCATCCGTAACCTGGTTGTGCGTGCAAAGGAAGCGGCCATCGAGCCGTCTCCGATGATGAAGCCGGCTGAAGAGAAGCGTCCGCGTCGCGAAGACAAGCGTGACGAAGCCGAAACTCAAGACGCTAACTGATACCGCACCCCCAGGAGGTCATTGCAATGGCACGTTTTTTCCGTCGTCGCAAGTTCTGCCGCTTCACCGCTGAAGGCGTGAAGCAGATCGACTACAAGGACATCGAAGTCCTGAAGTCTTACATCACCGAGACCGGCAAGATCGTCCCGAGCCGCATCACCGGCACCAAGGCGCGTTATCAGCGTCAGCTGGCGACTGCCATCAAGCGTGCGCGCTACCTGGCACTGCTGCCGTACAGCGACAGCCACCAGTAAGGCGACACCATGATGCTGGCATTGGCACGTTGGGCCATGCGCGGACCGTTGCAGTGCATCGCGATTGCACTGCTGACGGGTCTTCTGCCCTGGTTCTTCTGGTTCAGTGCCTCCATCAGTGCGCTGGTCACGCTTCGGCGTGGCCTTGCGCCAGCCGCACCCGTGTTCATCGCCGCTGCCATTCCGGCAGGCTGGTGGTGGACACAAGGCGACCCGGTGCCATTGGCGACCGTGTTGCTGGTCACGTTGATGGCAACCCTGCTGCGTGCTCGCATGCGATGGGGGGAGGCGCTGATTGGCGCCAGCCTGACAGCGGCAATGATGGTGCAGTCCGGGATATTCCTGCCACCAGGCGGGGCTGGTCCACTGCTTGAGAGCATTCGTCAGAATGCCCCTGAGCTTGATGCACGCTTGAGCGACTTTGCCGCTCAAGGTGTGCCGACTGAACAGCTCGCAGGGTTGGTCATCGGCGGTATTACCGGGTTGGTGGTCCTGCTGGCCGCCACGGCCTGTCTGGCCCTGGCGCGCAGCTGGCAGTCCGGGCTCTACAATCCGGGGGGATTTCGTCACGAGTTTCATGCCTTCCGGCTGAGCCCGCGAGAAATCCTGATACTGGCAGCCTGCGGCATCATCGGGGTCTTCCTCGATGTGCCTGCAGTGCTCCTGCTGATCTGGATACCGTTGTTCGTGGCCGGCATTGCCCTGGTGCATGGCTATATCGGGTTAAAGGGGATGAGCGGGTTATGGCTGGTCGGCGTCTACTTTCTGCTGCTGACGACCTGGCCCACGATTCTGATTTTGCTGCTGCTGGCTCTTGTTGACGTCTTTGCGGATCTTCGCGCACGTCTTGCTGGCAGTCATCGATAAGAGGTTTACGAGATGCAAGTCATTCTGCTCGACAAGATTGGCAAGCTGGGCAACCTGGGTGACCAGGTGTCCGTCAAGGCTGGTTTCGGTCGCAACTATCTGCTGCCGTACGGTCTGGCTGTTCCGGCCACTGCCGAAAACCAGGCGGCTTTCGAAGCTCAGCGCGCTGAGCTGGAAGCACAGGTTGCAGAGCGCAAGGCCGAAGCTGAAGCGCGTGCCGCTCAGCTGAACGAAATCGAACTGTCCCTGGTCGCCAAGGCTGGCGAAGAAGGCAAGCTGTTCGGTTCCATCGGTCCGCGTGATCTGGCCGAAGCCATCGCCCAGTCCGGCATCGACATCGCCAAGAGCGAAGTCCGCATGCCGGAAGGCCCGCTGCGCAACACTGGCGAATACGACATCGTGCTGCAGCTGCACGCTGAAGTGACTGCCACTGTTCGTGTGGTCGTGGTCGGCGAGTAATCGCTGATCCGTGGTGGCTGCCCGGTGATCCGGCGCTGCCACCACAGGTGGTACTCGAACCGCCCTCGCATCCTGGATGCGGGGGCGGTTTTTTTGTGTCTGGCGTTTCTTTGTCGGGCGTGACAGGGAAAATCCTCTGCACGCGGGCAGGGCGGTGACAGGCAAAATCCGGTAGAATGCCTGCCCCCGTGAGGTAGAGCATCATGTGCGGTCGCGATGGTTGGCAGGCTCGCGGCGATGCACGAAAATGGAGGTTCCCGCGGGCGTGTCAGTCATCAGCAGGAGTCAGCCAGGCATGAGCGAGATGCAGGATCAGGATCGCGAGACGGCGGCGCTCAAGGTGCCCCCCAATTCGCTGGAGGCCGAGCAATCGGTCCTCGGCGGTTTGATGCTGGACAACAGCGCTTGGGACACGGTGTCCGAGCGACTGGTGGCCGACGACTTCTATCGCTACGAGCATCGTCTGGTCTACAACGCCATGTCCCAGCTGGTGGGCAGCAGCCGGCCGCTGGATGTGGTCACGTTGTCCGAGTTGCTGGAAAGCCGTGACCAGCTGGAGTCGGTCGGCGGGCTTGCGACCCTCGCCGAGCTTGCGCGCAATACGCCCTCGGCCAGCAACATCAAGGCCTATGCCGACATCGTTCGCGAGCGCGCGACGCTGCGCAAGCTGATCCAGGCGGCCAACCAGATCGCCGAGAGCTCCTTCAGCCCTCAGGGGCGAGACGCCGACGAGCTGGTCAACGAGGCCGAGCGTCTGGTGTTCCAGATCAGCGAATCACGCCCCAAGAGCGGCGGCCCCAAGGGCATGAGTCAGCTGCTGACCGGCGCGGTGGACCGGATCGATGAGCTGTTCAATCTCAAGGGCCAGATGACCGGCCTCTCGACCGGCTTCCGGGACCTGGATGACATGACCTCCGGTCTGCAGCCATCGGACCTGGTGATCATCGCGGGGCGCCCCTCGATGGGCAAGACCACCTTCGCCATGAACCTGGTCGAGCATGCCGTGGTCTCCGGCGACAAGCCAGTGGCCGTGTTCTCGATGGAGATGCCGGCCGAATCGCTGATGCTGCGCATGATCTCCTCGCTGGGCCGCATCGATCAGACCAAGGTGCGTACCGGTCAGCTGGATGACGAGGATTGGCCGCGGCTGACCTCGGCGGTCAACCTGCTCAAGGACAAGCAGCTGTTCGTCGATGACACGGCGGCCCTGTCGCCCAACGAGATGCGCTCACGCTGTCGCCGCATGGCGCGCGAACACGGCGGCATCGGCCTGATCATGATCGATTACCTGCAATTGATGCAGGTGCCGGGGCTGTCCGAGAACCGTACTGCCGAGATCTCCGAGATCTCGCGCTCGCTCAAGGGGCTGGCCAAGGAATTCGCTTGCCCGGTGGTGGCGCTCTCGCAGCTGAACCGCTCGCTTGAGCAGCGTCCCAACAAGCGCCCCGTGATGTCGGATCTACGTGAATCCGGCGCCATCGAGCAGGACGCCGATGTCATCGCCTTCGTCTACCGTGATGAGGTCTACAACAAGGACAATCCCGACAACAAGGGCTTGGCCGAGCTGATCATCGGCAAGCAGCGTAACGGCCCCATCGGCACCGTGCACATGGCCTTCATCGGCAAGTACACCCGTTTCGAGGACCTGGCGCCAGACAGTTATGGCCAGGCCTTCGCTGAATGACGTGATGCGCATGCGCATCAAACATGTACCCGGGCGGCGGCAGCGACGTCGCCCCGCAAGACCCGCACTGACGGGGAGGAGATAGCATGGCAGGTGGATTTGGGCGCGGACGCGCACGCACTCCCAAGCTTCAGGGACGCGGTACGCTGGAGAGCCTTGAGCGCGAAGGGCCTTTCAAGGAATGGCTGGGCATGCCGGATCTCTATCGCTTCACGCTGGTCGTGGAGGGCGAGAGCTACAGCTATCAGACTGAAGACAGTGAAGTGCCGGTCGTCGCGGGCGACATGGTGGTCTTCCGTTACAAGGAAACCAAGGCCGGCAAGTGGATCGACCGCAATTCCCTCGGCAAGGCCATCGACCCCAACTCGCTGTAAGGCGTCCACCTCCGGCGTGGCATGAGCGTATTGGCCAGCCGCGACCGGGCAGGCTCGTCGCAAGGCGTCCTTGCACGGCAGCACCGCGGTGATGTGCCCGACCCTTCGCTGACACATCACCGCCCCGTGTCATTTTCCTGTCATATCAGCATGCTTTGATTCTGGCATGCTGCCATCCCCGCATCCCGCTTTAGCTGAGGCATCCACTCCCGAATCCGGCCAGGCGCTGGAGGCGTTGCTGCGTCTTCGCCAGTTGCGGATGCATTTCCAGCCCATCGTGGCGGCAGATGGCCGTGAGGTCTTCGCCTACGAGGCACTCGCGCGCGCTGCTGCGGGATGCAGCTTGCGCTCACCGATGGCGATGTTCGAGGCGGCTCGCCAGCATCGGCGCCTCGCCGAGCTGGACGGCCTCTGTCGTGAGCTGGCGCTTGAGCAATGGGCTGAGCAGGGCCTGAGTGAACGCCTGTTCCTGAACGTGTCGCCGGAGGTGCTGTTGGACAGTGCGCATTCTCGGGGACTGACGCGTCATCTCCTGCATCGCCATGGGCTGCATCCGCATCAGGTCGTCATCGAGTTGACTGAGCAGACCCCGGGGCTGGACCCGGCACTGATGCGTGAGGCCGTCTGCCATTACCAGTCGATGGGCTTCGCCATCGCGCTGGATGACCTCGGTGAAGGGTACGCCAGCCTCAAGCTGTGGTCGGCGGTTCAGCCTGACTTCGTCAAGATCGACCGACACTTCATCAGCGGTATTCATCAGGGTTCACTCAAGCGGCGTTTCGTGCGCTCGATCATCGACATCGCCCACGGCAGTGGCAGTCAGGTGATCGCGGAAGGCATCGAGCAGGAAGGCGAGATGGAATGCGTGTCTCAGCTGGGGGCCGAGTATCTGCAAGGCTGGCTGTTTGCGAGCGCCGAGGTGGACCCTGCTCGCCAGCGTGCCGGCCTCGAGCAGCGCCTGCGTCGTCTGAGTCGCCGCCGGCATGCCGCGCCTCTGGCACTCGGTGCCGGCAGCCTGCTGCGGCAGGTGGCGCCGGTACTGCAGGATACCTGTCTCGAGGAGGTGGCCGAGCGTCTGCATGCCGAGCCGGAATTGATGGCGCTGGCAGTGGTGGACGCGCAGCAGCGGCCGGTCGGCATGATCATCCGCCATCGACTGCTGGGATTGCTGAATCAGCGCTTCGGACCGGAGCTGCATGGACGACGGGCGATTCATGAGGTCATGCAGACCCATTCACTGCGTGTCGAGGAAGATGAGCCGCTCGAGCGTCTGTCGGCCAAGCTGCTCGGGCGCCGGGACATTCATCGTGACGAGGACTTCATCATCATGCGAGGGGGATGCTATCGCGGCCTTGGGCGTCCTCTGGATCTGCTGCGCATCCTCGCGGAACGTCAGCTGGCGGTTCGTGCTCAGTGTCCGTGAGCCTCTCCGGGTCAGCGGCCTTGAACATGACGTCATCCAATCGTCATGGTGGTGCCGTGCAATCGTCATCGTCCCCCCGCAAGCTGGCGTGAAGCCTTGACGCCACCTTCACGATGATGGATACCTCAGACAACAGAGGTCCAGGAGCCGACACCATGTCCAGAATTGCCGCTGCCTTCACACCTACTGGCCTGCTGGTCAGCAACCTGAATGCGCTGATCGCCGAGTATCCGGCACTGGAGGCGCGTGTGATCAGTCATGCCGCCAGCCGCTTCTATCAGGTCCAGCTGGTACTGGAAGCGGGTGCCGATGAAGACGATGAGCGCAGTGAACTGTTGATGAAGCGTGGCAAGCCGATGCTGTTCCGCTCGCTGGAGGATGTCTACTGCGAGCTCAGGCGCGCCGGTCTGTCACGCGCCTGGCTGGTATCCCAGGTGGCCAACGACGAGATGATCGGCCGACCGCCTCAGTACCATCAACCGTTGAGCTCGCGCATCCCCTTGAGCTTCTGAGTCAGCGTCTCCTCTGGGGGACCCAGCGGCCGATACGCTCACGGTGGCGGGCAAAGACCCGATAGCCGACATCCAGCATCGGACGCAGCCCCGGCAGCAATGACAGCCTCACCAGGCGCCGATAGCCGAGTACCGCATAGAGGGCTCGGCTGGCGTCCATGCCGACATACCACTCCCCGCGCGCATCCTGCACGTGCAGGCGCCCCATCATCGTCTCGAAGCTCAGCCCCAGAGCATCTGGGGAAAAGTCCTTTGCACGAATGTCGACCGTCCTGACCCGTTCCCGCCTCGGGTGTCTCGCCAGCCAGGCGACCTCCCGCTGGCACAGGGGGCACTTGCCATCGTGATAGAGCGTGACCGGTGCACTGGCCTGCCAGATGCGGCTCATGAGGATTCCTTGTCGGTCGTGGAACTGGAGGGCGCGGGATAGTAACCCGCGCGATGGGCACCGCTACCATAGTCAGCGGCGCTGTCGAGTCGGGCGAGAAAGGCCTCGGCCTGTTGCAGCAATGCCTCGCGCTTTTCGTCCTTCATGCGTCGCCAGCTGCCATAGACCAGCGACATGCGCGGGTTGCGTGACAGTGATTCGCGATGGCGCTCGATGAAGTGCCAATAGAGACTGTTGAAGGGGCAGGCATGCGTGCCGGTGACCTTCTTCGGCGAGTACTGGCACCTGTCGCAGTGATTGGACATGCGATCGATGTACTTGCCCGAGGCACAATAGGGCTTGGAGCCCATCAGGCCGCCATCGGCGTGCAGCACCATGCCCAGGGTATTGGGCAGCTCCACCCACTCGCAGGCATCGACGTAGACCGCCAGATACCAGTCGCATAGCGCCTCGGGCTTCACGCCGCACAGCAGGGCGAAATTGCCGGTGACCATCAGGCGGCGGATATGGTGGGCATAGGCATGATCACGCGTACTGAGGATGGCTTGATCCACACAGCGCATGCCGCTGTCGCCGCGCCAGAAGACCTCCGGTAGACCCCGTGTCGCACTCAGGCGATTCTCCTGCTTGTAGCCGGGCATGCGTGTCCAGTAGATCCCACGCACATACTCTCGCCAACCGAGAATCTGCCGGATGAAGCCCTCGGCGGAGTTGACCGGTACCTCGCCACGTCGCCAGGCATCATCGACGGCAGCACAGACTTCGTGGGGACTCAGAAGCCCGATATTGAGCGCCGCGGAAAGTCGGGAGTGGAACAGGAAGGGGTCACTGTCATCGATGGCATCCTGATGGCAGCCGAAGTCTGCCAGGCAGTGCGCGAGGAAGTGAGCGAGATCGTCGAGCGCCTGGGCGCGGGTCACGGCCCAGTTGAAGTTGTCCAGATTGCCGAAATGACGCAGCTCACCCTCGGCTCCCTCGCCGAAGCGGGTGTCCACCAGCGTCAGCACTTCGCGCGTCAGCGCATCCTGGCGGTGGTCATGCTGCGGTGGTGGCGGTGACTGGAAGTCGGCGGGAATCGGTTCGCGATTGTCATGATCATGATTGAACTTGCCGCCGGCGGGCTCGCTGCCTTCCATCAACAGGTCCGTGTCACGACGCTGTTCACGGTAGAAGTATTCCATGCGCAATTGCTTGCGTCCGTCGGCCCAGGTCGCGAACTGTGCCGGTGTGGTGAAGAAGCGGTGATCTTCCAGCACCACCCAGGGGATCTCGCCTTCCTCACGGCGTGCGAGGAAGGCCTCCAGCAGTCGCCATTCCCCGGGGCGAGTCACCAGAATGCCGTCACACTGATGGAGCGCGGCCAGCCGCTCGGCTTCCAGGATCAGCGATTGACGATTGTCCGGGTCATCCAGGCGGCTTTCATGCACCTGCCAGCCGCAGTCGCGCAGCTCCTGTGCGTGATGGCGCATCGCGGCCAGCATCATCGCGATCTTGTGCGGATGGTGTGGCACGTAGCGGCCTTCCTCCTCGACCTCGCAGAAGGCGATCAGACTCTCGGCAGGTGCCTGCTTGAGGCTCGCAAGCTCGTGACTGAGCTGGTCACCGAGAATCAGCACCAGCGGGCGTGCGAAGTCGTGACGGGTGGCAAGTTGCAGAGTGGAGGTTTCGGGCACGCTGACTCCTGCGGCGGGGCGCAAGCACGGCTTGCGTCAGGTTGTGACAATAATTGTCGTAAAGCTGTACAAATCGTGATGATAGTATAACTTCATCCCTCACGCACAGGGCGAGCTGGTAACATGGCTGCGCTGTCGGTGAGGGTGGCTGGTTGCCGCTTCACCTCTTTTCTTGCCTCTTGTCAGGAGTTCATCGCCCATGAGCACCCCGCGTTTCGGCGTCATGCTGGTCAATCTCGGCACCCCTGAAGCCCCGACACCCAAGGCGGTGCGTCGCTACCTCGCGGAGTTTCTCGGTGATGTACGCGTGATCGACCTGCCGCGCCTGCTCTGGCTGCCGATCCTGCATGGCCTGGTGCTGACGACTCGCCCCAAGAAGGTCGCCGAGGCCTATGCCTCGGTGTGGACGGAAGACGGCTCGCCGCTGATGGCGATCGGCAAGCGTCAGCGTGCCGCGCTGGAGGCGCGTCTGGCCGAATCGCTGGGCGAGGAGATTCCGGTAGAGCTTGCGATGACCTACGGCAAGCCGACCATGGAAGAGGTGGGGCGCAAGCTGGCCAGTCGTGGGGCAGATCGCATCCTGGTGCTGCCGCTCTATCCGCAGTTCTCGCGGACCACGACTGCCGCAGTGTTCGATCGCCTGGCGCGCGCGCTCAAGCCGTGTCCGCACCTGCCGGAACTGCGCTTCGTGCGTGACTATCATGATCATCCCGACTACATCGCCGCGCTGGCCGCCAGTGTCCGTGAGCACTGGGAAAAGGCAGGGCATCGCGGCAAGCGTCTGTTGATGAGCTATCACGGCATCCCCAAGCGCTATGCGACGGCGGGCGACCCCTACCCACGCCAGTGCGAGCGCACCAGCCAGCTGCTGGCCGAGGCGTTGGGGCTTGGGGACGATGAGTGGGCGATGACCTACCAGTCCCGCTTCGGCAAGGCCGAGTGGCTCAAGCCGTATACCGATGAGACGCTCAAGGCCTGGGGGGCTGAAGGTTTGGAAAGCGTCGACGTTATCTCGCCGGCCTTCGCGGCCGACTGTCTCGAGACGCTGGAGGAGCTGGAAGAGGAGAATCGCGGCTACTTCACCGAGTCCGGCGGGGGCGAGTTCCGCTACATTCCGGCGCTCAATGACCGTCGTGAGCATATCGATCTGCTAGAGGCACTGTGCCGCCAGCATGCTCAGGGCTGGTGACGAGCAGGGCAGGCATGAGGCCCGCCTGAATGATCTGAGCACCGCAGTCCGAGTGACAGATGCGCAGTGAAACGCTGGAAAGACAGCGCCCCCACCAGTCTCCTGGTGGGGGCGCTTTGCGTTGGTCTGCCGTCTCGCCTCGCGAGAGGAGTGGGGCCGACCGGGGCAGGTCAGAGCGTCAGGCGAACACGATCGCTCAGGGCAGGCGCGATTCCGAGGCCTCGGCATTTGCCTCATCCGGTTCGTCTGATACTTCCAGACGTTCCGGCACGTTGCGGGTACGGATGTCCGCCACCAGCTTCTGATGCAGCGCGGCCTTGGACAGCAGGTGCGCGGTCACCGGGGCGGTGATGAACAGGAAGATGGTGATCAGCATCTCCTGGAAGCTGAAGTGACCGGTAGTGGCACGGAAATAGATCATCGACGCCATCAGTACGCAGCCGACCCCCAGGGTGGTGGTCTTGCTGGGACCGTGCAGACGCATGTAGAAGTCCTTGAGGTGCGTCAGCCCCAGCGACCCGATGAAGGCGAACAGGCCGCCGGCGATCAGGAAGAAGGCGATGACGCCTTCCAGGACAGGATAGAACCAGGTGGGCATGGAGACTCTCCGCTCAGGTCATTCGATGATGTCGCCGCGCAGCAGATACTTGCAGACTGCCACGGTGCTGACGAAGCCCAGCATGGCGATCAGCAGCGCCGCCTCGAAGTAGGCCTTGCTGTTGAGCTGGATGCTGAACAGCACGATCAGCGCGATGGAGTTCACGTACATGGTGTCCACGGCGAGGATGCGGTCCGGCAGGTCCGGGCCGATGGCCAGCCGGAAGACGTTGAGCATCAGGGACGCCGCGAACAGCGCGATGCTGATCCACAGGGCGATGTCTAGCATTCGTAGATCTCCTTCAGCGGGCGCTCGTAGCGCTGGCGGATCTCGTCGATCAATGCCTGTTCATCCTCGACATCCAGTGCATGGATGATCAGATGGCGACCATCCAGCGTGAGATAGGCAGAGACCGTCCCCGGTGTCAGCGTGATGGTGCTCGACAGCAGGGTGATCGGGAACTTCTGCTCGAGCTCCAGCGGATAGCGCACGAAGGCCGGGCGGAATTTCGCACGCGGATTCAGGATGAGTCGCGAGACCTGCAGGTTGGCGATGATGATGTCCAGGATGACGCGCAGCAGGTAGCCGATCAGTCGCCACGGTTTCTGGAGGTCCGGCTGCGGCTCCCAGAAACGATAGGTCAGTGCCGGGATGGCGATGGCCAGCACCGCACCGAGCAATATCTGCCCGGGCGAGACGCTGTTCTGCAGCATCAGCCACACGACCAGCAGCAGGGTCGAGAGCATCGGGGTGGGCAGAACGCGAGAACGAGACTTGATCATTGAGCGTCTCCCTTGAGCGGCAGAGCGGTTTCCGGTGCGGCGTCCTTGCCCAGAAGGGCATCGAGATAGGGTGCCGGGTCCGACAGTTGCTGTGCAGTGGCCTTGGTCCACTGCGAGACGGGACCGGCGAAGACGACCAGTGCCAGTGCGGCGGAGATCAGGCCGCAGGTCGCTATTCCGCGCGCGACACCGAGTCGTTCACCGCTGGGTTCACTGTTGCCGGTGCGCCAGAACACGCTGGAACCGGCACGCGAACAGGCCACGATCGAGCATAGCCCGGCCAGCAGCAGTACTGGCCACAGCCATACCTGCTGCTCCAGTGAGGCGGACGACAGGATCAGCGCCTTGCCGATGGCGCCCGAGAAGGGCGGCAGGCCCGCCGCGGCCGCCGTGCCGATCAGGAACAGTCCGCCCAGCAGGCCCGCCTGCAGCAGTGGCCGTGAGCGCACGATACGGGCACCGGCCTTGCCACGCTGGCCTGCCATCACATCCACCAGCAGGAAGAGGCCGCCGGTGACCAGGGTGGAGTGGATCAGGTAGAACAGCAGGGCGCTGTCCGCCGCGATGCTGTTCATGCCCAGCGCCGTCAGCAGCGTACCGACCGAGATCATCACCAGATAGGCCACCAGGGTGCGCAGGTCACGTGCCGAGAGCACGCCGAGCATCGACACGACCAGCGTGGCGAGCCCTGCCCACCACAGCCAGTCGCGACCAAGATCTGCCAGGGTGCCGGCGTTGTCGGTGAAGATCAGCGAGTAGACGCGCAGGATGGAATAGATGCCGACCTTGGTCATGATCGCGAACAGCGCCGCCACCGGCGCCGAGGCCGCGGCGTAGGCGCGGGGCAGCCAGAAATACAGCGGCAGCATCGCGGCCTTGAGGCCGAATACCACCAGCAGCAGCAGACCGCCGGCTTCCATCAGGCCGGCCCGTCCCGGGTCCAGCGTGGTGACGATGACGGCCATGTCGGCCATGTTCAGCGTACCGGTCACGCCGTAGAGGATGCCCAGCGCGATCAGGAAGAACGCCGACCCCATCAGGTTCAGCACCACGTAATGCAGGGCCGACAGCGTGCGAGCCTTGCTGCCGCCGTGCAGCAGCAGGGCGTAGGAGGCGATCAGCAGGACCTCGAAGAACACGAACAGGTTGAAGAGGTCACCGGTCAGGAAGGCGCCGTTGATCCCCATCAGCTGCAGCAGGAACAGGCCATGGAAGTTGGAGCCTGTCTCATCGATGCCCGCCGTGGCATACAGGCAGGCCAGCAGGCCCAGCACCGAGCTGAGCAGCACCATGGTCGCCGACAGGCGATCCAGCACCAGCACGATCCCGAAGGGAGGCTGCCAGTCGCCCAGCGCGTAGTAGCGAATGGTGTCGTCGTTGGCCTGAACGACCAGCGCGATGGCGATGGCCACCATGATGGCCTGGGTGATCAGGCTGATGCTGCGGCGCAGTACCGGCGATGAGCCGCGACTCAGCAGCAGGCAGGCGCCCACCAGCAGCGGCAGGACGATCGGAAGGACAATCAGGTGTTGCAGCATCACTTGCCATCCTCTTTCGAGTCGTCCAGACGGTTGCCGTTGACGTGGTCACTGCCCAGGTCACCGCGCGCGCGCATGGCGAGGATGACCACGAAGGCCGTCATGGCGAAGCCGATCACGATGGCGGTCAGCACCAGTGCCTGGGGCAGCGGGTCCGCCGTGGGCGAGCCTGAGCCGACCACGGCGGGGGTGCCGTGCATGGCAAGCCCCCCCATGGAGAACAGGAACAGGTTGACCGCGTAGGACAATAGCGTCAGTCCGACCACGACAGGGAAGGTGCGCCCGCGCAGGGTCAGGTAGACACCGCAGGCGGCCAGCAGGCCGGTGGTAGTGGCGTAGAGGGCTTCCATCAGCTCTTCTCCTTGGTCGGGCGGTGCGGTGTCGTCAGCTTGCCGAGGTTGGCGAGAATCATCAGGGTCGCGCCGACCACGGTCAGATAGACCCCGAGGTCGAACAGCAGCGCGGTGGCCAGCTCTATCTCACCGATCACGGGAATCGTGAAGTGGCCGAACGATGACGTCAGGAACGGATAGCCGAAGACCCAGCTGCCCGCGCCCGTCAGGCCGGCGATCAACACCCCGGCCGCCGCGACCGGCTGGTAGGGGAAGCGCAGCCAGCGCTGTGTCCAGTCCACGCCGCGCGCGATGTAGAGCAGGATGATGGCCACGGCGGTCACCAGACCGGCGATGAAACCGCCGCCGGGTTCGTTGTGGCCGCGCAGGAAGATGTAGACCGAGACCAGCAGCGCCAGTGGCAGCAGGGTCTGGGACACGGTGGCCAGAATCATCGGGTGGCGGTCCGGCGACCAGTTGCGGCCATCCAGGTCAGTGGACGGCATGAACAGGCGCAGGCGGTTGAGCAGCTTGAAGATCGCCAGTCCGGCAATCCCGAGTACGGTGATCTCGCCCAGCGTATCGAAGCCACGGAAGTCGACAAGAATCACGTTGACCACGTTGTGGCCCCCACCGCCGGAGACCGCATTGGCCATGAAGAAGTCGGAGATCGATTCGACCGGGCGGGTCAGGATGGCGAAGTTGAGGCTTGCGACCACCACGCCGAAGGCGCTGGCGAGCAGGACGTCACGCATGATGCGTCGCGCGCTGGATTCCTTGGGTGTGCGCTGTGGCAGGAAGAACAGTGCCAGCATCAGCAGGATCATCGTCACCACCTCCACCGCCAGCTGGGTCAGTGCCAGGTCCGGGGCGGCAAAGCGTGCAAACGCCAGCGAGGTCATCAGGCCGACCACTGACAGCATCAGCAGGGAGATCAGGCGCTTGCGGTGAGTGATCGCGGTGCCCAGGCCGGCCAGGCCGGTGATCACGGCACCCGTCAGCAGCATGCCATCGAAGGGCTGCTGCTCAAGCTCTCCACCCAGACGCGGCACGGCCAGCAGGCCGATGCCGACGAAGACCAGCGCGGTCAGCAGCAGCCACAGCATGTAGCGCTGCAGCGAACCGTTCTCGAAGCTGTCCATGAAGCGCTCGGACAGTTTCACGACTCGCTGGACGTTGGCCTCGAAGACCAGCAGGGCGTTGCGGGCCCGGAACTGGCGCTGGAAGGCGTACAGATGATGGCGCAGGGCGTAGACGGCGACACCGCCACCCAGCGCGATGACGCTCATCAGCAGCGGCAGGTTGAAGCCGTGCCAGATGGCGAGACTGAAGTCCGGCACCGGCGCTGCCAGCACGCTGGCGGAGGCGCTCACCAGCAGGTCCTTGATCACCAGTGACGGCAGGATGCCCACCAGCAGGCAGATCAGCACCAGCACCTCGATGGGCAGCTTCATGTAGCGCGGCGGCTCATGCGGGGTCTTGGGCAGGTCCTTCGGCTCGCCATTGAAGAAGACGTCGTGGATGAAGCGCAGCGAGTAGGCCACCGACAGGATGCCACCGAGAGTCGCCAGCGCCGGAATCAGCCAGGAAAGACCGCCCAGCAGCTGGGCATCGAGGCTCTCGGCGAAGAACATTTCCTTGGACAGGAAGCCGTTGAGCAGCGGCACGCCGGCCATCGAGGCCGAGGCGACCATCGCCAGCACCGTGGTATGCGGCATGTAACGGTACAGGCCGTTGAGCTTGCGGATGTCACGCGTGCCACATTCGTGGTCGACGATGCCGGCTGCCATGAACAGCGAGGCCTTGAAGGTCGCGTGATTGATGATGTGCAGCAGGCCCGCGACGGCGGCCATCTGGCTGTTGAAGCCGAACAGCAGCGTGATCAGGCCCAGATGACTGATGGTCGAGAAGGCCAGCACACCCTTGAGGTCCTGCTTCATCAAGGCGAACCAGGCGCCATACAGCAGGGTGGCAAGGCCCGTGAGGCTGACGATGTAGAACCAGAGATCAGTCCCCGAGAGCACCGGGTGCATGCGCGCCAGCAGAAAGACCCCGGCCTTGACCATGGTGGCGGAGTGCAGGAAGGCGGACACCGGTGTCGGCGCCGACATCGCGTGGGGCAGCCAGAACTGGAACGGGAACTGCGCGGACTTGGTGAAGGCGCCCAGCAGCACCAGTACCAGTGCGACAGGATACAGCTCGTGGGAGCGGATCTGGTCTGCCGCCGCGAGGACGTCATCGAACTGGTAGCTGCCGACGATATGACCGATGACCAGGATGCCGGCCAGCAGCGCCAGCCCGCCCGCACCGGTGACGGTCAGCGCCATGCGGGCGCCCTTGCGCGCCTCGCTCAGCTGATACCAGTAACCGATCAGCAGGAAGGAGCTGAGACTGGTCAGTTCCCAGAACACCCACATCAACAGCAGGTTGTCCGCCATGACGATGCCGAGCATCGCGGTCATGAACAGCATCAGGAAGCTGTAGAGGCGTGCCAGCGAGTCCTCGCTCGACAGGTAGTAGCGAGAATAGAGGATGATCAGCAGTCCGATGCCGAGAATCAGCAGGACGAACAGAGCTGACAGGCCATCGAAGCGTAGCGCCAGATCCAGCCCCAGTTCGGTGATCCACGGCAGGTGGAACTGGGCTATCTGGCCGGCGAAGACATCGCCGAGATGGAAGACGGCGATACCAAGTGCCAGGGCAGGGGCAACCGCCGTCAGCCAGGCAAGGCGGCCGCGGGGCAGGTCTCTGGCCATCAACGGCACCAGGGCACCGAGCAATGGCAGTAGCACGATCAACAGCAGGGTCATGGAAGACTCGCTCCAGTCGTTGTAGGGCGTTGTCCCTCTGTCGTCAGCGGAGCGGACACGGGCTCAGGGCCAGGCCACCAGCTTCGAGGTCGGGACGCGGATTTCGGCCACTGGGTGCCGATAGGATAGGCGAGCGCATTGCAGGCTGCCGAGGTTGCCACCTCTGGATCACGCTTCCGTGTCAGGTCGACGCCTGCTTGGAAGGTGCGTGCCGCCATCAAGTGGCGGGAATGGGTGGCAGTGGCAGCCGATGGCGGCTCAGAGGTTCAGGCGCCCGGCAGGGACGCAGGTACCTCGGGATGAGACGTCACCGCCGCGGGCGGATCGGTCAGAAAGGGGAGGCGCACGGCACGAGGTGCCAGCATCCAGGTGGGGATGAGGTCCGCAGCGCGCCCCCGGCTGCCCGCGATGGGCAGACGGCGAAGATGCCGGGTTGGTGCGGTCATGTCATGTCTTGCGAGCATGGCCGTATTCCTCCTGAAGCCCCTGGATGACAAGTGTGTTTGCGGGTAGAGACACTTGCGCGATCTTGTTGAAAACATTGGTGGATCGTGACCTAACCTCTCGAATGTATCACGCACTTGCACCCCTCGCCAGCGCACGGGCGGCAGGTCGGATGAGGTCCCTGATCGGACAGCGTGTTGTACAGAGTGGGCTATTTATTGTACAAATATTATACGCCGATAACGCTTTGGAGCTCGCATGCGAGAGGCCATCAGCACGAATTCGGGCGGCCCACCGGAGACGTCACTTGTCTGGCTGCGTCATGACCTGCGTCTGGAAGACAACCCGGTATTCGCGCTGCCCAGTGTCCGTCGCCCCTATCAACTTCTGGTCATGTACGTGCTGGACCAGCGCTGGTTGACGCCTGTCGAGGGTCTGCCTCGCCTGGGACCTGCCCGCCTTCGCCTCCTCTGGCAGAGCCTGATGAACCTGCGTGGCATGTTGCTGCGCCGCGGCAGTGATCTGCTGGTGCGAGTGGGGGATCCCGTCAGCGAGGTGCTGGCCCAGGTCCGCCAGCATGACGTGGACTGCCTGGAAGTCAGTCATTCCCGAACCCCGGATGATGCCGGCAATCTTCAGCGTCTTGCCGCGCAACTTCCTGCCAGTACCCGGCTGCATTGCCACCCACGTGAAGGGCTCGTGCTGGAGCCGCTGGACGAGCGGGATGCGACGCAGGAGCCCGCGGCCCTGTGGACGCCTCCGCAGGTGATGGAAAGCCCGGCCCATGGTGCGAAGGCGATGTCTCTCGCCGCCCCGGAATTGCCCGCTTCCTCGCGGCTTTCGCCAGCGCTGGCGTCACGCGGGGCGATGTCTCTGCGTCTCGATGATGCCCAATGGTGGACGCGTCATGCCTCGCGAAATCCCTTGCAGGGGCTGCCGTGTTCCTTGCCGCCATGGCCGGAATCGGCATCACGCGGTTTCCCGCCGCTGGAGGCAGTGTGCGCCACGGCCAGCGCCTGGCAACCGGTGGGGGAGATCGCCACGCTTCAAGGCGGAGAGGAGCCGGCGCGCGAGCAGCTGTCTTCCCTCGTCTGGTCGCGTCCGGAATCAGAGGATGCCGAGGTGCAGGCTGCCTGGCGCCTGTCCGCCTGGTTGGCGCAGGGCTGCATCAGTCCGCGGCGCATCCTGCAGGCACTGGCGGAACATCGACGGGAAATGGGGGAGTCTCTCGCGGCGCATCAGCTGATGGCCGTGCTGCTCCAGCGCGAGTACTGGCAGCGGGTCCTGCAAGCGCAGCCCGAGGAATCGCTGATGGGCTGGTATGGCGAGGCGCTTGAGAAGGAGGCGGCCTGCGATGTGGCATTCCAGCGCTGGCGCGAAGGGCGCACGGGCGACGTACGGGTGGACCGGGCCATGCACAGGCTGACTCGGGAAGGCTGGTTGCCGTGGGATGAGCGCCAGCATCTGGCCCGTGCATGGCTTGCCGCCGGGGGAGACTGGCGACTCGGGGCGCGCTGGTTCGAGCACTGTCTGCTGGATTTCGATGCCGCCGTCCACTGGGGGGAGTGGCGGCATCTGGCGGGTCAGCCGGTGTGAGGTCTCAGCCCAGTCGCGCCAGCAGCGCCGTGACCGCCGTCTCGACGCGCAGGATGCGCTCGCCGAGGTGCACGCCCTCGAAGCCGGCCTTCATGAACTGCTCTACCTCATAGTCCACGAATCCACCCTCCGGGCCGATGGCCAGGATCACCGGCTCACTCACCGCGCGCGGGCACTCCTGCGGCATGCCCGGGTGCGCGATGATGCCGCGCGGCTTCACGGCGCTCTCCGGGGCCATCAGGCCCGGCAGTCTGTCCTCCACGAATGGCTTGAACAATGTCTCCTGCGTGACCGTCGGCATGATGGTGTCGCGCGCCTGCTCCAGTCCCAGCACCAGATGCTGGTGAATCTTTTCCTCTTTCAGCTCCGGCGACTGCCAGTAGCTCTTCTCCACGCGCCGTGTATGCAGCAGGGTGATGTGCTTCACGCCCAGCGCCGTGACGTGTTCCAGCGAGCGCGCCAGCATCCGCGGGCGTGGCAGCGCCAGCAGCAGATGGACATCGAGTGGTGCCGGCGGCTGACGCTCCAGACGCAGACTGAATTCGGCCACCTCGGTGTCCAGCCGCTCCAGGCGTCCACGACCGATCAGCCCGCCCTCGATTCCCAGGGTCATCTCGTCACCGACAGCGGCACGATGCACCTCGCGCAGATGGCGCAGTCTGCGCGGGTCCGTCACGCGTGCATGGTCGGAGGCGAGCAGGTCATCAGCGCCGAGCAGGATAAGGTTCATGGCGATACCGTAGACAGACAGGAGGAAAAGAGGCGGCATTCTAGCATGGACGCCAGATGGCTCGGCTCCGGCGAAATGACAGCGAAGGGGGCGATTGCCCGAGGCGTGGCGGGAGTGGATCAGCCGCGTGGAAGCGGCTTTCCTTGCAGTGCCCCCCCTTGAGTGCACAATGAAGAAAAATCGACAGGAGCTTGATCCGTGAGAGTCATCCGCAAATACGCCAATCGGCGTCTCTACGATACCGAGCAGAGCCGTTATGTGACCCTCGAGGACCTGCGCAGCCTGGTGCTGGCGGAAGAGGTCTTCAAGGTCGAGGACGCCAAGAGCGGCGAGGACCTCACGCGTACCATCCTGCTGACCATCATCATCGAGCAGGAGCAGGGCGATGGTGAGGCCGAAGTCTTCTCCAACGAGCTGCTGGAGCAGTTCATCCGCATCTATGCGATGGCCAAGCCATTGCCGCTGGCGGGGTATCTGGAACAGGGCACGCGGCTGATGATGGAGCAACAGCAGCGCATGCAGGAGCAATGGTCCCAGGCCATGCGCCACTCGCCCATGGAGATGATGCGCGAAGTCGCCGAAGAGAATCTGCGCTTCTGGCAGCAGGCCATGGGGGGCGGCATCAACCGGGGCCGGACGAGCTCACGCTCTGCCGATGATGCCCAGGAGGGCGGGACGAACGACGACGGCGAGGCTCACGACCCCGAGGGCACACGCTGAGTGATGCCTGGTCGGCCGGCATGAAAATCACATGAAATCGCGTTGATGTGAAAAGGGGCGTCCCGAGGGGAGCCCCTTTCTGCCATAATGCGCAGCCTGACATTTCCTCGGTCGCCCGTGTCTTGCGGGCAGCCTTGATCCTCACTGGCTCATGAAGGTTGAAAAGATGAAGGTCCTGATCATCGGCGGCGGTGGCCGCGAACATGCGCTGGCCTGGAAAGCCGCCCAGTCCTCCCGTGTCGAGGAGGTCTTCGTGGCCCCCGGCAATGCGGGCACGGCGCGCGAGTCCAAGCTGACCAATCTGGCGATTGCCGCTGACGATCTCGATGCTCTGGTCGCCTTCGCGCGGGACAACGCCATCGAGCTGACCATCGTCGGCCCGGAAGCGCCGCTGGTGATCGGCGTGGTCGATCGCTTCCGCGAGGCGGGGCTCAAGTGCTTCGGTCCGACGGCCGGCGCTGCCCAGCTGGAAGGCTCCAAGGCCTTCACCAAGGACTTCCTGGCGCGTCACGCCATCCCGACTGGCGACTACGCCACCTTCGCCGAGGTCGATGCGGCGCTTGAGTATCTGGCCGCCCACCCGGCACCGATCGTCATCAAGGCCGATGGCCTGGCGGCGGGCAAGGGAGTGGTGGTCGCGATGACCGACGAGGAAGCTCGCGCCGCCGTGCGTGACATGCTCGAGGACAACGCCTTCGGTGATGCCGGTGCACGCGTGGTGATCGAGGAGTTCCTCGACGGCGAGGAAGCCAGCTTCATCGTGATGGTCGATGGCGAGAACGTGCTGCCGATGGCCACCAGTCAGGACCACAAGCGGGTCGGTGAAGGCGATACCGGCCCCAACACCGGTGGCATGGGGGCCTATTCTCCGGCACCGGTGGTCACCGCCGATGTGCACCAGCGCGTGATGGACGAGATCATTCTGCCCACCGTGCGTGGCATGGCGGCAGAGGGACATCCCTACACCGGCTTCCTGTACGCCGGCCTGATGATCGATGCCCAGGGCGCGCCGAAGATCATCGAATACAATTGCCGCTTCGGTGATCCGGAGACCCAGCCGATCATGGTACGTCTGAAGTCCGATCTGGTGGCGCTGTGTCTGGCCGCCGAAGACGGGCGCCTCGATACCCAGACCTGCGAGTGGGATTCCCGCGCGGCGGTCGGCGTGGTGCTGGCGGCAGGCGGCTATCCGGCCAGCTACCGCAAGGGCGATGTCATCACCGGGTTAGATGCTGCCGAGGCGACCGGTTGCAAGGTCTTCCACGCCGGCACCGCCGAAAAGGACGGGCAGGTGGTCACCAGTGGCGGTCGCGTGCTGTGCGTCACCGCGCTGGGCGACAGCGTGGCCGCCGCCACCGAGCGTGCCTACGAGGGTGTGGACGCCATCGACTGGCAGGACGTGCTCGTGCGACGTGACATCGCCTGGCGTGCCATCGCCCGTGAGCGTGGCGACGCCTGAGCCTGTCCGGCATCATCGCATTGTCTGCAAGACCCGGCCTCTGGCCGGGTCTTGTCGTTATCGCACCGTGATTCTCGCGTCGGCCATTCTACGACCATCGTGTCGAGAGTCTGGTCATGTCGGTGTCGGCCGTGCGATAACCTTCATCATCACTTGTTCACGCATGAACGGCGGCCCATGGGTCTCCCCGGCCTTGAGCATGGCATCGGGGAAGCATGGCGACTCCGCCGTCATCGTCCATTTCCGTCTCGCCGACGAGGAGTCCTCATGGAGCGTATTCGGCTCGAGTTCCCAGAGCAGCGCCTGGTGCATCGTCATGCGATGACGATTCGTGTCAGTGATATCAATTATGGCCAGCATCTCGGTCACGATAGCGTGGTCAGCCTGGCGCACGAGGCACGTGGCCAGGCCTGGCAGGCACTCGGCTTCCCGGAGTGGGATGTCGATGGCCTCATGAGCATCGTCTCCGATCTGGCCGTGCAGTATCAGGGGGAAGGCAAGCTGGGCGATGCGCTGGTGGTGGAGACCGCCATGGACCCCGTGTCCGGCAAGGGACTGGGTGTCCATCATCGTCTGGTGCGGGTCGGTGACGGCAGTGTGCTGGCCACCGTCAGGGTCGGGCTGGTGTTTGCCGGCCCCGACGGACTGGCCGTGCCGAGTGCACGTGTCAGTGACGAGATCGAGCGTACGGTCGCGGCGCTGGCCTGCGAGGTGGCGCGCTGATGTCGCGGGAGTATCCGATCATCGCCGTGACGGGCTCCTCCGGTGCGGGGACGACCACGGTCATGCGGACCTTCGAGCGCATGTTCTCGCGTGAGTCGATCCATGCCGCCTATGTGGATGGCGATGCCTTTCACCGCTATACCCGTGATGAACTGGTACGCATGTTCCAGGAGGCGCCGGAGCGCAAGCGCGAGCTGTCTCACTTCGCGGTCGAGGCCAACCAGCTTGATCGACTGGAAGCGCTGTTTCTGGAGTATGGCGAGCAGGGCTCCGGCACGCACCGTCACTACATCCATGCCGAAGACAAGCGCATGATCGAGGCGGGCTACAAGGTCGGGACCTTCACCGAATGGCAGTCGCTGCCGGATTGCACGGACCTGCTGTTCTACGAGGGCCTGCATGGCGGGCTGGTGACGCCCGAGCATGACATCGCGCGTCATGTGGATCTGCTGATCGGCGTGGCACCGACCATGAACCTCGAGTGGATCCAGAAGATCGACCGGGACACCAAGCTGCGCGGGCACTCCCAGGAAGCGGTGGTCGATACCATCCTGAGCCGCATGGATGACTACGTCCGCTATATCCAGCCCCAGTTCTCGCGTACCCATATCAACTTCCAGCGCGTACCGACGGTGGACACCTCCAACCCCTTCGAGCCGCAGGACATTCCCACCGATGCCGAGTCGATGGTCGTCGTGCACTTCCGTGATCCGGGCAGCGTCGATTTCCCCTATCTGCTGGCGATGATCCAGGGCTCCTTCATGTCGCGCCCGCATACGCTGGTGGTGCCGGGTGCCCTGATGGCGCTGGCCATCGAGCTGATCATCACGCCGCTGGTCAGGAGTCTGCTGGCCCAGCGCCGCTTCCGCTGAGACGTGAGGTCGGCGAGAGCAGGACGCGTCACCGACCCTTGAGACGCGGCAGGATGCGTTTCTTCCACAGGCGCAATACCTGATTCAGGCGACCGCTACGCATCAGCAGGCGAGCCTCGCGTGGCCGCAGCGGCAGCCCCAGCGTACGTTGCTTGAGCTTGAGGG
Organism: Cobetia sp. 10Alg 146; assembly: GCF_029846385.1. NCBI lineage: Bacteria > Pseudomonadati > Pseudomonadota > Gammaproteobacteria > Oceanospirillales > Halomonadaceae > Cobetia > Cobetia sp. 10Alg 146. The sequence continues at coordinate 162,985 of NZ_JARWKT010000006.1, forward strand.
AGTGGCGCAGGTCGAAGCGACGCATCATGCGCATCACACCGGCCGTGCCCGGCAGTCGCGGCAGCCGCACCGCCGAGGTGAAATCGATCAGTACCGGTATGCCATCGCGCAGTATGACGTTGGAGCCGCGGATGTCGTTGTGTGCCATGCGGCGCTGATGCAGCTGCTGCACGACGAGAATCAGCTGCTGGCAGAGTCCTGGATGCGCCGCGGGATCCAGCTGTGCATCGCTCAGCAGAGGGCCGGGAATGTATTCCATGGCCAGTGCCAGCGGGGAGACGCGTGCAATGGCGCGCGGTGCATGCGTCCAGCCGGCCAGGCGGCTCAGCATCTTCAGTTCTCGACGGACCAGCCAGCGCGCGACCAGTGCCGCCGGGGTGCCGGCATAACGACGATAGTCCTTGCATACCACCGTCTGGCCATCGAGGTGCGTGAGATAGACTTCCGCCTTGAGAAAGCCCTTGGCGCGCTGCAGAAAGTCCTCTGCCGCCGGTTCGCGTGACAGCGTCCCGGCAGTGTCCGCGTCAGGCGTGGCCACTGATGCCTTGGGTGTCACTGTACCCGTGGTTGCCCTGCCGGAGGCGTCCAGCTCGTGAGTCGCCTTGTGCAGGGAGGGGATCAAGGAGGTTTGCAGGCGCATGACGGCAGGCTTCTTGTTAGCGAGGTAACAATGATTATCCTATCATTTAGCGAGTCCGCCCACCGTCGTGAGTGAATCATTCTGTTGCCCATCCAGCGACACTCGTCTCATGCGCAGAAGCCTGTCGGTATCGGGGGCGTCTCGGTGATCACTGTCTTGGTGATCATTGTCTCGGGGCTTGGCCCATTGCGGTGCTGACGCTACGCTTGCACCTTGCGCTGCCGTTGGCGGCGACGTCATTGTCGAGGGAGAAGGTGTCATGGACTGTCTGTTCTGCAAGATCATCAATCGCGAGATTCCCGCCGATATCGTCTATGAGGATGAGGAGGTGCTGGCCTTCAATGACATCAACCCTCAGGCGCCGACCCATGTGCTGATCATTCCCAAGCAGCACATCGCCACGCTCAATGATATCGAGGAAAGCCAGCTGGCTACGGTGGGACGCCTGCAGTACACCGCCGCCAGACTGGCGAAGGAATACGGCTTCGCCGACGATGGCTACCGTGTGGTGATGAACTGCAATGAAGATGGCGGCCAGACGGTCTATCATATTCACATGCACCTGATGGGTGGTCGCCGCTTCACCTGGCCGGCTGGCTGAGCCGGCGTAGAGCAGGCGCCTGTACCGGCGGTTCGCGGGCAGGTAGCGGCTAGCGATATACAAGCGTGCGGCACACGGGCGCATACCGGGCATGACGTGAAAGCGTCATGCCCGGTCTTGTTCTGCAGGCTGCAGGCAGGAGATGTCGGAGCGATGCGAGACTCAGACGTGCCGACGACGACAGCGTCACTCTGCCCCTTACCGTGAGTGGGGGCCTTGCGTAAGATGGTGGCATTGCTCACGCCGTGCAGGAGTTCTTACATGACGCACCCCACCGCCAGTCAGGCACAACGTCACCACAGTCGCGCCGACCAGTTGATCCATCAGTTCGATACCGTTCTGCGCACGCTGGTCCCTCATGCGGCTCAGCCGTCACGACCTACCCCGGCAGGCGATATCGTGGACAGCGAGATCAGTGATGCGGAGCGTCAGCATGCTGCCGGTCTGATGCGCATCAATCATACCGGTGAAGTCTGCGCCCAGGCGCTGTACCAGGGCCAGGGGTTCACGGCGCGTCTGCCGGAAACGCGCAGCCAGATGGAGCTTGCCGCTCAGGAGGAGATCGACCATCTCGCCTGGTGCGATGCACGTCTCGTCGAGCTGGATGCCAATACCAGCCTGCTCAATCCACTGTTCTACATGACGAGCTTTGCGCTCGGGGCAGCGGCCGGCGCCATCAACGACAAGGTCAGCCTCGGGTTCGTGGCCGCGACCGAGGAGCTGGTAGGCGAGCACCTGTCGAAGCACCAGCAGACACTGCCCGAGGGCGATCAGCGTTCACGCGCGGTGCTGCGGCAGATGGAGATCGATGAAGCGCATCATGAGCAATGGGCGCTGGAGGCCGGAGGACATCGCTTCCCGGGGCCGCTGAAGAGCGCCATGCGGCTGATGTCCAAGGTGATGACCGCCAGCGTCTATCGCGTGTGAGGGTCAGGCATCTGAGCTTGCCTGTGTAGCGACAGGTCGCTGAAACGAAGAAGGCCGCCCCGTGGGGCGGCCTTCTTGCGTCGTGTGACCCTGAATCGGTCATCGGTGTCGGGGCTTATTCCTTGACCTGGTACTCACCATCCAGCGTCGCGGTGCTGGTGCCGTCTTCGCGTGTCGCATCCCGCGAATAGTTCTGGCGGCCGTTGGCCTTGTCCTGGGCTTCCTGCATGCGCTGTTGCATCTCGCTCATGCGCTTCTTCATGCGCCGGCGGATGAAGGGCAGCATGATGATGCCCAGTACCATCATGATCAGTGCCGCGAACAGGCTGAAGATCATGACGACACCGCCGATCAGCCAGGCAGCGACCAGCTTGAGGCCTGACAGGCCTTGAGAAGGACGCTGGTTGCCGGCGTTGGCCTGCCATTGGCGAGCCTGGTTCCAGAGAGTGTTGTGCTGTTGGCCTTGCATGTTGATTCTCCGCAATGGTTGCCGGGCCGATGGGCCGGGCAGGGAAGACCCGATGTGTGAAGGTGGATGGTCGGGGGTATCGGGTCTGGAAAGTGGGGTGTCTCATTTGGCTGTCAGCGCCTGAAGCACCTGAGCCAGGGCGGTACTGCAGGCCCCTGCGAGATTCGTCATGCCTTTGGCTGCCTCATGATCTCAGCATCGAGGTTGGCAGCGTTGTCGTCAAGGCGATTGTCGTGTCCGCAGGGGCGCGGTGGAGGCCGTCAGGTCCGAGCGTCATCCGCCCGGCATCGTGCTGGCGAGGGTGGGCAGGCTCAAGGACAGGGTCTGCTGTCGGCCTTGCCCGTCCAGTCCGACGATTCGGATGGCATGCGCCTCCACGTCGACACTGCGTATTCTTTCAATGCCGTCGCTGGCGGCAAAATTCAAGGTCTGACGCAGGCTGTTTCTCCCCATTGCCCCTTCCTCCGTCTGGTGGGTCTGGCGGCGTAGCGCCTCATCGATCAGCTCGCCATCCGCGCGATTGATGGACAGTTCCATCTCCCAGCCGTCTCGCCCCCAGCCGGTGAAACGGACCTGATTCGCCACGATGTCCATGCCACTGAATTGACGCATCCCACTGTGGCTGGCTCGCATCATCAGCTGGGTCAGCAGTTCCGGGGCCAGCCCCGTGGACAGGAGGCGAGAGCTTTCGTGAGAGCTTTCGTGATCGCGCTGCGAGCCCGGTGCCGCTTGCCCTGACGTGGCATCGCCATTGTCATCGCCCATCCCCGCAGCACGCCTGTCAGGGCTGCCAGAGCTGTCAGGACTGCCAGAGCTATCGGGACTGTGCCCGCTCGCCGTGGCGAGCGCGGCCACCTCGCGACGAGTGTCATCCAACCCCGTGCCCAGCGTGGAAGCGCTCAGCCGATGCTGGGGAGGGAGATCCTCGATGCCATTGGCATAGGCGGGCACCGAGCCCAGTATCAGGCCGAGAGCGCCCGCTCCCAGTCGCTGGCGAAGGTTCACGATGGAGCGCCCCGCCAGCCGGATGCTGATGGCCCGAGAGCGAGCCTCCTTCACACTGGTAGAGGCAGGAGATGACGGCATGGATGCCTCCTCAAGGCAGTGGAACATGGCCTCACTGTGAGACATGCGACCTTGCATGACACTGAGAGGGGGATTCATCTGAGGTTCATTGCTGCCTGTCAGTCTTTGCGGCATGCGGTCATCCGTGCGCATCCGCTGGCGTCCGCGCTGTTCCAACGCAGGTTTGCTTGCACATTCCATTGCCAGGATGCTTGTCGAGCATCAGCGCCCGTCGCGGCGCACCAGACCCGCCGCAATTCAAGAGGTTTTCCGTCATGCCGACTCCCCGCAAGGCCCAGACAGGCGCCAGCGCATCCCGCGTCAGCCAATGGCGGCAACGCTATGGATGGTTGTGCCTGGGGCTGGGCGGCTTGCTGATCGGTGTCCTGGCCATGCCGCCGCATGCGCTGTGTGACAGTGAGCGCTGGCGTAGCCTGCACGATGAGGTGGCTGCCGGTCGTGTCATTTCACTGTCTGAATTGCTGGACAGTCTCGAGCGTGACTGGCTGGGGCAGGTGGTCGAGGTGGAGCTTGAAGACATCCATGGCGAGCTGATCTACGAGGTCGAGATGCTCGGACCGCAGGGCCAGATGGCCAAGTTCACCGTACGGGCCGCGGATGGAGAGCTGCGTGAGGTGCGTGGCGTCAATCTGGACGCGATGCGCCGTCATGCTCCCGAGAGCCCGGCAGGCCCGTCGCCATCCCTGAGCGAGCGTCAGCCAACGGGCGGTCTTGAGGGTGCCGAAGACCCCTGAGGACCGTTATGCTTGCAGCAGTGTCCTCGTGTGATGCCGTGACGCGGTATCCGTCACCGGATAGCGACTGCCCAGGAGTGCCCAGAATTCATGAAGATATTGTTGGTGGAAGATGACATGCCGTTGGCCGAAGCGCTGATGGCACGCCTCAGTGAGGCAGATGTGCTGGTCGAGCATGCCGTCAATGGTGCCGATGCCGATTTTCTGGTGCAGACCGAGCGCTATGATGCGGTGGTGCTGGACCTTGGCCTGCCGGATGGTGATGGCACCCGCTGGCTGGCCCAGTGGCGTGAGGCCGGCATCGAAGTCCCGGTGCTGGTGCTGACGGCGCGCGAGCGCTGGTCGGACAAGGCGGCCGGTTTCTCTGCCGGTGCGGATGATTACGTGACCAAGCCCTTCGAGACGGCCGAGGTCATCTTCCGCCTGCGCGCGCTGGTGCGTCGCTCGCGCGGGCATGCCCATCCGGTGCTCAAGCTGGGGGATCTGGCCTGTGATACGCATGGCGGCACCGTCAGCCTGGCGGGGCGCCCCGTGTCACTGACGGCACAGGAGACGCGGTTGCTGATGCACCTGATGCATGCCGTGCCCGGCGTGGTGAGCCGTTCGGAGCTGGTCGAGCATGTCTATGATCGCGACCACGAACCCGACTCGAATGTCATCGATGTCCAGATCAGCCGCCTGCGTCGCAAGCTGGGGGCTGAGCGTATCGAGACCCTGCGCGGCCGCGGTTATCGCCTGCGCGACCCGGATGTCGAATCGGGTGGCGCAGACGGGGCCGGCGCAGCGGGAGCGGACGGCCGCGACGCATGAAGCCATTGTCCGTCGGGCGGCGACTGCTGGGTGGCTCGCTGGTCATCGCCTTGATCGTCATGCCGTTGACCGGTCTGGGGCTGGCGTGGAGCTTTCGGGATGCGGTGACGACGGCCTTTGACCAGCGGCTGCTGTCGCTGTCGAAGGTGTTGATCGCCGCGATCCAGTTCGATCGCGAGAAGGGCCGCCCGGGGCTTACGCGCTCGTTGGGTGATCCGCGTTTCGATCAGGCCTACTCCGGCTGGTATTGGCAGATTTCCGATCGCCACGGCAATGTGCTGACCTCGCGCTCGCTGTGGGATCAACGCCTGCCGATTCGCGATGAGATCAGTGCCGACGGGTTCCTGAGCCGGGATCTCGACGGGCCGCGCCATCAGTCGTTGCGCGCCATCGAGCGTGATATTCGCCTGCCGGGCCGCAGCCAGCCACTGCATGTGATGGTGGCGGCGAGTCGCAGCGAGGTGGACGCCGAGGTCGCGCGTTTCGAGTGGTTGCTGGCGGGAGCGCTTGTCGCGCTGGCGTCGTTGCTGGTGTGTGGCTCCGCCGCGCAGATCAGCTGGGGGTTGGCACCGCTTCGGCGGTTGCGGGCACGCCTCAAGCGGGTCGCGGAGGGGGAGGCGGACAGGCTGGAGGAAACACGCCTGCCACCTGAGCTGACTGAGCTGACGCGCGCGATCAATGCAGTGCTGGAGCGAGATCAACGCCTGATCGAGCGTGGGCGTGCCGCGGCGGGCAATCTGGCGCATGCGCTCAAGACGCCAGTCAGTGTGCTCAAGGCCCAGTCCGAGCGCTTTGATGGCGAGGACCGCGCCCGCATCGATGCCGAATTGCGACGTATCGATGAGGCCGTGCGTCACCATCTGGCGCGGGCGAGTGCCGCGGGCGGTGCGCATCTCAGTGGGCGAGTCAGTCTGCGCGAGGCCGCCGGGCCGGTGTTCGATGGCCTTGGGCGCCTGGCGAGCCGGCGTGGCATCACCCTCAGTCTCGCGCTGGAGGATGATGCCGGTGTGCGCGTCGACCCGCAGGACCTGCAGGAGATGGTCGGCAATCTGCTCGAGAACGCGCTGCAATGGGCGCAGCAGCAGGTACGTGTGACCAGCGAGTCCCGCGATGGCGGTGTGCTGCTGGTCATCGAGGATGATGGCCCGGGCATGAGCGACGAGCAGAGCGCCGCCGCGCTGGGGCGTGGTGCACGTCTCGATGAGGGGCGCTCCGGTTCAGGGCTCGGGCTTGCGATCGTGGACGACCTGATGGCGCTGTATGGCGGCGAGCTGAGGCTGGAGCGCTCCGCTCTGGGCGGCCTGGCGGCGCATGTCTGGCTGCCCAGCTCACCGCTGGTGGGGACCAAGCCCACGGCCTGATGGGAAGAGGGGTGTCCTGCAGTCCTTTGATATTAGCCTATTGAAAGATATCAACTCATAGGGCTTGGCTATCACCTCGATCCCGAGAGATGATTGGGCGTCACGCCAGCCGCACCGTATTCTGAGGGGGTTCGGCTGGCAGCCGGACGGGCTTCGTTTCTGAGTCTCGTCTGCCGCGCCCTGCGGTGATGACGAACTGGCGCTCCTTCGGGGGCGCTTTTTTTATGCCTGCTATCTCCCTGTTCCGGCAGCGAGATGCGCGCGTGACAGTGACCCCGGGAGAGGGTTGACGGCTGTACAAGGCGGAGATTGAACGCAGGGAGGCTAACGGTCGTCTTCAGGATCGCATAGGCTGTCAGACAGGAGTCGTGTGAATTCTCAGGCGTCAGGAGGTGGGCATGAAGGACATGACGATGTGCGCTCAGCGTGGGGATCTGGAAGGGCTCAGGGAAGCGCTTGCCGAGCCCGGGGCGCGTGAGCGCCTCAATGATGTCGATTATCGCGGACGCTCGCCGTTGATGGTGGCCGTGCAGGCCAATCAGCCCGAAGCGGTGGCGGCTCTGTTGGCCGCGGGAGCTGACAGCGAGCAGACCGATGCCCTGCATGACACGCCATTGCTGGCTGCCGCGGCGCTGGGATATGGCAATTGCCTGACCTGCCTGCTTGAGCACGGTGCCTCGGCCACGGTGCTCAATCGTTTCTCCTCCACGGCCCTGATGTCCGCCAGCGAGCGCGGCCATGCGGATATCTGTCGCGTGTTGCTGGAGCAGACGGACGTGCCGCCTGATCATCAGAATCGCCTTGGCTGGACGGCGCTGATCGAAGCCGTATTGCTGGGGGACGGCGGGGATGCCTATCAACAGGTGGTCAAGCAGCTGCTGGATCACGGCGCTGACGTCAATCTCGCGGATGCCGAGGGAGTGACACCTCTGGCGCACGCACGCTGGCGCAAGTTCGAGACCTTGAGTGACATGCTGGAAGCGGCTGGTGGTCGGGAGCAGGGCGTAGCGCATGTCGTGTCGGACGAGACGCTTCAGGCAGCCCGCTCGGCGAGTTCTCGCCAGACATGATGGCCAACCTACGCAGGAGGCAGCGCATGGTATTACCCTGGGGGCTGTTGATCATCGGCGTGGCGCTGCTGTTGCTGGGTGCGCTTCGCTGGCAGTACGCACAATCACTCGCACGGGAAAGCGTCCAGGTGATGGGAGAGGTGATCAGTCATGATCGCGCCCTGAACGTGGAAGGGCGCGGCCGTATCCATCTGCCCAAGGGCGGTGAGTTGAGTGAGGACGAGGCCCTGGCGATGGCAGGCTTGCCGCCGGGGGGGCGCTTCAATGTCGAGTCGATCCAGTACGCGCCCATCGTGCGTTACCAGGACAGGCGTGGCGGTTGGCATGAATATGTATCACCGCTGGCGGTACAGACGCCGACACCTGCGGTCGGCGAGACCGTGGCCGTGAACTATCGACGCAGTGCGCCTCACGAGGCCAGTCTGCCTGGCACGCGCGGCTGGTTGATCGGCGTCCCATTGGCGCTGGGGGTCGCGCTGTGTCTGGTGGCGCTGCGTCTGTTGTTGAGAGGGCCGGTAGCATGAATAAGACCGGTAGCATTAAGAGGGCCGGTGGCATGGAGGGGGACGCATGTTGGCAACCGGCTGTCAGAGGTGAGGGTGAATGAAGGATTCTGAAGGCCAGGGGACAACCCGGCGTTACGGTATCGGCATGCTGGTGCTGTGCTGGGGGCTGATACTTGGCATGCTGGTGTGGTGGTTCCAGGGGCAGCTCGAGGAGCGTACCCGCCCGAATGCCTCGCTGGCCGGTCAGGCATTGTCCCAGGGGGAGCCGCTGACCCTGACGCGCAACCGCTCAGGGCACTTCGTGGCCCCCGGCGAGATCAATGGTGAGCCGGTGACCTTCCTGCTGGATACCGGCGCCACCTATGTCTCGGTGTCCGAATCACTGGCCGAGCGTCTGGCGTTGCCGCGCGGGCGCGATGCCCGCTTCACCACCGCCAATGGGGTGAGCCATGGCGCACTGACCACGCTGGATGTCGTCAGTCTGGCGGGGCTCAACCAGCGCGAGGTGCGCGGGGCCATCGTGCCGGGCATGCATGATGAGGTGGTGCTGCTGGGAATGAGCTTTCTGGGGGAGTTCGATATCAACATGCGGGGGCAGCAGATGACACTCACGCCGGTTGCGGGGCGTGGCGGCTGACGAGACTGCCGGGCAGGAAAGGCCGGCCAGATAGTCAGACGTGAAACGCCCCGCTCATGGGAGACCATGAGCGGGGCGTTTCACGTCTGACGCGTCAGCGGAAGATCAGTCCTGCTTGGGCGGCTCGACATGGCCACCGAAGCCGAAGCGCATCGCGGACAGCAGACGGTTGGCGTAGGTGTTTTCCTTGCGCGAGCTGAAGCGCGAGAACAGCGCGTTTGCCAGCACCGGCACGGCAACGCCCTGCTCGACGGCGGCATCGACGGTCCAGCGGCCTTCGCCACTGTCGGAGACGGCACCGCTGTAGTGATCCAGGCGCGCATCGCCGGCGAGCGCCTGGGCGGTCAGGTCGAGCAGCCAGGAGGAGACGACGCTGCCACGACGCCAGACTTCCGCGATGTCGGCCAGGTTGAGGTCGAAGCGCTGGTCTTCCGGAAGGTCCTCGGAGCCCTTGCTCTGCATCAGCTCGAAGCCTTCGGCGTAGGCCTGCATCAGGCCGTACTCGATACCGTTGTGCACCATCTTCACGTAGTGGCCGGCACCGACCGGGCCTGCGTGGATATAGCCACGTTCCGCGCGCTCATCCGGGGCATTGCGACCCTTGGTGCGCTCGAGGTTGCCATAGCCGGGGGCGAGGGTGTCGAACAGCGGCTCGAGATGATCGAACACGGCCTTCTCGGCGCCGATCATCATGCAGTAGCCGCGCTCCAGGCCCCACACGCCACCGGAGGTGCCCACGTCCACGTAGTTCAGACCCTTGTCCTTCAGCGTGGCAGCACGACGGATGTCGTCCTTGTAGAAGGTGTTGCCGCCATCGATGATGGTGTCGCCGGCTTCCATCAGCTCGGCCAGTGCGCTGATGGTCTGCTCGGTGATCTCGCCCGCCGGCAACATGACCCACACGGCACGCGGTGCCTTCAGCTGCTGGACCAGCGCCGCGAGATTGTCGACGTGGGTGGCGCCGTCAGCGACCAGTGACTGGGCAATCGCCTCGTCACGGTCATGGGCGACCACTTCGTGGCCATTGCGCATCAGGCGGCGGGCGATGTTGCCGCCCATGCGGCCGAGTCCGATGATACCGAGTTGCATGTTCGTTCCTTTCACGTGAAGCCGGGGAGAGTCGGGACGGCGCGAAGCCTACCCTGTGCGGGCGCTGGACGCAAAAACGGGCCATATCAATGACATGGCCCGTTCGTTATTTTCTAGCCACTAGATCTATAGGGGCAATGAGTGGACACCTAATGCTGCGTTGTCGATCATTGCCGCAGAGTTCGAGTAGATAAGTGGTACCTTTTCCAAGGTAAACGAGTGATGTTTACCTTGGATAGGAATCGCACAATATCTTTTCTGCCTCTATATGCGACCCGACCTTGAGCATTCGAACCCATCAAAATAATAGGTATGCCCCGTGGAAAACATTGAGCGATGCTTTTACTGAACTGATGGCTCTCAAGAGCTGAGTTCAGTACATGCCCCTTGACTGAGATAACCGCAAATCTGACACCTTGCTCCTCGACTAACGCTGCATCGATATGCATGGCTTTCAAGCCTCCGCTTTGCTGATGAGAAATGTTGACTCAGGCAGGCATCACGGCCAGAATTGCTTTGCTTTTGGTGGGCGATCAGCCTGCTTCAAGGAAGATGGACTGCGACCTCCATCTTTCTACAAGGCCTAGGGCGTCAGTCCTAGGCCTTTTCTATTGGGCTCTCCCTGAAACAGGTAGAGCCCAAATTCTTTGTATCAATCCCAGCTCAGGGCACCGCCGACCTGATATTCGGTGACGCGCGTCTCGAAGAAGTTCTTCTCCTTGCGCAGGTCGATGATCTCGGACATCCACGGGAACGGGTTCTTGGCGCCCGGGAACTGCTCCTTGAGGCCCAGCTGCGCGAGGCGACGGTTGCAGATGAAGTGGAGGTATTCCTCCATGATGGCCGCGTTCATGCCCAGTACGCCGCGCGGCATGGTGTCACGCGCGTATTCGATCTCGAGCTGGGTGCCTTCCAGAATCATCTGGGTGACTTCGTCCTGGAATTCGGCGGTCCACAGGTGCGGGTTCTCGACCTTGATCTGGTTGATCACGTCGATGCCGAAGTTCAGGTGCATGGACTCGTCACGCAGGATGTACTGGAACTGCTCGGCGACGCCGGTCATCTTGTTGCGACGACCCATGGACAGGATCTGGGAGAAGCCGCAGTAGAAGAAGATGCCTTCGGTGACGGCGTAGAAGCCGATCAGGTTGCGCAGGAACTCCTGGTCCGCTTCCGGGGTGCCGGTGTGGAAGTCGGCACGCGCCAGCGCCTGGGTGTGCTTGAGGCTCCAGGCGGACTTGCGCGCCACGGAGTCCACTTCACGGTACATGTTGAAGACTTCGCCTTCGTCCATGCCCAGGGACTCGATGCAGTACTGGTAGGCGTGGGTGTGGATCGCCTCTTCGAAGGCCTGACGCAGCAGGTACTGACGGCACTCCGGGTTGGTGATGTTCTTGTAGACGGCCAGCACCAGGTTGTTGGCGACCAGCGAGTCGGCAGTGGAGAAGTAACCCAGCGAGCGCATCACGATCAGACGCTCGTCTTCGGTCAGGCCGTCCTGGCTCTTCCAGAGCGCGATATCCGCGTTCATGTTCACTTCCTGCGGCATCCAGTGGTTCGCGGAGCCGTCGAGGTACTTCTGCCATGCCCAGTCGTACTTGAAGGGCACCAGCTGGTTGACGTCGGCGCGGGCATTGATCATGCGCTTCTCGTCGACCTGAATGCGCTGGGCACCCATTTCCAGTTCTTCCAGACCCTTGGCCACGTCAAGATCGTCCAGCGCCTGCTGGGCGCGGGCGATGCGTTCCGCTTCGCTGACCGCGTAGCCTTCGCTGTTCTCGCTCGCGACGGCAACTTCAGCCGCCGGGGTTTCGGCCTGCGGCGCCGGTTTGGCAGCGGCCGGCTTCTCGGCAGCGGGGGCTTCGTCTTCGTGGAAATCGTCCCAGTTCAACATGTTGCGTTCCTCGTGTTCGTAGTGGTCACGCGGGCAATCAGCGTGACAAGAAGGCGTTGGCGGTGCGTCCTGCGACGCTGGCGCCATCGAGAGGCGTGATCTGCCGAGAGGGAAGGTCAGGCCCGGGCCGTGTTTCGAGACAATGTCAGGAGGCAGTGATTGTTGTGTCGGCACAAGACCGAGCCAGGCTCGGTCTTGAGAAAGTGCCGCAGCCCGCCTGCCGGGGATGTCATCGCAGGCGGGGAGTCAGGCAGGGCCTGACTCGAGTCTTGCGCAATCGCTTACTGACAGGCCTCACAGCCCAGCTCATCGATGTTGCTGGCGGAGGGGGCACGCTGACCGCTCTTGCCTTGCAGGAAGTCTTCGATGCCACGCGGTTCCGGCTTGGCTTCCGGTGCCGGGGTCGGCGCGGGAGCAGGAGCCGGAGTCGGTGCGTTGCCGACGGCGTTGTGCTTGCTGCGATCGACGGTGGACTTCTCCACGGCGGTCGCACCCAGAGCACGGAGGTAATAGGTGGTCTTGAGGCCACGGAACCATGCCATGCGGTAGGTCACGTCCAGTTTCTTGCCGGACACGCCCTGGATGTACAGGTTCAGGGACTGCGCCTGGTCGATCCACTTCTGGCGACGCGAGGCGGCTTCGACGATCCACTTCGGCTCGACTTCGAAGGCGTTGGCGTACAGCGCCTTGAGGTCTTCCGGAATGCGCTCGATCGGCTGGACGCTGCCGTCGTAGTACTTGAGGTCGTTGATCATGACCTCGTCCCACAGGCCGCGCGCCTTGAGGTCGTTGACCATGTAGGCGTTGACCACGGTGAACTCGCCAGACAGGTTCGATTTGACGAACAGGTTCTGGTAGGTCGGCTCGATGGACTGCGAGACGCCACAGATGTTGGAGATCGTCGCGGTCGGCGCGATCGCCATCACGTTGGAGTTGCGCATGCCCTGAGTGCGGACCTTCTCGCGGATGTAGTCCCAGTCCTGAGTCTGGCTTTCGTCCATCTCGATGTAGTCGGCGCCACGCTCGGTCTTGAGCTTCTCGATGGAATCGATCGGCAGGATGCCCTGACTCCACAGAGAGCCGTCGAAGCTCTCGTAACGGCCACGCTCGGCCGCCAGATCACTGGAAGCTTCGATGGCGTGATAGCTGACGAGTTCCATGGATTCGTCGGCGAAGGTCACGGCTTCTTCGGAGGCATAGGCGATGGACTGCGCATAGAGCGCGTCCTGGAAGCCCATGATGCCGAGGCCGACCGGACGGTGACGCATGTTGGAGCGACGCGCCTGCGGAACGGCGTAGTAGTTGATGTCGATGACGTTGTCGAGCATGCGCACGGCGGTACGTACCGACTTCTTGAGCTTGTCGCCATCCAGCTTGCCGTCGATGACGTGCTGCGCCAGGTTGATCGAGCCCAGGTTGCAGACCGCGATCTCATCCTCGGAGGTGTTGAGGGTGATCTCGGTGCACAGGTTGGACGAGTGCACGACACCGGCATGCTGCTGCGGGCTGCGCAGGTTGCACGGGTCCTTGAAGGTGATCCACGGGTGGCCGGTCTCGAACAGCATGGAGAGCATCTTGCGCCACAGATCACGCGCCTTGACGCGCTTGAACAGCTTCAGCTGGCCCTGACGGGTCATCTCCTCGTACTGCTCGTAACGCGCCTGGAAGGCCGCGCCGTACAGGTCGTGGAGGTCCGGGCAGTCGGACGGCGAGAACAGGGTCCACTCGGTGTCATCGAAGACACGCTTCATGAACAGGTCCGGCACCCAGTTGGCGGTGTTCATGTCGTGGGTACGACGACGGTCATCACCGGTGTTCTTGCGCAGGTCGAGGAATTCCTCGACGTCCATGTGCCAGGTTTCCAGGTAGGCACAGACGGCGCCCTTGCGCTTGCCACCCTGGTTGACGGCAACGGCGGTGTCGTTGACGACCTTCAGGAAGGGCACGACGCCCTGGGACTTGCCGTTGGTGCCCTTGATGTAGGACCCCAGTGCGCGCACCGGCGTCCAGTCATTGCCGAGACCGCCGGCCCACTTGGAGAGCATGGCGTTGTCGCGGATGGCACCGTAGATGCCGTCTAGGGCATCCGGCACGGTGGTCAGGTAGCAGCTGGACAGCTGGCTGCGACGGGTACCGGCGTTGAACAGGGTCGGCGTGGAGGCCATGTAGTCGAAGCTGGACAGCAGCTCGTAGAACTCGATGGCGCGACCTTCGCGGTCTTCCTCGTTCAGGGACAGACCCATGGCGACACGCATGAACATGACCTGCGGCAGCTCATAGCGCACGTCGTTCTGGTGCAGGAAGTAGCGGTCGTACAGGGTCTGCAGGCCGAGATAGGTGAACTGGTTGTCACGTGTGTGATCGATGGCGGCGCCGAGGCGATCCAGATCGAAGGTGGCCAGTTGCTCATCCAGCTGCTCGAAGGCGATGCCGCTCTCGATGTAGGCCTTGAAGGCGACCGGGTAGTGGTCCTTCATCTCGCCGAAGGTGGCCTCGTCAGCGACCTTGAGGAAGCTCAGGGCTTCGCGGCGCAGGTTGTCCTGCAGCAGGCGGGCGGTGACGTAGGTGTAGTTCGGGTCCTTCTCGACCAGCGTGCGCGCGGTCATCATCAGCGCGGTGGACACGCCATCGACCGGCACGCCGTCGTACAGGTTCTTCAGCGAGTCATCGACGATCTTCTGGGCGTCGACGTTGGAGAGCTCGGCGCAGGCATCGAACACGAGTGTCTCGATACGGCCCAGATCCAGCGGACGCACGCTGCCGTCGAGGTGCGTGACATTGATGGTCGGGTGCGGCTTGGCGATGCCGTCGTTCTGCGCGCTGCGGGCACGGGCGTGCTCGTCACGGTAGAGAACGTAGGCGCGGGCCACCTTGTGCTCGCCGGAGCGCATCAGGGCCAGTTCGACCTGGTCCTGGATGTCTTCGATATGCAGAGTGCCACCATCAGGCATGCGACGCTGGAAGGCATCGGTGATCTGGCTGGTCAGCTGCTGGACCAGATCGCGGATGCGCGAGCTGGACTCGACCTGATCGCCTTCCACGGCGATGAACGCCTTGGAGAGTGCGACGGAGATCTTGCTGGCATCGAAGGGCGCAACATCGCCAGTGCGCTTGATGACGCGCAGGCGCTGGGGTGCGGTCACGTCGACTGCCGCCTGATCGGTGCTGAAAGTGGAATCCATGACGCCTTCCTGAATCGTCTGAAGGTGAATCGTTGCCCGGCGAGGGCCCGTGGGCAAAGCGTGTGTCACTGCCGGCGAGGCACCCGGTAGGGCGTGCCATCACGCACGGCTGGCTGACATATCGTCTGATCGCTGTCTCGGCTGGCATGACCCGTCAGGCCACTGAAAGGCGGTCAGACAGGAAATTCGGTACCGATGACAGCTTGGTCGCGGCAGATCATGCGTTGCCGCGCCATCTGCTGAATCATCTCTTTCGGGCTTGACTTGAGGCTTGAAAATTGCCTTTCCGACTTATGGGTGCGGACGTCGCCAAAACCCTACATATGGGGTGTGAGCTGAGTTTGGACACAAGATAGTGTTGTTTTTGGGGTCGTGCAAGTGGATAACTTGTGGGTAAGGTGTGGTTGAAAATCCGTGC
The DNA here is from genome assembly GCF_029846385.1 of Cobetia sp. 10Alg 146. Classification (NCBI taxonomy): domain Bacteria; kingdom Pseudomonadati; phylum Pseudomonadota; class Gammaproteobacteria; order Oceanospirillales; family Halomonadaceae; genus Cobetia; species Cobetia sp. 10Alg 146. The sequence continues at coordinate 178,409 of NZ_JARWKT010000006.1, forward strand.
CTGCCGCCCGGGGATGTCAAGACATTGCGTGTTAATTTCTTTGCCCCTCGTCAGTGCGCATGTGTGCGGGACAGCTGGCGCGTAAATCCCCAAATTGGCGTATCATTCGTGACAAATCACCCTGAAAAGGTTACGACGTGGCACAGGACGGTAACTCCCTGTGAGCCGCTGGCCACGCCGACCCAACGATGCGGATGGAATGCCCTTGGATACCAATGCGCAAGAACATGTACTGATTGTCGAGGATGACGAGCGTCTGGCGACATTGACGCGTGAGTATCTCGAAGCCAACAACTTCCGCGTCAGCGTCGAACACGATGGCGGCCGGGCAGTGGACCTGATCATCAGCCTGCGCCCCGACATCGTGATCCTCGATCTGATGCTGCCGGGCGAGGATGGCCTGTCCATCTGTCGTCGCGTGCGGCCCCAGTTCTCCGGCCCCATTCTGATGCTGACGGCACGTACTGATGACATGGATCAGGTGCTGGGCCTCGAGATGGGCGCCGATGACTACGTGCCCAAGCCGGTGCAGCCTCGCGTGTTGCTGGCGCGCATGCGTGCCTTGCTCAGGCGGGCCGACGGCCCGGAAGAGGCGGCAGGCGAGACGCGTCTCGTCTTCAATGACCTGGAGATCGACAACGCTACCCGTGAAGCCTGGCTGGCGCGTGAGCGTATCGAGCTGACCAGTGCCGAGTTCGATCTGCTGTGGCTGCTGTCTTCCAATGCCGGGCGCGTGCTGACTCGTGAAGAGATCTTCTCGGCACTGCGTGGCATCAAGTATGACGGCCAGGATCGCTCCATTGACGTGCGCGTCTCGCGCATCCGGCCCAAGATCGGTGATGATCCCAATCACCCTGAGCGGATAAAGACGGTACGCAGCAAGGGTTACCTGTTCGTCAAGGACCTCTGATTCATGCGGCGTGCGCTGTCTGACAGTATCTTCCTGCGCGTCTACGTGGTGCTGCTGCTGGCGTTGCTCCTGACGCTGGGCGTGGCGTTGGGCGGTTATCAGCTGACCAACGCTGTCCGACTCGAGGCCTACCAGACCCGCCTGGGGGCGGCGCCGATGCTGCTGCTGACCCGGCAGGTGGCCGAGGCGCCTCCTGCCGAAAGGTCGAGCCTGCTGGAGCGCTCCTCGCGCCTGCTGGATGCGCGGCTGATGCTGGCGCCTGTTGAGGTATTCGACCTCAACTGGTGGGAGAAGCGCCGTCTGGCGGCCGGCCGGCCTCTGGTGCATGAGCATCAGGATGCCGGCTGGCAGCTACTGATGCAGGTGCCGGGCGAGGAGCAGGTGCTGGAGCTCAGGCTGCTGCATCTGGCTGAGCGACAGTTGCGGGGATTGATGTCGTTGCTGCGGGAAACCTTGTTGCCCATGGCACCGGAGCAGCGTGTCGCTCTGTTGTCGGAGCTGCAGGATGCCTCCGGGCTGGCCTTCGCTCAATTGCCTGATATGCCCAACGGGCTGGATGCGCAACAGGTCGGGCGGATCAACGACCAGCGAGTGGTGCTCAACATGGCAAGCCATGGGCAGGCGCTGGCGCTCTATACCCGCCTGGAGGGTCACAACCTGATCAAGGTCGGGCCGCTGCAGGTCTTCGAGACGACCCCGGCGGCATTGATCGTTGCCATGATTCTGGCCGTCATCAGCCTGTTGGGGGGTGTCATCTATCTGGTCGTGCGTTCGCTGGAGGCACGGTTGACTCGACTGGAGAAGGCGGCGACCCGGATTGCCGGCGGCTACCTCGATACGCGGGTCAGGATCGAGACCAATGACTTTCTTGGCCGTCTCGGCATGGCCTTCAATGGCATGGCCGAACGCGTGCAGGGATTGCTGGGAGCCCAGCAGGACATGATTCGCGCCGTCTCCCACGAGCTGCGTACCCCGGTGGCACGTATCCGCTTCGCGCTGCAGATGATCGAGGACATGGTGGATGATGACTTCGTGCTCCGGCAGATCAAGGGCGCCGATGGTGACATCGAGGAGCTCGACAAGCTGATCGACGAGATCCTGACCTATGCACGCCTCAATGACGCCGCCGGGGTTCAGCTGGATCTGGGGGCGGTGGACTGTCGGGAAGTGGCGGAGCAGGTCTGTGAAACCCTGGCGCCACTGCATCCTGAGCTGCTGCTGAGCATTGAAGGCGGTGCCTTTGATGTGGAGGCGGAGGCACGCTATCTGCAGCGTGCGCTGCAGAATCTGGTCTCGAATGCCTGTCGGCATGCAGATTCACGTGTGCTGGTGCGCATCTCCAGAGACCCGCAGGTGGTGCGCATCGATGTCGAGGATGATGGCCCCGGCGTGGGCGAGGAGGACCGCAAGAAGGTCTTCAAGCCATTCGCGCGACTGGATGATTCACGCACGCGATCTTCAGGTGGCTATGGTCTGGGGCTCTCCATCGTGCAGAAGATCATGCACTCTCATGGCGGAAGCGTGGTGGTCGATCGGGGCATCGCCCTGAAAGGGGCACGTTTCAGCCTGCTGCTGCCCTTGTCCAGCAGCAAGCTGAAACGTGAGGCACCTCCTTCCTTGCCGCCCGTGACCCCCGGGGAGGGGGATGACGGGCAGCGCACCTGAGCGATGCTACTCTATCGTGATACGCAGTGGTGCGAAGCGATGTCATCAGCGAGGAGGGCAAGTGGATGAATCTGCAAGATGCGAGCCGTGACGTCGGGGCTCTGCATGACGCATTGATCGGCTCCTGGGAGCTGCAACGCTTCTGGTATGCCTGGCCGGATGGGCGTGAATGGGAGCCATTGGGGAGGTGTGCGGGTCAGCTGCACTATCTCCCCAATGGCTTCATGAGCGTTCAGCTGGCGGCTCGTGAGCGTGAGCCTCTTGGGGTGGCGCCCACTGATGATCAATTGATGGCGGCCTTTCGACAGGGCTTTGCCTATTGTGGGCGCTGGTGCTGGGATGAGCGGCGTCAGGAGGTCCGTCATCAGGTAGACGTCGCGAGCATCGCGGACTGGAGTGGCGTGACGCTGGCGCGGCGAGTCCAGCTCACCGGAGAGTCACTGCTGCTGGGCACGGACGCGCCCAATCTTCAGCTGCCTGCAGGGGGCTATACCACCTGGCTTGCCTGGCAGCGTCTTCATGATAGATGACATCATTACCGAAAAGGCTTGACGGGATCATGGCTTAAGGTGCAAGGTAACCCCTGTTGGATAGCAAGACGCACCACTCAGTCGCCTGTGCTGCTCGGTAAAACGCCTTGAGCGCCCCGAAATGCCTCGCTGATTTGATGCATGGTTTTGCTTTGCCCACGCTCTTCGGGTAATGCCCGTTATTTCAAACATGCTAATCAGAGAGGAATTTCTCATGGCAACTGGTACAGTTAAGTGGTTCAACGACGCGAAAGGTTTTGGTTTCATTGCTCCGGCTGACGGCGGTGACGATCTGTTCGTTCACTTCTCCGAAGTCCAGGCAGAAGGCTTCAAGACCCTGCAGGACGGCCAGCAGGTCTCCTTCGACGTGACTCAGGGCCAGAAAGGCCTGCAGGCAGCCAACGTCAAGGCTATCGACTGATCATCACTCGCTGCGGAATCCGTTCCGTGTGAGATGATAGATGTCTAGAAGCGCCCCAGCTCATGCTGGGGCGCTTCTGTTTGTGTGCGTGAAAAACGCAGTATCGGTGACCTGGTACGCCCCGCAGGGGCATGCCATGAACAAGAGCCCCGTCCCATTGCACGAGAAGCGCAGTGGGGCGGGGCTCTTGTCGTTCAAGTGGTTGTCCGGAGATGCCCTGGGGCATTGGCTCAGGCTGGCTTTACGCCGCTGAGCACCTCAAAGGAGGTCTCGCGGGCAGTGCGCAGGAAATCATCCATCCAGGGAGTGTCCAGCAGATCCTCTCGCACCGCGGCATAGAGCGTCGCCCAGATTCCGTCGCCCAGAGGCAGGCCGCGAACGTAATCGCGGGTCAGGTATTCGGCCAATGCCCAGTTGGGCAGTGCCGTCACGCCGCGACCGCTGGCGACAAGCTGCATCATCATGACCGTCATCTCGGCATGGCGGATCTCGCGAGGGCTGATGTTGGCGGGTTCGAGGAACTGGGTGAACACGTCCAGCCGGTCATGCTCGACAGGGTAGATGATCAGCACTTCTTCTTGCAGGTCTTCCGGTTCCACACGGCCCTTGAGAGCCAGTGCATGCTGGCGTGCCACGGCCAGCATGACTTCGTAGCGGAACAGCGGCAGGTACTGGATACCGGTCATCTCCACCGGATTGGCCGTGATGACCAGGTCCAGCTGCTCGCGACCCAGCGCCTGGAGGGGAGAGAAGCTATGGCCCGAAGGAATGTCGACCTCGATCTCCGGCCAGTGATCCCGGAAGCGATCCACCGTCGGCATCAGCCATTGGAAGCAGCTGTGGCATTCGATGGCCATATGCAGCCGTCCTTGCTCACTGCCTGCCATGCGCGCGATGTCACGCTCTGCCATGCGAAATTGCGGCAGTACCTGTTCTGCCAGTGACAGCAGGCGTTGCCCTGCACGGGTGAACTCGACCGGGCGCGTCTTGCGAATGAACAGCGGCGTGCCCAGGCGCTCTTCCAGGTCCTTCAGTTGATGTGAGAGGGCGGACTGGGTGAGGTGGATGCGCTCGGCAGCCTCGACCAGCGAGCCGGCATCACGCAGTGCCAGCAGCGTGCGGAGATGGCGTAGTTCGAGCATGATGAGTTTTGCTCATTTGGATGAGTGAACAGTTCATTTTCATTCAATTCTTGGGCGAAGTGCTGCGCAGGTCAATCGCTGCTGCGCGAGGAAGCGTCAATGAGCTCCGTTGGGCATTCCCCCTGAGCCTGATGGATCTCGGCATGGCCATCGCAGAGGGAGGCGTCTCATGCAGGCAGTGCCAGTGTCTTCACGATGACGGCACCTCATGGGAATTGCCGTGAATCGAGGCCCACAAGGCTGGCTGCGCTTGATAGACTTTCTTCATGCGCCAGGATGGCGTTGCTCTCTACGCCTTGAAATCACGCTGTGTCGCCGCCTCCAGCGGAGTGCGGTGCGTTACTTTCTGTCGTCAGGCATGCCCAGGGAGGGCTTTTCATGTTTCCGTTTCACTCGCGCCCGGATCATACGAGGGCCGCTGCCTGTTCGGCGCCAGATGTCTCGCCTCGTCGTGGCGGGCGTCAGGTGGCCGCTATCTCGACCTGTACTGCGACAGGTATCTCGACAGGCGCACCGGCCAATCTCCTGTGCGTGTCGATGATGGCGCTGCTGAGTGGCTGCTCCATGCTGTCGGATGAATCGCGTGATGCGTCGAGTGCGCAGGTGATGCCGGCACCGCTGAAGATCCCTGAAGTGCGTCCTGTCACGAAACCAGACAAGCCCAGGGCACCCAGTGCCGAGTCGCTGGGTCAGGCGCCGGCGGTGACATTGCCCGCGACCTTCCTGCCGCCCCGGGGGGCCAGCGAGTATCAGGTCTGGCGCTGTACGCCGGCGCAGGATCTGTTGATGGCCTTCAGTGATGGACAGGACGCGAGGGGCAGGCCTCCCGTCTCTGTGGCGAAGGACCCCCCTCAGGAGGCGACTGCTGAAGGCTGGCTGCGGCTATGGTCGCGTCAGCACGCCTACGCCTTGGGGCATGTGGTGAGTGCTTCCGGCGCCCGTTATCGGGCCAATGACGCCCCGGTCTCCGAGCGGCAGCGTCAACAGGCGGAGGGGGGAGCCCGTGAGCTGGAAGTCTGGTTCAAGGGGCGGGAAGCCACGCTGCACAATGCGCGCGGCAATCTTGAGTGCGTTCAGGATGATCAGCGCACCATCCAGATCCCCGATGACCAGCCGTTGCTGGTGGCACAGGGTCACGAGCCTGAGTGGCGTATCAGTCTGGATCGAGCGCATAACCGGATGACGGTGACGGCATCGCCCGACCTGTTGGGTGCCGTGCAAGGCAAGGCGCGGGTGTCGCAGGACGCTACAGGCGCCGATGACGGCAGCTCTGGCGTTGCCGGGAACGAGAGCGGCAAGCAGGAGCAGGAGTCATCGTCGCTCAGTCAGCTGACGTTACCCTATCGGGTCAATGACGACGGCAAGCATGGCAAGGTGCTGTCGGCGCGCTTGCCGCGCGCTTCAGTCGGCAGGGGGTGGCTGAAACTGAGCCTGACGCCGGGTGCCTGCTTCGACACCATGCAAGGTACCCCGTATCCGCTGACCTCCGAGCTGACTCTGACGCGAAAAGGAGGAGAGTCTCGAGATCTGAGTGGCTGTGGTGAGGCATACCTCCCCTGACATGACGTCTTTTCGTCGATTTTTTCGAATGGTTGGTGCGATCTTTATCGCTTTTCGTGCCACGGAGTTCATCTATCATGGCGGGCAGCTCTCCATCACGGGCAACGGATGCCAAGCCTGGCTCGTGATGGGAAATCGTCCTTTCTGTCTGCGGAGAACCTGCCATGTCTGCCACACCGCTCAATGTTCTGCTGGTCTCATCTTCCCTGTTCGGAGAAAAAGGCAACTCTCGTGAACTGGCTTCCGCGTTCGTGGATGCCTTGCAGGCGTCCGGTCACGAGCATCAGTTGGCGCATCATGATCTGGTCGAGCGCGACCTTCCGCACCTGGGCGCCGCCGAGATGCAGGCATGGATGACGCCGGCGGATGAGCGAAGCGCCGAGCAACGCAAGCTCGCCGAGCTGTCCGATGGTTTCCTGGCCGAGCTGAGAGCGGCAGACCTGCTGGTCATCGCGGCACCGCTCTACAATCTGGGCCTGCCGACGCAGATGAAGGCGTGGTTTGACCGGGTGCTGCGTGCCGGCGAGACCTTCCGCTATACCGAGAAGGGGCCGGTAGGTCTGCTGGAAGGCAAGCAGGCACTGGTGCTGGCAGCACGTGGCGGGATGTATGCGGGCAGTGACCTGGACTCCCAGACGCCGCATCTCACATCCATGCTTGGGCTGATGGGCATCACGGATCAGCACTTCGTATACGCTGAAGGCCTCAACATGGGCGATGAGCAAAAGGTGGGAGCTCTGTCAGAGGCCAGGACAGGCATCGCCAACTACGTGGATGCTCTCTGACCCGGTGTATCTGCCGTAGCTGAGTCACATTGGTTGAGCATGATGAATGAAAACGCCACCGCCGCTCTGAGAGGAGCGGCGGTGGCGTTTGTGCTATCGGGAAGCAGAGGTCACTGGGGGAGGAGACAGTGGCTGGAAACGCTCAGCCTTGGTCTTCGAGCACTTCCAGTGCGCCCTTGAGGCGCGCATGCAGTTCTTCCAGCGGTGGCTGAGCGCCGCCTTGCGGCCAGCCGGCCGTCAACACCACGCCATCGGCGGCATAGTCGCTGGCATCCACCGGTACATCGTAGCCGTTCAGCCAGTGACGCACGTCGGCCTCATGAGCGAATCCGACCTTGAGGCGTCTGGGTGTACGCGGCGTGAAGGTGGTGGTGGGCAGTCGCTCGAGGGCGTCGAGCACGGCACGACTGTACGCGCGAGCCAGACCACCGGTGCCCAGCTTGATGCCGCCGAAGTAGCGGATCACCACGCATGCGATCTGCCCCACGCCGCTGCCTTCCAGTACCTGATACATCGGCCTGCCGGCGGTACCACCCGGCTCTCCGTCATCGGAGAAGCCGATGGCATTCTGCTCATTCGGCGCACCCGCGATGAATGCCGTGCAGTGATGACGTGCATTGGGATGGGCGAGATGCGCCTTTACCAGCAGCCGCGTCATGGCGTCTGGTGTCGGAGCGTGGGCCAGCCAGGCGATGAAGCGGCTCTTCTCGATCTCGATGCTGTGCTCGTGATGCGCCTCTGGCGCCAGTGCAGGTATCTGATAGCTCATCGTGCCATCTTAGCAAAGCGTCGCCCTCAATGAGTGACGGCGTTGCCGCGTACGACACCCATCACCATGCCCAGCACTTCGATATCGGCATTCTTGAGGTAGATGGGGGCCATGCTGTCGTTGGCCGGTTGCAGGCGTACACCGCTCTTCTCGATATACAGCTTCTTCAGCGTCACTTCCTGCTGGTTGATCATCACCACGGCGGTCTCACCGTTCTCGGCACTTTCACTGCGCTCGATGATGATGATGTCGCCATCATGGATGTTGCAGTTGATCATCGAGTGGCCGCGAACGCGCAGGGCGTAGGTATTGCGTCGCACCATGCGCGTCGGCACGGCGATCGTGCCGCAGTCGGCGATGGCTTCGATGGGCATGCCGGCGGTGATGTTGCCGAGCAGCGGGATATCCATCATGTCGCTGGCAGTGATTTCCTGCCAGGCCTCGTCATTGAGCGGCAGATTGTGAAGGCGCTGAAGGTAGTGTGGAGCGTGAAGACGTGACATGAGCTATCCCCTGATGCTGTGCGGTCGGCAGAGGGAGCCGACCTGCGATGCAGCGTGAAAGGTCGTCAGGCTGAGTTCATCTGCGGCCTGATAGGCTCTGCGAACATGATGACAACGCGATGAGAGCCGACCCGTTCGGTCTGCTGCCCGGGCAATGCCAGGCATGCGATGACGATACTGTATGAGTACTGTTTTTGTATACAGTGTCTGCATCATAGCAAGCCAGCGCGAGGTGGCAAGGGGTGAGTCGGTCGTCGATGCCAATCAGGCGATGGGTGTGTCGTATGAATGTGCACCATGCTTTGCTGATGGAGCGCGCGAGAACTTGACTCCCGTGCAAGGCTCGACGCGTGCGGGTCGCGTCATTCGGGCGACCGGTGGTCAGTGCCGGCTTCAGCTCGTAGAATGACGCGATTGGATCCCTCGGGACCAGCCTCTGATGTCGCGCTCCGCGACTGACCAGCCGCGAGATGTCGGGATGTCGATCCAGCCAGTCAGCGATGAAGCCCGTTGCGTGCCGCCCTTGCTGGCGGTGCGGGCGCTTGGGTGTGAGCGCGATGAGCGCTGGCTGTTCCAGGCGCTCGACTTCAGCCTCGCGGCGGGCGAGATCCTGCAGATCGAAGGCCCCAATGGCAGTGGCAAGACCACCCTGCTCAAGATTCTGTCCGGGCAGTTCCATGATCACGAAGGCGAAGTGCTCTGGCAGGGGCAGCCTGCCTCGCGGGTGCGCGACGACTTTCTGGGATCACTGCTCTATCTGGGTCACCAGCCCGGCATCAAGGGCACGCTGACGGCATTGGAGAATCTTGCCTGGTATCAGGCGCTCGGTGACGCCGCATCTTCTCGAAACGCCGCGGAGCGACGCTCGCTCGCCTGGGCAGCGCTGGACGCCGTGGGGCTTGCCGGCTTCGAGGATGTCCCGGCCCAGCAGCTGTCGGCTGGTCAGCAGCGGCGCATCGCCCTGGCGCGATTGCACCTGACACCGCGTCGACTGTGGGTGCTCGATGAGCCCTTCACCGCCATCGACATCGATGGCGTCCAGGCGCTGGAGGCGCTGTTGCTGGCGCACGCCGAGCGGGGTGGCAGCGTGGTGATGACGACCCACCATCGCTTCTCGGATGTCTCGCGATTGCGCCGAATAGGCCTTGGGCAACGCGCTGGCGCGGAGTCGAGGGAGGGCGCCTGGGCATGAGACATGATCCTCTGACACCATTGTCCGAGTCTCCCGTTGCCTGCTCGTTGGGAGGGGCACTCAAGGCGACACTTCGACGCGACCTGCGTCAGGCGTTGCGCCGGCGCAGTGAGCTGATCAACCCGCTGGTATTCTTCGCCCTGGTGATCACGCTGTTTCCGCTGGGGATCTCGCCGGACAAGGCGTTGCTGGCGACACTGGCGCCGGGGCTGCTGTGGGTGGCGGCCTTGCTGGCCACGTTGCTGTCACTTGAGGGGCTGTTCCGGCAGGACCTCGACGACGGTAGCCTTGAGCAACTGCTGCTGACCCCCCAGCCGTTGCCATTGCTGGTGCTGGCCAAGGTGACGGGGCACTGGCTGTTGACCGGTCTGCCGTTGGCGCTGATGGCACCGCTGCTGGGCGTGATGCTGGGGCTGCCGAGCGGCGCCTTCGGGGTGCTGATCGCCTCGCTGGCGCTGGGCAGTCTGAGCCTGTCGCTGATCGGCGCGATCGGCGCGGCGCTGACGGTCGGGCTGCGGCGCGGCGGCGTGCTGCTCTCGCTGATCATCCTGCCGCTGTACATTCCCGTGCTGATCTTCGGCGCCGGCGCGGTGCAGAGCGCCGTCACCGGCATGCCCAGCGCCGCCCACCTGGCCATGCTGGGTGCGATGCTGGCGCTGGCACTGTTGCTGGCGCCGCTTGCCATCGCCGCCGGCCTGAGGTTGAGCATCAATGGCTAGTCCCTGCTCCCTGCCGGCTGGCAGAGGGTGGCCTGAGTGCCGCCAGCACTTCGCCAGATATCCTTTCGCCCCTGACAAGAGGCTCGTGTGAACGCCGATTCCGACTCTCATCAAGCGCCTGCTCGCAAGGTTCGCCCGCGCAAGGGCGGGCTGTGGCCATGGCTGCATCGCTTGGGCACACCGGCGACCTTCTTCGCGGCCAGCCAGCGCTGGCTGCCGTGGCTGTGGGCCGTGGCGATCATCGCGCTGGTGGCCGGCAGTGCCTGGGGACTGGCCTTCGCGCCGGCGGATTACCAGCAGGGCAACAGCTTCCGCATCATCTACGTGCATGTGCCGGCGGCGATTCTCGCCCAGTCCTGCTTCATGCTGCTGGCGGCATGCGCGCTCATCTTCCTTGTCTGGAAGATCAAGCTGGCGGACATGGTCGCCACGGCCGCCGCCCCCGTCGGCGCCTTGATGACGGCGCTGGCGCTGTTTTCCGGCTCGGTATGGGGCATTCCCACCTGGGGCACCTGGTGGATCTGGGATGCCCGGCTGACGTCGATGCTGATCCAGCTGTTCCTGTATCTGGGCGTGATCGTGCTGCGCGGTTCCTTCGCCAGTCGTGACAGCGGCTCGCGTGCCGCCTCGATTCTGGCGCTGGTCGGCATGGTCAATATCCCGATCATCAAGTATTCGGTGGATTGGTGGAGCACACTGCATCAACCTGCCACCTTCACGCTGAGTGAAGCACCGCCGATGCCGGCCAGCATGTGGATTCCGCTGCTGCTGATGGTCATCGGCTTCTACGCCCTGTTCGGTGCGCTGGTGCTGATGCGCACGCGGGTCGAGGTGCTGAGGCGTGAGAGTCGCAAGCAATGGGTGCGTGACCTGCTGAGCCCGCACTCGGACTCACGCCCCGGCCAGAATTCGCCTGCAGGCCCCGTTTCCACAGAGGGTGATCACTGATGAGTTTGCCCGATGTCGCCTTCTCGAGTGTCAGCGAGTTCTTCGCCATGGGAGGGCACGCCCTCTATGTGTGGTCCGCCTGGGGGCTGACGGCGGCATGCCTCGCGGGGCTGGTGATCGCCACGCGGCTGTCCCGTCGCGCGGTGGAGGCCGATATCCGCCGCCGCCTGCGTCGGGAATCCGCCCGTTCCTGAATCCATTCTCGACCTCCCGTGCCAGTCGTCCCGCTGGTCGCGAGAGGCATGATCGTCCCTTGCCCTGATCGAGCCCTGACCATGACCCCCAAACGCAAGCAGCGCCTGTATCTCGTCACGGCCATCGTGCTGCTGGCCGCCCTCGCGGTGGGCCTCACGCTCTATGCCCTGCGCGCCAACATCAATGCCTTCTACACCCCGACCCAGATCGCCAGTGGCCAGGCGCCCCAGGGGCGTCAGATTCGCGCAGGCGGCATGGTGCGCGATGGCAGTGTCAGGCGTGACAACGAGACGCTGGATGCCATCTTCACCGTCACCGATTTCGATCATGACGTGACGGTGCATTATCAGGGCATCCTGCCGGACCTGTTCCGTGAAGGGCAGGGCGTGGTGGTGATGGGCACCTTCGATGGTGAGCATCTCGAGGCCAGCGAAGTGCTCGCCAAGCATGACGAGAAGTACATGCCGCCGGAGGTGTCTGATGCTCTCAAGGCGTCCGGACGTGATGTCTCTGGCAACAGGACGGATGACAGGATAGACACCGGGATGACAGAGAAAACACCTCAGGAGGCGCAGTGATGGTGACGCAACTGTTGCCGGAAATCGGCCATTTCGCGCTGATTCTGGGGGCCTGTCTGGCCTGTGTGCAGGCGGTGGTGCCGCTGGCGGGAGCCGCCACGCGTCGCCCGCTGTGGATGAGTTTCGCCCAGCCGATGGCCTGGGGGCAGTTCCTGTTCGTGCTGATCGCCTATGCCTGCCTGACCGCGAGCTTCCTGCTGGATGACTTCAGCGTCGCCTACATCGCCAACAACTCCAACAGCCAGCTGCCGTGGTACTTCAAGTTCAGTGCCGTGTGGGGCAGTCACGAGGGTTCGGTGCTGCTGTGGAGCCTGATACTGGCGGGCTGGGGCTTTGCCGTCTCGCTGGGTGCGCGCGATCTGCCGCGCGACATGCTGGCGCGGGTACTGGGCATCATGGGATTGATCTCCACCGGTTTCATGGCCTTCGTGCTGCTGACCTCCAATCCCTTCGCACGTCTGCTGCCGGACATGCCGGCAGATGGCGCGGATCTCAATCCGCTGTTGCAGGACATCGGGCTGATCATCCATCCGCCGATGCTCTACATGGGCTATGTCGGTTTCTCGGTGGCATTCTCGTTCGCGATGGCGGCCCTGCTGGGCGGGCGCCTCGATGCGGCATGGGCACGCTGGGCGCGCCCCTGGACCAACATCGCCTGGGCGTTCCTGACCGTCGGCATCGCGCTGGGCAGCTGGTGGGCCTACTACGAGCTGGGCTGGGGCGGCTGGTGGTTCTGGGACCCGGTGGAGAACGCCTCCCTGATGCCGTGGCTGGCCGGGACCGCCCTGATCCACTCACTGGCGGTCACCGAGAAGCGCGGTGCCTTCAAGAGCTGGACGGTGCTGCTGTCGATCTTCGCCTTCTCGCTGTCACTGCTGGGGACCTTCCTGGTGCGCTCCGGCGTGCTGACCTCGGTGCACGCCTTCGCCAGTGACCCGGACCGCGGGCTGTTCATCCTCGTGCTGCTCGGTATCACCGTCGGTGGCTCGCTGTTGCTGTTCGCGCTGCGCGCACCGCGCGTGCGCTCGACGCTCGGCTTCCACTGGCTGTCGCGGGATGCCTTCCTGCTGGTCAACAACCTCGTGCTGCTGGTGATGATGGTCACCGTGCTGCTGGGCACTCTCTATCCGCTGGTGCTGGATTCGCTGGGGCTGGGCAAGATCTCGGTGGGCCCGCCGTACTTCAATGCGCTGTTCGTGCCGCTGACCACGCTGCTGTGTGCCTTCATGGGGCTCGGGCCGGCCTCGCGCTGGAAGCAGATGCCGGGGCGCGAGCTCGTGCGCCGGCTTGCACTTTCCGGCGGCGCGGCACTCATCATCGGCGGGCTGCTGCCGCTGTTGCTGGATATCGAGTGGAGTCTCTCGGTGGCGCTCGGGCTGGTCATCGCGCTGTGGGTGGTGCTGCCGCTGCTGCGCGACCTGTGGGACAAGAGTGCCTCGAAGGCAGGGCGCTGGGCGGGCCTCAAGCGCCTCACGCCCAGCTACTGGGGCATGCAGCTGGCGCATCTGGGCCTGGCCGTGACCATCGTCGGCGTGACGCTGGTCTCCAATACCGAGGTCGCCGAGAACGTGCGCATGGTGCAGGGCAAGGAAGTCAGCGTGGGCGGCTATCAGTTCCGCATGACCGAGCTTGGCGAATATCGCGGTCCCAACTACCTGTCCGACCGCGCCACGGTGGAGGTCAGTCGTGATGGCGAGGCGGTGACGACGCTGCATCCCGAGAAGCGCCTGTTCCTGGCCAGCGGCATGCCGATGACCGAAACCGCGCTGGATGCCGGCTTCACGCGTGACCTCTACGTCGCCATGGGCGAGAAGCTCGATGATGACAGCTGGGCAGTACGCATCCAGGTCAAACCCTTCGTGCGCTGGCTGTGGCTGGGTGCCTTGCTGATGGGCGCGGGCGGTGTGATCGCCGTGCTGGATCGCCGTTATCGTCGGCGTGTCGAGGCCAGCACGGTGAGCGACAATCCCTCACTCACCACGCAGGAGGCTCACCCATGAATCTTCGTCGTCTGGTGCTGTTCTTGCCGTTGGTGGTCGTGGTGGGGCTGGGCGCTTTTCTCTATCAGCGCCTCGATGATGACCCCTATGCACGGGATTCCGCGCTGCTGTCGCGCCCCTTCCCTGAATTCTCGCTCAGTACCCTGGGTGACCCGCAGGCAAGCCTCGATGCCTCGCTGCTCAAGGGCCAGGTCAGCCTCGTCAACGTCTGGGGCGAGTGGTGCCCGACCTGCAAGCACGAGATGCCGCAGCTGCTGGATCTCGCGAATCGCGGGGTGCACATGGTCGGGGTCGACTACAAGGACACGCGTGCCAAGGGCCGGCAGTTCCTGGAGGAATTCGGTGACCCGTTCAGCGTCAATCTCTTCGACCCGGACGGCACCCTGGGGTTTGATCTCGGCGTCTATGGAGCACCGGAAACCTTCCTGGTCGATGCCGAGGGCGTGATCCGCTATCACCACACCGGTTATATCCGCCCGGAAGACGTCCGTGATGTCATCCTGCCGACACTGGAGCGGATCGCGAAACCTGCGACTGGTGCCGCCGGCGAGGAGGCCAGCTCATGAAGTCCGTGCTCAAGAGTGTCGCCATCCCGCTGGTGCAGGTGCTGGTCGTGCTGCTGTTTCTCTCGTGGCTGGCGGCTGGCAAGGCGCAGGCTGCCATCGAGGTACATCAGTTCGACAATCCTGTGCTGCAGAAGCGCTACGACAGCCTGACGGCCGCGCTGCGCTGCCCCAAATGTCAGAACCAGGCGATCGGTGACTCGGATTCCCCCATCGCCGGTGACATGCGCCAGAACGTGGCGGATCTGCTCAATGACGGTCGCAGTGACAGCGAGATCCAGAATTTCATGGTCGCGCGTTTCGGCGAGTACGTGCTCTACAATCCGCGCCTCGATGGGCGTACCTGGCTGTTGTGGGGCGGCCCGGCGGCCCTGATCGCGCTCGGACTGCTCATCGTGGCCTTGATCGTGCGGGCCCGGCGACGGGCACGGGTGCGTGCGCTGGACGATGATGAGCAGGCACGCCTGTCGGCGCTGCTCGACAGGCACCGCGATGCCGGCAATGCACCGCAAGACGCCAAGGAGCGCTCATGATTCTGTTATGGCTGGCGATCGCCGTGCTGCTGCTTCCCGCCGGTTGGCTGCTGTTGCTGCCGCTGCGCCGCGCGCGCCGTGTGCATGCCGCCCAGCAGGCCTTCGAGGACAACGACAGCCTCGGTGCCGAGAATGTGCGTGTCTATCGACGTCGACTGGCCTCGCTGGAGCGCGGCCATGCGCGCGGCGAGCTGGATGACACGGCGCTGGCGGAAGGGCGTGTCGAGCTGGAACGCAGCCTGCTGGAAGACGCCGAGGCTTTGAGGCGCTCCTCGCTCAAGGCGGCCGGCAGTGGTCGTGTGCTGGTGCCCGTGTTGCTGGTAGCGATGGTGGCGGGCTCGCTCTACTGGTATCAGCGCGAGGGGGCGAGCGGCGATCTGGCGCTGGCGCAGGCGATTGCCGCCACGCCGATCCATGATGCCGCCAGCTTCAATGCGCGCATCGCGCGTCTGCGCGCCGAGGCCGAGGCACAGCCGGACAACGCCAAGGTGTGGATGGCACTGTTTCCGCTCTATCGTGATGCCGGACGCCTCGATGAGGCGATGCAGTCTCTCGAGGCGTTGATCGCGCTCGAAGGTCGGGTGCCCGCGCTGGTCGCGCAGCTGGCGCAGCTCAAGTTCTTCGCCGCGCAGCGCACGCTGACCGATGAGGTGCAGGGGCTGGTCGACGAGGTTCTGGCAGCCGACCCGCGTCAGCCTACCGTGCTCGGCCTGTTGGGTATCGAGGCGTTCGAGCAAGCCCGCTATCCCGAGGCCATCGACTACTGGCGCAAGGCGATTGCCGGTTTCGAGAACCCCGATGCCGCCAAGGCCCTGCGTGAAGGCATCGCGGCCGCGCGTCAGCGCATGGCGAGTGCCGGTGAAGTCGATGCCTCGGTGGCGCTGGACAGCCCGGCAACGGCTGCTGCTCAGGACAGTCAGGCAGGCACTGCACGTCTGACCCTCAAGGTGTCGCTGGACCCCGCACTCGAGGCGCAGCTGGCGGCGATGCCGGTGAGTGCTGACGAGGCGACCCTGTTCATCGTGGCGCGTGATGCCGAAGGCAAGTTGCCGCCGCTGGCGGTGGTGCGTACCACCGCAGACACGCTGCCGTTGACGGTCACGCTCTCGGATGACGACGCCATGGCCCCGATGGCGCGGCTCTCGATGGCGGAGCGCGTCACTCTCGTCGCGCGCATCTCCGCTTCCGGTCAGCCGGTGGCGCAGTCGGGGGACCTTGAAGGCAAGCTCGAGAATGTCATCGTTACTCGCAGCACCGAGGCCGATGCTGATGTCAGCCACGAGGCTGCGGACGCACCGCTGATGCTGCGTATCGATCACCGCGTCGCACGGTGAGTCGCGATGTGCCCCGACTCGACGATCTGATCACGTGGATCATCATTGCGCCGGTTGGGGCCATCGCCGCTTTTGGGTAGACTGCGCGCTGGTTTTTCGAAATGCCCTCGATGAGCGGCTGCTTCGTCGTTAGGACATGTTTACCCTGCGGCGGCGCGGGCTCTCCACCGGGAGACCTGAGAGACCGCGGCGGTTCAGGTTTTCCTGCTTCAGCTCTTCTTCCTCCAGACTCAAGGACGCGCCAGGCGCAATGCGGCTCAAATCGATCAAGCTGGTCGGCTTCAAATCCTTCGTCGATCCGGTCACCGTGCCCTTCGACAGCAACATGACGGCGATTCTCGGCCCCAACGGCTGCGGGAAATCCAACGTCATCGATGCTGTGCGCTGGGTCATGGGCGAGTCCAGCGCCAAGAACCTGCGCGGCGAGTCGATGACGGATGTCATCTTCAATGGCTCCACCGGGCGCAAGCCGGTGGGGCAGGCCTCCATCGAGCTGACCTTCGACAATGCCGACGGCAGCCTCGGTGGCGCCTGGTCCGAGTACGCCGAGATCGCCGTCAAGCGTCTGGTAACGCGTGACGGCCAGTCCGGCTACTTCCTCAATGGCCAGAGATGTCGCCGACGTGACATCTCCGATGTCTTCCTCGGCACCGGGCTCGGCCCGCGTTCCTACTCCATCATCGGTCAGGGCATGATCTCGCAGCTGATCGAGGCGCGCCCGGATGATCTGCGCAGCACCCTCGAGGAAGCCGCCGGCATCTCCAAGTACAAGGAGCGCCGCCGCGAGACCGAGAACCGCATGAAGCGCACCCAGGAGAACATGGAACGCCTGGATGATCTGCGCGAGGAACTCGACAAGCAGCTCGAGCGCCTCAAGCGTCAGGCCGAAGCCGCCAAGCGCTACCAGACCCTCAAGCAGGACGAATACCGCCTCAAGGGCGAGCTGGCCGTGCTGCGTCGGCGTGGCCTGCGCGCGCAGCAGCGTGAGCAGCAGTCACGTGTCGCGGAGCTGGAAACCGGCGTCGAGCGCGAGATTCTCGGTCAGCGTCAGTGCGAGAGCCAGCTGGAAGAGCAGCGCTATCAGCACGACGAGCTGGCCGGTGAGCTGGAAACGCATCAGGCCGCCTTCTATGAGACCGGAGCCCAGATCGCCCGTCTCGAGCAGAGTCTCGAGCACGCCCGAACCCGTGAGCAGCAGCTGGCGGCGGATCTCGAGATCGCGCGGCGTGAGCTGAGCGACATCCAGCGCGTCGAGGGCGAGGACGGCGAGCGTCTCGAGATGATCGAGGCACGTCTGGAAGATATCGCGCCGGAACTGGAGCTGGCGCGTGAGACGCTGGAAGGCCTTGAGCTTTCATTGGAGGAGGCCGAGGAGCGCCGCCAGGACAGTCAGAGCGAGTGGGAGCGCTTCAGTCAGGCCGACAACGAATCCCAGCGCGGGGCCGAGCGTGCCCAGAGCGAGATCCAGCGCATCGAGAATGCCATTCGTGACGCCGAGATTCAGCGCGAGCGCCGTCGTCAGCAGCTGGCGGAGTTGCCGGATGTCGCCGAACTGCGCGAAAGCCGTGAGGAACTGCGCGAGCAGCTCGACGAGCTGACGCTCGGCAGCGAATCGCTGGAGTCGCGCCGCGAGCAGGCCAGTGAATCCCGTGAGCAGGCACAGACGGATCGTCTGGCGCTGGACGGTGAGCGTGACCAACTGCGCCAGCGTCGCAACGTGCTGCAGGGCGAGCAGGCCTCGCTTCAGGCGCTGATCGATGCCGCGCTGCGTGATGACGATGACAGCCTGGCGACGCATCTGGACCGACATGGTCTTGCGCAGGCCCCGGCGCTGGCCGAGGGGCTCGAAGTCGCCGAGGGCTGGGAGTCCGTCAGTGCCTGGGTGCTGGGGCCCTTCCTCAAGGCACGCATGTCCCGTGCAGAGTCGGATGTGACGGCTGCCCTGATGAGTGAGTTGCCTGGTGGCGAGCTGTTGCTGGTCGATGCTGCCGGGGAGACGAATGCCACGGCTCCTGAAGGCACGCTGGCGGCGCGGATCAGCGGTGCCCCGGCGCTGACGGGCTGGCTATCCAGCATTCACTGCGTCGAGTCACAGGCCGCCGCCTGGGGCCGGCGCGATACGCTGGCCGCCCATGAAAGCGTGCTGACACCGGACGGCCTGTGGTTGGGACGTGGCTGGAGCCGGCGTCAGATAGCGGGCGAGCGTGCCGACAGCGTGATCGGCCAGCGCGCGCGTCTCGAGCAGGTCGTGCTGGAACTGGAAGCGCTGGAGTCGCGACTCGACGATATCGAGGCGCGGCTGGCTGCCGCTGATGAACAGATTGCCGGCGCCGAGCAACAGCTCGAGCATCTGCGGGTCGAAGAGCGGGAGCTTGGCGAGCGTCAGCGTGAGCTGAGCCTCAAGGAGGCGGGGCTCGCCAGCCGACTCGAGCACGTCGATGGTCGCGCCCGCGAGCTTGAGGAAGAGCTCGAGCAGCTGGCGGAGACCCGCGAGAATCATGCCCTGACGCTTGAGGAGGCGCGTGAGCGCTGGCAGCAGGCGCTGGAGGCAGTGGAGAACAATGCCCAGTCGCGTGAGTCGCTGGAGCGCTCACGGCGCGAGCATCAGGAGGCGCTGGCCGGGCTGCGTGCCCAGTTGGCGCCCGCGCGGGAGCAGGTCAGCCGTCTCGACATGGAGCGTCAGCGCCTGGTGACAGAGCGCGATGGCATGCAGGGCCAGCGCATGCGAGCCGTCGAGCAGCGCGAGAAGCTCGCCGAGCGCATCGAGCTGCTCGAGGCCAGCCGTGAAGAAGCCTCGCTGCCGCAGGAAGAAGAGCGCGAACAGCTCGAGATGTTGCTCGAGACACGCCTCTATCAGGAAACCAAGCTGAATGCCTGTCGTGACAAGACTCATGAATTGGTCGAACAGATGCGCCAGGCCGAGCAGTCGCGCCAGACCCATGAACGCAATCTCGAGGGCATTCGTCAGCGCCTCGAGGAAGGGCGCATGCAGGTGCAGGCCCTGACCTTGAAAGCGGATGCGCAGGATGAGCAGCTGCTGGAGCTGGGCTATGACGAGGCGGCGATCACGCTGCTGGAGGACGAGCTGGACCCGAACGCCACCGAATCGGCCTGGAGCCACAATCTGGAGCAGGTCGGGGAGCGCATCAAGCGGCTGGGGGCGATCAACCTCGCCGCCATCGAGGAGTACGACCAGCAGGCCGAGCGTCGCAACTACCTGGAAGCCCAGCATGCGGAGCTGGCCGAGGCGCTGGAGACCCTTGAGCGTGCGATACGCAAGATAGATCAGGAAACGCGGGTGCGTTTCAAGGACACCTTCGACAAGGTCAACGCCGGAATCCAGACGCTTTTCCCGAAGATCTTCGGTGGCGGAACCGCGTGGTTGACACTGACAGGCGATGATTTGCTCGAGACGGGCGTGGCGATCATGGCACGCCCGCCGGGCAAGAAAAACTCGACCATTCATCTTCTGTCAGGTGGGGAGAAGGCTCTGACGGCGCTGGCGCTGGTCTTCGCCATCTTCCAGCTCAATCCGGCTCCGTTCTGCATGCTCGATGAGGTGGATGCGCCGCTGGATGATGCCAACGTCGGGCGTTATGCAAGGCTGGTGAAAGAGATGTCGGAAAGCGTACAGTTCATCTATATCACCCATAACAAGATCGCCATGGAGGCGGCGGATCGGTTGATGGGCGTCACCATGCAGGAACCGGGCGTCTCGCGTCTTGTCTCTGTAGGGATCGAAGAAGCGGCGGTACTGGCTGAAGCGTGAGTGAAAAGCCGTGCAGGAGGCCAAGGTCATCCTTGTGCGCGGTAGCCAGCGGCCGTCTTTGCGGCCAAGTTGGCAAAATCGTGTTGCACATAGAGATCGAAAGCACTACGAGTTTGCGTCATAGTGTCAGTCAGGGATAATTGAAGGGCGATTGCGCAGGTCACCACCACAGGATTGACATTCGAAAAATGTCCCCTTTTTCTGCAATCGCGCTATGCTGTTCACGTGCATGGTGCCCAAGCAAACAGGCTAATGACCCATGGAATTGAGAGAGTGGCTCATCTTGTTGGGGTTGGTGCTGGTCGCAATCATCGTCGTTGACGGTGTGCGCAGGCTCCAACGTCAACGTCGAGTACCCCGACTGGATCGAGCGGGTACGGAAGTTTCCACCGAAGAGGCGGGTGTTTCCGCGGTGGAAGAAGAGGAAGAACGTGACAACTGGGAGCTGCCGAATGGCGGCTACCGGGTGGTTGGCGATGCCGAAGCGCAGGCCGAGGCGGAGCAGGATGCCGTGCTCGACAATGCCCATGGCATCAAGGCCTCACGGGTGACGCAACCGAGTCGTCCGGCACAGCCCATGGAGCGCCGTGAAGCGCCGGAGCGCAAGGGCTTCGGCGAGCGTGCGGCGGCCTTCGGGGCGCGTGCCAGCCAGTCGATGCGCGACGTGACCGCCAGTCTGGGTGCGCGACGTGACGACGAGCATGACGAGGCGCATCGCGAGCCTGTGCTCGGCACCGCCTCCAGCGAGCAGTCAGAGACGGCGCGCGAAGAGGACTTCCATGAGAAGCCGGTGATCACCGCCGAGGACGACAGCATCAGCGTCTCCTCCACCCAGGCCGATGATCTCGAGCCGATGGCCGAGATCGAGGAAGGTCAGGATGTGAAGGCCGAAGCGTCCTCCGCTGGCCAGCAGGCCGATGACGAGCGCGCGGCTTCCGAGCGCAAGGAACCTTCGCTGGAAGCGGCCGCCGTGCCTGCTGCCGACACGACAGTTTCCGAGGATGATCGCCATCCGCTGGTGCTGCGTGCCGAGCGCAATCAGGTCGATGACCAGCTCGCCCGTGACACCCTGGCCGATGCCAGTGAAGTCATCATCATCTCGGTGATGGCGCGTGGCGAGGAAGGCTTCAGCGGTGAAGACGTGCTGGGCATCTCGCTGGCCTGTGGTCTGCGCCATTCCGAGATGGGGCTGTTCCTGCGCCATGAGGAAGATGATGACGACAGTCCCTTGCAGTTCGCGATGGCCAACGTGGTCAAGCCGGGGATCTTCACGCCGGCCGAGATGGTGGACAGTCAGCTGGATGGCGTCACCTTCCTGATGCCGCTGCCGGGCGCGGACGACACCTCTGCGGCCTTCGAGACCATGGTCGAGATCGCCATGCTGCTGGTGCGTCGCCTGGGCGGTGAGCTCAAGGACGAGAACCACAGCGTGATGACGGCCCAGACCATCGAGTTCAAGCGCCAGCAGGTGCACGAGTTCGAGCGTCGCAATCGTCTGCATCGCTACCAGGCCAACTGATCGACTCGCGAGCCATTCTCTGAGTGGGTCCGTCATGCCACAAACGCCAACGGCGACCTTCGGGTCGCCGTTGGCGTTTGTGTTTCATGCGATTCTCCGTCCTCGTTCTGAAGCGCCTGATGCCATGTGTCATCTGGGGCCTTTCCTCTCAGCCGGGAGTGGGGTCCATCGAGCGCTTTGAGTACAATGACGGCATCATGGCGATCCCCCGGCCCTGCGATTCAGGCCGGAGGACCTGTCGCCACCCGCTTTCCGGTCGATCAGCGCAGCCCTTTGGGCACTGCTGATGAGGCCACCGTTTCGAGTGAGTGTCATGTCAGCCCAGGATGATCTGTTTTCGGCCCCTGCCGATGATTCCAGCGCCTCGAGCGTTCCTCAGTCCGCTGCCCCGGCTGCGGTGGAAGGTGTGCCTGCCAAGGTGATGGAGGAGGTCGCGCAGCTGCATCGCGAGCTGCTCGAGGCCAGCCACCGCTATTACGTGCTGGATGACCCGACGCTGACCGATGCCGACTACGACACGCGTCTGCGCCGTCTCGAGGCACTGGAAGCCGACTACCCCCAGCTGATCACGTCGGATTCCCCCACCCAGCGTGTCGGGGCCGCACCGGCCAGCGGTTTCGAGGAAGTGCAGCATGCGGTACCGATGCTGTCGCTCAACAATGCCTTCGATGACGATGAGCTGCGTGCCTTCGTGCAGCGTGCGGCGAAAACCCTGGAGTTGGGCGATGCGGAAGACGCAGGCGAGGCATTGAGCTTCTGCTGTGAACCCAAGCTCGATGGCCTGGCCGTGTCGCTCATCTACGAGAATGGCGTGCTGGTGCAGGGCGTGACGCGCGGCGATGGACGTACCGGGGAAGGCATCACCACCAATCTGCGCACCATCCGCTCGATCCCGCTCAGGCTGCGGGGGGATGATCTGCCGGCGCTGCTTGAAGTGCGCGGCGAGGTCTACATGAGTCACGCCGGCTTCGAGGCGCTGAACGCGCGCGGCCGCGACGAGGATGGCAAGGTGTTCGCCAATCCGCGCAATGCCGCCGCCGGCAGTCTGCGTCAGCTGGATTCCAGCATCGCTGCCTCGCGCCCGCTGGAGTTCTGTGCTTATCAGGTCGCGCGCCTCGATGAGGCGCTGCTGGCCACGGAGGTCGGCCAGAATCATTCCAGCCTGATGGCGCTGCTCAATGACTATGGTTTCCGCACCAGCCCGCAGCTTGAGGTGGTGCGCGGTGCCCAAGGCATCATCGACTACACCCGCCGCCTCGGTGGGCAGCGCGAAGGGCTTGATCACGACATCGATGGCGCGGTCATCAAGCTGGATGCGTTGCGTCTGCAGCGCGAGCTGGGCTTCGTGGCGCGCGCGCCGCGTTGGGCCATCGCCTTCAAGTATCCCGCGCAGGAGCAGGAAACCACTCTGGAAGGCGTCGATTTCCAGGTCGGACGAACTGGCGCGCTGACACCGGTCGCCCGGCTGGCACCGGTGCAGGTCGCCGGGGTGGTGGTCTCCAATGCCACGCTGCACAACATGGATGAGGTGGAACGTCTCGGCGTGCAGATCGGTGACAGCGTGATCATCCGGCGGGCCGGCGATGTCATCCCGCAGGTGGTGCGGGTCGCCAGCGAAGGGGCCAGCCGTGAAGCCATCGTGCTGCCGGACGGCTGCCCGGTGTGCGGCTCCGAGATCGAACGTCTCGAAGGCGAGGTGGTGGCACGCTGCGCGGGCGGACTGATCTGCGCCGCCCAGCGCAAGGAGGCGCTCAAGCACTTCTCCAGCCGCAAGGCGCTGGATGTCGATGGCCTCGGCGAGAAGCTGATCGAGCAGCTGATCGAGCGTGAGCTGGTCAAGACGCCAGCGGATCTGTTCCATCTCGACGCTGCCACGCTGGCCGAGCTGCCGCGCATGGGCGAGAAGTCCGCCGCCAATCTGGTTGCCTCGCTGGACAAGAGCCGCCATACCACCCTGGCGCGCTTCATCTATGCCCTCGGTATCCGGGAAGTCGGCGAAGCCACCGCGGCGAATCTGGCCACGCACTTCGGCACGCTTGAAGCGCTGCGCGCGGCGGATCAACCCGCGCTGGAAGCCGTGGAAGATGTCGGCCCCATCGTCGCGACGCATGTCCATACCTTCTTCCAGCAAGCGACCAACAACGAGACGCTGGAGGCGCTTCTCGCCTGTGGTCTGCGCTGGGAAGAGGTCGAGATCGGCGAGCGGCCCCAGCCGTTGGCAGGCCAGACCTGGGTGCTGACGGGGAGTCTCGACAGCATGACGCGTGATGAAGGCAAGGCGCGCCTGCAGGCGCTGGGCGCCAAGGTGGCGGGCAGTGTCTCGAAGAAGACCGCTGGTGTCGTCGCCGGGGAGGCGGCGGGCAGCAAGCTCGAGAAAGCCATGCAGCTGGGGCTCACGGTGCTGGATGAAGCGGCCTTCGTGGCGCGTCTGGCCGAGTGGGAAGCCGGCACCGACTCAGTTTCAGGCTCAGATTCGGACGCGCAGAAAGCCGATGCGCAAGACAGCGCAGGAGAGGATGCATGAGTACGGACACGCTGAATGATGCACCGCAGGCGCCAATGGCTGCGTCACGTTCCACGGATGAACAGGAGCTACCCATGAGTCAGATGCCGCTTGATCAGATGGACCCGAAGGATCGCTTCATCGAGGTGCCGCAGACCATGCTGCCCGCCGACACGCGTCGTGCCCTGCTGGAGACCTTCGTCACCCGTCAGGGCTATGACACCACCGATGTCGGCGAAGGCATGGCCGGCTGGGTCGCGGAGCTGGAAGGCCAGCTGTCACGCGGCAAGCTGTTGATCGTCCATGACATCGGCACCGAATCCACCGAGGTGATGACGCTGGAGCAATGGCAGTCCTTCGGGCGCCAGCTGGCAGACGATGAGGAAGAGGGCGACTGAGCCCGGCCAGCGGTCATGATCCGTTGGCGAAGCCCTGACCTTGCTCCTGACCCTGGAAACGACGACGCCCCCGGCACAGGCCGGGGGCGTCGTCGTTCCTGCCGCGTCTGTCGAGGCACCTGGCGTCGGTGCTCCTATCGAGGGCGGATCATGCGAATCGAGGCCGGATCATGCGAACCACATCGGCACGACCAGACTCGAGATCAGCAGGATCAAGGCTCCGCCCAGGCGCGAGGAAATCTGCGCGAAGGGCATCAGCTGCATGCGATTGGCCGCCGAGAGGACCGCGACGTCACCCGTGCCGCCCATGTTGGCCATGCACAGGCCAGCGGTGATGGCGGACTCGATGGGATAGAAGCCGACCAGCTTGCCCACCAGCCCTGCACCGAAGGCGGCACCGGCGACGACACCGAAGACGATCACCACGTAGGTGATGGTGATGGCGTCGATCACCTGGCCCATATCGGTGTAGGCCACGCCGATGCCGAACAGCAGCGCGAAGGTCCAGTTGCCCGCGACGAAACGGAACCATTGAGCGGCGGCCTGGTTGATGCTTTCCGGCACCAGGTTGGCGCACTTGAGTACGGCAACCGCGATGATCATCAGCGCGTAGGGGTGCAGCGGGATGACCTTGCCGAGAATCTGGCTGGCGACGAAGAAGCTCAGGGCGATGACCATGCCGATACCCAGCTGGGAGAGATCAGGCGCGCTCTTCTCTTCACGGACATCGACGCCCGGCATCATCTGGCCGCCACCGGTCAGTGACGGGAAGCGCTTGCCAAGCCCGTTGAGCAGCCCGGCAATGATGATGGCGAAGACATTGCCCAGCGCCAGCGCCGGTACCAGGATCGAGATGTAATAGCTGGCCGGCTGTCCCAGCAGCTGCTCGTAGATCTGGCTCATCGGCACGGCGCCTGCCCCCATGCCACCGCCCATGATGGGCAGGGCGATGACCATGACGGCATCCTTGGGCGAGAAGCCCATGATCCAGCCGACCAGCATCGCGAAGAGTGCCGCGAACAGCACCGAGCACAGCAGCGGCAGCGCGAAGCGTGCCCCGACCTTGACCAGCACGCGGGAGTCCATGCCGAGAATGCTGCCGGTGATCAGTGCCGCGATGTAGAAATTCAGAAAGCCGCCGGCCTTCATGAACTCGCTGACGCTGGCCGTGACATCCTGTGGCAGCCAGCCGCTGTAGACCAGCGCTGCGGCACCGAAGATGGCGAGAATCGCTCCGCCTCCCAGGTAGCTGTTGATGATCGGCAGGCGATCACCCAGAAAGCCCAGCAGCTCACCGAGGACCATCATGACCATCAGGGCGCCGATCATGCCGGCCGGCAGGGTATCGGTGGCGATGGCGGCGATCAGGACCAGAAACGACAGGGCGAAGATCGGCAGGGACATGCCGAAGATGCGTGTCTTCAGGTAAGGCGACTCGTCGGCAGGCGTGGCCGTGGCGGTCTGCGAGGAATGTGTCATGCAGGCTCCTTGTCCTGCACTCTGTCGTTGCAGGACCTGTTGTCATGTCCGGATGCGCTGGCGTGGCATCGCGGGATCGGTTGGGACAAGGTGGGACATCATGTCCGCGCAGTGGATGCGCGTCACAGGGAGCTTACGATGTGGCTTTCGAGGGCCAAGTTTTGCGAATTAAAGAAAGCCTTTTGAAACTTATGAAACCGCATGGCGCGGCTCGCTCACGTGCTGGGCGAATTGGCCATGCCACCAAGGGGGCACGTGGACTGTCTGGCGTGTTGCATTCTTCTCAACCCGGACTGAGCGCGCTGACCTCGCTGCTGGCTGCCGGCATGGTGATCGTCAGTCTGCTGGTCGCGGCCTGGCTCTTCAGTGCGCAGCTGGAGCGGACCCAGCATGAGATACAGGGGCAGCGCATCGCCGCCCTCGCGCAACGCATCGCGCGGCTGCCTGAGGTGCGCGCCACCTTGAGCGAAGCCAACGCCTCGCAGGCAGCGCCTCCCGCCGCGAATAGCCGCCTGGCGGCACGCATCGAGCGGCTGCGCCGCGAGAATGCCGTCGACTTCATCGTGGTGATGCGTCCGGACGGCGTGCGACTCAGTCACCCGGAGCCCGCGCGGATCGGCCAGCCGTTTCAGGGGGGAGACGAGCAACGTGCGCTCGGAGGCGCGGCCTATCTCTCCGAGTCCCGCGGTACGCTCGGCGAAAGCCTGCGCAGCTTTGCCCCGGTGATGGCTTCTGCATCCGATGGCGAAGCGCGTTCCGTCATCGGCGCCGTTGCCATCGGCATCACGCTGGATTCGCTGGGGCGGCGGCTGGCCGATGAGAAGCGTCAGCTGCTGATCGGGCTGGGCATCCTGATGCTGTTCGGCACGCTGGGGGCGCTGGGGCTGGCACGCTATCTGCGCAGACAGCTCAAGGGACTGGAGCCGGCGGCCATCGCGCGTCTGGTGGAAGAGCATCAGGCGGTGCTGGCCAGCCTGGAAGAGGGCATCATCGTGGTCGACCCCGAGGGGCATGTCACCCTGGTGAATGCCGCGGCGCGCGAGCTGCTGGGGACGGCCCCCGAACCGGGAGAATGCCTTGAGGCGTGGTTGCCCGATACCGGCATGCACGAGTGTCTAGCCGCGCACTCGCCGGTGGCGGAGCAGGACGCGGCTCGCCTGCGTCAGGTCACCCATGACGGGCGGCGATTGTGGGTGCGTTGCCAGCGGGTGCATGATGGCGAGCATCTCATGGGCGGCGTGCTGGTATTGCGTGAGCACGACCGCATGCAGCGCCTTGCCGAGGAGCTGACCGGCGTCCGCCGACAGGCAGAGTCACTGCGCGCCGCGCGCCATGAGTTTCGCAATCGGTTGCATGTGTTGTCAGGGCTGACGCAGATGCAGGACCTCGACGGCCTGCGAGATTACCTGGCATTGCTGGTGGAGCGGGAGCTGCCAGCGGATGCCGCGGCCGCCGAGCGCATCGCGGACCCTCTGCTGGCAGGATTGCTGATCGGCAAGCACAGTGAGGCTCGCGAGCGGGGCATCGCACTCAATGTCGAGCTGGACGTCGAGTGGCATCATGCACGGACCGAGCACCGGGAGATGCCCGGCGCAGCGCTGTCTCAGGCCGAGCTGTCTCAGGCCGTGCTGCCGGTGCTGGAGCGCAGCTTGAGCCATGATCTGGTCAGCGTGATCGGCAATCTGCTCGACAATGCCTTCGAAGCGCTGGAGGAAATGGACGATGCCACACACGCCCCGGCCGTCACTCTGAGCCTGATGCTGGAATCCGTGGGTGAGGCGTCAGAGGCCCAGTTGTCGATCAGCGTGGCAGACAACGGCCCCGGCATGCCGGCGGAGCTCATGGAGACGGCGCGCGCGGCGGGGGTAAGCAGTCGTGGTGAAGGTCGCGGGCTGGGGCTGTCGCTGGTACAGGAGATCGTGACCGCGCGCGCGGGAGACTGGCACTTCTACTCGCCCCCGGGCGGCGGCACCCTGGTCGAGCTGACCTTGCCCTGCCAGCGGTCGCCCACTGCGACGCCCTGAGAGCATTTCACGTCGTTGGACGGCTGCCGTCCAAGACCCCGCATGATCAAGGAGCCTGAGCGCATGCGTGTGCTGATAGTCGAAGACGACCCCATGGTCATGCGTCTCAATGTCGAATACCTCAATCGTATCGATGGCATGCGCCTGGTCGCCCAGTGCGAGGATGTCGCGGCGGCGCTGGAGGTGCTGGCGCAGGAGGCGGTGGACCTGGTGCTGCTGGATGTCTATCTGCGCAGCCGCAGCGGTCTGGAGGTATTGCGCTGGTTGAGACGCCATGCCGCCCCTGACATCCAGGTGATCCTGATCACCGCCGCCAGTGAGGCGGATACGGTGCGCAGCGCGCATGCGCTCGGGGTATGCGATTACCTGGTCAAACCCTTTAGCTTCGCCCGCTTCCAGCAGGCGCTGGCACTGGCACGGCGTGGTCGCCAGCAGCTGGAGAGTCTCGAGGGGGAGGTCAGTCAGCAGCAGCTGGACCAGCTGTTCGGCTCGCACATGGCAGTCAGTGGCGCGGTGGGGACGGTGTCTGATGGCCGCCTGCCCAAGGGTGTGACGGCGGCGTCCCTGGCGCTGGTCGCCGGTGCCATCCAGGCGCTGCCACGCGATGAAGACAGTTTCACCAGCGAGGCGTTGCTGAGCGCCACGGGCATGTCGCGCGTGACCATCCGCAAGTACCTGCGCCATCTGGCGGCCTGCGGCATGCTCAGCGAGGCCTTCCACTACGGCCAGATAGGCCGCCCCTCCTTCACCTTTCAGGTCACCGATCGTCAGGCGCTTGCCAGGCAGTGCCGGCTCCCCTGAAGGACGTCATCGGAGGGCGAGCCCTGTGTCTCTGCCAATGCCCACCCATGTCTGCCAATGTCCGCCAATGCCTCAGCGCCGCTGCACGATATCGCGGATCAGGCGGCGTCCCGGGTGCAGGTGCTCGGCCAGTTCGCGCTCCAGCGGCAGCGGCTCGCCGCACAGCTGTGAGGCGATCAGCTCCGCACACAGCGGTGCGGTGGTGAAGCCGCGTGAGCCATGCGCGGTGGAGAGCCACAACCCCGGCAGATGGGCGCCGCTCAGTGATGGCACGCGCTTTTTCGCATCGAAGGCCATGGCGGCGTAATCCTCACGCCATTGCGCGGCGTTCGGTGCCGGGCCGGCCAGCGGGCTCTTGTCGGGGCTGGCGGCGCGCCAGGCGACACGCCCCTGCCAGGCATCGTCTTCCAGCCTGACGCCACGCGCCTGCTCCCAGGCAGCGACGAAGGCGGGCAGCGCACTGCGCAGCTCGGCGACATTGGCGCTGTGATCCGCCTTACGTACCGAGTCATCCTCATCGCGCGGGGCGAAGGTCGCGCCGAAGCTGAGCGTCACGCTGCCGTCGGCGTGACGCTGACAGGGCGAGACATAGCCACCGGCACACACCACGCTGTCGAGCATGGGCAGCCCTGCTGCCTGTTCGGGCGGCACCGTGATCTCGCTGACCTGACCACGAATCGGCTGCAGCGGCAGATGCGCGAGCGGCTCGGGCAGGTGTGTCTTCTCCCCCAGCGCGACGATCAGCTGATCCACTTCCAGACAGCTGCCATCACTGGCCTGAAGCTGCCAGCGTGGCGCGCCGTTGCCTGTCTTTCCGCCTTCCTCTCTGCCTTCCTCGGCCCCCAGCGACTGAATGGCCACGATGCGCGCCTGCCGAAAGCTGACGCCCGGTGTGGCGGCGAGATGCTGACACAGCGCCTTCGGACGCACCCAGCCCGCGACGGGATAGAAGAGGCCATCGAAGGTGATCTCGCTGCCGGCGATCTGGCTGGCCTGGCCAGCAGTGACCGGCCTGAGCAGCGCCTCGGGCAGCGGGTGATTGTCCGCGAAGCGCTGTTGGCGCTTGCGCTCACGCTCGCTGGTGGCCAGCTGCAGCACGCCGCTGGCGGACCACAGGGTCTGCTCGGGGTCGAGGCTTGCCAGCCAGCGCCGGCTGTATTGCAACGCGGCCAGCTGGAAGCGGCTGGCAGGGTTGGTCTCGGCGGCCAGCTTCACGTAGAGCGCCCCCTGGGTATTGCCGGAGGCCCGCGCACCGGGGGCTTCGGCGTCGATCAGCGTGACCTTCACGCCACGCCGCGCCAGCGCCTCGGCGCAGCTGGTGCCGGCGATGCCAGCGCCAAGTACCGCGACGTGTGTCTCGCGGGAGATGGGCGCCGGCTGGGGCGGCTGCGTCCAGGGCTGTTCCCGGCGCAGCGGATGAAGCACCCCGCGCTGTGCGGGCGATGTCAGCGGGGGACGGGGCTGGTCATGCTGTTCCTGCCTTTCGGCAAGCCCCATCAGCTCGGCGCGCGCCGCCGAGGTGGCAGCGTCCAGCTCGCCGCAGATCATCTCGCGCTTCATGCCATGGCCGGGCACCTTGCGCCAGGCGAAGCCTGCCGCCCGCAGGCCGCGCCGCACGAAGCCCGCGGCGGTGAAGGTGGCGAAGGTCGCCTCGGGATGCGAGATGCCGGCCATGGCCGCGAACAGCGCCGGTGACCACATTTCCGGATTCTTCGACGGCGAGAAGCCATCGAGGAACCAGGCATCCACGCCTCCTTCGAGGCGTGACAGGCGCTCGACGGCATCGCCGAAGTGCAGATCCAGCGTGATGCGCTCATCCAGCCACAGACGATGCACGCCGAGTACCGCAGCCGGCCATTGTGCCACCAGCGGTTTCGCCAATGAGGCGAGATCCGGCCAGGCGGACAGCGCGCGTTCGAGATCCGCGGCACGCATCGGATGCTTTTCCACCGAGACGACATGCAGGCGTGCCTCGGCGGGTGCCGTGGCCAGAAAGCGCTGGGCGGCGCACAGGATGTTGAGGCCGGTGCCGAAGCCGGTCTCGCCGATCACGAAGGGGCGCGCTTCCCGCCAGTCACGGAAGCGCTCGCTCAGCCGGTTGCTGTCGAGGAAGACGTGTACGGTCTCGGCGCGGCCATCGTGGATCGAGAAGTACACATCCCCGTAATCCATGGCCTGTGGGGCCGCGTCATCCCATTCAAGGCGTGCCTCTTCCAGCGCGGCCAGCGGTGCCAGCGGGACCTCCGGCACCACGCCGGGGGCCGTGACAGGGTCGATCGCGCTCGGTGGCGTCGTCGCAGGCTTGCGTGTCATGGCGTCCGGCCTGTCCTTCGGCGCCGCGTCGGACACTGACGATGCGGACGGCTCAGACGTGGCGGAAGCGGGCTGGCGGGGGGAGGAGGGACGATCGTTCACGGGCATTCCTGGCAGGAGGTCGAGCGGGAGAGCAGGGCATCAGGGCAGTGGCCTGGCAACGTCTCCAACGCAGACGACGGACAGCCAGGCTGTCCGTCGTCAGGGGGCGAAGCCGCCGGTCAGCGGCCGAGCGGCAGTCAGGACTAGGGCAGTGTCTGCTTGAACGGCTTCACTTCGGCGCTTGCATAGACACCGGCGATGACGAAGGGATCGGCATCGGCCCACTTCTGGGCCTCTTCGAGGGAATCGAACTCGGCGATGATGACGCTGCCGCTGAAGCCGGCGTCTCCCGGTGCTTCGCTGTCGATGGCCGGGTTGGGGCCGGCGATGACCAGACGGCCTGCGGCATTCAGGGCCTCAAGACGTGCCAGATGTGGCGGTCGTGCTGCCATGCGCGCTTCGAGACTACCTTCGACATCCTGACAGACAATGGAATACAGCATCACGAATCATCCTTATGTGAAGAGGTGGAAGAGGAAGACTCTTCCTGAGGGGCCTGCACCATGTGACGGGACAGATAGACGCCCTGAACGATGACGAACAGCAGTGTCAGGCCAAGCATGCCGAACAGCTTGAAATCGACCCAGATGTCTTCCGAATAGTGGCTGAAGACATAGATGTTGAGGCCGCCCATGGCGAGGAAGAATACCACCCACGCCAGGTTGAGGCGGTGCCAGATGGCACGCGGCAGCTGGATCGCCTTCTCCATCATGCGCTCCACCAGCGGCTTGCCGCCGAACAGCGGCGAGAGCAGGAAGGCGACGGCAAACAGCCAGTTGACCACGGTCGGCTTCCACTGGATGAAGGCGCTGTTGCCGAACAGCACGGTCGCGCCACCCAGCACGACGACCAGCGCCAGCGTGACCAGCTGCATCTTCTCGACACGCTTGTGACGCCAGTAGATATAGAGCACCTGGGCGAGGGTGGCAGGGATCAGTACGGCCGTGGCCATGATCATGTCGCCAGTCGTCTTGTAGACGGCGAAGAAGATCACGATCGGCAGAAAGTCGAGCAACATCTTCATGAGAAACACACACTCCTGGACACGACGGCGGTGCCGTCGGGAAGGCAAGGGCTTGTGCGAGTGGTATCCTTTGGCAACCAGCGGCGCACCCTTGCCTGCATGCGTTCATTCTGCCGCCATTGCTGCCTGCTGACAAAGCCCATGTGGCTTCCAGACATATACGGCAGTCAACACTGCCCCTGACGTCCCTGCCGAGGGCTTGCCAGCATGATCGGCAACTCGAGGCTCTGGACGTTCATCCCGAGAGGTTTTCCCGTGTCCGACGTCCTGTCCGACCATCCGCCGACATCCGAGTCGCCCGCTCACCAGCCATCATCGCCACCGCCTGCCCGTCCGGTCCCCCGCGCGCTGCCCCAGCGTTTCGAGACGGACATCGAGGTGCCGGACATCGACCTGCACATGCACTCGACCGCCTCCGATGGCGGCATGGCGCCGGCAGAGCTGGTCGCGCTGGTCGCGCGGCGCGGCGTCTCGCGCATGTCACTGACCGATCACGACAGCATGGAAGGCATCTTCGAGGCTCAGCAGGCGGCAATCGCCCATGGCGTCACCCTGCTGCCGGGCTGCGAGCTGTCCGTGCGCTGGCGCAATCAGACCATCCACCTGGTGGCGCTGATGCCCGAGGGCGCCGGAGACGCCTTGAGCGCCGGCCTCAGGCAGCAACATGATGCACGTGAGCGGCGCAGTCACGAGATCGCCGCGCGCATGGAGAAGCTGGGACTGAGTGATGCCATGCAGCGTGCCCGTGAGCAGGCCACGCTCAGCGGGTCGGGAGACCGCCCCCTGTCGCGGCCCGACTTCGCGCGCGCGCTGGTGGAGGCGGGGCTGGCCCGTGATCTTCAGGATGCCTTCAAGCGTCACCTGGGCTCCGGCCAGAAGGGCGACGTCAAGGCACACTGGCCCGAGATGGAAGAGGCGGTGGGATGGATACGTGCCGATGGCGGTGTCGCGGTGATGGCGCACCCGATGCGCTACAAGCTCACCCGCACCAAGCGCGGTGAGCTGCTGCGGGACTTCATCTCTGCCGGCGGTGAGGCCGCCGAGCTGGTCAGCGGCTTCCAGAACATCGACCGTGCGCGTGACCTGGCGCGTCAGCTGGATGAACTGGGCCTCTATGCTTCCGTCGGCAGTGATTTCCACTTCCCGGGGGGGCCGCTGGCACCCGGCAGCATGAGTCCGCCACCGCGCACCAGGGTGCCGCCCGTCTGGTGTCATCCGCGCCTCGCACCCTTTTTTGCGGCCGCCACCGCCACCATGTGATAGAGATGGCCGGACCGGCCTGGCTGACGTGTCGCGTCGTGTCAGGCCGGTCTTGTCGAGAATTTGCCGAGAGTTCGCCGAGAGTTCGCCGAGATCAGTGCGCCAGTGTCCGGCGCACTGTGCTGACGCAAGGAGCGCCGCATGGGACAGTTTTTCCAGATACACCCTGAAAACCCGCAGAAACGTCTTATTGATCAAGCGGTTGCCATCATTCGGCAGGGGGGCGTGATCGCCTACCCGACCGATTCCGGCTATGCACTGGGTTGCCACCTGGGCGAGAAGAAAGCCATCGAGCGCATCAAGCGTCTGCGTGAACTCGATGACAAGCACAACTTCACCCTGATGTGCTCGGATCTGTCGGAAATCGGTACCTACGCCAAGGTGGACAATGCCGTCTTCCGACTGCTCAAGAGCCACACGCCCGGAGCCTTCACCTTCATCCTCCACGCGACCACCGAAGTGCCACGCCTGCTGTTGCATCCCAAGCGTCGCTCCATTGGCGTGCGCGTGCCGGACCATGCCATCACGCATGCCCTGCTGGAGGCACATCACGAGCCTCTGATGAGCGTGACGCTGATTCCGCCGGGCGAGGAGCTGCCGATGACGGACCCGGAAGAGATCCGTCAGCGCTTCGGGCATGCGCTGGATCTGATCATCGATGGTGGGGCCTGCCGTCTGGAGGCCACCAGCGTGGTGGACCTGCGCGACCTGCCGCCCGTCATCGTGCGTGAGGGACGAGGCGACATCTCGAACTTCGTCGAGTGAGGCACACCGCGTGACGCGCGTGGCGAGATGCTCATGACGACGAGAAGCGGGTGGCGACATGGCAGGCGAGGTCGTTGAACAGGAATTCAATAACGCTGAGTGTTAATATTCGGCTGTCTTGATAATTCAACGACATACCTATCATGCACAGAGGATCATCGATGCCGATCACGTCTTCATCTCAAGCGCGTGTCTCATTGCTGGCGAGAGCCACCAGGGTCGCGACACTGGCAGGAATCATGGGCCTGGGAGTCGCTCCCGTCAGTCAGGCGGCCGAGATACCCGAGGCAGCGCAGTGTCCGCCGGCAGCATATGCCATGGCACTGCGCTATCAGCAGCAATCGGCGGAAGTCGCGGCCCTGCAGCGTCAGAGCTATGCGCTGGCGACACGTCAGCTGGAGACACTGCTGGCATCGCGTGATGACGAGAAACCTGCCGCGATCATGACCGACCTTGATGAAACCGTGATCGACAACTCCGCGCTGCTGGTGCGTGATCTGAAGGCCTGTCATGACTTCACGGGCTGGGACACCTGGAAGGCGTGGGAGCGAGAGGGCAAGCCGACCCTGAT
Organism: Cobetia sp. 10Alg 146; assembly: GCF_029846385.1. Classification (NCBI taxonomy): domain Bacteria; kingdom Pseudomonadati; phylum Pseudomonadota; class Gammaproteobacteria; order Oceanospirillales; family Halomonadaceae; genus Cobetia; species Cobetia sp. 10Alg 146. Next base: position 213,284 of record NZ_JARWKT010000006.1, read on the forward strand.
TCCGGGTGCCAGGGAGTTCCTCGAACTTGCCGCATCGCGTGGCGTGGCGATCTACTACGTGTCGGATCGCTACGAGGAGAACAAGGACGCCACGGTCACCACGCTGAAAGCCCTGGGTCTGCCCGGTGTCGATGACGCCCATGTGCGCCTGCTGGGGCCGAGCAAGTCGGTGCGTCGCCAGGCGATCGCGGAGGATCACGACATCGTGATGCAGCTGGGCGACAGCCTGCATGATTTCGCGGATGACTTCTCCGACAAGACGCCCGAGCAGCAGAAGGCGCTGGTCGCGGAGCAGGCGCAGCATTTCGGCAAGGATTGGATCATGTTGCCGAATGCCTCCTACGGCAGCTGGAGCGAGGCCACGCTGACCGCCTGGGACAAGCCCTTCTCTGACCGCTAGCCCTTGCCGGCTTCCGGCTGAATGACAACGCCCCCGGACCTTGCGGTCTCGGGGGCGTTGTCATTTCCGAGGCGTTGTCGTGTGCCGAGTGACACTCGGCCTCGTCAGCTGCGGTCGCGGTCGGGGGAATCGTCGCCTGAGGAGGGGGCCTCCTCCTTCGCTGGCGGCTCGGCGTCGGGCTCAGGTTCGGGTTCTGGGTCTGCCTCAGGCTCTGGCTCGCGTGGGTCACGCGTGTCTTCATCCAGCCAGGTGCCGCAGAACTTGCAGTACTTGGCATTGCGATCATGGCCCTCACGGCCACAGCCGGGGCAGGCTTCATCGCTGGTCTGCTGCATGCGCAGGCCGTTGAGCACCTCGGCCGAGAACACGCCGGTGGGCACGGCGAGAATCGAATAGCCCAGTATCATCATCATCGCCGAGATGAACTGGCCCAAGGGCGTGATGGGGGCGATATCGCCGTAGCCCACCGTGGTCAGCGTCACCACCGCCCAGTAGAGCGCCTTGGGGATGGAGGTGAAGCCGGCTTCCGGGGGTTCGATCAGATAGATCAGGGCGCCGAACACCGTGATGATGCTGAGTACGGTGATGAAGAACAGCAGGATCTTGCGACGACTGCGCGCGAGAGCCTCGACCAGCATGCGACCTTCGCCGACGAAGGCCATCAGGCGCAGCACGCGGAACAGCCGCAGCACACGCAGCACGCGCACCACCAGCAGTGCCTGCGCCCCCGGAATCAGCAGCGAGAGCCAGGTCGGGGCGATCGACAGCAGGTCGAGCACCCCGTAGAAGCCCTTCGCCCAGGTGCCGGGGTGTTTGAGGCAATAGAGGCGTACTGCGTATTCCAGCGTGAACAGCAGGGTGAAGGTCCATTCCAGGATACGGAACAGCTCCCCATGGCGGGCATTCAGCGACGGCACGCTATCGAGCATCACCACGGCGACGCTGGCGAGAATCATCGCGACCAGCGCGATATCGAAGGCCTTGGCCGCCTTGGTGTCGGACTCGAAGATCCAGTGGAACAGCCGGGCACGCAGCCTGCCGCTGGCCGGCTCGAAATCGCTGGAGCGAGGGGGGGCGGTGGCGGATTGTGACGTACTGCCGTATTCGTTGGCCGGCCCTTGGCGTTCAGGCATGCGGGCTTCCTTGACTGGCGTCGCAGCGCCGGGGCGGGCTGCGACGCGATGGTGGGGGCAGGGCAGGTGAGGGCGCGATGGCCAGGCGCTCAGCGAGCGATTTCACCGGGGTCTCTCAATGAGCTTTCTCAACGAGCTTTCTCGATGAGCTGTCTCACTGAGCTTTTAATGAGCTGCCTCACTGGCCTCGGCTGCGCAATGCCGCCAGCAGCGACAGGCTGTGCTGACCGAAGACCGCTGTCATCCAGCTGTCTGGCGTGCCCTGCTCACGGGATTCGCTCAGCGCCTCCGTCAGCGCCACCGCATGGACATGACCGGGATGCTGACTGGCGGCCAGGCGCGAGGCCAGGGCCGAGAAGGCGGCCAGGGCGTGATCGTGCCAGCGCATGTCATCTTGCTGCTGGCGGTCGGCATGTGCATCCAGGGCATCGATGGCCGCGGCGAGCAGGGCATTCGTGTCGGTGGTATCCAGCGTCTTCTCGTGCCATTCGCCATCTCTGAGTGCGGCACCGCGGCGTGCCTTGCTGGCATCTGCCGGGCGCAGGGCCAGTCGGCTGGCCAGGGATTCCGCCAGCGTCCACAGCACCCCTTCGCGCTGCTCGGCGCTCAGGTCGTCACCGCCAGTGAGTTCCAGTTCGATCTCGCGGATGTGCGTCTCCCGACCTGCTGCCTTCACGTGACCGAGATCCAGCGCCATCTCGACGCCGACACCCGGTGTCTGGCCATCCTGCGTCACCGTCAGTTCCAGCTGCCAGGCATGACGTTCGAAATCCGTGCTGAAGGTAGGGGCGAGGGCGCCGAGCAGGTGCTCACGCGCACCTTCCTCAAGCGCCTGCAGAGGGGGAAGGCCGCGCAGGCCATCGAGATCGAGGCCTGTCTGGCCGTCGGGCAGCGCCCATTCCCACTCGCCGCGCGAATGCAGGCCGCCATGGCTTTCGCCACTGGTCTTGAGGGTCTGGCGCAAGGGTCCCGGACTGTCGGCATCCTCTCCACTGCGGCGCAGGCGCAATGCCATCTTGGCGCGTTCCAGCGCATGCTCAGGCGTGTCGAAATAGGTATTGGCCAGCCAGCGACGACGGGGCGTGGTGCCAGCCAGTTCCGCGATGTCCGCAAGACGTTCCAGAATCGCCGTGCGTCCGAGGCCGCTGTGGGTCAGCGCCAGCTTGAGTTCGATTTCCTGCGCCATGACGACGGCACTCCCTGTACGAGAAGATGAAGAATGAAGATGGCCGGGCATGGATGACGACAGCGATACGAGGACGCTGGCGGCCTGTCCGAGATCCCGGGACAGGCAGCCCCCGGCGGCTTCATGCTCGCGCCTGTCCCTTGCCAAGGCAAGCGCGGAGCGTGTCGCCAGCCTTCCCACGGCAGGTGATCCGTCAGCAGAATCACAGTGATATGACACTATCGTGACATTTGTGTGACATGAATTGCCTGCCGCCAACTCCTTGGTTATATTATGAACAATGTAATCAGTCAGCGACCTCGCGTCCTGTCGCTACATGACAATCTCTCCTCTGGAATCCTTCGAGTTCCCCCCGACTGCCGCTGATGTTGCGTGAAGTACAACAGCATGGCGGTATCGTGTCGTTACGATGAAAGTTATGTGATCGTCACAAAGGCTTTGCTACACTCCGCGCGTCAATCCTTAACGCCGACGGCCACTATGGTAACGACCAACCCTTTCTCTTCGATGTTCGGGCGCTCGCCTTTCAAGGCGCTGCACACCCACATCATCAAGACAGACGACTGTGCCCAGCACTTGCTGACCTTCTTCGACGCCTGCGAACAGGGTGATTGGGATCAGGCGGCCAGCATTCGTCAGACCATCAGCAAGCTGGAGCGTGAAGCGGACGAACTGAAGACGCAGCTGCGTCTCAATCTGCCCAATTCGCTGTTCCTGCCGGTATCCCGTTCCGACCTTCTCGAGCTGATCCATGTCCAGGATTCCATCGCGAACGTCACCAAGGATATCGCCGGCATCATGCTGGGTCGCCACATGCAGATACCCACCGCGCTGGTGCCCGCCATGCGTGAGTATCTGAAGACTGCGGTCGAATCGGTCTGCCAGGCGCGCCGTGCGCTGGGCGAGCTGGAAGATCTTGTCGAGTCCGGCTTCGGGCGCAACATGAGCGAGCTGGTCGACAAGCTGATCAATGAGCTGCATGAGCTCGAGAAGCAGTCCGACGAACAGCAGATCGCGATCCGCCAGACCCTGTTCTCGCTGGAAGCCGCTCTGCCACCGGTCGACGTGATCTTCCTCTACAAGATTATCGACTGGGTCGGCGATGTCGCCGATCAAGCTGAAAAGGTCGGTACCCGACTGCAGATCCTGATGGCGCGCTAAGCGCTGTCAGGACGTCCTGCCATCTGCTCAAGAGTTCCCTAATGTCCATCATTGCTCAATACGGCGATGTGCTCGTCATCCTTGCCTGCGTATTCGGTTTCTTCATGGCGTGGGGTGTAGGCGCGAACGATGTCGCCAATGCCATGGGTACCTCGGTTGGTTCCAAGGCCATTACCATCAAGCAGGCGATCGTCATCGCCGTGATCTTCGAATTCCTCGGTGCCTGGCTGGCTGGTGGTGAAGTCACCGATACCATCCGCAAGGGCATCATCGACCCGTCACTGCTGATCCAGAATCCGCAGTTCCTGGTCTACGGCATGCTGGCATCACTGCTGGCCGCCGGTATCTGGCTGCTGATCGCGTCCATGAAGGGCTGGCCGGTCTCCACGACCCACTCCATCGTCGGTGCCATCGTCGGCTTCGCGGCGGCGGGTCTCGGCGTGGATGCGGTCGAGTGGCCCAAGGTCGGTCAGATCGCGGCCTCCTGGCTGGTCTCGCCGCTGCTGGCGGGCTCCATCGCCTTCGTGCTGTTCAAGTCCGTGCAGACGCTGATCTTCGACAATGAAGACCCGTTCGCGGCCGCCAAGCGCTATGTCCCGATGTACATGTTCCTGGTCGGCTTCATCATCTCGATGGTGACCATGGTCAAGGGCCTCAAGCATGTCGGGCTGCACCTGAGCTTCGAGTCCAGCCTGCTGCTGGCCGTCGTCATCGGTGCCATCGTGATGGGGATCGGCGTGCTGATGGAGCGCAAGGTCGCGCGTTCTCGCCTCAAGGAGAAGAATCGCGCCACCGGGGATGATTTCGACTTCAGCGGCGTCGAGAAGGTCTTCGGCCTGCTGATGATGTTCACCGCCTGTGCCATGGCCTTCGCCCACGGCTCCAACGACGTGGCCAACGCGGTCGGTCCGCTGGCAGCCATCATCAGTGTCGTCGATTCCGCCGGTCAGATCGGCGCCAAGGCCAGCATGCCCTGGTGGGTGCTGGTGCTGGGTGGCGGCGGTATCGTCGTCGGCCTGGTCACCTATGGTCGCCGCGTCATCGCCACCGTCGGTACCGGCATCACCGAGCTGACCCCGTCTCGTGGCTTCGCGGCCACCCTGGCAGCGGCCTCCACCGTGGTGCTGGCCTCCGGCACCGGCCTGCCGATCTCCACCACCCACACCCTCGTCGGTGCGGTGCTGGGGGTAGGTCTGGCGCGCGGCATGGCAGCGCTCAACCTGCGTGTGATCGGTACCATCGTGATGTCCTGGCTGATCACTCTGCCGGCCGGCGCGATCCTGTCGATCCTGTTCTTCTTCATGTTCAAGGGCATGTTTGGCTAAGCCGACATCTGCCTCAGCGCCCGGGCTTGCGACGGGGTGTGCGACAGGGCGCTGCATGAGAGAAACACGCAAGATGCATCGGCAAGACGCATCGGCAAGACGCATCGGCAAGATGTATCGGCAAGACGCACTTGAAAAACGTTTTTGAAAAAACGTTTTTGAAAAACAAGAGAGGCGACCTTCGGGTCGCCTTTCTCGTTTAGGCCGCATGGATGTCAGGGGCGTCGCTCGCCGTGCAGGCTGCGGCGCTGATATGATGATTCATGGGCATGCCTGACATGTCATTTTCCTCCCTCCTGCACGGAGCTGGCTCTTGAACACGCGTTTTCCCTTCGCGGACTGGTTTCGCAACTCCTCTCCCTACATCAACGCTCACCGTGGGCGCACCTTCGTCATTCTGATCGAAGGCGATGCGCTGTCTTCCTCACGACGAACGCAGTTGATTCAGGATCTGGCGTTGCTGCACACCCTCGGCGTGCGACTGGTGGTGGTGTTCGGCGTGCGTCCGCAGGTCAGGGAAGCGCTGGAGGGGGTGGGAATCGAGGCCGAGCGTCATCAGGGGCGTTGGGTCGTCACCCGTGACATCCTCGCGCATCTGGAGCAGCAGGTCGCCACGCTGCGCCTGCGCCTGGAGGCCAGCCTGTCGCTGGGGCTGCCCAATACCCCGCTGCATGGTGTCGAGCTCTCCGCCGTGTCGGGCAATCTGGTGATGGCCAAGCCGCTGGGCGTGCGAGAGGGCGTCGACTTCCTGCACGGTGGCGAGGTGCGTCGGGTGCGCAGCGAGGCCATCCAGGGGCTGCTTTCCCAGCAGGCCATCGTGGTGCTGCCGCCGCTGGGCTTCTCCAGCACCGGCGAAGTCTTCGACCTCGATGCGGCCGAGGTGGCCGAGCACGCGGCCGTGGCGCTGGCCGCCGACAAGCTGATCCTGCTGGGAGAAGGGGAGGGACTGTTCGATGAGCATGGCGTACTGTTGCGTCAGCTCAACCCTGAACAGGCCGCCGCCCTGGCACCGCCACGCGAGGATGACAGCGAACTGTCTCGTCATCTGGCCGCGGCCTGCGGTGCGGCGCGGCGCGGCGTCGGTCGCACTCACCTGCTCAGCTGGCGGGATCGCGATGCGTTGCTGGGCGAGCTGTTCACCCGCGACGGGATCGGCACCATGATCACCCGCCAGGGCTACGAACAGCTGCGCAAGGCACGCCTGGAGGATGTCGGAGGATTGCTGGCATTGCTGGGGCCGCTGGAGCAGCGCGGTATCCTCGTCGCTCGCTCGCGTGAACGCCTCGAGCACGAGATCGACGACTATGTCGTGCTCGAGCGTGACGGCATGATCATTGGCTGTGCAGCCCTGCATGTCAGTCGTGACGCTGCCATGGGTGAGCTGGCCTGCGTGGCCGTGCATGATGACTACCGGCGTGGCCAGCGGGGTGAGCAGCTGCTGGCCGAGATCGAGGTGCGTGCACGGCGTGGTGGCCTCACGCATCTGTTCGCGCTGACCACGCATACCCTGCACTGGTTCATCGAGCACGGCTTCGTGTCGGCCGGCCTGGATGACCTCCCGCCGATTCGACGAGAGATCTACAACTCCGCGCGCAATTCCAAGGTGCTGATCAAGGCGCTCTAGTCACGACCCAAGCACGTGGCGCTCAAGACGCTTGCCGTCGCCCTCAAGACTCTCGACCCCCGTCAGCCGCCTGAACTTTCAGGTGACTGACGGGGGTCTTGCGCATGATACGCAGGAAATTTCGGCAAGATGCCGCGCTTCTGGATCGATGTCGCACTTCTGGATCAGTGAGTGGCGCGATGTCTTGCAAAAGAGACGTTTCAATTGATTGATATGGAAGGAGAAAATCGGATACCAACGATAACTGTTGGCATTTTGCGACGAAAGGGACGTGTATTTCATCGTTTCACGTCTCGTGCGTGGGAATCCACGCCGATTCCGGTTTTTGTGTCTTTTCAAGTCATTGTTTTTGAATGTGTTTTGCGGTTATTGGCACGGCGTTGGCAATAGTCATGTTGAGCACGAGAGAGTGCCCATGAAAATGGACATTTTCTCCGGCCTTCCAGCGATGACGGTACTCACTACCCTGTGCGCTCCGTGATCGCTGACAGGCCAAGCGTCTGCTCCACGCGATGTGTGACTTCAGGTTGCGATGAGACAGGTACGGCCCCCAGAGGGCATGGAAAGTATCTTTAGGGCAAGGATGCCCGGGCATGGATGCCCGATACTGGATGCGGTGATGCTTGATCCGTCACCGCCATCCCCAGAATTCAGGTGAGCGCCGGGAAGTGCCCGGCGAGCGCCGCAAGCATTGCGATGCATCGCCCCCCTGTGATGTATCCGATAGGGAGCTCGGACCCTGTCCGAGGCGAGTGTCAACTGACCTGGAACGACCACCAGGTGGCACTGGCGACTCCCGGGCCAGCGACAGGCAGACCACCTGTCAGGCCCAGCAATCACGATGGAGGTCTGCTCTCCAGGTAACAGGCATTCGTCGTGATGACTGACCCTTCAGTTCCCTGCGTACTTGGGCCGGCTCTTGCCGGCCCTCTTTTTGTGCGTTTCACGAGGATGGGTCAAGTGAATCATCCACGACACCTGCCCGGGCGCGGTTTCTGTCGTCGAGCGGGGATGAATTAAATCAGAATCATATTGATTAACGAACTGGCAACCGCGATGGGCGCTGGCGAACTCTGGTATCCTTGGAAGACGTGATTCGATGATGACCACCCCTTTCCTGCATAGAGTTCTTTCAATGGCCTCCAAGGTGACACGGCACTGGCGCCCCCGCTCTCTGCTTCAATTGGTATTGATGGCATTCATGGTGGTGATGCTGCCGATTGCAGTGCTGATGTTCCAGGCGGGTCAGGCACTCTCCGAGCTCTCGGAGCTGGCCGATGTCAGCGCTCGCCAGGCGGTTGACCAGACTCGCCGAGCCCGCACCCTGACCAATCTCGCCGTCGAGATGGAGCGCAGCGCACGCCAGTACGCGGTGCTGGAAAATCCGGATCTGATGAAGATCTACGCTGACAAGGCCAGTGCCTTCCGCGAGCTGCTGGACGAGCAGGCGCGCCTGCTGGGCGAGGGAGACCCGCGCGTCAGCGAACTCAAGGGCTCGCTGTCGCAACTCGAGCGCATGCCCGAGATGAGCGTGGCGCAGGTCAGCAGTCATCTCGAGGACTTCGGTCCCTTCTCCATCCAGGCCAGCGGCCTTCTGAACTCCACCCGTGAACTCGTCGATGCCCGCATCGAGGGCATTCGTGCGCGCGCCTCCCAGGTGAAGACTCAACTGTGGTGGCAGACGGCCGCGCTCGTCTCCATCAGTCTGTTGCTGATGCTGTTCTTCACCTGGCTGATCATTCGTCCCATCCGTCAGCTGGAGCGGCGCATCAATGGTCTCGGCAGCGGCACCGACCGAGAGGGTCCGCTCATCAAGGGGCCCGCCGAGCTGGTCCAGCTGGGTGAGCGTCTCGACTGGCTGGCGGCGCGCCTGGATGAGCTGGAAGAGCAGAAGCAGCAGTTCCTGCGTCACATGTCGCATGAGCTCAAGACACCGCTGGCCAGCATCCGTGAAGGCACCGGCCTGTTGATCGATGAGGTCGCCGGCCCGCTCAGTCCGCATCAGATGGAAATTCTTGGCCTGCTGGATGACTCCAGCAAGGAATTGCAGAAGCTGATCGAGCAGCTCCTGGACTACAATCTGCTGCAACACAATCAGGGGCTCGAACGTAGCCGCTTCGATGTGCACGAAGTCTTCAAGGAAGTGCTGTCAAAGCACCGCCTGGCACTGGAGAAGAAGGGCATGCGCGTGCACCTGCCACCCGCCAGCCTCAGCTGGGAGGCGGATCGTCCGCGTACCGGCCGGATTCTCGACAACCTGATCTCCAACGCCATCGCCTATGGGGAAGATGGCGGCGATCTATGGCTGAGGGCGCGCAAGGAGCGTCGCCAGCTGGTGATCGAGGTCGCCAACAGCGGCGAACCGATCGCTCCGAAGGACCGCGATCACCTGTTCCAGCCCTTCTATCAGGGCGCGGTGAAGCGCAAGGGGCCGCTCAAGGGCTCCGGTATCGGTCTTTCGGTGGCCGCCGACAGTGCTCGCGCCCAGTTTGGTCAACTAGCGCTGGTGGAGGACGCCAAGGCCGACGTCTGTTTCCGCCTGACCTTGCCGACCCCCAGCCGCTCACCCTCCTCTGGTCAGGAAGGTGAGCAGGTCCTGCTGGGGGGTGACAGTGCACCCCATACCACATGAAATGGCACCCGAGAGTGCCATCAGACACGCAAGGAAGAGAAGTGATGAAGGGTCAACGACTGTTGACGGGAATCACCACCGGCATGCTGGTCAGCTTGCTCAGTGCCTGTGGCGCCCTGTCGAATATCACCTTGCCGGGCAACGAACACGTCGCCGATACTCCCAGCGTTCAGGACAGCTGTCATGGGGCGGGCGATCTGCCCGATTTCAAGGAAGGAAACTGCCTGCTGGATGAGTGGGTCGCCTTTGCGCTGCAGGCTCAACGCGGCAACGATCAGTGGCGCGACAGCACCCTGATGCAGCTGGAAGGCAACCGCCATGACCGTCGTCTGGCGCGTGCCATCGTGCTCAGCTGGGGAGACGAGTCCGATTGGAAACTGGCCTCTGACCTCTACAAGGCGGACCTGCCCACCGCGCCGAGTCGTCTGCAGCCGCTGCTGCGCCAGTGGCTCAACGGGCTGGAGGAACGTCGCGGCCTGATCGCGGATCGCGACAAGAGCGAAGGCGTCCGCCGCAAGCTGAGTGCCGAGAACGCCCAGCTCAGCAAGAAGCTCGAGGCGCTGACCGCCATCGAGGAAGCCATCAATTCTCGCCGTCAGACCACGCCCTGAATCCGATGCCGGGCGTGTCTGGCCACGAACTGTCATTGGCCCAACCGGCTGCATGACGCAAGACTGTGCGGGACTGACGTCGGAGGGATTTCCGAGCGACAGGCCCGCAAGGAGAGTTAGTGTGAAATACGCTCAAGCGCATATTCTGCTCGTGGATGACGATGCAAGTCTGCTCAAGCTGCTCGGCATGCGTCTCGAAAGCCGTGGCTTCAAGGTCACCACCGCCAGTAGCGGCCGTGAGGCGCTCAGCCGTCTGGAGGCGGCGCGTCCTGACCTGGTGCTGTCTGACCTGCGCATGGATGAGATGGATGGCATGGCGCTGTTCGGCGAGCTGCAGAAGCGTCAGCCGGGCATGCCGGTCATCCTGCTCACGGCGCATGGCTCGATCCCGGATGCCGTCAGTGCCACTCGTCAGGGCGTGTTCAGCTTCCTGACCAAGCCCGTCGACAAGGATGAGCTGTTCGCGGCCATCGACGAGGCGCTGGCCCAGGCACCGCCCGTAAAGGAGGGTGACGATGCCTGGCGTGCCGGCATCATCACGCGTTCCCCGCAGATGGAGCAGATTCTCGAGCAGGCACGCATGGTCGCGGCTTCCGATGTCAGCGTGCTGGTCACCGGCCCGTCCGGCTCCGGCAAGGAGCTGATGGCCAAGGCCATCCACAACGCCAGCCCGCGTGCCTCGCGCCCCTTCGTCGCCATCAACTGTGGCGCGCTGCCGGAGCAACTGCTGGAAAGCGAGCTGTTCGGTCACGCCAAGGGCTCCTTCACCGGTGCGGTCAGCGCGCACCAGGGCCTGTTCCAGGCAGCGGATGGCGGTACCCTGTTCCTCGATGAGATCGGCGACATGCCGCTGGCGTTGCAGGTCAAGCTGCTGCGTGCGCTGCAGGAGCGTCAGATCCGCCCGCTGGGCTCCACGACGTCAGTGCCCATCGATGTGCGCATCATCTCCGCCACGCACCGCAACCTCGACAAGGCGATGCATGACGGCGACTTCCGCGAAGATCTCTACTACCGCCTCAACGTGGTCAATCTCAAGCTGCCCGCCCTGCGCGAGCGTGCCGAGGATGTGCCGCTGCTGGCCAAGTACCTGATCAGCCAGGCGGCTGCCCGCCACAAGCCGTTCGTGAAGGGCTTCTCGCCGGAAGCGCTCAATCTGCTGGCCTCCAGTGCCTGGCCGGGCAACGTGCGTCAGCTGGTCAACGTGGTCGAGCAGTGTGTCGCGCTCACCAGCTCCTCGATGATTCCGGAAGCGCTGGTCTCCCAGGCGCTGGCCGCGGAAGAGAACGCCTTGCCGTCCTTCTCCGAGGCGCGTGCCGGTTTCGAGCGCAGCTATCTGATCAAGGTGCTCAAGATCACCGAAGGCAACGTGACCCAGGCCGCGCGGATCGCCGGGCGCAACCGCACCGATTTCTACAAGCTGCTGGGACGTCATGATCTGGAGCCGGGCGCCTTCAAGCCGGGCGCCGAGCAGGGTCCGCCTGATTTTTGATCCAGCGCGCCCGAAGCTGCGCGAAAGACCAGGGTCAAGACCTGCGTAGCCGTTCACGCGTGTCAGTGTGAGTGGTGCGCAAGGCGAGTGATCAAGAGCGGTCCGGTGTATCTGACGTGAGCCGCCCATGAAAAAGCCCCGTTACCGGTTCCGGTAGCGGGGCTTTTTTCGGTCTGGTGGCGCATCAGTGCCGATCAGGTACTCAGGGCCTGGGCTTGTAGCGGCGCTTGACCTCGACGGCCAGACGGCCCTCGCCGAGGCGGATCGAGAGCATCTCGCCGGGCTGGGTCTGATGGGCGGCGCGGATCACCTTGCTGTCGTCCGCTGCCGGCGTCTGGCTGCCGCCGACGCGCTCGACGATGGCATAGCCGCGGTTGAGCACGTTGAGTGGGCTGACCGCGTTCAGTGCGCGCATCGCGCCTTCCAGTCGCTCACGATCCGCTGCCAGCCGGCGCGGCAGGGCATTGTCGAGGCGTGTTGTCAGCATCGCCAGCTGCTGGCGATGGCGCTGGATATCACGTGCGGGGCTGGCCTGCTGCAGGCGGCGGGTCAGCTGGTCGGCCTTCTGCTGCTCACTGGTCATGCGCATGCGCACTGCGGCGTGCAGGCGGCGCTCCAGTTCACGGGCTTGCTGGCGCTGGGCCTGCAGCTCGCGCGCCGGATGGCGCAGGCGCGAGCGGGCGTGATCCAGTCGCTGTGCCGCCTGATCGAGCCGTCCGCGCTGAGCACGCCATAGGCGCTGCGTGAGGGCAGCCAGCTGCTGCATCTGGGCACGTTGATCCGGATACAGCGCCTCGGCGGCGGCGGATGGCGTGGGCGCGCGCAGGTCGGCGGCCAGTTCCGCCAGTGTTGTGTCAGTCTCGTGGCCGATGGCCGCCACCACCGGCAGGCGCGAGTGGAAGATCGCGCGCGCCAGATGCTGGTCATTGAAGGCCCACAGGTCCTCGAGACTGCCGCCGCCCCGCGTGATCAGCAGCGCATCGCAATCGCTGTCGCGATTGGCCATCGCCACCGCACGAATCAGCTGGGGTACCGCCTGTGGCCCCTGCACCGCCACCGGCAGCACGCTCAGGCGTGCCTGAGGCCAGCGCTTGCGGGTCACCGCGATCACGTCCTGCAGCGCCGCGCCGGTCGCGGAGGTGATCACCCCCAGATGGCGCGGCGGGTGGGGCAGGGCGCGCTGATTGGCGAACACGCCCTCGGCTGCCAGCTGCTCCTTGAGGCGCGCCAGGCGCGCCAGCCACTCCCCCAGCCCCGCCTGCTGCAGCGCCTCGACGATCAACTGATAGTCGCCACGCGCCTCGAACAGCGACACCTTGGCGCGCACCCGCACCCGGTCACCATCCTTGGGCTTCTCACGCAGAAACTGGGCGCGGCTCTTGAACAGCGCACAACGCACCTGGGCGTTGTCATCCTTGAGCGTGAAGTAGCAGTGGCCAGAGCGTGGCTGCGAGAAACCCGAGATTTCCCCCTCGATCCAGAGCTCCCCCAAGCCTCGCTCCAGCAGGCGCTTGGACTCACGATTCAGCTGGGTGACGCTGATGGCATCGGCGGCAGACGATGTTTCGAACACGCGGCAATCCTTGTGTGAGGGCTTGTGGGGGAATCCGTGGCGGAGCTTGTCTGGTAGATGGAGAGGGCCATGATGCCACAGGCGGGGAGTCCGCCACCAAGAAGCCCCCGGACTCCTGAGGGAGAACGGGGGCTTGGGGGGTGCCACACGGGGTGCCTTGCTCAGGCTGTACGCGTCTTGCGCTTGCCGAGTCGTGACAGCAGGAAAGGCCCGAGCAGCAGCAACAGCGAGGCCAGCCACAGGCCCTGCGAGATGCCCGATTGCCACAGGATACTGCTGTCGCCACCGCTGATGGCCAGGGCACGACGCAGATTCTCTTCCATCAGTCCGCCGAGCACGAAGCCCAGCACGATGGTGGCCAGCGAGAAGTTCAGCTTGCGCAGCAGGTAGCCCAGCACGCCGATGCCCAGCATCAGGTAGATGGCCCCCATGTCGGAATGCAGCTGATAGACCCCGACGAAGGACAGGATGACGATGCCCGGTACCAGTGCCCAGCGCGGGATGGTCAGCACGCGCGCGAAGAAGCCGGCCAGCGGCAGGTTGAGCAGCAACAGCACGATGTTGCCGATGTACAGCGAGGCGATCAGCCCGCCCGCGACCTTGGGATGCTCGCTGAACATCATCGGGCCGGGCGTGATGTTGTAGAGCATCAGCGCGCCCAGCAGCACGGCGGTGGTGCCGGAGCCCGGAATGCCCAGGGTCAGCATCGGCACGAAGGAGCCCGCTGCGGACGCGTTGTTGGCGGCTTCCGGCGCGGCCAGGCCACGCATGTCGCCGGTACCGAAGGTATTGTTCTTGTCGCTGACACGTTTCTCGGTGGTGTAGGAGACGGCCCCCGCCACCGAGGCGCCGGTACCCGGCAGCACACCGATCAAAAAGCCGAGCAGGCCGGAGCGCAGCATGGCGCCCTTGCAGTAGAGGATTTCCTTTATCGTCACGAAGACGCGGCCGATGACAGGCAGGGCGCCGGTCTTGCCATGCTGCAGGCGGCTTTCCAGCATCAGCAGGATTTCACTGATCGCGAACATGCCGATGATCAGCACCACGAAGTCGATGCCGTCGTAGAGGTCGGGGATATCGAAGGTGAAGCGCTGGATACCGGTGCCGGAATCGACGCCGACGGTGCCGATCAGCACGCCGAGAATGGCGCCCAGCGCCGTCTTGACCGGGTCCTTGCCCATCATCACCGACATGGACGCGAAGGCGAACACCATCATGGTGAACAGTTCCGCCGGACCGAACTGCACGGCCACCTTGGCCAGCATCGGGGCGAACAGGGTCAGACCCAGGATCGCGATGCTGGCACCGACGAAGGAGCTGATCGCCGAGATGCCCAGTGCCGGTCCCGCCAGGCCCTGCTTGGCCAGCGGATAGCCGTCGAGGGTGGTCATCACGGCGCCGGCATCCCCCGGCACGTTGAGCAGAATGCTCGACATCCGGCCGCCGTATTCGGCACCGGTATAGATGCCTGCGAGCAGAATCAGTGCCGATTCCGCCGGCAGGCCGAGGGTATAGGCCAGCGGCATCAGAATGGCGATGCCGTTGATGGGGCCGATGCCCGGCAAGGCACCGAACAAGGTGCCCAGCAGTGCGCCACTGAAGGCCAGGCCAAGGTTGAGTGGCGTCAGTGCGACGCCAAAGCCCTGGAGGATGAAATCAAACATGAGAAAGCCCTCTCGGAATCAGGAAAACCACAGCCCGGTCGGCAGCGAGATTTCCAGCACGGCGGTGAACAGCACGTAGCTTGCGCCGGCCATCAGCACCCCGGTCACGCAGGCAGCGCGCCAGCGGGCACCAAACAGACGGGCGATGGCGGTGATGGCGGCGACGGCCGTGATGGGGTAGCCGAGGCGCACGAAGAAGAAGGCGAAGGCGATCAGGATCACCATCACCAGCCCCAATTGCAGCATCACGCTGGCGGATGGCCAGTCACCTTCCGGGCCGGGACGCAGGATCAGCACCAGCGAGAAGATGGCCATCAGGATCGAGAGGCCGATGGGAAAGGCCTTGGGGCCTACCGGGTCGTAGGCGAAGGGCACTTCGATATTCAGGGACTGGGCGACGATGAACGCCGCCAGTCCCATCAGGGCGAAGCCCAGGATGCGATCGGCGGCGAGTCTCATTTTGTCAGTCCCACTTCCTTGGCGAGGGTCTTGAAGTCGGCGACCTGGCCTTTCACGTAATCGTCAAAATCCGCGCCGAACTTCTGGATCGGGAACAGACCGCGCGCTTCACGGATCTCGGCGAATTCCGGTTTTTCGCTCAACTGCTTGAGGCGTTCGACCCAGGCGTCGTAGTCGGCATCGCTGACGTCCTTGCCCATGTAGTAACCACGCCAGATCGGCCAGGTCACGTCATAGCCCTGTTCGGCAGCAGTGGGAATCTCGGCGAAGGCGCCGTCCATGCGTTCTTCGGACAGCGCGGCCAGTACGCGAATCTTGCCGCTGGAAAGCTGGGACTTGAGCTCGGACAGATCACCGGTATAGACCTTGATGTGATTGCCCAGCAGTGCCGCCAGCGCTTCACCGCCGCCCTCGAAGGACACGTAACGCAGCTTGCGCGGCGAGACATCGATGGACTTGGCGATCAGCGCGGCCTTCATCCAGTCCTGGCTGCCGATGGTGCCGCCGGCGCCGAAGGGAATCTCGCTGGGATGTGCCTTGAGGTCCTGCATCAGTTCATCGAGGGTCTGCCACGGGGCGTCTGCATTGACGACCACCGCGCCATAGTCGACCCCCAGTGCGCCAACCCAGCGGACGTCATCGGCGCTGAACTTGCCGAACTTGCCCAGCGCCAGATTGACGGCGGCACCGGTGCTGGCGGCCACGACCAGATTGGGGTCATCACTGCGTACCCCGATGACGTGATTGTAGGCGACCGCACCGATGCCACCCGGCATGTAGGTGACCATCATCGGCGAGTCGATGATGCCGGTTTCCAGCAGGCCATTGGCGGCCAGGCGGCAGGTGAGGTCGTAGCCACCGCCGGGCTTGGCCGGGGCGATGCATTCGCTCTTGTCGGCCGCGGCGGCGGGCATGGCGACCAGGCTTGCCGCGGCCAGCGCGAGCGGCGCTGCCATGGCGGCGGCGAGGCGCAACGGCGTGATGTCGCGAAGGGAAGAGGGCAGGCGTCGGGACTGGCGCATGGTGTGCTCCTGATGGCTGTTGTTTTTGTCTTCACAGCGCCTTTTGCTTTATGTTCATGGCGACAGGGTGGCGCTGTCTGATCGGTATATCGCAGCGGTAGTTGCGATACCGGCATGGTAGGAGCGCGACCTTTCATCAACCTGTCACTTTCCCTTCCCCTTACTGAGACTTTGGATGCATGCGCCTGCTCGTCGTCGAGGATGATCCCCTCATTTCCCGCACCCTGCAGCGCAGTCTGTCGACGCTGGGCTATGCCATCGATGTCTTCGATACTCTGGCACCTGCACGGGACGCGGCGCGCCAGGGCGGCTTTGATCTGATCCTGCTCGATCTCGGCCTGCCGGATGGGCAGGGCATGGACCTGCTGTCGGAGTTGCGTCAGCGCAATGACCTGACGCCGGTGCTGATCATCACGGCGCGGGATGGGGTGGATGACCGGGTGCGTGGACTGGATCTTGGTGCCGATGATTACCTGGCCAAGCCGTTCTCGCTGGTGGAGATGGAAGCCCGTGTGCGGGCCTTGCTGCGGCGCAGTCAGGGGCGCAGTGACAACACGCTTCGCTTCGGTCCGCTTGCCATGTCGACCCGCAGCGGCACTTTCACGCTGGTGGGCGCGACGCTGGATCTGCCACCACGGGAGCGTCTGCTGCTGGAAAGCCTAATGCTGCACGCCGGCAAGGTGGTGTCGCGGGAGGTGATCGAAGGCAAGGTATTCGGCTATGGCGAGGTGGGCTCGAATGCGTTGGAGGTCTACATCAGTCGGCTGCGCAAGCGCCTGGCAGGCAGTGAGATACAGATCCGTACCCTGCGTGGGCTGGGCTATCGTCTCGAGATGACAGACGCCGGATGATCATCCACGGCAAGCTGCGCAATCGCCTGCTGGGGTGGATGCTGAGCATGATGCTCATCGTCGGCGGGCTCGTGTTGATCGATGCCTGGGTCACCAGTCAGCGCTCGGCCCAGCGCGCCTTCGACAATCAGCTCGAGGATGCGCTGCTGGCCATGTCAGAAGCCATCCAGTGGCAGGATGACAAGCCGCGCATCATGATGCCGCCGGCTGCCCTCAAGATTCTCTCCACACGACATCAGGAACGTGTCTTCTACCGCCTGCTGGATGATCAGGGGCAAGTACTGGCCAGCAACCTCGAGATCCCGCTAACCCCGCAGATGCTGCGCGAGGCTGGAGAAAGGGATGTCTGGCAGGACATCCGTTATCAGGGCGTCACGTGGCGGCTGCACGCGCGCAGCGTGCGTTCCGCAGGCTGGGAGCGGCAATTTCGTGTGCAGCTCTGGGTCGGACATACCACCGAAGGACGCCGGCAGCTGGCGCGCGAGCTGATGATTCGAGCCACGGGCCGCATGCTCATCATGGGGGTGCTGGCGGTGGTGATGATCCTGATCACGCTGAGGCTGGCGCTGACACCGCTCAAGCGTCTGCGGCATCAGTTGCGTCGGCGTCAGCCGCAGGATGCCACGCCGCTGGAGGGCACCATGCCGGAAGAGATGCGCGAGCTGGTCGAGACGCTGGAGCAGCTTTTCCACCGTCAGGGAGAATCCCGCGATGCGTTGCTGCGTTTTACCGCCGATGCCAGCCACCAGCTGCGCACGCCGCTGGCGGGAGTGCAGAATCTGGCGGAGTTCGCGCTGACGAGCTCATCACCTGACGAATGGCGCGCAGCGCTCGGGGATATCCACGCCAGCGCTGCACGCACCAGTCGCCTGGCGGGGCAGTTGTTGAACCTGACGCGGCTGCGTCACCTGGCATTGCCCACCGAGCAGGATGCGCTGGATCTCGGTGAACTGCTTCGCGGCGTGGTGCTGGAATGGGTCGATCACGATCTCGCGCGCCAGCATGACCTGGGGCTGGCCGAACTGCCTGCACCGCCGGTCTGCGTGATTGGCGAGTCGTGGGCGCTGCGCGAACTGATCGGCAATCTGATCGAGAATGCGTTGCGCTACACCCCGCCCGGCAGCGAGATCACCCTGCGCCTTGCTGTCCATGACGATAGCGTGCTGCTCAGCATCGAGGACAACGGCCCCGGTGTGCCGAAGGAGATGCTGGAACGACTCTGTCAGCCCTTCGAGCGCGCAGGGCGTCAGGACACCGACGGTTCGGGACTTGGGCTGGCGATCGTCGAGACGATTGCCCTGCGCCATCAGGCTGACTTGCAGGTCACCAATCGCGATGTGGGAGGGCTGTGCATTCGCATCCGCTTTCCGAGGTGGCCGTCATGAACCTCATGTCTGACAGGCTGCGCGCCACCCCAGGGGCCCGCCGAGTCACGAGTTGCCTGGTGCTGGCCCTGTGGGCAGGTCTCGCCATCCTCCTGGCTGCCAGGCCAGTCATGGCGGCCCAGGACCGCCTGGTCATTGAAGCGGCAATGGATCGCCAGGTCGCGGCGCCCTTGCTGGCGGCCTTCGCGCGCCAGTATCCCGCCATCGAGATCGTCTATCACGATCGCACGACGATGACGCTCAATGCACTGGCCGTTCAGGACGACGCGGGGGCCGATATCATCATCAGCTCGGCGATGCCCTGGCAGGTGGCGCTGGTCAATCAAGGACTGGCCCAGCGACTGGACAGCGAGGCTGCAAGGCAATGGCCCGAGTGGGCCAAGTGGCGCGATGAAATCTTCGCCTTCACCTTCGAGCCCATCGTGATGGCCTACCGGCTGGATCTCGCGACCAGAATGATGCCGCCATCCTCGCATGCCGACGTACTGAACCTGCTGACGGAGCATGCCGAGACACTGACGGGGCGAGTCGTGGCCTATTCGCCCTCGAAGAGCGCACTGGGATACGCGCTCCATCTTCAGGATTCCTACTATTCAGGACGCTTCTGGAAACTGGTCGCGGCGCTCGGACAGGTCGACACCACTCTCGAGACCAGCACGCAGCGCATGCTGGAAGGCCTGAGCGATGGCCGCTACTGGCTGGGGTACAACCTGCTGGGGTCCTACGCCATCCGCTGGGCACAGTCCCACCCTGAGGTCATCGTGCAGATGCCCACTGACTATGCGTTGATCTCCATGCGCACCGCCTTCATCCACCGCGATGCTCCGCATCCGGAGGCTGCGCGAACCTTCATGGACTTCCTCATCGGACGGCAAGGGCAGCATGTGCTGGCGGGCGAGACACCGCTCTACAGCATCCGCACGGATATCACCGGCCCCTACACCGCCCAGTCGCTGCGGGATCAGGTCGGCCAGCGGCTCTACCCGCAGCCTCTGGACGCCTCGATTCTGAGCATGCTGGACACGGCGCGTCGTCACGATTTTCTCGACCGCTGGTTCGATGCCTACTCCGGCGGTACGCCGACCCCCTGACGCCAGCGCATCCGCCGGCGCATCCCGGCGCATCCCGCCGCAGGCCACGTCGTACGGGGCTCTAGTTGACCAGATGGTTAATGTCAGGGGGGGACGAAATCGCGAGATTGATAGCCTGCGACGTTTGTCTCGAGTGGGGCGAATGGGTTATCATGGGTGATTACCTCGCAGCAACCGCTAGAACCGTAGTCATGGCGCCCGTCCATCGGGCCCTGCACTGCGGCTTTCGCGCATCCCTCATAAACTGCTACTGGGCGTTCGACATGCTACGTATAGCGCAAGAAGCTCTGACGTTTGATGACGTTCTTCTCGTCCCCGGCTACTCCGAGGTCCTCCCCAAGGACGTCAGCCTGAGATCACGTCTCACACGCGACATCAGCGTCAATATCCCGCTCATCTCCTCTGCGATGGATACCGTCACCGAAGCTCGCCTGGCCATCGCCATGGCGCAGGAAGGTGGTGTCGGCATCATCCACAAGAGCATGAGCATTGCCCAGCAGGCCGCGGAAGTCCGCAAGGTCAAGAAGCACGAGAGCGTCATCGTGCGTGACCCGGTCACTGTCAGCCCGAAGGCCAAGATCCAGGATCTGCTGGCGATGTCCGAGGAGCATGGCTACTCCGGCTTCCCGGTGGTCGAGGGTGAATACCTGGTCGGCATCGTGACCGGTCGCGACATGCGCTTCCAGCCTGACTTCAGCGATACCGTCGCCGGCATCATGACCGGCCGCGACAAGCTGGTCACGGTGCTGGAAGGCACGCCGCTGGAACAGATCAAGGCCAAGCTGCAGGAAAGCCGCATCGAGAAGATGCCGATCGTCGATGACGAATTCCGCCTGCGCGGTCTCGTCACCGTTCGCGACATCGAGAAGGTCAAGACCTACCCGAACGCGGCGAAGGACAGCAACGGCAGCCTGCTGGTCGGTGCCGCCGTCGGCACCGGCCCGGAAACCCCGGACCGCGTCGCGGCTCTCGCCGAAGCCGGCGTTGACGTCATCGTCGTCGACACCGCTCACGGTCACTCCAAGGGCGTGATCGACCGCGTCGCCTGGGTGAAGGAGCATCATCCGAAGATTCAGGTCATCGGTGGCAACATCGCGACCGCCGAAGCCGCCATCGCCCTGGCAGAAGCCGGCGCGGACGGCGTCAAGGTCGGTATCGGCCCGGGTTCCATCTGCACCACGCGCATCGTCGCCGGTGTCGGTGTGCCGCAGATGAGCGCCGTCGCCAACGTCGCGGCCGCCATGGCCAAGTACGACGTGCCGGTCATCGCCGATGGCGGTATCCGCTTCTCCGGTGACATCGCCAAGGCCATCGCCGCAGGCGCCAGCATCGTCATGATCGGCGGCCTGCTCGCCGGTACCGAGGAAGCGCCGGGTGAAGTCGAGCTGTTCCAGGGCCGTACCTACAAGGCGTATCGCGGCATGGGTTCCATGGGCGCCATGTCCCAGACCCAGGGTTCCAGCGATCGTTACTTCCAGGACAAGAACGCCGGCGTCGAGAAGCTGGTACCGGAAGGCATCGAAGGCCGCGTGCCCTACAAGGGCATGATGAGCGCCATCGTGCACCAGCTGATGGGCGGCCTGCGTGCCTCCATGGGCTACACCGGCAGCCAGACCATCGAAGAAATGCGCACCAAGCCGCAATTCGTGCAGATCACCGGTGCCGGCTTCGCCGAATCCCACGTCCACGACGTGCAGATCACCAAGGAAGCGCCCAACTATCGGCGCGACTGAGACATAGCGAAGCGCGAAGCAAAGCGGGAGCCCTACACGGGTTCCCGCTTTGCTTAGGTCGAAGAAACTTCTGGTCTCGGCTATTCTCGGCGCCAGATTGTGTCGACCCCGCGCTCCCTCGCAGCTCCGAAGCGGGTCACATGACTCCCCAATGAGAGACTGAAGATGCAAGACATCCATTCCCACAAGATCCTGATCCTCGATTTCGGCTCCCAGTACACTCAGCTGATCGCACGTCGCGTGCGTGAGCTGGGCGTGTTCTCCGAGGTGCGTGCCTTTGACATCACCGAGGAAGAGATCCGCGAGTACAACCCCAACGGCATCATCCTGGCCGGTGGCCCGGAATCCGTGACCGAGCTGGACTCGCCGCGTGCGCCGCAGTGCGTGTTCGAGATGGGTCTGCCGGTGTTCGGCATCTGCTACGGCATGCAGACCATGGCCGAGCAGCTCGGCGGCAAGGTCGAAGGCTCCAACGTGCGCGAATTCGGCTATGCCCAGATTCGTGTCGATGGTGAGTCCGCGCTGTTCAAGGACATCAAGGACCACCTGGACGACGAAGGCCGCCCGCTGCTCGACGTCTGGATGAGCCACGGTGACAAGGTCGCGAAGGTCCCGGAGACCTTCACCGTCACCGCCTCCACCCCGAGCTGCCCGATCGCCGCCATGGCGTGGGAAGAGAAGCAGTTCTACGGCGTGCAATTCCACCCGGAAGTCACCCACACCCTGCAGGGCCAGCGCATCCTCGAGCACTTCGTGATCGAGATCTGCCAGTCCGAGCGCCTGTGGACCCCGGCCAAGATCATCGAAGACCTGACCGATCGCGTTCGCGCCCAGGTCGGTGACCGCAAGGTGCTGCTCGGCCTCTCCGGCGGCGTCGACTCCTCCGTGGTCGCGGCGCTGCTGCACAAGGCCATCGGTGACCAGCTGACCTGCGTCTTCGTCGACAACGGCCTGCTGCGCAAGAACGAAGGCGACCAGGTCATGGAAACCTTCTCTCGCCACATGGGCGTCAAGGTCATCCGTGTGGACGCCGAAGACCTCTTCCTCGGCAAGCTCAAGGGTGTCAGTGACCCGGAAGCCAAGCGCAAGGCCATCGGCAACACCTTCATCGAAGTGTTCGATGCCGAAGCCGCCAAGCTCAAGGACGTCGACTTCCTCGCCCAGGGCACCATCTACCCGGACGTGATCGAATCCGCTGCCAGCAAGACCGGCAAGTCCCACGTCATCAAGTCCCACCACAATGTCGGCGGCCTGCCGGACGACATGAAGATGGAACTGGTCGAGCCGCTGCGCGAACTGTTCAAGGACGAAGTCCGCAAGGTCGGCCTCGAACTCGGCCTGCCCTACGACATGGTCTACCGTCACCCCTTCCCGGGGCCGGGTCTGGGCGTGCGTATCCTCGGTGAAGTGAAGAAGGAATACGCGGATATCCTGCGTGAAGCCGACGCCATCTTCATCGAAGAACTGCACAACTTCGACTGGTACCACAAGACCAGCCAGGCGTTCGCCGTCTTCCTGCCGGTCAAGTCCGTCGGCGTCGTTGGCGATGGCCGTCGTTACGAGTGGGTCATCGGTATCCGTGCCGTCGAGACCGTCGACTTCATGACGGCCCGCTGGGCGCACCTGCCGTATGAGCTGCTGGAGAAGGTCTCCAACCGCATCATCAACGAGCTGGAGCACGTCTCGCGCGTCACCTATGACGTCAGCAGCAAGCCGCCGGCCACCATCGAGTGGGAGTGATCGCCTGACGATCCCCCCTCGCTGAGCTGAGGTAGCGTTCTGTCGAGACGGTCTCTTGAGCTGATCGAGACGAGAACGCAGCAAGCAAAAAGCCCTTCTGGCCATTGGCCGGAAGGGCTTTTTTGTTTTTGTCTGTAAGAGCTGCAATGCATGATCTTTTTCAACCTTATAGGCTAGGACGGCATTGTATAAAAATTTGTGTTATTAAAATCTACTTTAGACTATATTTATGGATATGGTCATCGACTATCTTGGATTCTGAGATTATTAATGTGTTTTGGTACGAGTAACATTTGGTTGATTTAATAAAAAATATGCTGAATGGGAGCAACCATTAATAAGTAATGGTGGGTCTTTGTTAGGTGTGTCTTGCCTAATGGCTTTAGTTGGAATATGACTATTATTATCGTATGATTAAAAAAATAACAGAGGTGTTTATGTGGGAAGAGAGATTTAAGAATGCTAGTGATAGTGGTTTCAATCGTAATCAATTTTCGAGAGATCGCGCCCGAATTATTCACTCTGCATCTTTTCGACGACTGCAGGGTAAAACTCAAGTTTTGGGCTTGGGCGAAAGTGATTTTTATAGGACTCGGTTAACTCATTCCCTTGAGGTGGCTCAAATCGGCAGTGGTATTGCTGAATACCTTAAAAGCAAATACGCTGGTGATGAGTATTGGGCTATTTATAACTTAATACCAGAGCAAAATCTGATTGAATCAATTGGATTGGCTCATGATATCGGGCACCCGCCCTTCGGGCATGGGGGAGAAGTCGCACTCAATTATTCTATGCATAATTCTGGAGGCTTTGAAGGAAATGCACAAACGCTAAGAATTTGTACTAAACTCGGTGAGTATTCAGAGGGTGAGGGGCTAAACCTTACGAGACGCACCTTATTAGGTTTAATAAAGTATCCATCCTTCCATAATGATGTGGTGAATAAATTCAAATATAACGCCTCTGATTCTAGTGCTATTAATCTAGATTCTTTTAAGCCCCCTAAGTGCATTTACGATTGTGACAAGGATCAAGTAGATTGGATTCTCAGGCCCTTTACTAATGATCGGGAAATGTTTATGGAGTACAAGAATAAGAAGGGGGATCATAGTAAATCTGTATTTAAGTCTTTTGATTCTAGTATTATGGAATTGGCTGATGATATAGCTTATGGTGTACATGACCTTGAAGATGCTATTGCATTACGTCTAGTTGATGAGTCCCTATGGAATAAACAAGTTGTTGATAAGATGACTGATCCATTAAAATCTTATCCTCTTTCAGAAGAAATATTGTCTCTAACCAAGTTACTTTTCTCGGGAGAGAACAAGACTAGGAAGCAAGCAATTAGTAAATTAGTCCATCACTTTATTGTAAGGGTGGAAGTGATTTTTTTAGGTAAGTTTTCACACGATTTACTAGATTTAGAAGCTGTTCTTTGTCCCAATGCTAAGGAGGAATTAAATATACTTCAAGAATTTATCATGAGTAATGTAGTTCGCACTCCGGAAGTACAAACACTAGAATACAAAGGGCAGCAAATGGTAGTTAAGTTGTTTGATGTGATTTCAAACAACCCCCAAAGATTACTTCCTAAGAAATATTTCGAAATGTATAATAATCAAAATCAAAATTTGCGTATAATTAGTGATTATATAGCTGGCACAACTGATGACTATGCCACACGTTTATATCATAAAATATTTACACCGTCGTCGGGCTCTATTTTTGATAGGTTGTAATTTTAGGATTAGTTATAATCTTATAATTCCCAACTGACTGTACGTGAAGCCCTTCTGGCCAATGGCCGGAAGGGCTTTTTTGTGGACGCGATTCAGAGATCGCTTACCGCCTTGCTTGCTGCAGTTCGGACTACTCCTGCTCGGTTGGCGTCTGCCTTACCTTGTGTAGATCGAGGCGTACGCCGTGGGCGGAGTGGAAGAAGCCGAAGCCGGCCAGTGGGCGGGTGCCGCCGTCGGGCGTTTGCCAGTAGACATCGGCGCGGTGATTACGGACTTCGTGCATCACGGCGTCGTATTTCAGCAGTAGTGAGTCCGGTTCGGTCTTTTCGGTCTTCACGTTCCATTCGGTGATGACCAGCACGTAGTCGCCGAGTTGTGGCTGATAGGTGGATGCGAGGCGCGCTCCCGCAAGTTGCAGCGTCAGTGGCGTGTGATTCGCTGACAAGGCGAGGTGGTGACGGAGGTAGTCGCCGAGTTGATCCACCAGCGGCTGCGGCAGGGGCTGGCCTGGTGTCTGCTCACCAAGGGCTGCCAGTTCCGGTGCGGCGATCAGCAGGTCTTCACGCGGGAACTGGAGCATGAGGTGCAGCGTGTTCTGCGGTTGCTGCTCGAATGTCAGCACGCTGCCGGGCAGAGCGTGGGCGTGAGCCGTCTCGATGAGGCCGCCGCCCGCCCCGCTGGCCCCATTGCCGAGGGAGATCACGGCGAGGGCGAGCAGGGCGGTGCGCCAGGAAACGCGCCGGATCATTCGCTCTGGCCGCCGTAGTCGTCGGTGCGATCCCGCCATACCGAGTGGGGATGGTTGCCGACCTTGTCGGTGGACTTGTTGGACTGCAACGAGAATTCGATCCACAGCGAGGGGCCGTGGATACGCACGTAATCGTTCTCGGCGCTGACCTGCGGCGTGCCGGAGAAGCCGAGGTAGGTATCCGGAAGCTCTGCGGTGTACTTCGCCATGTAGGCCTTGGCCTCCGGCGCGGAGATGTCGTCCACGTAGGTCTCGATGGCGGTGAGCAGCAACGCTTGCTGGTCGTCATCCAGCTCGGAGACGGGAATGCCTTCATAGCTCTCGGGGATGGCATCGTCGGCCTGGGGGCCAGCGAGGATGTCACGGTAGGTGCCTTTCAGTGTCGCTTCGGCCTGTTGATCCTCGGAGAGCGAGCTGAGCAGGGTGGCGAAGGCATCGCGTTCCTGGGTCAGCGGCTCGTTCACGCGCCCGTTCATCTCGAAATACGGGAAGGGTTCCACGCCACGGAAGGAGGGCGTGGCACCGGCCAGCTTGCCGTCGGTGTAGGTGTTGGCGAAGGCCATGTGGTGGCCGCCGTAGTACAGCTCCCAGGTGCCGCTCTCACCCGGTGTGCCGAGGAAGGCGAACTTGGTGTTGTAGGAGGAGTAACCGGCCTTGTAGTCGGTGCTGACGGTGTTGATGTAGTCGTCGGCATTGAGCGTCTGGAGCATCTCGTCGAAGCCTTCATCCGGCGCGTGGCCGGTGGCTTCCAGCATGATGGCCTTGACGAGGCCGCGCTGCTTGATGTTCAGCTCGCCCAGCAGCACGCCGGGGCGTTTCGGGAAGGCGCCAGCGGGCAGGTTGCTCCAGTTCTCGGCCTCTGCGAGGGAGTAGTCATGCTGCAGGTTCTTGAGGATGGCATCGTCGGAGATATCGGCCTTGAGCAGACCGATCAGGCACAGCATGCGCTCATAACCTGGTGTGTCGCCGCACTCGGCGGCGCTCTCGGGGATGGGCACGCTCTGCATCTGGGTGCTGGTGTCGCCCATGCGCGCGCGCAGCGCCTCGCTCAAGGCCTGGTCTTCCGCTGACATCGGCGGCGGGCCATCGTGATCGGGCGGCGGCCCGTCGTGCCCTTGTTGTGCGAGGACGGGGAAGGACAGGAGCGCGGCCAGCGCGGCTCCTCCGGTCACTGCGAGACGTCGGGACATCGATGGGCCTATTTTCCGGGGACAGGAAGAAAACCTTAGCCCGCCTGACGTCGAGCAGGAAGCCTTCGCCAGATGAATTCTTTGTGCACATGCCGTGGGCTGTGCGTCGGCTGGCGACGACAGCCACTGGCTATCTCGCGCCTCACGCCAGCGTCAGATCACCGTCGTATTCGAAGCACCTTTCCTCGCCGCTGACGGGATCAATGAACTCGAATCCCTTGGAGAGCAGCTGCAAGGGGCGCGCGTAGTCATCCGGCGAGAGCGGTTGCAGCTCGGGGTAGTAGCGGTCATTCAGGATCGGCCAGCCCAGTGACTGCATGTGCACCCGCAGCTGATGGCGACGCCCGGTGATGGGGTGCAGCTCGAACAGCGCCCGGCTACCGCGTTGCGCGACACAGCGGATCAACGAGTGGCTGTTGGGCTCGCCTTCGGAGACCTGAAAGCGGAAGCGTTGCTCGGCCTGTTCAAGGCGGTTCTTCACCTCCCGCTGCTGGCCCACCAGGGTCTCCTCGCTGTGGGTTTCGGCAATGGCCTGATAGGTCTTGTGGATATTCCGCGACTTGAACAGCTCATGATAGCGGTGACGCGATTCGGGATTCAGCGAGCACAGCACCAGCCCGGCGGTGGCCCTGTCCAGGCGATGCACCGCCTGCAGCGCCTCTATTCCGGTACTGTCGCGCAGGCGCTGCTGCAGGCACTCGTTCACGTACAGGCCACCGGGCGTCACCGGCAGAAAATGCGGCTTGTAGGCCACCAGGATGTGCTCATCCTGATGGAGAATCCGCTCCGCGAAGGGGATGCTCGGCTCGCGCGCCACCTCACGGTAATAGAAGACGCGCAGATGTGGCTGGTAGGGCGTCTGCGGGGTGATCAATGCGCCATCCTCGCGATGCACCTTGCCGGTGGCCATGCGCTCGCGCCAGGTGGCCTCATCGATGGCCGGAAACTTCTGCAGCAGATATTCCAGTACCGTCGCCACGCCGGGATTGATCTGCGGCAGGCTCAGCTTGGAGGGGCGGGCGGAAATGGACATGGAAGGCATCACGGTGGCGAGAAGAAAGGGCGAGCGTGGGGCGAGCAAGCCTCACCCTCATGGCGATGGCCAGTGTAACCGAGCGACGCATGGCTGTCGGGGCAGATGGCCTTGCGAGAGGTTGGCGCGAGAGTGGAGCGATGCGTGCGAGAGGCTTGCCGAGGCGACCAGCGCGGCCTGTGTGTGGCTGTGGATATGCGGGTTATCTTTAGAAGAAAATAGCCAAATAAGCCTTGTCGTCTTACGCTGAAAGCCACGCATGACGAGGCTTTCATCCCCACCCCCCACCACTGGAGCGAAGACGCGATGCAAGATGCCAACAGCCACCTGCCGATTGCCATCATCGGGGCAGGCCCGATAGGGCTGAGCGCTGCGGTCAATCTGCTGGCAGCGGGCCTGGAGCCCATCATCTTCGAATCAGGCGAGCAGGTCGGGGAGCATCTGGCTCGCTGGGGGCATGTGCGCATGTTCTCGCCGTGGTCCTACAACGTGGACCCCGTGGCAGCCGAATGGCTCACGCCCACCGGCTGGCAGGCGCCACGAGCGGATGCCTTCCCCACCGGCGCGGAGCTGCTCGCCGACTACCTTCAGCCGCTGGCCGCGCTGCCGGAGATTGCCTCCTGCCTGCATACAGCGACACGGGTCACGCATGTCAGTCGTCTGCAGCATGATGTGCTGCGCTCCCAAGGGCGAGAGGAGGCACCCTTCGTGCTGCGTGTCTCGGGGCCGGACGGCGAGCGCGACGTGCTGGTACGGTCGGTGATCGATGCCTCCGGCACCTTCCAGTGCCCCAATGGCATCGGGGCGCATGGCATTCCCGCACTGGGGGAACTCGCGGCGGCAGAGCGGATCGCCTACGGCGTGCCGGATATCACCGGCAAGGCGCGGGATGACTATGCCGGCAAGACGGTGCTGGTGGTCGGGGGCGGGCATTCGGCCTTCAACGCGCTGCAGGATCTGGTCAGCCTGGCCGAGCAGAACCCGGACACACGCATCCTGTGGGGCGTGCGCTCCGCCACGCTGGACAACGTCATCCGCTCACCCAAGGACGATGAGCTGCAGGAGCGCCGGGCGCTGGAAGTGCGTATCCAGCAATGGCTGGAAGACGGCAGGTTCGAGGTCGTGACCAATCTTGCCATCGAGGCGATTCATCCACAGGGAGAGCAGGGTGCTCGCCTCGTGGTGGAAAGCGGTGGCCAGCGCCTGCCGGCGGTGGACCGCATCATCGCCGCTACCGGCTTCCGCCCGGATCTCGCGCTGCTCTCGGAGCTGCGTGTCTCGCTCGACCCCGCCACCCAGAGCCCGGCGCGCCTCGCACCGCTGATCGACCCCAACCAGCACAGCTGTGGCTCCGTGCCGGAACATGGCGCCGCCGAACTGACCCACGCGGAACCCGGCCTCTATATCCTCGGCATCAAGAGCTACGGTCGCGCACCCACCTTCCTGATGCGCACCGGCTACCGCCAGGTGAAATCCGTCGTCGCCGCACTGCTGGACCCCGACGCCGTCACCCCCGCCCCGGTGTGTGGCGCCACCCGCAGCGCTGCCAATCAGGCATCACGCCAGTGTGAGCCAAGCTGTGGGTAAAGGCTGACAACAAAACAAGCCGTGGCAGAGTAGCCACGGCTTTTGAAAAGCTGTCATATCTATAGTTCTGCTGCGCTTTGGCTAGATAACTACTTGCCCCATCGCGATGACCTGCATGTCCTCATCGCGATGCACCTTGCCCTCGGCCATGCGCTCACGCCAGCGTGACTCGGCAATCGCCGGAAACTTGAGCAGCAGATACTCCAGCACCGTCGTCACACCGGGATTGACCTGCGGCAGGCTCAGCTTGGAAGGACGCGCGGAAATGGACATGGAAGGCCTGAGGTTGGGAGAGGCGGCTTGAGGGAGCCATTGTACAGGGTGAGGGGGGACGATAGCGGATAAATAAAGTCTCACCCACGCTGCAGCATCGTAGTTGTGAGAAGAGCGAATGTCGGATCGGAGGAAGGCGGGCCCCAACATGGATAAAATTTATCTGTAGAAGAAAATGGTTATATTGTGATGATAAGGCTAG
This sequence comes from Cobetia sp. 10Alg 146, assembly GCF_029846385.1. Lineage (NCBI taxonomy): Bacteria > Pseudomonadati > Pseudomonadota > Gammaproteobacteria > Oceanospirillales > Halomonadaceae > Cobetia > Cobetia sp. 10Alg 146. The sequence continues at coordinate 243,138 of NZ_JARWKT010000006.1, forward strand.
GCTTGGGGCTATGCACAACGAAATTTTTTACAATAAACTATGCTGTTGATGAAGAGCTAATATTTCTATTGTTTATAACTGAGGGTTATGTCGAGACTAGCCTTTTTAGAGCTATGTGTTGTGAACAACCTACCGACTTAATTCGTTAGGTTATTTAGTGTTATATTGTTTGTGTTAAATTTATATCTTTTTTACAGAAAAGCTAGTATCACTTAAGTATAGTAGTTGTTAAGTATCGTGTAGCTTACCATTTAGTAGTGGTAGAGTTTGCTTTTATATAGACAGGTTATTTGATAAGAGGTTTTCCAGTGAGATATGCGCTTATAAATGGGAAAAAGTGCGAGCCTGAAAAGGGCCTTCACGGATCATGCTTGTGTTGTAATAGTGATGTTATTGCTAAATGTGGAAACTTTAAAGTTCATCATTGGGCACATAAGTCGAAAGTACACTGTGATCCTTGGTGGGATAATGAGTCAGAATGGCATAGACATTGGAAATCTTATTTCCCAGTATCTAATCAAGAGTATATTTTTACTGATACGGAAACAGGAGAAAGGCATGTTGCAGATGTGTTTTCTAGCAAGGGAGTTGTCATTGAGTTTCAAAGTTATGCAATATCACCTCAAGAAATGAATGCTCGTGAGAGCTTCTATAAAAAAATGATATGGGTAGTAAATGGTGCCAAAAGACAATCTGATCTCTTCATTTTTAATCAAGGTTTGAGCGCGTCCAACTCTGATGACCCATGTTTACATGAGATTACTTGGTTTGGCAGGGGAAAACTTTTCCATAAGTGGATAGGTTCGACCAAACACGTGTATTTTGATTTTGGCGGAGAATATGTTTGGCATTTAATTAAGTTCAACCATGGAGAGAGAAAGGGATTGGTGAAATCCTACAGAAAAGATAAATTTGTAAGGTTTTTTGGCGGCACTTATTATGATTGATTATAGGTGTTGTTAACTTACATTTTAGGAGAGTTAAATTGAAAACAACTACTATATCTGAATTTGTTAAATATGTTGACAAGGAAATATTGCCGGCCACATTAGAGCTAGAGAGCCTTCAGGATCAACATAGGAAGCATTTACAGAAGTTGGTGTATACTAACTTAGTGAATCGTTTTGATGCGATGATTGATAATGCTATTTTAGATAATTGTAAAGAAGAAGTATTGTTTGAAAAAGCAATAAAATCAATGTCAGGTGAGATTACTGAAGGAGATTTACTCAAGCTCCTGTTAAAGGCTGATACAATTCAGGATGTTATAGAAGGGCGTTTGCGAAGTTCTCTATCCATGGGTGTTCTGAGAGAAAGGCATTCTAAAAAGCTATCTTTTTTACTTGAAGCTCTATCTCACGATAATAAGGTATGGACTCATCCAAGAGTAAATACATCCACAGGCAGAATTGTTGACAGCTTTAAAATTCAAAATAAGAAAATCCCGCACTCAATATGTGGTTACGCTGACTGGCTTTATTCAAGAAGAAATGCTTTCGTACATGGTATTGGGGCTTCGAGTATATTGGAAAATGATGCCAATCAAATAAATAAATTGTTTAAGATAACCGTTGGGAAGCAAATAAGGCTCCAAATCGGTTCAATAAAAAATGCTGCCACATTCTATAAGCAATTAGCAGGCATGTTGATGTGATTTTTGATTGTCCTGGTTCTGTGCTTTGATTTAGCTTGATTGAGTCTATAGTCTTTGGTGGTTTAAATATTCTGAATATTTATTGGATTGTAATAAAAAGCCCTCCCGGCATCGCCGGGAGGGCTTTTTCATGCGTCTTGCGGACTACGTTCACCGATGGATGATCTGCGGGTTTCTACTGAGATCATCGTCTTACATCGGGTGTTGCTCTTCTTCGTAGAGCTCGGCCTTGGCGTCGCGTAGGACATCTTCGCAGGCGCTGTGGTTGGCCAGTTGCAGCATCAGATTCTGGCTGAGGGCGAAGCCCTTGCCCAGACAGGTGTCGACCTCTTCGCGACTGAGCGCCGGGGTGACATTGCAGTCAATCTTCATCGTACGACTACCGCCATCAAAGCGGTCGGCGAGGGCGCGCAGGCGCCAGGCAAGCCGTGTTTTCCAGCGGGCGGTGGGGTCGGGGCCTTCCGTCACGTCGAGCGTGCAGCGCCATTCAGGTTTGTAGACCTTCATGTGAACCTCCTCGGCTGGTCGTTTCAATGATCGATCGTGATGTTCTGCTCCGCTTGCTGTGCTTGATGTCTTGCGTTGTTTCTCGTACCGGAAGTCCGTTCCAGACGTGCTCCTGGTCGTCGTGCGCGTGCATCTGCCACGAGGGCGGCGGCGAGACATGGACTGTCGTCAACCGGGCCCGTCACTTCACCATACGAGTTTTGGGCCCGGGTTACATCAGTTCGAGTGTAAACGTTGGTTATCCTCATGTGTTTTCAGCAGGCATTCCAGTGCCAGATGCAGCCAGTCAAAGGTGTCACGCGGGGCTACCGCTGGCGAATCATCAGGGCTGAGGGCTCTGGTGTGCTCGCCCAGCAGCTCCGTAAGCGTCTCGATCTGCATGCCGTGATGTAATGCGAATGTCTCAAGCTCCCCACTGGTAGACCAGATCTCCTGCATCACGGTCGGCACGGCACTCATGGCGCAGGCGGCGTCCAGTATCTCGCCGCGTTCACGCTCGGCCTGTATGCGCGCAGCATGCTCCAGCAGCCTTGCGCTCAGGGCGGGAAAGCGTGCCTGGACAATCGCGGGCGGCAGGTGGGAGGGAGATGTGCAAGGCGGGTGGGCAGAAGCGTCGCGGGGTGCCTGCCAGCGGCGCAGCGGTGCGCCGGGTGTCGGCGTGTCTGGTTGAGAGGCCATGTGGATAACTCCAGTGTGCAAGCGCCAGTGCTACAGGTGTCATGAGGATGGACAGGCATTCAAGCGTTGTCAGTCGCGGCAGGAGAGCAGAGATGAGGCGGCATCACCGCTGACGCAGCAGTGACTTGCGCTGAAGAGCGCAATCGCGTGATGGACTGCCAAGTGGTTCATTTCGCGAGAAAAAAGTCGATCTGGATGCAACCAGACCTCAATGGTGTGCGTACACAGGAAGACGTGCCCGGCACGAGGCGGCGCTGACTGCCTGACAGGCCCATTTTCTCTGGAGAGAATTGACATGACGAAGTACGCCGATCGAATCCGCATTTCCCTGCTGCTGCTGCGCCTCGGGGTCTTCCTCGTGATGACAATGTGGACGTTGGACAAGTTCTTCAATCCCGGTCACGCCGCGGCCATCTTCGAGAAGTTCTATTCCATCGGGGGTGTCGGCGAAGGCATCGTCATCGTGATCGCCGCCATCGAGATGGTGCTGTTGCTGATGTTCCTGGCAGGCGTGAAGAAGACCCTCACCTATGGGCTGGTGCTGGTGCTGCATGCCGGCTCCACGCTGTCTGCCTTCAATCAGTATCTCGCGCCGTGGGAGCACCTGCTGTTCTTCGCCGCCTGGCCGATGCTGGCCGCCTGTGTGGCGTTGTTCCTGCTGCGGGAAATCGATACCTGCTTCACCCTCGGCGGCAAGCAGGCACGTCTCGCGCAAGCACAGACCCAGGCCGGCTGAATCTCGGGTTCGTGAGTCACCCGTTGCCTGTGCGCTGACAGCAAGCGCCAGTAGCCAAAAGGCCCGGTCATGCGATGCATGGCCGGGCCTTTCATGTGCTTGCTGCAGGGTGTCGTGTGTGTCTTTCGTCTAGTGTTTCAGAGTGTCATTTCTCGTTATTGTTATCTTTATGATAATAATGATGACGTTGTTGAGGCTGCCAGCGCCTTGTTGGCGTATTCATAAAGACGCCAGATCATTACGTAAGATCTGACGCAAGGCGTGGCATGAGCCCTCATGCCTTGTCGATGCATGCCTTGTCGATGCATGTCAGGCGATGCAGGTCAGGCGATGCTGGAGCGCAGCGGCGAGGACAGAGTCTCGCTCAGCGTGTTCAGCGCCGTGGTCAGCTCGCGTTCGGCCTCCTTCACGCGTTGTGCGCCAGAGGATGGCGCTGCCTGCTCGGCCAGCTGGGTGGCGGCGGACAGCGGGTCCGTCACCGGTGCTGCCACATGCTGCGTTTCCAGGCGTGCGAGGATGGTCTCCAGCGCTGGCAGGCTTGCGTTGTTGTGGAATTGCCAGACGCCGTAGATGCGGCCATCGAAGGCGGCTTCGCTGCCCAGGGTGGGGTCTGCCGCCAGTCCGGCGCCGAGCCCGAACAGGTAGAGGCCCTCAAGGAGGTTGCCTGAGAGGTCTCGGGGATTGCCGGTGGCATCGGAATCCAGTCCGCCCTTCACCTGGCTGAGCGGCAGCGGCTGACGCGTCGCATCCAGCAGGCGCGGCAGAATCGGCTGATAGCCGTTGCACTGCACCACTACCGGCGCGTCGGCCAGTGCTTCGCTGGCCGCGAGCAGGCGTTGCTGAGGGCCGGGGCCGGTCTGGATGAGCCTGACCTGCATGTCGCAGTCTGCTATCCGCCCGCTGGAGAGCACTTGCTGGCCGATGCTCAGGGCACGGTAGCGCAACCCGCCGGAGCGATTGATGCGTCCGCTGATGGGGCAGACATCGCGCTCGGCATCATAGGAATAGCCCGCGGCCTTGGCCTCTTCGGCGTTCTCGAAGAACAGCCGGACAGGCGAGCGGTGGAGCAGGGTGATCTCGTCGATGCGCGTCTTGTGGAATGCGCTGGCGAGCAGATCCAGCATCGAGAAGGCGCTGTGGGAGCCACCCACCACGCAGACACGCCCACCACGCCGCAGGCGTGGCAGCAAGAGGCTGCGCAGCTGACCTTCCGGCATGCGCAGCAGTTCATCACCGCTGTAGATGCGCGCACGCGGTGACAGGGACAGTCCCTGGCGCGAGAGGTCCTGGGTCAGGTGTTCCGGGCATTGATAGCCGCCGAGATTGAGCACCAGATTGGAGGTGCGAATCCGTGTCGGACGAGACGCGTGTTCCGGTGTGTGAGTCAGCGTCAGCAGATTGTCATCCTCGATGCGCTCAACCTCATCGAGACTCGTGCCGCACCACAGCTCCACGCCGGCAAGGCGGGTGGCGTGTTCCAGCACCAGCCGGGACGCCGCTTCCAGCAGGGTGCCCACTTCACTGAGCGCCGGGGCGGTGAAGGCCTGGGCGCGGATGTTCTCCAGGCACGGATCGCCTTCCAGCGGAGCGAAGACCTCCGCGAGGGCCGGGTCTCTCAGGCAATCGAGAAAGACATCCCCCACCGAGTTGGCCGTGATGCGATATTCGCCCAGCCGTCCGGCCCCCAGAGGCGCATCCCGATGAATGCCTCCGGCATCCAGTATCAGCAGCCCATGGTGTGCGAGTTGCGCCAGTTTCCCGGTTTTCAAGGCATTGAATAGAAACCCCATGCCCGCTGGGCCAACACCGGCCACGACACATCCGTAGGCGGTGATTCGTGAAATATCCTTCATCAGGTTCTGCTCCCTTTGTGGTTCGCTGCGTCCTGAAACTGTCTTGATGACGGGGTGTTTCTCCTGACCAGTGGAGCCCCTGTTCCTCAAGAAGATCGTGGCCATTCAGCGCCAGTCTGTGCTGGCTGGTGAAGGCGTCATTGGCGTCGTCGGCCCTGGCCCACGCGGAGGGTATGAGCGTGTTCGGGCTGTCATGCCTTCATGAAAAGGCATTGATATTTCTCATTGATATCAATTTAATCAACAAGATAGCGGAGTAATGGGCGTGATGATGCGGTGATGCTCTCATGACGGGACATGGGTGTTGCACAGATGATGCAGACGATGATCAGTGACGAGACTCGATACCGGTGCGTCCCTTTTTCGTTGAGGTCCGCACCCTTGATGCAACGCTTGAGGCATGGCGATAGGTATCGATGACAATCAATTCTCACACGCGCACGATCACTCGTGGCGTGGCGCAAGACGTGGGAAATGACAGGAACGTCAACGGGTATTCTGGTGAATCGGACAGGATTAATAAATGACCTGAATCAGGATTGAAAACGGCTGATGACGAAAATCATTCATTGCCATTAATGCGATATCGTTTGCCTCATGCGAGGGGATTATCGACTGGTGCGAGGAAGGGACTGACAACCAGCAGTCGATCAGCTGTCGTGTCGTTGGAAAGGATGGCAAACGTGAACGCGGGCGGCGCGCTGGCAGGAACCCGCAGACATGTGAAGTCGCAGGTAGAGGCGTGCAGGCGAGCGAGCGCTGGCTCTGTTATGCTCTGCGCCCGCACGCATGCCTGTTCGGCTCGTGCCTGTTCATCGACTGAAGGAATGTCCTCGTGACTGACGCCACCGCCACCCCTGCCTTTGCCTCTCTGGCGCTGGCGCCCGAGCTGCTCACCAATCTGGAGACGCTCGACTATCACACCATGACGCCGATTCAGGCGCAGAGCCTGCCGCCGATGCTGGAAGGGCGCGATGTCATCGCCCAGGGCCAGACGGGCTCCGGCAAGACCGCCGCCTTCGGCCTTGGCCTGTTGTCGCGCCTCAAGGTCTCGCGCTTTCGTGTCCAGTCGCTGGTGCTGTGCCCCACGCGTGAGCTGGCCGATCAGGTCGCCGGCGAGATTCGCCGTCTGGCGCGCGGCCTGCACAACGTCAAGGTGCTGACGCTGTGTGGCGGTGCGCCCTTCGGCCCGCAGCTGGGCTCGCTGGAACACGGCGCGCATATCATCGTCGGCACGCCGGGCCGGGTGGACGAGCACCTGCGCAAGGGCAGCCTGAGCCTTGCCGAGCTCAATACCCTGGTGCTGGACGAGGCCGACCGCATGCTCGACATGGGCTTCGCCGAGGTGCTGGATGCCATCATCGCCGAGACCCCGGAAGCGCGTCAGACGCTGCTGTTCAGCGCGACCTTCGCCGATGGCGTGCGCCCGATCGCCGAGCGCATCCTGCGGGAGCCGGTCAGCATCGAGGTCGCCTCCACCCACGATGACAGCAGCATCCGTCAGCTGTTTCATCGGGTAGCGGATGAAGAGGCGCGTTTCGAGGCGCTGCGTATCCTGCTGCTCAAGTATCGTCCTGACACCAGCGTGGTGTTCTGCAACACCAAGCGCGAGGCCCAGGAGGTCAGCGATGCCCTCAGTGAGCACGGTTTCAGTGCCATGGCCCTGCACGGTGATCTGGAGCAGCGCGAGCGTGATCAGACGCTGGTGATGTTCGCCAACAAGAGCACCTCGATTCTGGTGGCCACGGACGTCGCGGCACGCGGGCTGGATATCGACGCGCTGGATGCGGTCTTCAATTACCAGATCGCCCGGGACCTCGATGCCCACGTCCACCGTGTCGGGCGTACCGGTCGCGCGGGCAGCTCCGGTATCGCCTGTACGCTGTATACCGAGAAGGAAGACTATCGCCTGGCCAAGCTGGGAGATTTCCTCGAGCAGACGCTGGAAGCCGAGCCGCTGCCGGCGAAGAGCATGCTGACCCGTGAACCCTTCCGCGCGCGCATGGCGACGCTGCAGATCGATGGCGGCAAGAAGGACAAGCTGCGTCCCGGCGACATCCTCGGTGCCCTGACGGGCGATGGCGGGCTGCCGGGCAGCCAGATCGGCAAGATCAAGGTACTGGCCCGCACCACCTACGTGGCGGTGGAGCGCGATGTCGCCAAGGCGGCGCTGACCCAGCTGATGAACGGCAAGCTCAAGGGCCGCTCCTTCCGCGCGCGTCGCCTCAAAAGCTGACAGGGGCGCACGCCTGATGGCGTGGAAATCAGCAGAGGAGTGACATGGCAGGTCCCACGTCTCTCATCTGGATCACGACCTTGTCATCACGTCATTCGATGCCCGCCACTTCGGCGGGCATCGTGCTTTTTGAGCAGTAGATTGACTCTCGCGGGCCATGACGGCGGTGGCTAAGCTTGGGGGTGACGGCCCTGATCGACAGGGCGCTGAACCGGTAACTCGTGATGACTGACAATCCCGCCGATAATCTTCGCATCCGTGAAGAACGTCTCATCGATCATGAGCGCATCTACCGCATCCATGAATCCGTGTTTGCCGGCCACCGGGAAGCCCGCCTGGGCGACAGACTGCGTCGCAGTGATCTGGCGCAGATCTCGCTGGTGGCCGAGCGCTTCTCTGACCCGGAAAGCGGGCGTCACCTCAGTGAAGGCGAAGGAGGGCTGCTGGGGCATGTGATGGCCTCGCGCGTGGAACTCTCCGGCTGTCCGGGGCGCGTGCTGATGGCATTGGCGCCTCTGGCGGTGTTGCCCCAGCACCAGCGTCATGGCATCGGCAAGCGGCTGGTGATCTCGGCGGTCAAGCGTTGTCGTCTGCTGGGAGCGGGCGCCGTGGTGGCGGCGGGTCATGCCGAATTCTATGCACATCTGGGCTTTCATCCGGCGCGCCATTACGGCCTTTATTGCCATCACGAGGATGTGCCTGGCGCCTTCGTGGCCATCGAGCTGGTGCCGGACTATCTGGCGGGGCTGGGAGGCGAGGTGCTCTTCGACCATGGTTTCTCTGACCTGGGCCTCTGACCTGGGCCTCTGGCTCGAGCGCAGATTCGCACTCTGAGCCGGGCTCCTCGAAGGGGCTTGCCCTGTGGGGTGTGCCTCGTCACTCGGTCATCCCCTTGCAACTCGGCGTTGCGCCACCCTTGAAACCGCGCGACACCCGCTCCATGTCCTGTGTATCCCCGCGCTGTTGTCTGTACTGGTGTGCAGGCCGGGGCGTTATCCCGACCGATGATTCAAGGAGAGACATCATGAAGCTCAAGACTCTGGGTAGTTCGCTGATGATTGCCATGCTGGGTCTCGGTGGCCTGTCACTCGCCGGTTGCGAGGACGAGGGCCCGATGGAGAAGGCTGGCGAGAAGATGGACAACGCCGTGGAAGACGCCGGTGACAGCGTCGAGAACGCCACCGACAGCTGATGGCTGGCCGTGACTCGCCTGCGAGCACGGCGAACCGCTAGGTGTGAATGCACAAAGGCCCCGCCTCTCATGAGGCGGGGCCTTTGCATGTCAGGGCTTCGTATATCAGGGCTCCGTGTATCAGGGCTGCATGTATCAGAGGTTTGAGAAAGTCTCAGGAAGAGACAGGCTCAGACAGACACGGGCTGCTGGTCGCTCTGCTGCTTGCGTTCCGCGACGGCGGCGTCATAGGCGCGGCCTTCCTCGGCCTCGGTGGCGGCGCTGAAGCGCACCAGCAGGGCGAACAGCGAGATCACGATCACGCCCATGCCCAGATACATCAGGCCTTCCTGGTAGGTCAGTTCTTCACTGCGGAACAGGAAGCCCGCGGCGACAGCCCCCGCGTTGCCACCCGCGCCGACGATACCGGCCACCGCGCCCAGTGCCTTGCGATTGACGAAGGGCACGATCCCGAAGGTGGCGCCTTCCGCCATCTGCACGAACAGGCTGAACACCAGCATGATGCCGATGGCTACCGCGAGGGTTTCCATCTGGGCGAAGCCGACCAGCGCCACGCCTTCACACAGCAGCGCGATGAACAGCCAGCGCACGCGACCCTTGAGGCCGGACTGACGGGCGAACAGGTCGGAGAACACGCCGCCCAGGGTGCGCGCGAACAGGTTCATCAGGCCGAACAGGCCCGCGATGAGGCCGGCGGTGGCGAGATCGAGATCGAAGTGATCGAAGAAGTAGATGGCGGCGACGTTGTTGATGGTCAGCTCGACCCCGAAGCAGGCGCCGTAGACGAGGAACAGGGCCCAGACACGGATGTCGCGAGCCGCCGCGCCGAAGGTGGCGCGCATGCTGTATTCCTTCTCGGCTTTCGGCAGCTCACCACGCTCACGCAGCTCGCTGAAGTTGCCGTCCGGCGCATCCTGGGTGAAGAAGTAGTAGGCGATCCCGGTGAGGAACAGCACGATGCCTGGCACGACCATCGCCAGACGCCAGCCCAGGGTCTGCTCGACGCCCAGCATCAGAAGGCCGGCCATCACCAGCGGCATCAGCATCTGGGTGGTGCCGCCGCCCAGGTTGCCCCAGCCGGCGGTGGTGGCATTGGCGGTGCCGACCACGTTGGGGCCGAACATCACGGAGGTATGGTACTGGGTGATGACGAAGGACGCGCCGATGGCACCGATGGCCAGACGGGCGAGGAAGAAGGATTCGAAGCTGTCGGCGAAGCCGATGCACATCACCGGCAGAGAGCCGAGGCACAGCAGCCAGGTGTAGGCCTTGCGTGGCCCGATGCGATCACACAGCACGCCGATGGCAAGTCGCACGATCACCGTGATGGCGACGGAGGCGATGATGGTGTTGCCGATCTGGGTCTTGGTCAGGCCGAGGTCATCGCGCACCACGGCCATCAAGGGCGCGATGCCGAACCAGCCGAAGAAGCAGACGTGGAAGGCGAACCACGACATGTGGAAGGCGCGCATCTGCGGGGTATTGAAGCTGAACAGCCGGATACGGCTGGCCTTGTTGCGAATATCCATGAGTGGGCTCCTGGTACAGCGTCGGTGCCGGACGCCAGGGTCTCGGCGCACGACGGGTGGTCGAACAGCTGTGAACGACAGCGGGGCGCCTCGTCATTGAGGGGCCTGGTTCGACGCACTCGTACTCCTGGGAGCCTGGTCCACGTCATGGATGATGCATGGCACGCTTGTCTGCCATTGCCTGACTCAAAGCAAGTAGCGCGCCACTTGCGGGGGTGTTGTGCGTCCAACCCCCGTCATATCAAGGGCTTGGAATCATCATGTCGGGCAAGACAGCAGTGGGGAGTAAGCAGGGCGATGCCCAGTGGCGGTGCGCGGCGGGGTGAGGATGATCCAGTCTGGCGCACGTGGCGGGCGAGAGATCGCCAGATCACGCCATGCATCATTGCTGTGCAGCCGGGCGCGCCCTTGCGCACTGCGGAAGGCCTTTCTGTCCAGCGCTGCACCAGTTTGTGGCATGAATCCTGCAGTGTCAGAGGCGTGACGCCATCCTGACTCCCGCTTGCGAAGACGCCGTCGTCCTTGATCTCGGACGTCGGTGCCTGATCGCTCGAGGCGTCGCCTGACACCCCGGCACCACCGCCTGACACACTGCCAAGGAAGCCTGATATGCCCGTGACCGTGTTGATCGTCGATGTGCGCAGCGAGCGTTCCGCCGCTCTGGAGCAGGCGCTGTTGAGCGCCGGCTTCGAGGTGGCGCTGCGGGTCGATGAACACGAGGACCTGCATGCGCTGGTGCAGCACCATCAGCCGGATGCCGTGATCATCGACGCCGACCTGCCCAGCCGTGACACCCTCGAGCACCTCGGCCAGCTGGGGCGTCACTATCCCAAGCCGATGATCATGCTGGCCAGTGAGGACGCGCCGGATATGGTGCGCCAGGCGGCTGGCGCCGGCGTGTCCGCCTACGTGGTGGATCACGTCATGCCGGCGATGGTGCGCAGCATGGTCGAGGTGGCCATCACCAGCTTCGAGGCTCACCGTGCCCTCAAGGGCGAACTCAATCGCACCCAGACCACTCTGATACAGCGGCGCAGCGTGGATCGCGCCAAGGCGCTGGTGATGGAGAGTCGCGGACTGGGGGAGGATGCGGCCTACCAATATCTGCGCAAGACCGCGATGAATCGGCGTCTGGCATTGCACGAGCTGGCCGATGAGCTGCTCAAGGCGTCGCGTCGGCACTGAGCCGAGTCTCGTGATGTCCTTCTCTTTCGATCGTTCAAAAGGTGGATGTGATGCTCAGTGATTCTCTTCTCAATGGCCATCAGTTGACGCTGGGGTTGATGCCGCTCAATGACGCGGCACCTCTGGTGGTGGCGGAGCGTCAGGGGTTCTTCCGTGAGGAGGGGCTGGCCGTGACGCTCAAGTGGCAGCCGTCGTGGGCGGCACTGCGCGATGACCTGCAGACCGGCGTGTTGCAGGGCGCGCAGATGCTGGCGCTGATGCCGCTGACCTCGACCCTGGGGCTGGATGGCCGCGCCACACCGGTGATCAGCGCGATGACGCTCAATCTGGGCGGCAACTCCATCACCCTGTCGCGGGCCCTGATGGCAGCGCTGGCCGAGGAGGGGCATGACCTGGGCTCTCCGCTGGCGGTGTCTCGGGCGCTGGCGGCGCACGTGCAGGCGCGCCGCCAGCGTGGGGAGGCGGCGCTCAAGCTTGCCAGCGTGCATCCCTTCTCCTCGCACCGCTATCTGTTGCGTTACTGGCTGGCGGCCGGCGGGATCGACCCGAATCGCGACATCGAGATGCGTGCGGTGGCCCCGCCGTTGATGGCCGCGCAGCTGGCAAGTGGCGCGCTGGACGGCTTCTGTGTCGGAGAACCCTGGAACAGTCTGGCCGCCGTGCAGGGCATGGGGCAGGTGGTGGCGGGCAGTCATGATATCTGGCGCTTCGGGCAGGAAAAGGTGCTGGGCGTGCGCGAGGACTGGGCGGAGCAGCACCCGCTGGCGCATCAGGCGCTGATTCGCGCGCTGCTCAAGGCCTGTGCCTGGCTGGACCGCCCGGGCAACCGTGAGCAGGCCGCGCAGTGGCTGCATGATGAAGGCATGCAGGAAGTGCCGCTTTCGGTGGTGGCGCGTGGACTGCGCGACGTGGATGTCGAGCAGTCGGTGGAGGCGTTCCAGCGGGAAAATCCCGGCTGGACCATCTTCCATCGCTATGCGGCCAACTTCCCGTGGCGCTCGCAGACCCGCTGGTATGCCGCCCAGATGCAGCGCTGGGGGCATCTCGAGGGAGTCAGCGACAATGACCTCGAAGCGACCCTGGCACGCTGCGTACGCCCGGACCTCTACCGCAGCGCAGCCCGCAAGCTGGGCATGGTGGTGCCGGTGGCGGATGAGCGCAGCGAAGGCACGCATCCGGCACCCTGGTGGCTGAGCGGCGAGGCAGGGCAGGTGCCGATGCCGGCGGATGGCTTCATCGATGGCGCGGTCTTCGAGTGACGTTTCGGCTGCGCGCCTTGCAGCCCCCTGCGAGCAAGGGCTGTCAGGGCAACCGCCGCCATTGAGCGGATGCCGGGGAAACCTGTCGGCTCAGGCATGTTGGCAGTGCGGTTATGATATTCTCATCCCACTGCCAGCACCGCGTCAGGGGATCGCATGACCACTCGCAAGTCTCAGATTCGCAAGGATAATGTCGGCCGCATCCTGCTTGCCGCCGAAAAGATCTTCGCTCTCAAGGGCTATGTCGGCGCCAGCATGGTCGATATTGCCGCCGAGGTAGAGCTGCCCAAGTCCAATCTGCATTACTACTTCAGCACCAAGGAAGCGCTGTATCGCGCGGTCCTCGATGGTCTGCTGGCGCTGTGGAAGGAAGATGCGCTGTGCTTCGAGGCCTATGACGACCCGCAGCTGGTGCTCTCCACCTACATTCGCGCCAAGATGATGCACTCGCGCCAGCGTCCGTATGGCTCCAAGGTATGGGCCAGCGAGATCATGCAGGGCGCGCCGGTGCTGGGCGAGGAGCTGACGGTGTGGCTCGACGAGTGGGCCGAGATGAAGAAGTCACGCCTGCGCCAGTGGATCAGCGAGGGGCGCATCGACAACGTCGATGCTTCCGCCTACCTGTACATGATCTGGGCCAGCACCCAGCACTACGCCGACTTCGACCACCAGATCGCGGTGCTCAATCAGGGCAAGGCGCTGAGTGATCGCGAATTCGAGCAGGCGGTGCAGAACGTCACGCGGGTGCTGCTGAAGGGCGTTGGCTTGTCCGCCTGAGTCAGCAGATGATGTCATGATGAAATTATCCTTAGGCTAATAATGATCATCATTGATGGATCATGAAGCCATTGAAAAGGGGCTGCCATTGCTGGCAGCCCCTTTCTGTTTTCACGCCACTGAACGTGGTGTCATGCGCTGGTATCTGTGCGGATCATCCAGATCTTGTCCGCAACGTCAGGGTCACGCCGCGCGATGCGGGTTGCGCGGGTCCTCCATCCAGTTCATGTACGGCTTGCCGGTGTCCTGCACTTCCATGGTGATGCAGTCCTCGACCGGGCAGGTGATCTCGCACAGGTTGCAGCCCACGCAGTCGGCGTCCTTCACCTCATAGCGGGCGGTGCCGTTGTCCCTGGCCAGATGCAGGATGGCCTGGTGCGAGGTGTCCTCGCAGGCGATGTAGCAGCGTCCGCAGCCGATGCACTTGTCCTGGTCGATCCGCGCGATCACCTGGTAGTTCATGTCCAGCTGCTTCCAGTCGGTGGTGTTGGGCACCGCCGCGCGGGAGAACTCCTCGATCCGCTGATAGCCCTTGCTGTCCATCCAGCGCCCCAGGCCGTCCTTCATCTCCTCGACGATACGGAAGCCGTGCAGCATCGCCGCGGTGCACACCTGCACGCTGCCCGCGCCGAGGGCGATGAATTCCGCGGCATCTTCCCAGTTGGAGATGCCGCCGATACCCGAGATCGGCAGGTTGGCGGTTTCCGGCGTGCGCGCGATCTCGGCCACCATGTTCAGCGCGATGGGCTTCACGGCGCTGCCGCAGTAGCCGCCATGGGTGCTGCGGTCGCCGACGATGGGATGCGCGACCATGCGGTCGAGGTCCAGATGGGTGATGGAGTTGATGGTGTTGATCAGCGAGACGGCATCCGCGCCGCCACGCCAGGCCGCCTTGGCCGGTTCGCGCACGTCGGTGATGTTGGGGGTCAGCTTGACGATCACCGGCAGCGAGCTGTAGGTCTTGCACCAGCGCGTGACCTGCTCGACATACTCCGGCACCTGGCCCACCGCGGCGCCCATGCCGCGTTCCGGCATGCCATGGGGGCAGCCGAAGTTGAGCTCGATGCCATCACAGCCGGTAGCCTCGACCTGCGGCAGGATGGTCTTCCAGGCCTCTTCCTCGCACGGCACCATCAGCGAGACGATCAGTGCGCGGTCCGGCCAGTCCTTCTTGACCTGGGTGATCTCGCGCAGGTTGATCTCCAGCGAGCGGTCGGTGATCAGCTCGATGTTGTTGAAGCCGCTGACCTCGCCATTCGGGCCATAGTGCGCCGAATAGCGCGAGGAGACGTTCACTGCCGCCGGGTCTTCCCCCAGCGTCTTCCAGACCACGCCTCCCCAGCCGGCCTCGAAGGCGCGTACCACGTTGTAGGCCTTGTCGGTGGGCGGGGCGCTGGCCAGCCAGAAGGGGTTGGGGGCACGGATGCCGGCGAAGTTGACCGACAGATCGGCCTTGTAGCTGGCGACGTGATCGTCAGCCGCTGCAGAACTTGAACCAGAGCCTGCCGGACGCGCGTTGTCATCATTGAGCGGGGTATGAATGGTCATCAGGCGGCCTCCACCTTGAGCATCAGATCGTGATGGATGGCCTCGGCGGCCAGCTTGCCGTGGGCGACGGCTTGAACGGTGAGATCCTGTCCGCGAGCGATGCAGTCACCGCCGGCATAGACGCCCGGCAGACTGGTGCGCAGCATCTCGTCCACCTCTATCTTCGCCCCCTCGCGGGCCAGCCCCGCGGCATGCGCATCGCTCAGGCTCGCGTCATCGAAGCCCTGGCCGATGGCGGTGAAGACCCCATCGCAGGCCAGCGTGAAGGTCTCGCCGGTATCGACGAGTCGGCCATCCTCGACCCGCGTGCGCGCGAACTGCATCGCACTGAGCGCGGCGTCACCACCATCCTCACTGTCGCTTGCCATACCGATGGCCAGCGGGCGCGCCCAGGTGTGGATCATCACGCCATTGGCACGCGCGATTTCCTGCTCGTGATGGGTGGCGGACATCTGCTCCTCGCCACGCCGATAGACCAGGTCCACCGTCTGTGCGCCGAGGCGCCTGGCCTGCACGGCGATGTCGATGGCGGTGTTGCCGGCGCCGATCACCACCGCGTGCCTCGGCACTGCCAGCGCGTTCAGTTCGCCGCTCTGACGCAGCACCTTGATGAAGTCGGTGGCCGCCATCAGGCCGCTGGCATCCTCGCCGGTCAGGCCGAGAGCATGGCTGGTGCCAAGGCCCAGGCCCAGGAAGACGCTGTCGAACTCGCGTGTCAGGGAGGCCAGCGCCAGATTGTCGCCGAGGCGCTGGCCGTGGCGGATCTCGATGCCGCCGATCTCGAGCAGGAATTCGACTTCGCGGGCGGCGAAGTCATCGGTCAGCTTGTAGCGGGCGATGCCGTATTCATTGAGGCCACCGGCTTTCTCCTCGGCCTCGAAGATCACCACGTCGTGGCCGAAACGCGCCAGGCGGTGGGCGCAGGAAAGCCCGGCAGGCCCGGCACCGACCACGGCGATGCGCCGGCCGGTGCTGGCTGCCCGCGTGAACGGGTGGGCCTCGAACTGGGCGTTGTCCAGCGCATGGCGCTGCAGCAGGCCGATCAGCACCGGCTGGCACTCATCGCCCTGATTGCGCACGCAGGACTGTTCGCAGAGGATCTCGGTGGGGCAGACGCGGGCGCAGCTGCCGCCGAGGATATTGGCATCGAGAATCTCGCTGGCGGCGCCTTCGAGATTGTCATCGTGGATACGGCGGATGAAGGTCGGGATGTCGATGCTGGTCGGGCAGGCCTTGATGCAGGGCGCGTCATAGCAGTACAGGCAACGCGAACTCTCGATGAAGGCCTGACGCTTGGTGAGCGCCGGATGCAGATCAGTGAAGCGCGCACTCAGCGCCTCTTCCGCGAGTCCGGACGGGGCCCAGTGGGAAGGAGTGGAGGATGTCGTCACGGTGTGGCTCCTGCCCGCGCTCAGGCGCGGGGTCGTTGTTGTTGGTCTTGCAGGCGAGTCAGGTAGCGCTTCTTGATTGGCAACGCCTTGATTGGCAGCGCTTCGGGACCGGCAGCGCGTCAGGTGCGCTGCCAGGCCGTCGTTCAGTCGTGTTGTTCAGTCGTGCCGGTCTTGTCTTGTTCGAGTCGTTCGTCGGCCGTCAGCTGCGATCCACGGCGGTGACGACATTGCTCTCGGCGCGGGCCTTGAGCTGGTCGAAGACGCTGGGGTAGGGCGGGCGTTCGACGTACTGGCCGTGACCGCGCTTGGCATGCAGCTCGCCATCGCGCCATGCCCAGTCGCCGCGGCTGATGGTGTGA
This sequence comes from Cobetia sp. 10Alg 146, assembly GCF_029846385.1. NCBI lineage: Bacteria > Pseudomonadati > Pseudomonadota > Gammaproteobacteria > Oceanospirillales > Halomonadaceae > Cobetia > Cobetia sp. 10Alg 146. The sequence continues at coordinate 260,042 of NZ_JARWKT010000006.1, forward strand.
CGCGGGATACCCTTGACGGTGCGGCCTTCGAAGATGTTGAAGTCGATGTTCTGGTGGTGGGTCTTCGCCGAGATGGTGCGTTCGGCGTTGGGGTCCCAGACCACGATGTCGGCGTCGCTGCCGACCCGGATCGCGCCCTTGCGCGGGTACAGATTGAAGATCTTGGCGGCGTTGGTGGAGGTCAGGCCGACGAAGTCCTCGGCGGAGAAGCGCCCGGTGTTGACGCCCTCGTGCCATAGCATCGCCATGCGATCCTCGACCCCGGCGGTGCCGTTGGGAATCTTCGAGAAGTCGTCCTTGCCCATCTCCTTCTGCTCGGCGCAGAAGCAGCAGTGATCGGTGGCGGTGGTCTGCAGGTCACCGGACTGGATGCCGCCCCACAGCGCCTGACGATGTTCCAGCGAGCGGAACGGCGGGCTCATCACGTGGCCTGCCGCGAATTCCCAGCTCTTGTTCTGATAGACCGCTTCATCGATCAGCAGATGGCCTGCCAGCACCTCGCCGTAGACCGGCTGACCGTGCTCGCGGGCGTAGCGGATCTCCTCCAGCGCGTCGGCGGTGGAGACGTGCACCAGATACACCGGCGTGCCCAGGGTGCCGGCGATGCGGATGGCGCGGCTGGCGGCTTCGCCCTCGACCTGCGGCGGACGCGACAGCGGATGTGCCTCGGGCCCGGTGATGCCATCGGCCAGCAGCTTCTGCTGCAGGTGGTAGACCAGCTCGCCGTTCTCGGCATGCACGGTGGGAATCGCGCCCAGCTCCAGACAGCGCGCGAAGCTCGAGACGAGGGTGTCGTCCGGCGCCATGATGGCGTTCTTGTAGGCCATGAAGTGCTTGAAGCTGTTGACCCCGTAATCGGAGACCAGCGTCTGCATGTCCTGGCTGACGCTCTCGTCCCACCAGGTGACGGCGACGTGGAAGCTGTAGTCGCAGCACGACTTCTCGGCCCACTCGCGCCAGGTGTGATAGGCCTCCATCAGCGGTTGCTGGGGGGAGGGAATCACGAAATCGATGATCATGGTGGTACCGCCGGCCAGCGCCGCGGCGGTGCCGCTCTGGAAATCCTCGCTGGCCACGGTGCCCATGAAGGGCAGCTGCATGTGGGTGTGCGGGTCGATGCCGCCGGGCATCACCAGACAGCCGCTGGCGTCGATCACCTCGCAGTCGTCCGGTACGTCCAGGTCGGTGCCGATGGCGGTGATGGTCTCGCCGTCACACAGCACATCGGCGGTGTAGCGCTCTTCGTGGGTCTGGATGCTGCCGCCCTTGATCAGGATTGCCATGAATCTCTCCCGGCCGCATCGCGCGGCCTTGTCCGGCATTGAGTGTCAGGTCGTGTTGTCGTTGTCGTTATCGTGCTGGCCGTCATTCACCATCGGTGAGGCGGGTATAGGCGTCCGGACGGCGGTCACGGAAGAACTGCCAGTTGTTGCGCACCTCGCGCACCATCGCCATGTCGAGGTCGTGGATCAACAGCTCGTCCTCGGTGGCACTGGCCTGGGCTTCGATCTGGCCGCGTGGATTCACGAAGTAGGAGGAACCGTAGAACTCGCCGATATCCCAGGGTTGTTCATGGCCGACACGGTTGATGGCGGCGATGTAGCAGCCATTGGCGGCGGCGGAGGCGGGCTGTTCCAGCTCCCACAGATACTGGGAGAGGCCCGCGACGGTGGCGGAGGGATTGAAGATGATCTCGGCGCCATTGAGCGCCAATGCGCGCCAGCCTTCCGGGAAGTGGCGGTCGTAGCAGATGTAGACGCCGATGCGCCCGTAGGCGGTGTCGAAGACCGGCCAGTCGGACTTGCCAGGCTTGAAGAAGAACTTCTCCCAGAAGCCCGCCACTTGCGGGATGTGGGTCTTGTGATACTTGCCCAGATAGCTGCCGTCGGCATCGATGACGGCGGCGGTGTTGTAGTACACCCCCGGCTGCACTTCCTCGTAGATGGGCACGATGATCACCATCTGATGCTTCTTCGCGTACTGCTGCATCAGGGTGACGGTGGGGCCGTCGGGCACGCGCTCGGCGGCGGCATACCACTTGGCATCCTGGCTCGGGCAGAAATAGGGCTGATTGAAGACTTCCTGGAAGCACAGGATCTTGACGCCTGCCTCACCGGCCTGGTCGATCAGCGGCAGGTGGGCCTCGTTCATGGCATCGCGGATCTGTGCGGGCTCGAGGTCGGTGGAGACGTTGAGTCCCATCTGGATGACGGCGCAGCGCAGCTTGCCGGCATCCTCGGTATAGGAGATGCGGGAGTCGTTCGACATGTCATCCTCATCGGGCGGCTTGGCGCCGGTTGTTGTTGTCTTCAATGAGTGCTGGTGGGCAGAGCGGGTGAACCGGGATGGCGCGAAATGGACCTTGGAAAATCATGCCGCCTGTCCGGAAAGTCTGCATGCCGGCGGCAGGTATCGTGGGTCAGGGAAGGTCCGATGCAAATCCTGTCTCGCCAGTCAGCTTAATGAACATTAGACAGTGTTCCCGCGTTCGGCAAGACGAAGTGTCAAATAAAGTCTTGTAGATTTATCTTGTTGTTATAAAAGGATTTTCGGTAAAGATTTCGCATGAATTCACCATTGTGGTGCCAGGAGAATCAGCGTGGTTCACGCGATTTTCAAAGGAAAACTCAATGCACATCAGTGGCTTGTGACCGTCTGTATGGGCCCTGTGCAAGACCGCCTTGCACCAGCTTGGAACCTGACCATACTGACAATTGGCGCGAACACGGCGTGTCGCCACCTGACGGGCATCAGACGGTCAAACCCGCGCCATTGCCTCTCAAGTTGTCTTGCGGGACAGGTTTGATTTGACGGCAATAATGCCGCCATCGGCATGCGATTTGCCCATGAAAGGTACCGCTTCATGTGGATGGGTAATTCGAGCATCCCTTGGCTGAAACAGGGTGGAAAAGTGAATCAGGAGGGTGAAGGAAGGGACGGATCTTCAAAGACGGCAAGACGCGCCACAGAGCGCAAAGGCAGGACAAGCGACGTGCATCACCCTCAACAATAACAACAGCTGAACAGGTGAGGACTCATGGCCCCGACACAGACTCGCTCGCACATGGTGCGCAGCAATGAGGAAATGATCGAGCTGGTGGTGGCGCAGGACGTCGCCCGCAGCCCGCGCTACAACGAGGATATCGCGCCGACCAGGAGTGCCGAGCGCACCTGGTCGCGCTGGAACATCGCCGCGCTGTGGGTCGGCATGTCGATCTGCGTACCCACCTATACCTTGGGCGGCGTGCTCACTGCCTACTTCGGGCTGAGTGTCGGCGAGGCGCTGATCACGATTCTGGTCGCCAATCTGGTGGTACTGATTCCGCTGACGCTGAACGCCTTCCCCGGCACGCGTTTCGGGATTCCCTTTCCGGTAGTGCTGCGTTCATCGTTCGGGATCATCGGCTCCAACGTGCCGTGCATGATTCGGGCGGTGGTCGCCTGTGGCTGGTTCGGTATCCAGACGATGTTCGGCGGCCTGGCGATTCACCTGCTGCTCTCGAGCCTCTCGGCGGACTGGAAGGCGCTGGGCGGGGTGGGCGAGGTCATCGGCTTCTTCATCTTCTGGGCGCTCAACCTGTTCGTGGTGATTCGCGGCGCGGAATCCATCAAGTGGCTGGAGACGCTCTCCGCGCCCTTGCTGCTGGCGGTGGGGGTCGGCCTGATGGTGTGGGCGCTGCCGCACACCTCGATCAGCGAACTGCTGGCCCAGCCACCGAATCGTCCCGAAGGCGATGGCGTGGCCAGCTACTTCATGGCGGGCCTGACCGCGATGGTCGGCTTCTGGGCGACGCTGTCGCTGAACATCCCGGACTTCAGCCGTTACGCGAAGAGCCAGAAGGACCAGATCGTCGGTCAGATCATCGGCCTGCCGCTGACGATGTTCTTCTTCGCGGCGCTCGGCGTGGTGCTGACGGCCGCTTCCAGCTCGCTGGTGGGGGAGACCATCTCCGACCCGGTCAACCTGATCGGTCGCATCGACAGCCCCGGCTGGGTCGCCATCGCCATGGTGCTGATCATCATCGCGACGCTCTCCACCAACACCGCCGCCAACATCGTCTCGCCGACCAATGATTTCCAGAACATCGCGCCGAAATTCATCAACCAGACGCGCGGCGTGCTGCTCACCGGGCTGGTCGGGGTGCTGCTGATGGGCTTCGAGCTGATCAAGAAGATGGGCTGGATCGTCTCCGACGTGAGCCTCGAGAGCCTCTATTCCAACTGGCTGTTGGGCTATTCGAGTCTGCTGGGGCCGATCGCGGGGATCATGATCGTCGACTACTTCGTGATCCGTCGTCAGTCCTTCGATCTGCCGGCGCTCTATCTGGATGGCAGCACCTACCCGGCCTTCAATCCAGCGGGCTTCATCGCCTTCTTCGTGCCGGTGGGGCTGACGGTGATCAGCTTCTCGCAGCCCGGGCTTTCCTGGTTCTACGACTACGGCTGGTTCACCGGCTCGCTGCTGGGGGCGCTGGTCTACTTCGTGGCCAGCAAGCTGCTGGTCAAGGCACCGCAGGTGCACCTGCCGGAGGCGATACCGGGTGGCGGCGCACAGCGTGCCTGACGCCGCTGGCGGATAGCTCGCAACGCAACGTCACGTGCAACGACAGACGGGCTGCCCATCGGCAGCCCGTCTGTCGTCGTGGCAAGGGGAAGTGACGGCCGGTTGAGGCCTTCGCGCCCTGGCCGTCAGCCCACCAGGCCGGGGATGCCGCCCTCGAAGCGCTCGACCATGAAGTCGACGAACTGGCGCACCTTGGGCGAGAGATGGCGGTGGCGGGGATAGACGATCCACACCCCGGTATCGCGCACCTGATATTCATCCAGCACCGAGATCAGCTGGCCACTGGCCAGGTGAGGCGCGACGTAATAGTCGGGAATCTGGGCAAGCCCGAGGCCCTTGAGCGTGGCGTCCAGCAGTGCCGGCCCGGAATTGGCCTGCCAGCTGCCGGAGATGCGCACCTCGCGTCGCTGGCCCTCGACCTCGAACAGCCATTCACGCTTGGAGCCCGCCAGGCAGCGGTGGCTGGAGAGCTCCGCCAGCGTGTGCGGGCGCGGCGCACGCTGAAAGTAGTCGTGCGAGGCGACGACATACTCCTGTCGGTCCACCAGTCGCCGCGCGATCAGCGAGGAGTCCTTGAGCACGCCCATGCGAATGGCGACATCGAAGCCCTCGTCGATCAATTCCACCGGACGATTGGTGAAGTGCATCTGCACCTCCAGCTGCGGGTGCATCAGCTGGAAGTCGTTGACCAGTGGCGCGACGTAACGCTCACCGAAGGTGGTGGCGCTGGTCAGCTTGAGCACGCCGCTGGGACGGGCGTGGAAGTCGCCGATGGCCTGTTCGGCGGCGCGGAAGCCATCGAAGAGGTGATGGCAGTGCTCGTAATACACCTGTCCGGCATCGGTGAGACGCGTCTGACGGGTCGTGCGATAGAGCAACTGGGTATCAAGCTGGGCTTCCAACTGGCTGATCAGGCGACTGACATGTGAGCTGGAGACCCCGAGATGACGGGCGGCACCGGAAAACGAGCCGATTCTGACGACTTCCACAAAGGCTTCGATGCGGTCCCAACGCTGCATGCCCGCTCCTCATCATTGTTGTTGAGTGACAATAATCATCTGAGTGCTGACGGCTTAATCCCGCCAAGGTCACTGCGTAGACTGTGTTGCATACTGATGGCACCGCACGCGTTGCGGCAATGCATTGCTCCTTGCCTGTCCCCCCGGGTGAACCCCTTGTGAGCAAGGGGTCACCGGCAGGCTCGCCGGGAGAATGCCACGGATCAGTCTACCGCCATTGTTGCTCCGAGGAGATATTAATGAAATCACGTGCTGCGATTGCGCTGGAAGCCGGCAAGCCGCTGGAGCTGGTCGAGATCGATGTCGAAGGACCGAAGGCCGGTGAGGTGCTGGTACGCATCGTCAATACCGCCGTCTGCCACACCGATGCCTACACCCTGTCCGGCGCAGACCCCGAAGGCCTGTTCCCGTCCGTACTGGGCCATGAAGGCGCGGGTATCGTCGAGGAAGTGGGCGAGGGCGTCACCGGTCTGGTGCCGGGCGACCACGTCATCCCGCTCTATACCGCCGAATGCGGCAAGTGCAAGTTCTGCCTCTCCGGCAAGACCAACCTGTGCAGCGCCGTGCGCGCCACCCAGGGCCGTGGCCTGATGCCGGATGGCACCTCGCGCTTCTCGCTGGACGGCAAGATGCTGCACCACTACATGGGCACGTCTACCTTCTCCGAGTACACCGTGGTGCCGGAAGTCTCGCTGGCCAAGGTGTCCAAGGAAGCGCCGCTGGACAAGATCTGCCTGCTGGGCTGTGGCGTCACCACCGGTATCGGCGCGGTGATGAATACCGCCAAGGTCGAGCCGGGTGCCACCGTGGCCATCTTCGGTCTCGGCGCCATCGGTCTGGCCGCCATCCAGGGCGCGGTGATGGCCAAGGCGTCGCGCATCATCGCCATCGACATCAATGAGGACAAGTTCGATCTGGCCCGCAAGTTCGGCGCCACCGACTTCGTCAACCCGAGCAAGCTGTCCGTGCCGGTCCAGGAAGCCATCGTCGACATGACCGACGGCGGCGTCGACTACTCCTTCGAGTGCATCGGCAACGTCAAGGTCATGCGTGCCGCGCTCGAGTGCGCGCACAAGGGCTGGGGCGAATCCATCATCATCGGCGTCGCCGGTGCCGGTGAAGAGATCGCCACCCGTCCCTTCCAGCTGGTGACCGGGCGCGTCTGGAAAGGCTCCGCCTTCGGTGGCGTCAAGGGCCGTACCGAGCTTCCGGGCTACGTCGAGCGCTACATGGATGGCGCGATCAACCTCGACGACTTCGTCACCCACCAGATGCCGTTCGAGAAGATCAACGAGGCCTTCGACCTGCTGCATGAAGGCAAGTCGATCCGTACCGTGCTGAGCTTCTGATCCGCGAGCGATCTTTGGCTGAAACGCCTCCGGGCCGGGCAGGCAAGCGTGATGCCTGGGCGGGCTCGGAGCGTGAAACGGCGTCGGCTTGCCGACGCCGTCTTCATGAGGCGATATCACAAGGGAGAGCATGATGACCGCGACCGAACAACTCGAGCTGGTCAGCGCCAACAAGGTGCATGGTGGCTGGCTCAAGCGTTACCGTCACCGCAGCGGCAGTCTGGATTGCGACATGGTGTTCGCCATCTATCTGCCGCCGCAGGCCGAACAGGGCCCGGTGCCGATGCTGTGGTGGCTGTCGGGGCTGACCTGCACCGACGAGAACTTCATGCAGAAGGCCGGCGCGCAGCGCAAGGCAGCCGAGCTGGGCATCGCCCTGATCTGCCCGGATACCAGCCCGCGTGGCGTGGACCTGCCCGGCGAAGACGAGAGCTATGACTTCGGCAGCGGTGCCGGCTTCTACGTCAATGCCACCCGCGAGCCGTGGGCGCGCCATTACCGCATGTACGACTACGTCACCGAGGAGTTGCCGGCGCTCGTCAAGCGTCACTTCCCGGTGGATGGCGAACGCGAGTCCATCTCCGGTCACTCCATGGGCGGCCACGGCGCGCTGATCTGCGCGCTGAAGAATCCGGGGCGCTATCGCTCGGTCTCCGCCTTCGCGCCGATCGCCAATCCGATGGCCTGCCCGTGGGGCGAGAAGGCCTTCAGCGGCTATCTCGGCGATGACCGCACCCAGTGGGCGCAGTGGGATACCTGCGAGCTGGTCAAGCAGGCGGGCAACAGCGGTGCCGCGCGTCAGGAGCTGTTCGTCGAGCAGGGCGAGAATGACCAGTTCCTGGAAGAGCAGCTCAAGCCGGAGCGTCTGGAGGCGGTCTGCGCCGAGCAGGACCACCCGCTGATCCTGCGTCGCCAGCCCGGCTATGATCACAGCTACTTCTTCATGGCCACTTTCATCGATGAGCATCTGACCTACCATGCGAAACACCTCCTTTGAGGTGTGAGGATGGTAGCCAATGAAGATAAAAAGGCATGCGAAACACCTCCTTTGAGGTGTGAGGATGGTAGCCAGTGAAGACGAAAAGGCATGCGAAGCACCTCCTTTGAGGTGTGAGTGTGGTGGCCGGTAGAGATAAAAAGGCATGCGAAACACCTCCTTTGAGGTGTGAGGATGGTAGCCAGTGA